>NZ_SELO01000189.1 GCF_004146235.1 Tropicimonas sp. IMCC6043 | reverse complement strand
CGGTCGACATCACCGGCGCGCTGAACCTCGAGGATGACGCGCCGTCCTTCGGCACGCAGTCCGCGGCGCCGAGCCTGACGGTGGACGAGTCCGACTTCACGACGGATGATTCCGCCGACTTCTCGACAGTGTTCGCGCCGGTCTTCGGCAATGACGGCTTCAAGGATGCCGACGACAACGACGTCGAGGACGACGATGCGGTGACCTATGCGCTGAACGTGGTCGGCGGGCCCGACGTCGATTCCGGGCTGGTCGACACGCTGACCAACGAGAGCGTGGTGCTCAACCTGGTCGGCGGCGTCGTGATCGGCTCCTCGGCGACCG
>NZ_SELO01000188.1 GCF_004146235.1 Tropicimonas sp. IMCC6043 | reverse complement strand
GCCGCGGACTGCGTGCCGAAGGACGGCGCGTCATCCTCGAGGTTCAGCGCGCCGGTGATGTCGACCGTGTCCGTGGCGGTGTCGTAGTCGCCATCGGTGGCCGTCGCCGTCAGCGTGATCTTGTTCGACCCCGTCAGCCCGATGCTGTCATCGGGATCGCTGCTGTCGGGATGCACCACCGCCCGGCTCTGGTCCAGAGTGACCTGGCCGGTATTGGTGTCCACGCTGACGCGGAACACCTCGCCGCCGGTCGCCGAGGAGCCGATCACGACGCCGCCGACCAGGTTGAGCACCACGCTCTCGTTGGTCAGCGTGTCGACCAGCC
>NZ_SELO01000187.1 GCF_004146235.1 Tropicimonas sp. IMCC6043 | reverse complement strand
GGAGACGCTAGGGAGACGCGGCGCCGAGTTGGAACCAGATGACCTTTGGAGCGTCCATTCCGTGGCCCATGTTATGGAAGCGCAGGGACGGCTCGAAGAAGGTGTCGTGTGGATGCAGAGGCCACCGTCCTACTGGTCGGATCGAGGACCGATGCGGCATCACCTCTGGTGGCACGAGGCGTTGTTTTTATTCGAAGCAGATGATTTCGAACGAGTTTTCGAGTATTTCGACGAAACTCTCCTGCCGCGATCCAGCGCGGGATATCTGGAGATGGCCAACTGCGCTTCGCTTCTGTTTCGGATGGAGGCCGCGGGGCGAGGCTGCGGT
>NZ_SELO01000186.1 GCF_004146235.1 Tropicimonas sp. IMCC6043 | reverse complement strand
CACTGGTCGGGACCTCGGTTCTTCGGTCTCAGTGGAAAGTCCCGGTCATGAGCAAGCCCCGGATCCGCTGCGCCATCTACACCCGCAAGTCCTCCGAGGAGGGTCTCGACCAGGATTTCAACTCGCTCGATGCCCAGCACGAGGCCTGCGCCGCCTACATCGCCAGCCAGCGCCACGAGGGATGGAAGATGTTGCCCGCCCGCTACGATGATGGCGGCATCTCCGGTGGCACGCTCGACCGCCCGGGCCTGCAACGGCTGCTCGCCGATATCGACGCCGGCCGCATCGACATGGTCGTGGTCTACAAGATCGACCGGCTGACGCGGTCGCTCGCCG
>NZ_SELO01000185.1 GCF_004146235.1 Tropicimonas sp. IMCC6043 | reverse complement strand
GCGCTCCCGCAATTCCATAGGATGTGGCTTGCCCATTCCTACCCCCTATATCTGCCTCACAAACAGAGAACCATGGGCGCCACATCTTGGGAATCCTGAATCCGATCAGCTTGGGAACGCTCTAAAGGAGCTCACGGCAGCCGGAAAGCGCCATCGGCCGGACGATGAAGCATTCGTTCTTGCGACCTATATCGCTCCGCCGGACGGCGTGGCCTGAGAGGTGGCTCGGGAAATCTGAACGGGTGAGTTAGGTGGATTTTCCGCTCCCGATCCGGCAGCGATGCCGGGAAGAAGGAGCGAAAGATGGCAAGACGTCCGAGAAGAAACCACAGTGCCGCGTTC
>NZ_SELO01000184.1 GCF_004146235.1 Tropicimonas sp. IMCC6043 | reverse complement strand
CGCCATCGTCGGCCTCGGCATCGCAACGCTCGCCGTGATTTCCGGCGGCGTGGAAGACCTGTCCGGCGACATCTCGAACCAGCTCGCCGTCTCGCAGATCAAGACCACCTTCTGATCGCAGTCCGGCTGACGCCGGACCGCAAAGGCCGCGCCTACCGGGCGCGGCCTTTCCCGTTTTGACGCTCACCAACACCGCAGGATGCCCGTGACGGAGCACGTTAGGTGTTCAGTCCCGGCATTTGGTGGATCGGATCGACATTGAATCTGTCTGGCTCTGAAGTCCAGATCTTGCAGATGTATTCGTATGGCGTGAGACCGCTGAGGGTCTTGAGCCTTCGGGCGAA
>NZ_SELO01000183.1 GCF_004146235.1 Tropicimonas sp. IMCC6043 | reverse complement strand
GAGGACAGCCAATTGAAACGGGCTGCGTTTCGGTGCCTGGTGTATACTTCGCCGGTCTCGACTCCTCGGCGTCGCTGGCCGCCGGCACGATCCACGTCGTAGAGCAGGAGGCATACAAGATCGTCGAACACATTGTGTCCAAGAAAGCCGGCGAGGCACATTTACAGGTGACCTGAGCTTCGGTTCGAGCGTCGGCTTTGTCCGCGTCCTCGAGCATGGTGCATAGGTGGCTCGGGTTGTCTGAACAGTTTGGAGCTGTGTTCTAAGTGGATCTTCCGCTCAGTTATGCCGCGACCGGAATTGGCCGGGACGGGGTGAGATATGCCTGATCGGGCGTTTTCCCGTCCA
>NZ_SELO01000005.1 GCF_004146235.1 Tropicimonas sp. IMCC6043 | reverse complement strand
GCTGGTTCGAGATGTCGCCGGACAGGTCTTCCACGCCGCCGGAAATCACGGCGAGCGTTGCGATGCCGAGGCCGACGATGGCGGCGGTCAGCACGACCCAGTCAACGGTCACGGCGCCGTCTTCGTCATTGCGGAAGGATTTGATCAGGTTGAAGAGTTTCATGTTGGTCTCCAGAAGGGTGTTCTACCTAAGTTAAGCGCCGCTCCGGATCCGCTCGGGTCGGCCGTTCATTTGACCCGATCCCCTTCCTGGCATGAGCCTATATGGCCACCCGACTCGGGCAGGATTGCGGCGCAGATCGTACGTTTTCGGTGCCCGATCCCACCAATCCTGTGCAATATGCGCGGAATCAGTGAATTGGTGAGGAATCTCCGGGCGCTGCGAACAGCGGGGACGGCTTTCAGCGGAAAGCGGTCCGGATCTGGGAGACGCTGAGTTGGCCTGAGATATCGCCGGACAGATCGCCGACGCCGGTGGAGACGGTCGAGACCACGGCGATGCCGGTGCCCACGATTACCGCAGTCAGGACGATCCAGTCCACCGTCACCGCACCGGAGCATTCCTCTCGAAAGGTGCTGATCCGTTTCAGCAACTGCATGTGGCGTCTCCCTTGCCTCCGTTCGGGCCGAATCATAACCGGCACGAGTGGGTCCGACAAGCGCAGGGGCGGTTTGGTGTGGCCTTTGCACATTGTTTTGCGCGTTTGATGGCTCTGGAAACGCAGTAGGGCTGTGCGGCAGCGACGAAATCTGCGATCCTCACAAAAAAACAAAATCGAGAGCAGGCAAGAACAGGAGGCAGGCAGATGCGCCGCCTTGGATGGACCGCCCTGGTCGCGCTCTGCGTGGCAGCGGCGGCGGCCCCGGCCGAGCAGGCTGAGGGGTCAAAGGATTTTACCTTCAGACGGGTGAAGGTCGGCAGCGGGTTCGCTGGCGCGCGGCGTGGGCTGGTCCAGATCGACCCGATGGAACAAGCGCGGATTCTGAAGCTCAACCCTGCGGTGCCGGCGCCGCCTCCGCCCGGTGCGAAGATCGCCTCCGCGCCGGGGCCGGTGGGAACAGGGGCTCCGGCGGCGGCGCCGTCATCGCATTATGGCTGGTATTGGGATCTCGTCTCTCCGGCGATCTCCGACAGCGGGTCGGGGCGTTTGGAAATGGCAGAGGCGGCGCTCAGGCTCGGGCCAGCGGGAGCGACCGTCAAGGCGCCGCGGCTGGCCAGCCTGCAGGCGATCGCCGACCGGCACGGGGCAGACATACTCAAGGCGACGATCGGCACGAAGGTCTCGCCGGCGCTGGTGCTCGCGGTGATGGGGATCGAGAGCGCGGGGCGGGTCGATGCGGTGAGCCCGGCCGGCGCGACGGGCCTTATGCAGCTCATGCCGGCGACGGCGGAACGCTTCGGCGTCGCCAACAGGACGAACGCGGCGGAGAACATCCGCGGCGGCGTCGCCTATCTCGACTGGCTGCTGGATCATTTCGACCGCGACCCGATCCTCGCCCTGGCCGGATACAACGCAGGGGAGAACGCGGTGCGCAGCAATTCCGGCGTTCCTCCCTATGCCGAGACCCGCGACTACGTGCCGAAGGTGATTGCCGCGTGGAGCGTGGCCAAGGGGCTCTGCCTCACGCCGCCGCAGCTTGTTTCGGACGGCTGCGTGTTTCGGCGCGGGGCGCAGGTGGCACAGGTGGTGCAGAAACCGTGAGTGCGCTGGGAGGCTGGTCGCCCCCGAGATCAGCAATCGACCGACGAAGCCGCGTCAGATCGAAAGCTTGCGGAAGATGGGCTCCGGGACGGCGCGGATGATCATCATGATGTAGCGCCAGAAGAACGGCGTGTAGACGACGTTGCGCCGTTTCGACACGGATTTCAGGATCGTGTCGGCGACGGCCTCGGGTGACGCCACGAGAAACATGCCGTCCAGCCCCCAGGTCATCCCGGTATCGACGAAGCCCGGCTTCACGGTGATCGCATGAGCGCCGGCGCGGCCAAGGCGGTTGCGCAGGCCCGACATATAAGTCGTGAAGCCGGATTTCGCGGCGCCATAGACGTAGTTCCCGAGCCGGCCACGGTCGCCGGCCACCGAGCTCACGCCGACGATGGTGCCGGCACCGGCCGCCTCCAGGAGCGGCGCGAGGCCGTGCAGGAGGCGGGCCGGCCCGGTAAAGCTGTCGGCGACAACGCCGTCGAGCATCGCCGGGTCGTCGTCGATCTCAACCTGCGGTGGCATCGAGCCGACGAAGACGGCAGCGTTTGGCGTGCCGCCGAGCGCCTGCATTCGGGCGAGGATGGGTGGGAAACTCTCGGGGTCGCGCGCATCAAACCGGATCGCTTCGGCCGAGGTTGCACCACGGGCCGTGCAATCGGCGGCCGTCGCTTCGAGATCTTCCATGTCGCGGCCGGCGAGCAGCAGCGTGGCGCCGCGCCCGGCGAGCTTGCGCGCCAGCGCACGGGCCATCGAGGAGGTGGCTCCGAGGATCAGCCAGGTTTCGCGGGCCGTATCGGTCATGGCAGGCTCCTCAGGGACAGGCGGCGGACGAGGTCGGTGGCATAGGCCTCACCGGGATCGATGCTGTGAAGGATCCCGGCCCACTCGGCGCGTTCGGGATACATCGCGTCCATCTGGGAGGCCTCTGCAAAGGCGTCTTTGGCAAGATAGACCCGGCCGCCGGCCTCAAAACACATCGCGATCAGGCGGCGGATCATCTCGGGCGCCTCGGCGCGGGCGGGAAAGTCGATTGCGAGCGTATAGCCTTCGGTAGGGAAGGACATCATGCCGCCGCGCCCGGCGCCCATGCGCTTGATGACGGCGAGCGGGGACGCGAGGCCCGCCGTGCCGACATCCTTGAGCATGGCCCGCAGGATCTCGCGCTCGGCAAGCGGAACGACGCATTGGAACTGGTGGAAGCCGCGCTTTCCATAGAGGCGGTTCCAGTCGTGGATCTTGTCGAGCGGGAAGAAGAAATCCTCCAGCGGCTTGACCACCGTGCGCCCGCGCTCGGGAACGCGGCGGAAATAGGCAGCGTTGAAGCTGCGCACGACTGGACCGGAGAGCGCGGCATGCGGCGCGTCCAGCGGCACGCGCGTGCCGCGCTTGGCGGGCGGCACGAGGCCCGGGCCGGTCTCGCCCTCCTCGAGGATGCCGCGCCCCAGAGCCGCGCCGCGCGCCGTCGCGTCGATCCAGCCGACGGTGTAGGTCGCCTGGCTCGCGTCGAGATGGTCGAAATAGGAGGCGAGATCGGGGATGCGGCGCTCGGTCACCATCATCACGTCGCCGCGGATCTTCTGCATCCGGAGTGTCGCGCGGATGATCGGTCCGGTCTGGCCGAGGCCGCCGATGGTGGCCGCAAAGAGCGGGTCGCCGGGCGCGACCTCGCGCGGTCCGTCGGGCAGGGCGAGGGTGAGAGATTCGACATGCTGGCCGAAGCTGCCGACGTGGTGATGGTTCTTGCCGTGAACATCCATGCCGATCGCGCCGCCCACGGTGGCGAAACCGGTGCCGGGCAGAACCGCGGGCAGCCAGCCGCGGCGGCCGAAATGGGTGACGATATCGGCCAGCTTGCAGCCTGATTCCACCTCGAGCAGGCCGGTCTCCTCTTCGAAGCCGAGGAAACGGTCGAGCCGCTCGGTGAGCAGCGCGCGTCCGCCGTCGTTCAGGCAGCCATCCGCATAGGAACGGCGCTGGCCGATGGCGGGGCAGGGTGTCTGGCTGGCGATACGTGCGAGGGCCGATGCCCGCTCCGGGCGAGCAAGCTCGCCGCGGGCGTGATAGACACGGCCCCAGCCGGTATAGTCACATTGCTTCCAGGTCATGACGCGCCTTTTTTGACTGTCGCTCCGCGATCGGGAAGACAGCCAGTCCGATGAGAATGGCGAACCAGAGGGTGGTGAGCCGGATAACGGCGGTCGCCGGAACCGAGACCTCCAGCGGCACACCCTGCAGTTTCAGCAGGGCGATCATCGCGGCCTCTGCGCCGCCGACACCTCCCGGCGCACCGGTGAGCCCGCCGGCAAGCGTGGAGAAGACGAAGATCGCGACGGCGCTCCAAAGGCCGACCTCGGCGCCCATCCATCCGAGAAGGAGGTGAAAGGCGTAGCCCTCGGCAAGCCAGCCGGCGGTGCCGAGCGCCAGGGCCAGCGTCAGGATGCCGGGCTTGGAGAAATGCCGCAGCGAGCGGGCCGCCTGGCGGATGCGGCCGAAGATACGGGGCCAGCGGCCGAGCGCGCGGTAGGCCTGCGTGACGACCCAGGCCAGCAGGCGCGGATGGGTGGCAACATAGGCGGCGCCAAGCGCCAGCAGAACCACTGGCAGCGCTCCGCCGATTCCGACGGTCGAGAACGCCAGGGCAATGGCAAGGAGAATGCCCATTGCCGCGAGGTCCGACGCGCGGTCGACCAGGACGAGCGGAGCGGTCCGCTCGAAGCTCCAGCCGGTCTCGCGCCGGAGCCAGCGCATGCGGATCAATTCGCCCACCCGGCCCGGTGTCACCGTCATGGCGAAGCCGCCGAGGAAATGGCGGATGTCCTGGACGAGGCGGGTTGGCAGGCCGAGGCTGCGGGCAAAGACATGCCAGCGGGCGCTGCGCAGGAGGTAGTTGCAGAGCGAGAGGCCGAGCAGCGCGGCGACCTGGAGCCAGCTCAGGCGGCGGATCTGCTCCAGCGTTTCCTCCCACCCGGTCGCCGTGGCCAGCCCGGCAAGGCCGGCAAGGAACAGGCAGAGAAGCCCGCCCAGAAGCGCGACGTCGCGCCAGCCCTGGCTGGCGGGGGACTGGGGGGGAGGGAGTGAAGGGCTGCTCATGCTCGGTGTCATTATTTCCCGATTAGAGGGTAACTGAGGCTGTAATGTGAAATTGTTTATGATGGAAAAAGGAATTCCGGGGCGTTTGCTGTGGCACCATGGCGCCTCGTCGGGCCGGCGTAGGCGCTTCGTTCCGGCCGCGACCGGGAAAGAGTGACCCGGTCTCTACGCCTGTCGGTCTTGCGCAGATCGACCCGACGGAGCGGTTTCCGTCGGGCCAATGTCGTGTGCAGGTCTCAGACGATCGTCGCCTCGGTGGCGGCCAGAACCTCCTCGCGGGAGACGCCCGGCGCGAGTTCCTGAATGTGAAGCCCCTTGTGGGTCACGTCGAGCACGCAGAGATTGGTGATGATCCGGTCCACCACGCCCTTGCCGGTGAGCGGCAGGGTGCAGCGGTGCAGGATCTTCGATTCGCCCTTCTTGTTGGTGTGATCCATCACCACGACGACGCGGCCGACGCCGGCGACGAGGTCCATCGCACCGCCCATTCCCTTGACCAGCTTGCCCGGGATCATCCAGTTCGCGAGGTCGCCATTCTCGGCCACTTCCATCGCGCCCAGGATCGCCATGGCGATCTTGCCGCCGCGGATCATGCCGAAGGAGGTCGCCGAATCGAAATAGGCGGTCTGCGGCAGTTCGGTGATCGTCTGCTTTCCTGCGTTGATCAGGTCGGCATCCTCTTCGCCCTCGTAGGGGAAGGGGCCCATGCCGAGCATGCCGTTCTCCGATTGCAGCGTGACCTCGACGCCCTCGGGGATGTAGTTCGCCACCAGCGTCGGGATGCCGATGCCGAGATTCACGTACATGCCGTCTTCGAGTTCCTGTGCGGCCCGAGCCGCCATCTCGTTGCGATCCCAGGGCATCAGGCCTGCTCCTTCTTCCGTGTTGTGCGCTGCTCGATACGCTTCTCGTGCTCGCCCTGGATCAGGCGGTGAACGAAGATGCCGGGCAGGTGGATATGGTCGGGGTCGATCGAGCCGGTGGGCACGATTTCTTCGACCTCGACCACGCAGACGCGCCCGCACATTGCCGCCGGTGGGTTGAAGTTGCGTGCGGTCTTGCGGAAGACGAGGTTGCCGGTCGGGTCGGCCTTCCACGCCTTGACGATGGAGAGGTCGGCGAAGATGCCCTCTTCGAGGATATAGGTCTCGCCGTTGAACTCCTTGTGCTCCTTGCCCTCGGCAATCACCGTGCCGACGCCGGTCTTGGTGTAGAAGCCCGGAATGCCGTGCCCCGCCGCGCGCATCCGCTCGGCCAGCGTGCCCTGCGGGTTGAATTCCAGCTCCAGTTCGCCGGAGAGAAACTGCCGCATGAACTCCGCGTTCTCGCCCACATAGGACGACATCATCTTCCGGATCTGCTTGGTGTCGAGCAGCTTGCCGAGGCCGAACCCGTCGACGCCGCAATTGTTTGACGCCACTGTCAGATCCTTCACGCCGCTCGCCACGATGGCGTCGATCAGCAGCTCGGGGATGCCGCAGAGGCCGAAGCCCCCGGCGGCGATCAGCATGCCGTCGTGCAGCAACCCGTCCAGCGCTTCGGTCGCGCTGCCGTAAACCTTGTGCATGGAGAACCTCCCGTTGTGCCTTGAATCAAGGTTTGTGCCGGGAGAGTGCGTGGCTGTCAAATGAATGCTGCAATGCGGCGGTGCGCGGGTCGGGGCGAACCAGGCCGCGCGCCGTTTAAACCGCCATGTGATCGGGTGGATTGGTGAGCAGGTCGCGCAGAGTGGCCATCGCCGCCTCGAAGCGGTCGAGCGGGATCTGTCCGTTGACGGCGATGCGCACCGAGTGCGGCGCGCGCCCCTCGCGCAGGGTAAATTCCTCCGCCGAGCGGATCCGGATGCCGGCCCGCTCCGCCGCGAGGGAGAATTCCGCCGCGCGCCAGCCGCGCGGCAGGGAGAGCCAGAGAAAGGGAACGTCTTCGTGCCATGTGAGGTCGAACCCGCCCAGCATGTTCACCGCCGCCCGCACATAGGCGCCGACGCGGCTGCGGACGCGCTCGGTGATCGCCCGCGTCTCCGGATCGCTCAACACGATCCGCGCGACTTCCGCGAGCGGTCGGGCGAGGCCGAAGAAGCCGTATTCGGCGGCGCGGCGCAGCTCGGCATAGCGGCCCTCGGGCGCCACGGCGAAACCGATCCGCAAGGCCGGCGTGATGGTCTTGGAGATCGAGGAGATGTACCAGGCGCCCTCGGGCCAGAGCGCGCGGTAGCCCGGCGCGCGGGCCGGGCCGATCCGGTAGCAATCATCTTCCAGGATCTGGACGTTGTCGGCGCGCTGGCAGGCGGTGACGATCGCTTCGCGGCGGGCCCGCGGGGTGTGCAGGCCGGTCGGGTTGTGCACCTCGGCCGAGGTGCAGAGCAGGCGCGCGCCGGTCCGCCGGGCAAGTCGCCCGACCTCTTCGGGGATCAGGCCCTCACTGTCGCACGGAACGCCGACCACTTCGATGCGCAGCATTTCCGCCGCCCGCCGGAAGCCCGCATAGGAAAGATCCTCGACCAGGATGGTTGGATGCGGGTCGCGCAGTGCGGCCTGGAGCACCAACGATATCGCGTTCTGCCCGCCATGGCAGAGAACCACGTCCTTTTCCCCGATGCTGCCCAGCGGCATGTCCGCCAGCCAGGAGACGACCGCCTCACGTGCGGGCCTGAAGCCTGCGCGGTCGGGATATTCGACGAGGTCCTTGACCGGACCATCCGCGACTTCCCGTAACGCGCGCCGAACCGCCGCGACCTGCCCCATGTCGGGGAGGCGGGGGCTGAAGAGATTGATCGTTCCATCGTCCTGAAGCGAGGAGCGCGACCAGATGTCGTCGGCGACCGAGGCCCGCTTCGGCGCGACGAATGTGCCGCGTCCGACGACGGCTTCGAGATGCCCCGCATCAGTGAGCTGACCATAGGCGCGCGCCACCGTGCCCGGTGTAACCCCGAGATCCCAGGCCAGCTGACGCACCGGCGGGAGCTGGTGTCCGACCGGCAAAGACCCATCCTCTATGGATTTTTCAAGGTGGTCCGCCAGCGCCTTGTATTTCGAGCGCCCCGAGAGGTCGATTTCGGCATACCATTTTGTATCCGTCACAATACTTTCCTCGACGCGAGACAATTTCACAATTATCTCGATTGTTGCAGATAATGCAAGAATTGTGTCGATACAATAGGAGAGTCCCATGGCACAAGATTCTTCCACCACGGCAAGCCGGCTCGACAGCCTGAAGGCGTATCGCACGCGACCGCTTGCAGCCGATCTTCTGGTCTTGGTGGCGGCAACTTTGGTGAAATGGGACCGCAACCGACGTTCGCGCCGCGTCCTCGCGCAGCTCACTCCGCATCAGCTAAGGGATGTCGGCCTCACGCCCGAGATGGTCTCTGAAGAGTTGCGCAAGCCGTTCTGGCTGATCTGACGCCGCGCCGTCGGCGCGGCTACTTGGCGGCGTCCCCGGATGCCGCCGGTTTCGCCTTGGCCCCCGCCTTCTTCGGCGCGGCCTTCTTGCGGCCGCCCTTCTTCGATGCCTTGGCGGAAATCAACTCGAGCGCCTGTTCCAATGTGACTGTCTGCGGATCGGTCTCGCTGGGGAGCGTGGCATTGATTTTGTCCCACTTCACATAGGGCCCGTAGCGGCCCTCCATGACATTGACGGGTCCGCCCTTCTCGGGGTGCTCGCCAAGCTCTCTCAACGGCTTGGCGGCCGCGCCGCGCCCGCGGCCGCGCGGATTGGCGCGTTTCTCGGCAAGCAGTTCCACCGCCCGGTTCATGCCGATCTCGAACACCTCTGCGGGGTCCTTGAGATTGGCGTAGACGGGCTTTTCCTCGTCGGGCAGCTGGTGGGCGATATAGGGGCCGAAGCGGCCGAAATTCGCGGTGATCGTGCCGCCTTCGGGATGCGCGCCGATCTCGCGCGGCAGGCTGAGCAGGGTCAGCGCCTTCTCGAGGTCCATATCCTCGGCGCGCCACCCCTTGGGGAGGCTCGAGCGCGGCGGCTTCGGGTTGTCCTCGCTCGCGTCGCCTCGCTGCACATAGGGCCCGAACCGGCCGTCGCGCAGGGTGATCTTGTCGTCCTTGTCGTAGCCCAGAAGCTTGCCGTCCGGGCCGATGCCGCTCTCCTCCGTGCCGGGCGGGCCGAAGGGGCGCGTATAGCGGCATTCGGGGTAGTTCGAGCAGCCGATGAAGGCGCCGCCCGAACGCGCGGTGCGCATCGAGAGCCTACCCGAGCCGCAGTTCGGGCAGGCGCGCGGGTCCGTGCCCTCTTCGTTCGGGGGGAAGAGATGCGGCTCCAGCACCTCGTTGATCTTTTCCAGGACGTCCGTGATGCGCAGCTCGGATGTCTCGGAAATCGCGGCGGAGAAATCCCGCCAGAACTTCGCCAGGACCGCCTTGTAATCGGCGTCGCCGGCGGAAACGTGGTCGAGTTCCTCTTCCAGTCCGGCGGTAAAGTCGTAGCCGACATACTTGCGGAAGTAGTTCATCAGGAAGGCGATGACGAGCCGCCCCTTGTCCTCCGGGAAAAGCCGGTTCTTGTCCTTGCGGACATAGCCGCGCTCCTGGATCGTGGTGACGATCGAGGCATAGGTCGAGGGACGGCCGATGCCGAGTTCCTCCATCCGCTTGACCAGCGTCGCCTCCGTATAGCGCGGCGGCGGCTGGGTGAAATGCTGCTCGGGCGTGATCTCGCGCTTCTCGGCCTTCTCGCCCTGCATGACCTGGGGCAGACGCTTGTCGTCTTCGTCGCCGGTGACGTCGTCGCGGCCTTCCTCGTAGACGCGCAGAAATCCGTCGAAGAGCACCACCTGGCCGTTGGCACGCAGCTCAACCTGGCCGTCGGCGCTGGCCACGTCGACCACAGTCCGCTCGAGCCGCGCCGCTTCCATCTGGCTTGCCAGCGTCCGCTTCCAGATCAGGTCGTATAGCTTGCGCTGGTCAGGCTCGGAGATCCTCAATTCGCCGGCATCCCGCGTCATATCGGTGGGGCGGATACATTCATGCGCTTCCTGCGCGTTCTTAGCCTTGTTCTTGTAGATCCGCGGGCTCGCGGGAACGTAGTCCTTGCCGTAGCGCGCTGCGATCGCCTCGCGCGCCGCGGAGACCGCTTCGGGCGCCATATCGATCCCGTCGGTCCGCATATAGGTGATCAGTCCGGCTTCGTAGAGCCGCTGCGCTGCGCTCATCGTGGCCCTCGCGCCCATCCCGAACTTGCGGCTGGCCTCCTGTTGCAGGGTCGAGGTCATGAAGGGCGGCGACGGGTTGCGGCTGGCGGGCTTGGCCTCGACCCCGGTGACCGTGAGGTCGCGCGAGGTGATCGCCTGCACGGCGAGTTCGGCGGCGGGCGCGTTGCCGATATCGAACCGGTCGAGCTTCTTGCCCGCGAGCGTCACCAGCCGCGCCTCGTAGGTCTGGCCGCGCGGTGTGGCGAGGATCGCCTTCACGGTCCAGTATTCCTGAGCCCGGAACGCCTCGATCTCCATCTCGCGCTCGACGATGAGGCGCAGGCAGACCGATTGCACGCGGCCGGCCGAACGGGCGCCGGGAAGCTTGCGCCAGAGCACAGGCGAGAGGTTGAAGCCGACAAGGTAGTCGAGCGCGCGGCGGGCGAGATAGGCGTCGACCAGCGGCTGGTCGACCTGGCGCGGGTTCTTCATCGCCTCGGTCACCGCCGATTTGGTGATGGCATTGAAGACGACGCGGGAGACCGGCGTGTCCTTCTTGATCGCCCGGCGTTTGCGAAGCGCCTCCTCGAGATGCCAGGAGATCGCCTCGCCCTCGCGGTCGGGGTCGGTGGCGAGGATCAGCGCGTTGTCGTCCTTCAGCGCGTCGGCGATGGCCTTGATATGTTTTCGGGAATCGTTTCCGACCTCCCAGGTCATTTCGAAGTCGTGCTCCGGGTCGACCGAGCCATCTTTGGGCGGCAGGTCCCGGACATGGCCGTAGGACGCGAGCACGGTGAAATCGTCGCCGAGGTATTTGTTGATTGTCTTTGCCTTGGCGGGCGATTCGACGACGACAACGGGCATAAGGAAACCTGCAAGCGAAAGATCTGCGATTGGCGGCGGAACATGTGGTGACATCGGGGGCTTGTCAATGCGCCGCCGCCGCGGCTCGGCGCCACCCTACGGGTGGATTTTTTTGCCGTTCAAGCCGGTCGCGCCAAGAGCCCGCCCGGCTGGCGGTGGATCGCGCCTTCCAGTTCCAGCTCGAGAAGCAGGCCGGACACCGCCTCGCCAGGCAGCGTGAGATCGCGCCGGAGCTGGTCCTCGGCGATCGGCGCCGCGCCGAGCAGAGACAGGATGCGTGCGCGCATCGAGTCGTCCGCCACGGCAGGTGGTGGGACCGCCGCGGCTGCGGTCGCGTCTGGGCAAGCGCTGCGGTTCTCTGCGGCGGCGAAAGGCGCGAGCGCTTCCAGCACGTCCTCTGCGCCACGGACCAGCGTTGCGCCGTCGCGGATCAGCATGTTGCAGCCCGAAGCGCGGCTGTCGAACGGGTGGCCGGGGACCGCGAGCACGTCGCGGCCAAGGTCGAGCGCCTCGCGTGCCGTGATCAACGTGCCGGAGCGGGCGGCGGCCTCGACCACGACCACGGCCGCCGAGAGGCCGGAGACGATGCGATTGCGGCGCGGGAAATGGCGGGCCTGCGGGCGCATGCCGATGGGCATCTCTGACAGGATCAGGCCGTCTTCGGCGATCTGCCGCGTGAGCTCTGCGTTCTCGCGCGGGTAGACGACATCCACACCGCCGGCGACGACCGCGATGGTGCCGGTCTCGAGAGCGGCCGAATGGGCGGCCGCGTCGATGCCGCGAGCGAGGCCGGAGGCGATAACATGACCAGCGCGGCCGAGCCCCTGTGCCAGGGCGCGCGCGGTGCGCAGGCCAAGGCTCGAGGCGTTGCGGGCCCCGACAAGCGCGATTGCGGGGCGCCGTGCCAGGGCGCCGCGGCCGCGGACCCAGAGCATGGGCGGCGGGTCGGCGAGATCGGTCAACGCGTTGGGATAGTCGGTTTCGCCGATGAAGAGCGGCCGCGCGCCACATCTCTCGCCGGCGAGGAACTCGCGTTCCGCAAGCTCCGGCGGACAGGCCGCGTAGCCCGCGACGCCGGCCCGGGCGGCGACACCCGGGAGCGCGTCGAGCGCGGCCGCGGCATCGCCGGCATGGTCGTTCATCAATCTGTAGAAGGTCGCAATGCCCACCCGGCGAGAGCGCAAGAGACGAAGCCAGACCAGCCTGGTTCCTTCCGAGGTGGGTGGTGCGAGGGGGGGTGGGGAAGAAACTTTCTCCAAACCGTCGTCGCTCCATCTCTTGCTGGACCCATGGCTACGGGGAAACGGTTAACCGCCAGTAAATGGCTTCCGGAAAATGCTCGGCCCACCGAAATTTCCGGCCAGCGTCGCGCATTCATTTCGGGAAAACTGGACGTGCCGGCGCTCCGCGGAGTCGACCGCGGGTGTTATCTGGGCCAGGGCGTGTGCGCATGATCAGGCGAGACGCACAAGGGAAGACACCAACGAATGCTCCAGAAGTCGGAGAAGCGGCGGCATCAACCTACGGAACATGTCCAAACGACCAAATGCGTCCCGAGTCGGACGTTTGCGTTCCCGAGCTTGACACAGGTGCCGCGTTTTCACGCGACAACGTTCCCGGATCAGGCGGCTGAGCCGCCCACTGTGAGGCCGCCGATCCGCAGCGTCGGCTGGCCGACGCCGACCGGCACCCATTGCCCGGCCTTGCCGCAGTTACCGATGCCGGGGTCGAGCGCCATGTCGTTGCCGATGGCAGTGATGTGCCGCAGCGCAGTCGCACCGTCGCCGATCAGCGTCGCACCCTTCACGGGCGCGCCGACCTGTCCGTTCTTCACCCGATAGGCCTCGGTGCAGGAGAACACGAACTTGCCGGAGGTAATGTCGACCTGACCGCCGCCGAATCCCACGGCGTAGATCCCGTCCTTGAGGTCGGAGAGGATCTCGGCGGGCGACGCGTCACCGGCGAGCATGTAGGTATTGGTCATCCGTGGCATCGGCGGGTGGGCATAGCTCTCGCGGCGACCGTTGCCGGTAGGGTCCACGCCCATCAGGCGCGCGTTCTGCCGGTCCTGCATGAAGCCCACGAGGATGCCGTCCTCGATCAGCACGTTTCGGGCCGAGGGCGTGCCCTCGTCGTCGATGGTGATCGAGCCGCGGCGGTCGGGGAGCGTGCCGTCATCGACCACGGTTACGCCCGGCGCCGCGATGCGGCTTCCCATCAGCCCCGCGAAGGCCGAGCTTCCCTTGCGGTTGGCGTCGCCCTCGAGACCGTGGCCGATGGCTTCGTGCAAAAGGATACCGGGCCAGCCGGGGCCGAGGACCACATCCATGACTCCGGCCGGAGCAGGCTGTGCCTCCAGGTTGACCACCGCGATCCGCAGCGCCTCGCGCGCGACTGCCTGCCAGTGATCGGGCTCGAGCAGGCCGTCGAGGCCGGCCCGGCCGCCGCCGCCCGTCCCGCCTTGTTCGCGGCGGCCGTCCTGCTCGACGATCACGCTCACGTTCAGACGGCTCATTGGGCGGCTATCGGTCAGGATCGTGCCGTCGGGGCGCAGGATGGTGACTTCCTGAAGCGAGGCCGCAATCGTCGCGGAGACCTGCACGACCCTCGAGTCGAGCGCGCGAGCGAAGGCGTCGATCTCGCGCAAGCACTCAATCTTCACAGGGAATTCGGCGTCGCCGATCGGGTTGCCGTCGCCATAGAGGCGGCGATTCGTGGGCTTGGGGCCGAGAGCGAGCGTTCCGCCGCCGTCTCCGACGGCGAGGCGCGCCGTTTCTGCGGCCCGGGCTAGCGCCGGCAGGCTCACCTCGGTCGAATGCGCATATCCTGCGGTCTCGCCCCGCACGGCGCGCAGCCCAAAACCTTCAGCCGCGTCATAGCTCGCGGTCTTTACCCGGCCGTTGTCGAAGACCAGCGCCTCGGACCGCCGCCGCTCGAGAAAAAGCTCGCCGTCGTCAGCACCTTGGCAGGCGTCACGCAGGACGGCCAGGGCGGCGTCGCGGTCGAGATTGGTCTCGAAGGGGCGGAAAGGTGCATTTTCGGTCGAGGTCAAAGGGATGGCTCCTGCTATCGACATATTCGCAGAGATGCATAATTGGCAAAACTGCGACTTGTGCGGTTTTGCGTAATATGATCTTCTGCCGCGTGGAAACAATGGGCTCCATGCCCCGAAGGTGCGCGCCATCTGGGAGGAGGGTCCGTCTCGGCTTCGGCCGCAACGCGAACGGGACACATATTGATGCGATTTTCGACGCTGAAGAGCGGCCTTGTGGCTGCCCTTGCCGGCCTCTGCACGGCCGGCGCTGCCATTGCCCAGGATGCGGGCTCCCTCGAGGTCAAAGGCGCACCGGTGCCCGGCGGCATCGGATTCCAGCCCGCCGTGACCGAACTGGCAGCTGACATCCACTTCCTGGACGGGCTGCTCAACTGGATCATCTTTGCCATCGTGATCTTCGTCATGGCGCTGATGGCCATCGTCGTCGTGCGCCACAACCGCAAGGCGAACCCGGACCCCGCGCGTTTTACCCACAATTCGCCGCTCGAATTTGCCTGGACGGTTATCCCGATCGTCATCCTGATCTTCATCGGCTCCTTCTCGCTGCCGGTCCTGTTCCGCCAGCAGATCATCCCGGAGGCCGACGTCACCATCAAGGCGATCGGCAACCAGTGGTACTGGTCCTACGAATATTCCGACCACGATTTCGCCTTCGACAGCTACATGATCGGCCAGGATGCGGAGAACAAGCTGACGCCCGAGGTCGAGGCGAAACTGATCGAGGCGGGCTACGAGAAGGAGCATTTCCTGCTCGCGACCGACACGGCCGTTGTGGTGCCCGTGAACAAGACCGTGGTCGTGCAGGTCACCGCAAACGACGTGATCCATTCCTGGACCATTCCTGCCTTCGGCGTGAAGCAGGACGCGGTGCCCGGGCGGCTCGCGGAACTCTGGTTCAAGGCCGAGGAAGAAGGGATCTATTTCGGCCAGTGCTCGGAACTCTGCGGCATCGCGCATGCCTACATGCCGATCACGGTGAAGGTGGTGAGCCAGGAAGCCTATGAAGCCTGGCTCGACGGCGCGATCGAGCAGTATGCCGGCAAGCCGCGGGCGATCGACGTCGCCTCGGCCGAATGATCCTGCGGACAGCGCATGTCTGACACGTCTCTGCATACCATTTCCCGCGGCGCCGAGCCCGAGCTGAGGGACTATTTCGCGCTCATGAAGCCGCGGGTGATGTCGCTCGTTGTCTTCACCGCGCTGGTGGGGCTCCTGGTGGCTCCGGTTCACGTCCACCCCTTCATCACCTTCACGTCGGTGCTTTTCATCGCCCTCGGCGGCGGGGCGTCGGGCGCGCTGAACATGTGGTGGGATGCGGATATCGACCGGAAGATGCGCCGCACGGCGAAACGCCCGATCCCGGCCGGCAGGGTGAGCGAGGGCGAAGCGCTCGGCCTCGGTCTGGCGCTGTCTGGCCTGTCGGTGATGATGCTGTCGCTGTCGGCCAATCTCTTCGCCGCCGGGCTTCTGGCCTTCACCATCTTCTTCTATGTCGTGATCTATACGATGTGGCTGAAGCGCTGGACGCCGCAGAACATCGTCATCGGCGGCGCTGCGGGCGCCTTCCCGCCTATGATCGGCTGGGCCGTGGCCACCGGCGGCGTCTCCGTCGAGTCGCTGCTGATGTTCTCGCTCATCTTCATCTGGACGCCGCCGCATTTCTGGTCGCTGGCGCTGTTCATGAAATCCGACTACGACGACGCGGGCGTTCCGATGCTGACCGTCACCCACGGACATGACTCGACCCGCCGCCATATCCTTGCCTATACGATCCTGCTGACAGCCTGTTCGCTCGGGCTCGCTTTCACCTCGATCGGCGGCCCGGTGTATCTGGTGACCGCGCTGGTTATGGATTTCCGCTTCCTCGTCGGCGCCTGGAAGCTCCTTCGCCGCTCCACCGCACAGGCCGAGGCCGACGCCTATGGCGAGGAGAAACGCTTCTTCAAGCTCTCGCTCTGGTATCTCTTCGCGCATTTCACGGCGCTTCTCGCAGATGCAGCCCTCAGCGCGCTCTTCGGAGGTCTGGCATGATCCGCGCCACGCACGAACTCCACGATCGCCGTCGCGGCCGGAACTTCGGGCTCGGCCTGATCCTCGCCGCTTTCGTCGCCATCGTCTTCGGCATGACCATTGTCAAAGTCGGCGGCGGGCAGGACGTGCTTGGCACAGGCATGGTCTCGAAGGAGACGCCGCAATGATGTTCCCGCGGCTCACCGGCGCCCGACGTACCCTCGCCCAGACCCTGGGCGTGGTGTTGCTCATGGGCTCACTCGCCTGGGCCTCGGTGCCGTTCTACGATTTTTTCTGTCGGGTGACCGGCTATGGCGGCACGACCAACACGGCCGAGGCCGCCTCCGACCTGATCCTCGACCAGACAATCAAGGTGCGGTTCGATGGCAATCTCGCCGACGGCATGCCTTGGGAGTTCCGGCCGGTCGAGCGCGAGATGGAGATCCGCATCGGCGAGACCGGTTTGGCCTTTTACGAGGCGCACAACCCGACCGACCACCCCGTCGCGGGGCAGGCCGCCTACAACGTGGCGCCGTTCGATGCCGGAAATTTCTTCGTCAAGATCGAGTGCTTCTGCTTCACCGAACAGGTGCTGCAACCAGGCGAGACGGTGCTGATGCCCGTCTCCTTCTATGTCGACCCCGAGATCGTGAACGACCGCGATGCGAAGTTCACGCCGAGGATCACGCTCTCCTACACATTCTACGAAATCGACCTGCCGCAAGAGCAGGCGGCGCTGGACCTTCAGAACTGACGTCCGGCTCCGGCAAGAAACGCGCAAGGGACACGAACATGGCTCATACCAAGAACCACGACTACCACATCCTCCAGCCCTCGATCTGGCCCTTCGTGGGAGCGGTCTCGGGCTTCGTCATGCTCTTCGGGGCAGTCATGTGGATGCACGACATCACGCCCTTCATTTTCTTCATCGGGCTGGCGGGCGTGATCTACACGATGGTCGCCTGGTGGGGCGAGACGATTCACGAGGAGGAGGCGGGCGACCATACGCCGGTGGTCCTGATCGGCCTGCGCTACGGCTTCATTCTCTTCATCCTCTCCGAGGTGATGTTCTTCTCCGCCTGGTTCTGGATGTTCTTCAAGCACGCGCTCTACCCCGGCGGGCCGGAGCAGCCGGCGGAATATCAGACCTGGCCCCCGGCCGGGATCGAGACCTTCGATCCCTGGCACCTGCCGCTCATCAACACGCTGATCCTGCTGCTCTCGGGCTGCGCGGCGACCTGGGCACACCACGCGCTGGTGCACGAAAACAACCGCAAGGACATGGCAACAGGGCTGCTTCTCGCCGTCGTGCTCGGACTTCTGTTCACCTTCTTCCAGGCCTACGAATACAGCCACGCCGCCTTCGGCTTCTCCGGCAACATCTACGGCGCGACCTTCTTCATGGCCACCGGCTTCCACGGCGCGCATGTCATCATCGGGACGATCTTCCTGTTCGTGTGCTACCTGCGCGTGCGGGCGGGCCAGTTCACGCAGGAAAGCCACGTCGGCTTCGAGGCCGCGGCCTGGTACTGGCACTTCGTCGATGTCGTCTGGCTCTTCCTCTTCTTCGCCGTCTATATCTGGGGCAGCTGAGCCCACGACTCCCGCCACAGGCGGAGGTCGTCAGAAACGGAAGATGACGGGGCGCGGCGCGGGTCGCGCCCCGCTTGCATGAAACTGGGAGAGTCCGGTGAGACGCTACATCGCTCCGCTCCTCATCGGGCTCGTCGGAGCAGGCATCCTTGTCGCGCTCGGCCTCTGGCAGCTCCAGCGGCTCGCGTGGAAGGAAGCGATCCTCGACGAGATCGAGACCCGGATTCACGCCGCGCCGACAGCCATTCCGGCCGTGCCCGACCCGGCCCGCGACCAATACCTCCCGGTACGCGTCACCGGAACGACAGGACCGCGCGAGCTCGATGTCCTCGTCTCCACGCGCATGCTCGGCCCCGGCTTCCGCATCGTGACGGCGCTCGAGACGGAGGACGGACGCCGTCTGCTCCTCGACCGCGGCTTCGTGCCGGCCGAAGCCAAGACGACGCCACGTCCGCCGACCGTTCTCGAGGTGACCGGCAACCTCCACTGGCCCGACGAGCGCGACCGATTCACCCCCGACAACGACCCGGCGTCGAATTACTGGTATGCCCGTGAGGTCGACGTGCTCGCCGATGTCCTTGGCACCGAGCCGGTTCTGGTCGTCGCCCGCGCCACCGTTCCTGCCGATCCCGCCATCACGCCACTTCCGGTCGACACCGCTGGCATCCCCAACAACCATTTCGGCTACGCCATCCAGTGGTTCGGCTTCGCGGCTGTCTGGTTGGGGATGACAGCGCTGCTTCTGTGGCGTATCTCACGCCGGACTCCCTGATCCGCCCGGAAAGGCGCCGGCCCGCCAGCTTCTTCTGTTCCAAAATATCCCCGCCGGAGGCTCCTTTACCCGCACCCCGCAGGACGGTTTGGGGCGGACGCGCTCCGCGAACCACGAGAAAGACGCGATGAAATACATCTCCACCCGCGGCCAGGCGCCCGCCCTCAGTTTCGAGGAGGCCATGCTCACCGGGCTCGCCCGTGATGGCGGCCTCTATGTCCCCGAGTCGATCCCGGTGATGCCCGAAAGTGACATCGCGGCCCTCGCGGGCCTGACCTACGAAGAGGCCGCCTTCCGCGTCATGTGGCCCTTCCTTGGAGAGAGCTTCGGCGAAGCCGAGTTCCGCGCGGCCATTGGACGCGCCTATGCCGGTTTCGGCCACCCGGCCCGCGCGCCGCTCACCCAGCTCGGGCCGAACCATTTCCTGCTGGAGCTGTTCCATGGGCCGACGCTGGCCTTCAAGGACTTCGCCATGCAGCTCATCGGCCAGCTCTTCGAGGTGGCGCTGAAACGGCGCGGCGAGCGGGTCACCATCGTCGGCGCCACTTCCGGCGACACCGGCTCCGCAGCGATCGAGGCTTTCCGCGGTCTCGACGCGGTCGATGTCTTCATCCTCTTTCCGCACGGCCGCGTCTCCGAGGTGCAGCGCCGCCAGATGACGACGCCCACCGAGTCCAATGTCCACGCCCTCGCCGTGGACGGCGATTTCGACGCCTGCCAGGCGCGGCTGAAGGACATGTTCAACCATTTCGAGTTCCGCGACGAAGTGCGTCTCGCGGGTGTGAACTCGATCAACTGGGCGCGGGTCCTGGCGCAGGTCGTCTACTACTTCACCTCTGCCGTGTCCCTCGGCGCGCCGCACCGGCCGGTGTCCTTCACCGTGCCGACCGGCAATTTCGGCGACATCTTCGCCGGCTACATCGCCGGCCGCATGGGTCTGCCGATCCGGCAGCTCACCATCGCCACCAACCAGAACGACATCCTGCACCGCGCGCTGACCTCTGGCGGCTATGTCACTTCCGGTGTCACGCCGTCGATCAGCCCGTCGATGGATATCCAGGTCAGTTCCAATTTCGAGCGGGCGCTCTTCGACGCCTATGGCCGCGACGGCAATGCCGTCGCCCAGCTCATGGACGAGTTGAAGGGGCAGGGCGGCTTCACCATCTCGCAGGGTGCCATTGATATCCTGCGCGAGACCTTCGCCTCCGGCCGCGCCTCCGAGAATGAGACCTCGGCCGCGATCGCCACCACCTTCGCCGAGACTGGCGAGATTCTCTGCCCGCATTCGGCGGTTGGCGTGAAGGTCGCGCAGGAACAATCGGTCGACACGCCGATGATCACGCTGGCCACCGCCCACCCGGCGAAGTTCCCCGACGCGGTCGAGGCCGCCACCGGCCAGCGCCCGCCTCTTCCCAATCGCATGGCGGATCTGTATGAGCGTCCGGAGCGCGTCACCCGCGTCGCCAACGATCTCGACGCGCTGGAAAAAATCATCAGGGAAGGGCGCGCTTCTTGAGCGTCAGACTGGACAAGCTGCAAAACGGGCTGCGCATCGTCACCGAGCCGATGCCGGGCCTGGACAGCGCCTCGATCGGCCTCTGGGTCAATGCCGGCGGCCGCCACGAGCGGGTCGATCAGAACGGTATCGCCCATTTCCTCGAGCACATGGCTTTCAAGGGCACGAAACGGCGCACGGCGCTGCAGATCGCCGAGGAGATCGAGGATGTCGGCGGCTATCTCAACGCCTATACCTCCCGCGAGGCGACGGCCTATTACGCCCGCGTGCTCCGGGCGGATGTGCCGCTGGCGCTCGATATCGTCGCCGATATCGTCCTGAACCCGGTGTTTCACCCCTCCGAGATCGAGGTCGAGCGGGGCGTGATCCTGCAGGAAATCGGTCAGGCGCTCGACACGCCCGACGACATCGTCTTCGACTGGCTTCAGGAAGCGGCCTATCCGGACCAGCCGCTCGGCCGTACCATCCTCGGCCCCAGCGAACGCGTCAGCCACTTTGCGCGGGACGATCTCGCGCGATTCGTGGCCGAACATTACGGGCCCGGCCAGATGGTTCTGTCGGCCGCCGGCGCGGTCGATCACGACGAGATCATGCGGCTGGCGGAGACGGCCTTCGGCCACCTGCCGGCGCTGACGCTGAGCCGTCATGACCAGGCCCGCTTCCTCGGCGGCGAACGGCGCGAGATTCGCGATCTGGAGCAGGTTCACTTCACCTTCGCCCTCGAAGGCCCGGCCTATGACGACGAGGATGTCTACACCGCGCAGATCTATGCCTCGCTCCTGGGCGGCGGCATGTCCTCGCGGCTCTTCCAGGAGATCCGTGAGAAGCGCGGCCTCTGCTACTCGATCTTCGCCCAGGCGGGCGCCTATGCCGATACCGGCATGCTGACGCTCTATGCGGGCACCTCGGCCGACCAGATCGACGCGCTCGCGACGCTCACCGTCGACGAGCTACGGCGCGTGGCCTCCGACGTCACCGATGCCGAGGTCGACCGCGCCCGCGCTCAGATGAAGGCGGGCCTGCTGATGGGGCTCGAGAGCCCGTCTTCGCGCGCCGAGCGCCATGCGCGTCTGGTCGCAATCTGGGACCGGGTTCCGCCGCTGGAGGAGACGGTGGCCCGAATCGACGCGGTGGACCGCCAGGGTGTGCGCGACTTCGCCGGCAAGCTCATCGATTCACGGCAAGCGGCGCTGGCGCTCTACGGGCCGGCCGCACATGCGCCCGATCTGGGGACGCTGAAAGAGAGGCTCGCGGCCTGATGCGGCTCGGCCGGAAAAAGCTGCGGATCGTCACGGAGCGGATGCTGCTGCGTCCGCCAGTCCATGCCGACTTCCGCGCCTGGTCCAGCCTGCGCTCGGATTCGCGCGATTTCCTGGAGAAATGGGAGCCGCTCTGGGCGCCCGACCATCTCGGTCGCAAGGCCTTTACCAACCGCGTCTACTGGGCGCAGCGCGCGCTCTCCGCCGGCTCGGCGCTGCCGCTCTTTCTGATCCGGCGCGGCGACGAGGCGCTGCTCGGAGCGATCACGCTCGACAATATCCGCCGTGGCCCGGCCCAGGCCGGCACGCTCGGCTACTGGGTGGGCGCACCTTTCGCGCGGCAGGGCTACATGCGCGAGGCCATTCTGGCCGTCACCCACCATGCCTTCACGTCGCTCGATCTCAGCCGCGTCGAGGCAGCTTGCCTGCCCGAGAATGCCGCCTCCCGCGGCTGCCTCGAAACCTGCGGCTTCAAATACGAAGGTGTGGCGCAGAGCTATCTGCAGATCCACGGACGCTGGCGCAACCATGTGCTCTACGCCAATCTGCGCGCCGACCGCCGGGGCCGTTCGTCCGCAACCTGACCCCGCCCGCCGCGCCGACGCCCCGCCCGCGACTCTCGTGCGCGCACCGAGCACACGAATTTGTCATGCGGCGCCGCGGCCAATCCGTGGAAGACTTCGCCTCGCACACCTGAAACCAGACCAGTGAGACGTCTCCATGGCCCGATTTCTCGCCTGCCTCGCCGCCCTTCTTCTCGCAACGGCCGTTCACGCGCAGGATCGCCGGCCGAGCCACTGCATCGCTCTGGTCGAGAACACGCACGGACTCGAGGTGATCTGGCGCGCGGGCTACCGCGATCCGCTGCCGGAAGACACCGTCCGCCTCAGCTATATCGACCACTCGATGTATCTCCTGCAGACTCCGGGCGGCCTTGCGGCGGTGACCGACTACAACGGCTTTATCGGCGCGGACCCCCTCGTGCCCGACGTCGTCACCATGAATCATTCCCATTCCACCCACTGGACGGCGGCGCCGGACCCGGAGATCCCGCATGTGCTGCGCGGCTGGGACCCGATGGGCGGTCCGGCCGAACACCATCTCGACCTCGGCGAAATGCTGGTGCGCAACGTGACGACCGACATCCGTGGGCGCTTCGGAGGCGCGCCCGAGCCCGACGGCAATTCGATCTTCATCTTCGAGGTGGCGGGGCTCTGCATCGGCCATCTCGGCCATCTGCACCAGGTGCCTTCACCCGAGCAATACGCCGCCATCGGCCGGCTCGACGTGGTCATGGCGCCAGTCGATGGCGGCATGACCCTGCCGATACCGGTGATGATCGAGGTGCTGAAGCAGTTCCGCTCCTCGATCGTGCTGCCGATGCATTCCTTCTCCTCGGGATCGCTCGCGACCTTCCTGGCCGGCATGTCGGATGCGTTCCGGATCGACATGCGCAGGGAGCGCGCGCTCGAGGTCTCGCTCCGTAGCCTGCCCTCCGAGCCGACCGTGGTCGTGCTCGAGCCGCGCTTCCTTGGCTACGACGACGCTGATCTCTAAGCCATTCGGACCCTTGCGCCCTCCGCACCGGCGTGATTGACCGTTCCGGTGAAGGAGGCCCCGGCGATGCTGAACCCGGCCAGCGACAGCTTGGAAGATGACCTGCGCGCGGCGCTGCCCGCCGCCTGTTTCCGGCCGCTCGAATCGCGCTATCTCGACGAGCTGCGCGGCCGGTTCCACTGTGCCGACGCGCTTCTGGTTACACCGGGGACGACCGCCGAGGTCTCCACGGTCCTGCGCCAGGCTGGCGCGGCGCGGGTGCCGGTGGTGCCCTATGGCGGTGGCACCGGGCTGGTCGGCGGGCAGGTCGGAGAAGGGGTGCCGAGGCCGATCCTGCTGTCGATGGAGCGGATGGACCGGGTCCGGTCGGTGCATCCCGAGGAGCAGCTGCTGGTCGTGGAGGCCGGCGCGATCCTCGCCAATGTCCACGCGCGTGCCGAGGCGGCGGGCCTGCTGTTTCCGCTTTCTCTGGCCTCCGAGGGCAGCGCGCAGATCGGCGGGTTGCTGGCCACCAATGCCGGCGGTGTCAACGTGCTGCGCTATGGAAACGCGCGCGACCTCTGCCTCGGAATCGAGGCAGTGCTGCCGGACGGCGCGGTCCTCAACGGGCTCAAGCGGCTCCGCAAGGACAATACCGGATACGATCTGCGCAACCTGTTGGTCGGCTCGGAGGGTACGCTTGGCGTGATCACCGCAGCCTGCCTCCGGCTCTTTCCACGGCCGCAATCGGTCGGCGCGGCGCTGATGGTGGTTGCGGGGCCGCAGGCGGCGCTCGATATCCTCGCCATGGCGAAGGCGCGGCTGGGCGAGGGAATCACCGCCTTCGAACTGATCCATCGAACCGGGCTGGACTTTCTCGCCGAGACTATGCCGGAGCTGCACCAGCCCTTCGCCGATCCGCCGGAATGGAGCGCGCTGGTCGAGTTCGGCCTCTTTGCCGGGCTCGATGCCGATTCCGAACTCGAGGCGCTCTTTGCCAAAGCCGCCGAGGCCGGTCTTGCCTCGGATGGCCTGATCGCGAGATCGGAGGCGCAGCGCGCCGCCTTCTGGCGGATGCGCGAGGCGATACCGGAGGCGAACCGGCTGATCGGCGCGACCTCCTCCCATGACATCTCGGTTCCGATCGAGACCATTCCCGAGTTCATCCGCCGGGGCGACGAGATGATGGCCCGGCTGGGGCCGTTCCGGGTCAATTGCTTCGGCCATCTCGGCGACGGCAACCTCCATTACAACACCTATCCGCCGAAGGGTCACAGCCGCTCGGAGTTCCTTGGCAGGCGCGACGAGATCAGCCGCCGGATCCACGATCTCGTGCATGACCTTAACGGCTCGGTGAGCGCCGAGCATGGGATCGGCCGGCTCAAGGTGGGTGATCTCGAGCGCTACGGCGACCCGGCGCGGCTCGCCGCAATGCGGGCGATCAAGCAGGCGCTCGATCCGGCCGGCATCATGAATCCCGGTGCGGTGTTGCGCATGAAGTGAACGCGGGACCTCCGCCTCAGTCGCCCTCGAACTCGCAGAGCGTGTGGACGTCCATCCCCATCGCCTCGAGCCTTGTCCGGCCGCCGAGCGCTGGCAGGTCGATGACGAAGGCGCAGCCGATGACCTCGCCGCCGAGCCGCTCGACGAGCTTGATCCCGGCCTCGGCCGTGCCACCCGTCGCCAGCAGGTCGTCGACGACGAGCACGCGCGCGCCCGGCTCGATCGCGTCGTCGTGGATCTCCACCACCGCTTCGCCATATTCCAGCGTGTAGGCCTCGGAAATCACCGGACCGGGCAGCTTGCCCTTCTTGCGGACCGGCACGAAACCGATGCCAAGCTGGTGCGCCACCGCGCCTCCGAGGATGAAACCGCGCGCCTCGAGGCCGACGACGCAGTCGATCGGCGTGCCGGCATAGGGGTGCAGCAACTGGTCGACGGCGATCCGCAAGCCTCGCGGGTCGGCAAAGAGCGTCGTGACATCGCGGAACATGATCCCTTCATGGGGGAAGTCGGCGATGGTGCGGATATAGTCCCTGACCGATTTGTGATTGCCCATGGCGCGCGCTCCTTCCCGGTTTGCCGTCGCGTGATTGGCCGGCATCACTCAAGCGTCTTTGCGCCTTGCGAACAAGGGTGTGGCAGTGGATCGGCGACGCATTGCGCCACTGTGACGCCGGTTGCGGCGGCTCAGACCTGCTCGCCGGGCCGCGGCATCGAGAAGACCTCGGTGATCCGCGCGAAGTCGCGATACCCCATTCGGGTCAGCGGTTGGTAGCGCGTGACGTCGAAACGGCCGTCGACGATGCAGTCGTCGCGCAGGTGGACACCGACCACCTCGCCGAAGGCGACGAGGTTCGCCGGCCCCTCAAGCTCGACGATCTGCCTCAGCCGGCATTCGAGCGTTGCCGGCGCCCCGGCGATGCGGGCGCAATTGATTTCCTGGCACTCGGCGCGCTCGATCCCGGCCAGTTCCGCTTCGTCCACGTCCTTGTCCCAGGGGCCCGAGGTCAGGTTCATCGCCTCGCGCATGGCGTATTCGACGACATTTACGGCGAACACCCCGCTGTCGCGGATATTGGCCAGCGTGTCCTTGGTGCCCTCGCGATCATGCTTTTTGCCGGTAGTGGCGAACATGACCTGCGGCGGGGTGTAGGCCACGGCGTTGAAGAAGGAATAGGGCGCGAGGTTCTCCGTGCCGTCCGGGCCACGGGTCGAGATCCATGCGATCGGGCGCGGCGTGACGATGGCATTGAACGGATTGTGGGGCAGGCCGTGGTCGTCCTGGGGGCGGTAGAACATGCAGCGTCTCCTTTGCGGCTCCATGTAGCGCGCCGCCGGCGGCGATTCCAGCCGAAAGGGCGCAGGTCAGCCGCCGCTCATGAAGGATCTGAACCCCGTGAGGGCGAACTGAATGCCCATGGCAATAATGATCAGCCCCATATAGCGGCTCACCATGTCGTGGGCGAGGCCCTGGTGTTCGGGCAGCGGCCGTCGGGATTTCGCCACGAGCAGGATCCAGGTGACGGAGAGCACAACGGCGATGGCCACCAGCGCCGTGACCGGCAGGGAAGTGCCGCGATGCGCGGCGGTCAGGGTCATCACGCCGGTGATCGTGCCGGGGCTCGCGGCGAAGAGAACGAGCTTGCCGATATCGGGCGAAGCGCCGGGATCGGCGCTCGCGGCGGGCGTGCCGTCGCCCTTCATCATCGACAGCCCGATGAAGATCAGCACGCCACCGCCGGCCACCGAAAAGGCGTCGAGCGAGATGCCGAAGAGCTTCAGAAGCGGCGCACCGGCGAAGGCCGCCATCACCAGCACCGCGGCGACGGTGAGCATGGCGCCAGTGGCGCTGCGCAGGGCGGCGCCACGGCTCTGCCCGCGCGCGATACTCGCGAACATCAACGCGCAGACCAGCGGGTTCACGAGCGAAAACAGCGTGGCGATGGCCTGAAGGTGCTGTGACATCTTGGGTTTCTCCAACGGTCTCCGGACCGGCGCGATGCTCCCGCCGACCTGTCGCACCGTCAAGGCCCGCCAAGGCGGTTGCGGCAGCTTGCCTTTGCGGGCACCCGGGGAGCGTGCTAGGAGCGGGGTCGGTCGGGCGAAGGGACATCCGGTTGGAATTTGCGCAGGAGCGGAGCGAGGATTGGTGGGAGGTCGAGGCTCTGCTCGATCTCTGCTTCGCGCCGGGCCGCGAGGCGCTCTCCTCCTACCGTCTTCGCGAGGGCGTGGCGCCGCTGGCGCTCCTGTGCCTGGTCGCCCGTGAGGACGGTATCCTCGCCGGGGCGATCCGCGTCTGGCCGGTGCGCGTCGCCGGCCGCGATGCGGCGCTCATCGGGCCGGTGGCGATTCACCCCACGCGGCAGGGCGAGGGGCTCGGCGGGGTGCTGATCCGGGAAGTCATTTCGCGGGCCGAAGCCATCGGATGGACGCGGATGATGCTGGTCGGTGACGCGCCCTATTACGGGCGTTTCGGTTTCACCCGCCTCGACGGCGTGGAGATGCCGCCGCCCACCAACCCGGACCGGGTGCTCGGCATCGGCGACTGGGCCGGTATCACCGGCAAGGTGGAGCGGGCGGACGGCACAGCATGAGGGTCGCCTCCCGGCAGCACGGAACTGGGTAGATTTTCCCGGAAATGGATATCAGCGGTCGCAAGAGACGATAGCCCGACCAGATTCGCCGAGGTCTACTCCTGAAACAGCAGAAGGCGTCCCACGGCCGGTGTCAGTCCGGCGCTCCGGTATCGGGAGGCGTGTGATGATAGCAGGGGCGCACGCCCGTGCGGTCCGATTCCGCTGCGATCATCTCGCAGACCCGGTCAACGGCGCCCCAGACTGTCACGGAATCCCCCGCCAGCCGCCGGTTCCGGCGCAGCACCGAGCGGATGAGATCCACCTGGTCGGCGGGGACCTGCCAGAGCACGTTCGGGGTCCCGTCGGATTCGGGCGGCATGTACCCGCGCCAGGCAATCCGGGTCAGCACCCGGCGGGCGGAATCGCTGCGGCAGCGTGGAATCTCAAGTCGCAGAACGTCGCTCAACTCGTGCTGTCTCCCCAAAGTAGTCTGTACCGACCGGTACATTGATCATCGAGGTCGGCGCACACACCGATACGACCTGTCCGGATTCGCGGAGCAGGTTGGGGATGGGACGCGGACGCGCCGTCTCGGACGGCGTCCACGATCCTGATCCTGAAAGAAAATTCTATCTGCCCAATGCGATGGCCTCAACCCGCCGAAGCGTCGCTCCAGACTGGTCTTTTCGGCAGGTCCGCGCCGTTTCGGTGCGGGACGTCCGGGAGATCACCCCTGCTGGCGCAACCAGTCCATCACGGCCGGGCGCACCGATTGCGCGCCGCTGGCGCGGGCGTCGTCGATCACCTCGCGCACCTCGGCGAGGTTGGAGCGCCTGAGCAGGTGCTTGACCGGGCCGATCGAGGCCGGCCGCATCGACAGCGTGCGAAAGCCCATGGCGGCGAAGCAAAGCGCCTCGACGGGCCTGCCGGCATCCTCGCCGCAGAAGCTGAGATCGGTCTTGGTCTCGCCGCAGCGCATGACGATCCATTCGAGGAAGGTCAGGAAGGAGACGTTGAGTGTGTCGTAGCGCCGGCGCACCCGCTCGTTCTCGCGGTCGGCGGCGAAGAAAAACTGCTTCAGGTCGTTACCGCCAACCGAGATGAAGTCGGCCATTTCGAAGAACTGCTTCGGCGCGAAGGCGAGACTCGGTGTCTCGAGCATCGCGCCGATTTCGACCGTCTTGGGCAACGGATGTCCGAGCCGCTCCTCGCGGTCGAGTTCGTCCAGAAGCTGCCGCCGCGCCGCGCGGAACTCGTCGAATTGCGCGACGAAGGGGAACATGACGGTGAGCGGCCGCCCCTTGGCGCCGCGGATCAGCGCCTGGAGCTGCATCCGGAGCACGCCGGGCTTGTCGAGCCCTACTCGGATCGCCCGCCAACCGAGCGCCGGATTGGGCTCGTCCTGCGGCTTCATGTAGGGCAGCACCTTGTCGGAGCCGATGTCGAGTGTGCGGAAGGCAACGCGCTTGCCCTCGGCGGCGTCGAGCACGCGCGCGTAGTTCGCCGCGAGTTCGCCCCGGCTGGGGAATTTCGACCGCACCAGGAACTGCAGCTCGGTCCGGAACAGGCCCACGCCATCGGCGCCCGATGACCTGAGCGAGGGCAGGTCGGCCATCAGGCCCGCGTTCATGTCGAGCCGGATCGTCGGGCCGTAAACGGTGGTCGCGGGGACGCGGCGGATCGAGGCATAGCGCTCCTGCGCCTTGGTCATCATCGCCATCTTGTCGCGGAAAGCGGTGGCGACGGACTCCTCGGGGCGGAGATGGACCGTTCCCTGTTCGCCGTCGACCATGATCCGGTCGCCGTTCAGAGCTTCGGTTGTGATGCGGTCGCAATTGATGACCAGCGGGATCGCGAGCGCGCGCGCGATGATCGTCGCGTGGCTGCCGACCGAGCCTTCTTCGAGCACGATGCCTCGCAGCCCGCGGCCATAGGCCAGAAGCTCTCCGGGGCCGATGTTTCGGGCGACCAGAACCGGGTTCTCCGGCATCTCGACGCCGGTATTGCTGCCCTGTCCGGTCAACAGCCGCAGCAACCGGTTGGAGAGGTCGTCGAGATCGTGCAACCGGTCGCGCAGATAGGGGTCGGGCACCTGCTCCATCCGGGCGCGCGCCGCGGTCTGTTCCTTCTCAACCGCCGCCTCGGCGGAGAGGCCGCGGTTGATATCCGCCTCCATCCGACGCAGCCAGCCCTTGGAATTGGCGAACATTCGGTAGGCTTCCAGCACGTCGAGCTGGTCCTTGTCGCCGAGTTCGGTGACATTGAGCATCTCGTCGACCGACACGCGAAGCTTGTCGATCGCTTCTCGCAGCCGGTTGAGTTCCGCTTCGGCATCGTCGGCAAAGGGATTGGTGACGACCACGCGCGGCTCGTGCAGCAGCACTTGGCCCTCGCAGGCGCCTTCCTGGCCGACCTTCCCGCGCAGCATCACCGGATGCTGGTGCAGCGCAGCCATCGCCGCGCCCTCGCCGATGAAGGCGCCGAGCTCGGCCATCTCGGCCAGAACCATGGCGACCACTTCCAGCGCGTAGACCTCGTCCTCATCGAACGGCTCCTGGTCCTTCGACTGGACCACGAGCACGCCGAGGCGTTCACCAAGCCGCTGGATCGGCACGCCGAGGAAGGCCGAATAGATCTCCTCGCCGGTCTCCGGCATGAAGCGGAAACCCGCCTCGGCCGGCGCGTTGCCAGTGTTGACCGGTTTGGTGGAGGCGGCGACGCGGCCCACGAGGCCCTCGCCGAGTCGCATCCGCGTCTGGTGCACCGCCTCGGGTTTCAGGCCCTCGGTGGCACAGAGTTCGAGCGTAACGTCATCGCGGAAGAGATAGATCGAGCAGACAGGCTCGCCCATCTCCTCGGCGATCAGCCGGGTGATGCGATCAAGCCTTTCCTGTCCCTCGGCCGGTTCGGCGAGGGCCTGTTTCAGCCGCCCCAGCAGTCGCCTGCTGCCTGATTGGGTCTCGCTCACCTGTCCCGTCCCCTTGGGGAGACCGGCGGGATGCGATTATCCCGCCATCTCCAGCCCGAAGGCATCATGGAGCGCCTGCACGGCCAATTCCAGATATTTCCGGTCGATCAGAACCGAGATCTTGATCTCGGACGTGGTGATGACCTTGATGTTGATGCCTTCCTTGGAGAGGGCTTCGAACATCTTCGCCGCGACGCCCGTGTGCGAGCGCATGCCGATGCCCACGACTGAAACCTTGCAGACATCGTTGTCCACCACCAGGTCGTGGAAGTTGACCAGCCCCTTCTCGCGCGCCTGCTGCATCGCCCGGTCAGCCCGGGCGACCTGGTTGGTCGGACAAGAGAAAGTCATGTCCGTGCGGCCTTCCTCGGAGATGTTCTGGATGATCATGTCCACGTTGACGGCCGCCTCCGAGAGCGTGCCGAAGATGGCGGAGGCGATGCCCGGGCGGTCGGCGACCGAGATCAGCGTAACCTTGGCCTCATCGCGGCTGTAGGCCACGCCGGAGACGACATTGCTTTCCATGATTTCCTCCTCGTCGCAGACCAGCGTGCCTGCTGTGGGGTCATATTCCTCGAACGACGACAGCACCCGAAGGCGCACCTTGTAGCGCATGGCGAGTTCGACCGAGCGGGTCTGGAGCACTTTGGCGCCGAGGCTTGCGAGTTCCAGCATTTCCTCGAAGGCGATCCGGTCGAGCTTGCGTGCTTTCGACGAGATTCGCGGGTCAGTCGTGTAGACGCCGTCGACATCGGTGTAGATGTCGCAGCGCTCGGCGCCGAAGGCCGCGGCGAAGGCGACGGCGGTGGTGTCCGAGCCCCCGCGGCCGAGCGTGGTGATCCGTCCGTCCGCGGCGATACCCTGAAAGCCTGCGACCACGGCCACCTTCATGCCTTCGGCGAACTTGGCATTGATATTGTCTGTCGGGATCGCCTCGATCCGCGCCGCGGCATGGACCGGCGTCGTCTGCACCGGTACCTGCCAGCCCTGCCATGACCGCGCGGGGACGTCCATCTCCTGCAGCGTCAGCGCCATCAGGCCGGCGGTCACGTTCTCGCCGGAGCTGACCACCGCGTCGTATTCGCGGGCGTCGAAGAGGGGCGAGGTCTCCTCGACCCAGCCGACGAGTTCGTTGGTCTTTCCGGACATCGCCGAGACGATAACGATGACGTCATACCCGTTGGCGACCTCGCGACCGACGCGCTTGGCGGCACGCCGGATCCGGTCGAGCGTGGCGACCGAGGTGCCGCCGAATTTCATCACGAGAAGCGGCATGGCCCGCCCGTTCCTTCCGTCTGTTCCGGCGCCGGGATAGGGGAAGGGGGAACGGGACGCAAGAGGCGCGGCAATCCGACCGCAAGGCGGCGTCGTATTGCTCAGGTGGCGTGATCTCGGCGCTCCGAACCAGCCTCGCGCGACAACGCTTCGGCTGCCAGAACGGCGCCTTCTCGGACCGTCAGGATTGGTCGGGTGGAGATCATTTCGGTTGCAGTATCGGGTAGGTCCGGCGGGTCAAGTGGCGTCTCGTCGATCATGGACCGTGCGTCAGCACGCGGCGGTCGCGAGTTGCCGAGAACGTCGGTCTCGATCAGCGCCAGCGTCGTATTCCCCTGTCCAATTACCTGCCTCCGTCCGATCCAGCGGAGGGGCAGAGCGCCATCGTCCCGTGTCAGCACGAGGTCGCGGGGCCGAAGCGCCTCCACAGGCTTCCGTCCCGCCCCAGGATGCGGGACGACGCCGCCACTCTCTGGGAATGTTCGAAAAGGGATGGCCATGGCTTCGGGTTCGTCGATCTCGGGCAACCGGGGCCGATGTCTGCTACGTCAATCTTGCTGTGTAAGCTTGTTCGGCAACACGATAGATTATCGAAACTCCGAGCGGATCCAACTTCCACGCGACCGAGGGCCAGTCCGGCCTCAATATCGAATTTGTCCTACCTGCAAGAGAGCACTCTGCTGCCGAACACCTTCTTGCACATGCGCCCCTTGTACCAGAAATATCCCGGCGGCAGCTTGGCGCGATTGTTGCCGCTTGCTTTTTTCTGTGCCACGGGCGCGGCGGCAGCGGCGCTCTCGATGGTCTCGCGATTGGCCGGATCCTGGAGCCAGGCCGCGAAGGCCGGTTCGGATTGCTGCATCAGGATCGTCATCTGGATCTGGTCGAGATAGCCGCTCGCCGGAATGCCGTTGGCCTCCTGCCACGCCTTGAGCGCGGCGCGTGTGCCCTTGCCCGGCATGCCGTCGATGCCGTTCGGGTCATGGCCCATCACCATCAGACGGGCCTGGAGTTCGGCCTTCTCGCGGCGGGACAGCTCGAGATCCGCCTCGGTATCCGGAGTTCCCGGGAGCCAGCTCGCCGCGCCGGGGATCGGACCCTGCGGTGGAGGCGCGGGAACCGCGACCGTGCTGTCGGATACAAGGCGGACATCGTCCTCGGTGGCCGCCAGCCGGTGCCGACCCGCGCTTCCGGCGCCGTAAGGCGCGCAACTCTCGAGTGCCGTGACGAGATTGACGAAGATCAGGCGCTGTTCGACGGTTGGCTGTTCGGGTTCGACCAATTCCGGCAGGGAAGCGACCTTTCCTTCTGAATCGATCTCCACCTCGACGACGATCTCGGGGTCGCTGGCGGGGATGTCCTGGGCGATGTAGCAGCTTCCCACCCGTATCAGGTCCGACGCCTCGGACCCCGCGCCCTGTGGAGTGATCGCTCCGCCGCTTTCGGGCGCTGCCAGGTCGAATGTCGGAAAGGCCGGCGCGCCACCGGTGTCGGAAGGCGTCGTATCCGAGGAGTTGGGCGTGGTCATCTGGAAAGTCGGGAAGGCGCCGCCGCTGTCCGTGCCATCCTGCTGTGCCAGCACCGTAAAGCCGACCAGGCAGCCCACCGCGGCCAGAGTTCCCCCGGTCCAATACAGTCTTGTCCGTTCAACCATCCTCGCTGTCTCCTCATCGGCTACGCCCGTGTGTACCAACTTTCGACCACGCTCATATGTTCCAACAACTCACCGCCGCGGGCAATCGCCAAGCCCGGATCGCGCGGAATTGCGCCAGATCAAGGCGGCAGGTCGTGCGAGAGGCCTATCAATCAGGTCGCGGACGGCCGGGGCGCCGTGGCGGAGGCATGTTCGCATCGGAGGGTCCGCCAAAAGGAGGAGGAAGCCATGTCGCAGGTTCCGCACGAACTGGCAGAGGAATTTCCCGACCAGCGCGAGCTGATCGATGCGCTCGTCGTCGAGGACTCGCTCTTCGCTGCGCTGGTCGAGGAGTACAGGGCGCTGAACCTGCGTATCCACGCCGCCGAAACCTACGAACGCCCGATGGAGGAACTGGCGGAGCATCAGCTTCGCAAGCGGCGGATGCTCCTCAAGGACGAGATCTATCGCCGGCTCAGATCCGCCTCCTGATCCCCTTCACTCGCCGATCTCGTAGGGCAAGAGCTGCCGCCGGTTCTCCGGGAATCGCAACTGGCGCTCCAGCGGCGGGATCGAGCGCTGGTGGCAGTCGCGCCGCTCGCAGATCCGGCAGGAGGTGCCGATCGGCTCATAGGCAGCCGGATTGCCGGTGTCGAGCCCGTCGGCATAGACCAACTCGGCGGCATGGCCGACTTCGCATCCGAGCGCGATCGCGTGGCGGCGATCCGGGGTGCCCCAGGCGCCGGCGGGTTTCGAGACGTCGCGCGCGAGCAGCAGGTAGCGCACCCCGTCCGGGGTCTCGGCGAGTTGGCGCAGGAAGCGGCCCGGCGTCTCGAAGGCGCGGTGCACATTCCAAAGCGGGCAGGCGCCGCCGAACCGTGCGAACTGAAGCCGTGTCGCCGAATGGCGCTTGGTGATGTTGCCGGCCTGGTCGACACAGACGAAGAAAAACGGCACGCCCTTGTCGCCGGTCCGCTGCAGGGTCGAGAGCCGGTGCATGACCTGTTCGAGCGAGGCGTCGAAGCGGTGCGCCAGGCGCTCGATGTCGTGCCGCATCGTGCGCGCTGCTGCGCGAAAGCGGCCATAGGGCAGGAGCGCAGCGCCGGCGAAGTAATTGGCCAGTCCGATACGCGCAATGGAGCGCGAGTCCGCGCTTTGCAGGCGGGCCAGGTCGAGCGTGGCCTCGAGCAGGTCCCTTTGTGTGAAAAGTGCAATCTGGTGGAGAATCTGGAAGTTCCGTGTCGCCGGGCTGGCGCGCGCCGAGAGGGTCAGGCTGCGCGCCGAAGGGTCGTATGCGCGCACGACGGTTTCTTCAGAATACCGTGTGGTTATGCCACGTTTTTCGAGTTCCCTCTCGGCGGCCTTCATCGGGTCGTCGCCGGCGAAGAACTCTGCGGCGCGATCAACGGCATCGATATGATTGTCGATATAGTGAAAGAAGTCCCGGACCTCGTCCCATGGCGATGCGGCCACGACATCGGCCCGCTGGCCGATCGCGGCGTCGAGTGTGGCCATGCGTTCCTGGGTGCGGCGGTAGGCCGAGTGAAGCTCGAGAAAGGCGCGGGTCAGTGCGGGGGCGTTGGAGGCGGCCAGCCGAAGATCGGCGAGTGGAGGCGTGTCGGAAAAGACCGGGTCGGCGAGGATCTCGCGCATGTCGGCGACCAGCCTTTCGGTGTCGCCGGAACTGAGCTCGGTCACGTCGAGGCCGAACTCCTGCGCCAGCGCCAGTACGACGGAGGTCGAGACCGGGCGGTGATTGTTCTCCATCTGGTTGAGATAGGGCAGCGAAACCCCTAGCTTCGCGGCAAAGACCTTCTGTGTCAGCCCGAGCCGCGTACGGATCTCGCGCAGCTTTACGCCGACGTAGAGTTTCTTCTGGGCCATGGTTGCTTTGCAGCTTCGCTTTTAGCGATCTTCGCTTTGCAAAGCTCAGGGCGCAAGCTGCATGACGCGCTCCCGCCGGATTACCGCAAGGATCGAGGCGAGCGAGAGCGCGGCGGCCACGAACATCAGCCATTGAAGCGGCATCGGTGTCGCTGCCCCTTCGATGATATGTCCGGCGATCACCGAGAGCGCGGCGCCGCCGCCGACCATGATGAAACCGCCGAGGCCGCTCGCCGTTCCGGCAAGCTTCGGGCGCACCGAGAGCATGCCCGCGGTCGCGTTGGGAATGATCATGCCGTTTCCGACGCCAAGCGTGACAATAAGGCCAAAAAAGGCGAGGGGGCTGTGCAGCCCGAAGATGCCGAGGGCAAGCGACAGGCCGAGGCCCGCGGTCGAGAAGAGGGCGCCCCAGAGGATCATCGGGTTGATTCCGAACCGAGCGGAAAAGCGACCGGACAGATAGTTGCCAGCCATGTAGCCGATCGCCGGTGCGCCAAGGCACAGGCCGGTCATCTGAGGCGAGAGTTTGAAGATCTGGCCCGCGGCATAGGGGCCGCCGCCGAGAAAGGCGAAGAAGGCACCGGAGGTGAAGGCGGTTGCCAGCGCGTAGCCCCAGAATCGGGGAGAGACCAGAAGCTCGGGATAGTCGCGGACCTGTTGGGCGAGGGAGGCGCCCGTGTTGGTCGCCGTTTCACCGAGATCGCGCCAGGAGAGCCAGAGCATCGCCGCGCCCGCCAGCGTCAGGAAGACGAAGACCGAATGCCAGCCGAACAGCTCGTCCAGTGTGCCGCCCATCAGCGGTGCGACCATCGGGACAAGTGACATGCCCATGGTGACATAGCCGATCCGCGAGGCGGCCTCGTTCTGGGGGTAGGTGTCGCGGACGACGGCGCGGGAGAGCACGATGCCGACCACGACGGTCGACTGGAGCATGCGGAAGACGAGGAAGACCGCGGCATTCGGCGCGATCAAGCATCCGAGCGTCGCGACAATGAAAAAGCCGATGGACCAGAGGACGACCGGACGGCGGCCGAACCGGTCGGAGATCGAGCCGATGAGCAGTTGAAGAACCGCGGTCGTTGCGAGGTAGAGCGAAACCGAGAGCTGCATGACGGAATAGTCGGTTCCGAAATACTCTGTCATCGCGGGCAGCGACGGCAGGAAGATCGACATGTTCATCGCCGAGATCCCTGCGAGCAGGACCAGCGTGGAAATATGCGGCGGGGTGGAACGATCGAGAAAAGTGATCTTTACGGGCGTTGACATGAAGCGGAAATAGACGCTGGCGATCGTGCTGTCCATCCGCTCAGGCGGAGCGGGAAGCGCGGCCTTATGTTCGCAGTTTTGCGATTTGCAAAAGGCTGCTTGCCAAATATTTGCAAATTTCCCGTTTTTTTCTTTCCGAGAGGCGGCCTTGGACGTTACCACCGGTAAAACGATCAGGGGGAGGCGAAATGAGGGATATTCTTGAGGAACTCGAGGCGCGGCGGGCCTCGGCCCGGCTTGGTGGCGGCCAGCGCCGCATCGACAACCAGCACAAGAAGGGCAAGCTCACGGCGCGGGAGCGGATCGACCTTCTCCTCGACGAGGGGTCCTTCGAAGAGTTCGACATGTTCGTCACTCATCGCTGCACCGATTTCGGCATGCAGGCCGAACAGCCGGCGGGCGATGGCGTGGTCACGGGCTGGGGCACGATCAACGGTCGGCTCGTCTATGTCTTCTCGCAGGACTTCACCGTATTCGGCGGTTCGCTCTCGGAGAGCCACGCCCAGAAGATCTGCAAGATCATGGATATGGCGGTGCAGAACGGCGCGCCGGTGATCGGGCTCAACGATTCCGGCGGCGCCCGGATCCAGGAAGGTGTGGACAGCCTCGCGGGATATGCCGAGGTCTTCCAGCGCAATATCGACGCCTCGGGCATCATCCCGCAGATATCGGTCATCATGGGGCCATGCGCGGGGGGCGCTGTCTATTCCCCGGCGATGACAGACTTCATCTTCATGGTGCAAGACACCTCCTACATGTTCGTCACCGGGCCCGACGTGGTAAAGACGGTGACCAACGAGGTGGTGACCGCCGAGGAACTCGGCGGCGCCTCGACCCACACGCGGAAATCCTCTGTGGCGGACGGCGCCTTCGAGAACGACGTCGAGGCGCTGGTCGAGATCCGGCGCCTGTTCGATTTCCTCCCGATGAACAACCGGCAGAAGGCGCCGGTGCGGCCGTTCTTCGACGATCCGAGCCGCGCCGACGAGAGTCTCGACACGCTGGTGCCGGACAACGCGCATACGCCCTACGACATGCACGAGCTGGTCACCAAGGTGGCCGACGAGGGAGATTTCTTCGAGATTCAGGCGGAGCACGCGAAGAATATCATCACCGGCTTCATCCGCATCGAGGGGCAGACGACTGGCGTCGTGGCCAACCAGCCGATGGTGCTGGCGGGCTGCCTCGACATCGACAGTTCCAAGAAGGCGGCGCGGTTCGTCCGGTTCTGCGACGCGTTCGAGATCCCGATCCTGACCTTCGTCGACGTGCCGGGCTTCATGCCGGGGACCGACCAGGAATATGGCGGCGTCATCAAGCACGGGGCCAAGCTCCTGTTCGCCTATGGCGAAGCGACGGTGCCGAAGGTGACGGTGATTACCCGCAAGGCCTATGGTGGGGCCTACGACGTTATGTCTTCGAAGCACCTGAAGAGCGACATCAACTACGCCTGGCCCACGGCCGAGATCGCGGTGATGGGGGCCAAGGGCGCGGTGGAGATCCTGCACCGGTCCGAACTCGGCGACCCGGAGAAGATCGCGGCACGGACGGCGGAATACGAACGGCGCTTCGCCAACCCCTTCGTGGCCGCCGAGCGCGGTTTCATCGACGAGGTGATTCAGCCGCGGCGGACCCGGAAGCGGGTGGCGCGGGCCTTTGCGAGCCTGCGGCACAAGAAGCGGGCGATGCCGTGGAAGAAGCACAGCAACATTCCGCTCTAGCGCGGCGGCGCGGTCGGGAGCGCCGCGTTCCAAAGCATGTCCGGACAGATAGCACGAGGATGGATGACGACGATGAATCGGCAGGGGAATCGGGAGCGATGCCGGTGAGCGGGACGCTGTGGCATGTGCGGCGCGAGGGGGCGCGGCTGACGCTGGCGCGGCATTTGCCGGCGCGGTTCGATATCGCGGCCGAAACGATCCTTCCGCATGCGGCGCGCGAGCGCGTGGCGCAGCAGGTTCGTCAGGACATCTGGCGGGCGCTGGCGCGGCAGCGGGGCTTCTCGCCGGTGGTCGAAGTGACCGCGGGCGCAGACGGGCTGGCGGTGCGGGCCGGCGGTCGCGTCGCGACGGCGCGCTTCGACCGGTCCGGGCTCGAGGCTCGGATCGCCGAGGTCCTGGAGGCGCCGGCGAACCGGCGGCGGTGGGTGCGAATGGCAGGAGGCGTGCGGGGATGAGATGGCTGACAGTCAGCCTCGCCCTCTGGACAGGTGCGGCGGCCCAGGCGCAGGAAATCGTGATGCCCTCTGGGCTCACGGTGGCGTTTCTCGACCGGTTCATCGAGGCGCAGTCCGGAGGCGAGCGATGGCTCACCCTGCGCTACGTCACCACGCGGATCGGCGCGGGAGAGGGCAAGCTGGGATATGACGACGTGGTCGACGACATCGACGCGCTGTGTGACGGCGAGGGGCTGGCGGCTGCGTCCGAGGTCGGCGACGTGGACCAGGTGGTGATCACGCTCATGGACCGAGCGGTCGAGCGCGGCGTGCACGACCCCGATGCCACGATGTTCATCGGCGCGTACCGGCCGACCGAAGACGGATGTGTCTGGGAATGACGCGGGCAGGGGCATCATCGGCGCAGGTCGGCGCCGGCTGGAGGGCGCCATGCTGAAGCACCGGGGGTTCCCGAGCCGGCTGGCCGGGACAGATTACCAGTTCACGCTGCGACGGGCGAACAAGGGCGGCGCCACGCCGCTGCGCGCGCGTGAGCGCTATGCCGACCGCAGGCCGGCGGACCGGCGCGCCGACGCGGCATTCCTCGAGGCGATCCTCGAGCATTTCGGAGACGCGCCTTTCGAGCGGGGCAATCTCGATGCAGGCCGGCTGAGCTGGCTCTTCGGGCGCGAGATCTTGCCGGCGGAAGAGAATTTCGATGATGCGAGCTACGAGGCGCTGCTTCGGGTCGACCTGAAGGCGGTGCAACGCGCCTTTCCCGATGTGCTCGACGGGTTCGAGATCGTCGACGATCCCGAGAGCGGGCCGGAAGACGACGAGGATTGGGCATGATTTCGCCGGTCCGCGATGCAAAACGGCGGGAATCGGCCCAGATCGGGGCTGCGGCAAGCTGTGCCTGTGCCGGCGCCGCGACTCGGGGCAGCAATGGCGCAGATGCGGCGCATCCCACTACAGCCGCCGTGTCCGGGATCTTGACAAGTACCCCTTCCGACTTTCGGCAGCCGCGCCCCCCCAAGGCACGGCTGCCTTTTTTCTTTTCTGAGAACGACTTGCGGAATATCGCCGATCGTCGTCGTCGGGTCTTCCAACTCCGCTCCCGCAGGATCATTCTGCGGCCGCAAACATTGCGGAACGGAGAACAAGAATGGCAAGAAGCTTCTGGATCGTGCCTGTCGTCGTCGGAACCGGCCTGCTGGCCGGCTGCGTTCAGGGCACGGATCTGCAACGCGCCGGAGTGGGCGCGGCGGCGGGGGCTGGTGTGGCGGCAGTCGCCGGCACCAGCGTCGCGACAGGCGCGGTCGTCGGTGCGGCGGCCGGGGCGCTGGCCGACGACGTCGCCTACGCGCTCGATTGAGCAGAGCGGACTGGCTCCTGCAGGCCAGTCCATACGTAACAACACGACGGCCACCGGCGCGGATCGCGCCGGTGGCCGCTTTCATGTCCGCATGCGGGATGGGCAGAACTGCCCCGCGTGGAGGAAGAGACGACAGGGGGAGGGACAATGTTCAAGAAATTGCTGATCGCCAACCGGGGTGAGATCGCCTGCCGCGTCATCCGTTCGGCCAGGGCGATGGGGATCAAGACAGTCGCCATCTATTCGGATGCCGACAAGAACGCGCTGCATGTGCAGATGGCCGACGAGGCGATCCATATCGGCCCGTCCCCGGTGAACCAGTCCTATATCGTCATCGACAAGGTGATGGACGCCATCCGCAAGAGCGGCGCGGAGGCGGTGCATCCCGGCTACGGCTTCCTGTCGGAGAACCGGAAATTCGCCGAGGCGCTGGAGGCCGAGGGCGTGGCCTTCGTCGGTCCGCCGGCCTCGGCGATCGAGGCCATGGGCGACAAGATCACCTCCAAGAAGCTCGCCATGAAGGCCGGCGTCAACACCGTTCCCGGCTATATGGGGCTGATCGAGGATGCCGACGAGGCAGTCAGGATCTCGCGCGATATCGGCTATCCGGTCATGATCAAGGCCAGCGCCGGTGGTGGCGGCAAGGGGATGCGGATCGCCTGGGACGATGCACAGGCGCGCGAGGGATTCCAGTCCTCGAAGAACGAGGCCGCGTCATCCTTCGGCGACGACCGGATCTTCATCGAGAAATTCGTGACCCAGCCGCGGCATATCGAGATCCAGGTGCTGGCCGACAAGCACGGCAACTGCATCTATCTCAACGAGCGCGAATGCTCGATCCAGCGGCGCAACCAGAAAGTGATCGAGGAGGCGCCGAGCCCCTTCCTCGATGCCGAGACCCGAGCTGCGATGGGCAACCAGGCCTGCGCGCTGGCCAGGGCGGTCAACTATGCCTCCGCCGGCACGGTGGAGTTCATCGTCGACGGCCAGAAGAATTTCTATTTTCTCGAGATGAACACCCGGCTCCAGGTCGAGCACCCGGTGACCGAACTGACCACCGGCATCGACCTCGTCGAACAGATGGTCCGCGTCGCCGCGGGAGAGGAACTCGGCATCGAGCAGGAGGATGTCGGCATCAAGGGCTGGGCGATCGAGAGCCGCCTTTATGCCGAGGACCCCTATCGCGGCTTCCTGCCCTCGATCGGCCGGCTCACCCGCTATCGCCCTCCGGCGGAGGCCGCGACCCAGGACAAGGGGGTTCGCAACGACACTGGCGTCTACGAAGGCGGCGAGATCTCGATGTTCTACGACCCGATGATCGCCAAGCTCTGCACCTGGGGGCCGACCCGGGCAAAGGCGATCGACCATATGCGCGACGCGCTCGACGCTTTCGAGGTCGAGGGGATCGGCCACAACATCCCCTTCCTCTCCGCGGTGATGGATCACCAGCGCTTCATCGACGGCAATATCACCACCGCCTTTATCGACGAGGAGTATCCCGACGGTTTCGCCGGCGTAGAGCTGGACGAGGCGGGCAAGAAGCGGGTGGCGGCCTGTGCGGCCGGCATGTTCCGCGTTGCCGAGATCCGGCGCACGCGGATCTCCGGCACGATGGACAACCACAAGCGCAAGGTGGGCACCGAGTGGATCATTCAGGTCGATGGCGAGGAATTCCCTCTGACGGTGGAAGCCAACAGGCACGGCACCACCGTCGTTTTCGACGACCGCCGCATCGGCATGAAGAGCCGCTGGACGCCGGGCGACACGCTGGCCGAGGTCGACATCGCCGGGCGCAAGCATTTCTTCAAGGTGGACCGGATCGCGACCGGCTACCGCATCCGCTACCGCGGCGCCGACTACCGGGTCCAGGTCTTCACGCCGCGGCAGGGCGAACTCGCGCGGCTGATGCCGAAGAAGGTACCGCCCGACACGTCCCGCATGCTGCTCTGCCCGATGCCCGGACTGGTGGTGAAGCTCGACATCAACGTCGGCGACGAGGTGCAGGAGGGCCAGCCGCTCTGCACGATCGAGGCGATGAAGATGGAGAACATCCTGCGCGCCGAACGTCAGGGCGTGGTTTCGAAGGTCAATGCCCGGCCCGGTGACAGCCTCGCCGTAGATGATGTCATCATGGAATTCGAGTGACCGGAGCGGCGACACGGACGCATGCGACGCCCGCGAGGCTGCCGCTCGCCGCGATGGCGAGCGTGCTCGCGGGGTTCGCGGTTCTCCAGTTCGCCGCCTATTTCAACGCCGGCGTCTTCGAATACCCGCTTGACGACGTCTATATCCACCTTGCTGTGGCCGAGCAGATCGCTTCGGGCGGCTACGGTGTGAATCCGGGCGAATACGCCTCGGCCTCCTCCTCGCCGCCCTCGGTCTCGATCCGCTGCCGAGTTCGGTCCAGGCCAAGCTCGGCGATGATGGTGCCACCCATGATCTCGCCGGCCTGATCGTCCGTCTGATACGCGCCGCCGCGCAACAGAATATCTGGATCATGGTCACGGCAATCGGCGCGACCGCCGCTCTCTGCTTCGCCGTGCCGGAGATCCGCCGCTCGCCGCGCCGCTGGCTCCTGCTGGTTCTGTTCCTCGCCCTCTTGGCCCATGCCATCGGCTGAAGGCTCGGCTGGATGAACCGCTACGAGGGCTATATCCTCGCCGCGACCTCTGCCGGGCTTCTGGCGCTGGTGGTGCAGGCGGGGCGCTTGCACGGCTCCTCGCGCTGCTTCCAGCGCTGGCCGCCGGCGTGGTCTATGCGCCGCATTTCTTCCTTCACTATCCCACCGCCACCCGGACCATCGATCGCCAGCAGGCGCAGATGGCCCGCTTCGCGAAGGCGTTTCACCAGGGACCTGTTGCGGTCAACGACCTGGGATGGGTGGCCTGGCGCAATCCCGACTATGTACTGGACATCTGGGGCCTGGGATCGCTCGAGGCACTGGACTACCGCCGGAACGGCGGGCCGGAGCGCTGGGTGGGGCAGTTGGTAGCGGCGCGCGGCGCAGACCTGGCGATGATCTATGATGGCTGGTTCGGCAAGGAGATCGGCAAAGACTGGGTCCGGCTCGGGCAACTCAAGATCGACGGGCCCTGGCACTACGCCGCCCGTCCCGAGGTCGCCTTCTACGCCACCACGCCCGACGCGGTCCCGGCCTTGCGTGCAAAACTCGCCGCCTGGGGAGTGGGCCTGCCGGCGGGCGCGCGGTTCGTCCACGAGAGAGAAGCGGACCGGTGATGCAAACGGCCCCCTGTCACTGGCCGATCGAGCCGCTCCTGCTGCGGATCTCGTCGCGCCTGAGCGGGGTCTTGTCGATCGATCGGGCGATCTCGCGGGTCGACCAGGGCAGCGGCTTGCGCAGTTTCACCCCCCCGTCCTTGTCGACCAGCACCAGTGCAAAGCCGCGCGGGCGCAGTTCCTTGCGCACCGCGCTGCGGTCTTTCGGTGCGGTGTCGACCACCACCACGACCTCACGTTCGAGAAGATCGCGTGGCCGTTCAGTGATCAGCTTCATCTGCTCGATGAACCGCGGGTCGGCCGGTGTATCGGCGAAGACCACGAGCACCCGGTTGACCCAGAGAAACTCGTCAATCTCCACGCCCTCGGCGGGCAGGATCTGCAACCCCGCCGGGTCGCTCGCGCCCTCGGCCGCCGCGGCCTCCTGCGCCGGAACGGCAAAGGGCAGCGCGGCAAGCACGGCGGCCAGCAGAAGGCGAATGGGCATGCGGGACACGTCGATCACTCCAGGCATCGGCTCAGATATAGGCGAGCGTGGACGGAATTCTAAGGGGAAATCGCCTGCGCGCCCGCCGTATCGCGCCAAGCTTAACGGCCCGGCAACGGGCAATGGGATATGGCTGGTCGCGATCCCCCCTGCGGGCGCCCTGAGGCCGCCTGCGCATGCCGGAGCAAAACGCCACATGCATGTGACCCTCCATCTCGGCGCGCATCGCACCGCTGCCACGACGTTGCAGCGCTTCCTTGCGCTCAACGCGAAAAGCCTCGCTGCGGAGGGTGTGGCGATCTGGATCCCGTCCGAGACCCGGCGCGGCCTGTTCTCTGGGCTCGTCCGCCGGCCCGACTCGGTGACACTGCAACTGGAACGGCTCGGCCGCCATTCGGTGGGCCGGCTTCGGATGCGCCAGCACGGGCTCGAGCGCGCCGGAGCCACCCGGCTGCTCGTCTCGGAGCAGAACCTCATCGGCACCGCGGAAGATTGTTTGCGCAGCGAACGGCTCTATCCTTTCGCCTTCGAGCGTCTCGACCGGATCGTCCCGGCCTTCCACGAACGCTGCGACCGGATCCTGTTCGGTATCCGCGCCTATGACCGGTTCTGGTCTTCGCTCCTGTCGCAGGCGGTGATGAACGGTCACCCCGTTCCCGAGATCGCCGCGCTCGACCGGCTCGTCACCCAGCCGCGGCGCTGGCGGCGGGTGATCGAGGAGATCTCAGCCGCCTTTCCCCGTGCCGATCTCATCATCTGTCCGTACGAGCGTTTTGCGGGTCGCGTGGAGCGGCAATTGGCCGCCATGGTCGGATTTGCTTTGACGCCGGGTTTCGCCGCCCGCATGGCGGGTGTGCGCAACTGGGAGGCGCGCGGGTCGTCGCCGGACGGTATATGTGAGGTATCGGCAGATCGTGGCCACCTCGAACCGATTCCGATCAGCAGCTCAGAACGCTGGCTGCCATTCGACCGAAATCAGCGAGCCGCCCTGATTGCGCAATATGCCGAAGACCTCGCCTGGCTGCGTGCAGGCGCGAACGGGCATGCTAGGCTGATGGAACGCGCGGATGCGGAAGAACTGCGCAGGATGGACATGACAGGAGGACCTTTCCCCGATGACCGACACCAAGACACCGAAAGACTGGGCTGAGCTGGCCACCAAGGAGCTCCGGGGCAAGCCCCTCGACGCGCTCACCTGGGAAACGCTCGAGGGTATCAAGGTCAAGCCGCTCTACACCGCCGAGGACACCGCCGAACTGCCGCACCTGGGCTCGCTGCCCGGCTTCGAGCCGTTCACCCGCGGTGTGAAGGCGACGATGTATGCCGGCCGTCCCTGGACCATCCGCCAATATGCCGGCTTCTCGACGGCCGAGGAATCGAACGCCTTCTACCGCCGTGCGCTTGCCGCCGGCCAGCAGGGCGTCTCGGTCGCCTTCGACCTGGCCACTCACCGCGGCTATGACAGCGACCATCCCCGCGTCGAGGGCGATGTCGGCAAGGCCGGCGTGGCGATCGACAGCGTCGAGGACATGAAGATCCTCTTCGACGGCATCCCGCTCGATAAAATCTCCGTCTCGATGACCATGAATGGCGCCGTCATCCCGGTGCTGGCCAACTTCATCGTCGTCGGCGAGGAGCAGGGTCACGACCGCTCGCTGCTCTCCGGGACCATCCAGAACGACATTCTCAAGGAGTTCATGGTCCGCAACACCTATATCTACCCGCCGGAACCGTCGATGAAGATCATCGGCGACATCATCGAATACACCGCCAACGAGATGCCGAAATTCAACTCGATTTCGATCTCGGGCTACCACATGCAGGAAGCTGGCGCGAACCTCGTGCAGGAGTTGGCCTTCACCCTTGCGGATGGCCGCGAATATGTCCGCGCCGCGATCAAAGCCGGCATGCCGGTCGACAAGTTCGCGGGTCGGCTCAGCTTCTTCTTCTGCATCGGCATGAACTTCTTCATGGAGATCGCCAAGCTGCGCGCCGCGCGCACGCTCTGGTCGCGGATCATGACCGATCTCGGCGCCAAGGATCCGCGCTCCAAGATGCTGCGGACACACTGCCAGACCTCGGGCGTCAGCCTCGCCGAGCAGGATCCCTACAACAACGTCATCCGCACTGCCTACGAGGCGATGTCGGCGGCCCTCGGCGGCACTCAGTCGCTGCACACCAATGCGCTGGACGAAGCCATCGCCCTGCCGACGGATTTCTCGGCCCGTATCGCGCGGAACACTCAGATCATCCTTCAGGAAGAGACCCAGATCACCAAGGTGGTCGACCCGCTCGCAGGCTCCTATTATGTCGAGAGCCTGACCAACGAACTGATCGAGAAAGCCTGGGCGCTGATCGAAGAGGTCGAGGAACTCGGCGGAATGACCGCGGCGGTCAATTCCGGCATGCCCAAGCTCCGGATCGAGGAATCTGCGGCCAAACGGCAGGCGATGATCGACCGCGGCGAGGAAGTGATCGTCGGCGTCAACAAATACAAGCTGGCCAAGGAAGACGACCTCGAGATCCTCGACGTCGACAACATGGCGGTGCGCCAGTCGCAGATCCGGCGGATCAACCGCGTGCGGGAGACCCGCGACGAGGCGGCTTGCCAGGCGACGCTCAAGGAGCTGACGCGGCGTGCAAAGGAGGGCGGCAACCTGCTCGAAGCCGCCGTCGAGGCGGCCCGTGCCCGGGCAACCGTTGGAGAGATCAGCATGGCGATGGAGGAAGTGTTTGGCCGCCACCGCGCCGAGGTCAGGACGCTCGCGGGCGTCTACGGCGCCGCCTACGAAGGTGACGACGAGTTCAACAAGATCCAGAAGTCGGTCGAGGAATTTGCCGAGCGCGAAGGCCGCCGGCCTCGGATGCTGGTGGTCAAGATGGGGCAGGACGGACATGACCGCGGCGCCAAGGTGATCGCCACCGCCTTTGCGGATATCGGCTTCGACGTCGATGTGGGCCCGCTCTTCCAGACCCCGGAAGAGGCCGCGCAGGACGCGATCGACAACGATGTCCACATCGTCGGCATCTCCTCGCTGGCCGCCGGCCACAAGACGCTCGCCCCGCGCCTCGTCGAGGCGCTCAAGGCGCAGGGCGCCGAGGACATCATCGTGATCTGCGGCGGCGTGATCCCGCATCAGGATTACGAGTTCCTCTACAATTCCGGCGTGAAGGCGATCTTCGGCCCCGGCACAAACATCCCGGTTGCCGCGCATGAGATCATGAACATCATCGGCCAGAAGAAGGACAGTGCTGCCTGAGACGTCGGGCGGTCTGACAACGTGGATAGGCGGGCCGGCTTGGCCCGCCTTTTTCGTGCGGTGCCGATGCCCCGAGGCGGACCGCCATCCGCTCTTTCCCGGAGACCGCGACCGTCGTGCAATACCTCTTTGAGATGTTGATCAGGGTGGGTTTCCGGGGCAGCATGACCTTGCGGCATGCCCCTGGGGAATACCGGAGGACCACCGCTTCACTGACAGCACTGAAAGGGACTGGCATGGCCGACGACTACCCCTACGGCAGCGCGAACACGACGCCGCACATTCACCGCTATTCCGGAGGCGATTGCCATCTGAAGATCGCGACCGGAACCAAGGTGTCGCGCTTCGATCTGATCGAGGGAGGGCGTCGGGTGAAACAGTCCCGGCTGAACGAAGCCTATGACGTGGTTCGGGACGTCTACCCGTTGGCGACCAATGCAACCCGGGTCGGCCTGTTGGCAGCGATGAGCGGGCTTCTGCGCAACGCGACGCCGCATTCCACCGATATCCAGGGCTGAATTCGCCTCGACATCTTTGGCGAGCGCTGACGTGTCGCGCGGCAGGTCCCTGTCGGATCGCGCCGGCTCCGGCTAGGCTCCGCCCATGTCGATCTGGTCCCGCATATCCGCCGCGCTCGCGGCGCTGGCCTCTGGCGAGGCGCTCTCGGCGGTCTTCGACCGTCTGCGCACCCCGCCCGAGAAGTCCGTCGCCTTCGCCATCGCCGTCATCGCGCTCGGCGCCAAGCTCGCCAAGGCCGATGGGACGGTGACCCGCAACGAGGTCCGCGCTTTCCGCGAGGTCTTCGTCATTCCCGAGGCGGAGGAGGCGAACGCCGCCCGAGTCTTCAACCTTGCCCGGCAGGACGTCGCCGGGTTTGACGTCTATGCCCGGCGCATCGCAGCGCTCTTCGAGGACGGCCACGCCGTGCTTCAGGACCTCATGGAGGGCCTCTTTCACATTGCCACCGCCGATGGCGACTATCACGAGGCCGAAGATGCCGTGCTCCACCAGGTTGCCGACATCTTCGGGCTCAGCGAACGGGAGTTCCGCAGCCTGCGCGCGCGCTGCGTGCCCGACGCCGATCCCGACCCCTACGAGGTGCTCGGCGTGACCCCCGACATGCCGATCGCGGAGATCCGAAGCGCCTGGCGCCGCGCGGTGCGCGACAGCCATCCAGACGTCATGATGGCCCGCGGCGTGCCGGAGGAGGCGATCCGGATGGCAGAGCAGCGACTCATAGCGCTCAACCGCGCCTGGGAAGAGATCTCGGGCTGAACCGCGTCAACCGTGGCGGCGAAACGCTTCCTTCTCGATGGCGAGCCGCGTCTGCAGGTCGGCGAGTCGCCGCATCTCCGCGGTGCGCTCGGCCGGATCCTTCAGGTCCGCCAGCCGCTTCTGGCTCTCAGAAATGCGCTTGAGGAAGGTCACGGCAGGCGGCTCGGCCCGCGCCTCGCGGAGGATGCGCCCCAGAGTGGCGTCATCCTGCTGGTCCACAGGCGGGAGCGGCTTGCCGGCACCCGGCAGGTCGTCGAATGCGCCGGCCGCTTCGGCGTTCCGAAAGGCGGATTCGACCAGGAAGTTTAGAATGTCGGCCATCGGACGCTCTCGTCTGCTCGGGTGTGGCCACCCTACACCCACGAAGCTGCCGATCAACCCGGAACGCCGCCCCGAATGACGGGCTTCGCGCGGGTGCATGGCTCGGGCCGTCGCGTCGACAGGGAGCAGGCATTGCATCGTGTCGCCTTTCGCGGCAGCGTTTGAATGCCGGCCGGAGGAGCGCCATGCGGATCGCGACCTACAATGTCGAATGGATGAATGCGCTCTTCGACGACGACGGTCGGCCGCTCACCGATGACCAGTGGTCGGCACGCCACAAGATCACGCGAGCGCAACAGCTCGAGGCACTTGGGGTTGTTTTCACCGCGTTCGATGCCGACGCGGTGCTGATCGTCGAGGCGCCGGACCAGAACCGGCGTCGCGATGCCGTGGTGGCGCTCGAATCCTTCGCCCGCGCCTTCGACCTCAGACAGCGGCGGGCTGCCATCGGTTTCGCCAACCAGACCGAGCAGGAAATTGCGCTGCTCTACGACCCGGACCGGCTGAGCGTGCGGCACGATCCGCTTGGCGATATCACGGGCGGAAAAGGCAACGGCGTCGCGCCGCGCTTCGACAGCACCTTCCGGATCGACCTAGATATCGACGCGACGCTTGACCAGGTGACCTTTTCAAAGCCGCCGCTCGAGCTTGCGGTGGAGACGCCGGATGGCATGCGATTCCGCATGATTGGCGTGCATGTGAAGTCCAAGGCGCCGCATGGCGCCCGCAATCCGGCCGACATCATGCGGATATCGATCGCCAACCGGCGCAAGCAACTGGCGCAATGCATCTGGCTCAGGGCCCGAATAGCGGAGCACCTTGCCGCCGGCGACCCTCTAATCGTGCTGGGGGATTTCAACGACGGCCCCGGTCTCGACGAATACGAGCGGCTGTTCGGCCGGTCCGGGCTCGAGATCGTCGCCGGGCAGGGCGAACCGCCCGAGGGCCGGTTGTTCGACCCGCATGCACGTCTGGTGCCCGAGGTTCAGAGCTCGGCCCGCCCGCCGGCCACCGCGCGGTTCTACAACGAGGCCGAGAAGAACTTCAAATCGGCGCTGATCGATTTCATCATGATTTCACCGGATCTCATGGCGCGCCGCCCGGCCTGGCGGATCTGGCATCCGTTCGACGACCCGAAGATCTACGTAGTCCCCGAGCTTCGTGATGCGCTTCTCGCGGCCTCGGATCACTTCCCCGTGACGCTCGATATCGAACTGGAGGGTTCCGCACGGCCTGCCGCGGGCGTATGATGGCGCCATGACCCGCATCACCGCCATCCTCTTCGCCGCCGCGCTCGCCGCAGTGCCCACTGCCACCCCTGCCCAGGATAGCGAGGTGAAAGACGGGTTTAACCTCATCGAGGAGGGGGCGAAGCTGCTGCTCAAGGGGCTCGCCGACGAGATGCAGCCGATGATGGAGGATCTGGCGACCGAGATGGAACCCAAGCTGCGCGCGTTCGCCGAGGAGATGGCGCCAATGCTCGAACGGTTCTCGGATCTGGTCGACGATCTCGACGCCTACCACCCGCCCGAACGCCTTCCCAATGGCGACATCATCCTGCGCCGCAAGACACCGCAGGAGATGGAAGAGGTGGAAGAGGGCGGCAAGATCGACATCTAAGCGCCCCGAACTCCGAGCCTATTCCCGCGTATAGGTCACCTTCGTCTCCACCCCCATCGCCTGTGCGAGCGAGGCGAGCCGCGCCGCGGCGACTTCTCCATAGAGCGCCGCGGATGCTGGCGGCAGACGCAGTTCCAGCACGCCCTTTTTCGGCCGGTACCGGAACGAGCCCATGCCCTCGGGATTGGCGAAGGAGAACATCGCCCCGAAGCGCATCGCCTTGCCGAGGATCTCGGCTTCCTTGACCTGCGCGTCCGAAATCAGGCCGAGCAGCGGCTCGAAACGGTCGCCGGGCCGCGCGTTTCGGTAGCGATGCGCCAGCGCCAGTCCGAGATAGACCCGTCCGTGATGGTCGATGCCCGAGAGGTTGCCGCGGGTGGCGCTGTCGAAACAGACCTCTGCGCGATAGTCGGGATGCGCCCGCCAGTTCACATCATGCAGCAGGCAGGCCGCCCTGATCCAGCGCGGGTCGCCCTTCGGCCGGCCGAAGAGCGGCGCGATGAAGGTGTGCAAAATGCGGCCAAAGCCGGGAATGCGGGCGGAGGTCATCTGCGAGAACCGCGCCGCCTCGATGAGCGGGTCGCGGGAACGGAGCCTGTGCGGCATCTGCTCGTAGAGCAGGCCCTCTCGGATGCCGTAGCCGGAGGTGACGACTTCGCGGATGCGGAAGGACGAGAGCAGCCGGCGCAGGACTTCGCCTGCGGTCGGCACCAGCGAGATCCGCGCCATCGAGAGTCGTGCCCGCTGGCGCAATTCCTCGAGATCCTGCCCGGCGATCCAGTCGAGCGTCTCGCGGATCGAGGTCGGCGTCATCCGATAATCGTGCAGCACCGAGAGCGGATAGTCGCGCCGCACCATGTCGAGCCGGGCGATCGCCCGCCAGGAACCGCCGACGAGGTAGAGCCGTTCGTGGCGCGGGATCTTTTCGCAAAGCCCTTCCATGACCAGCATGATCTCGCGATCGCGCCGCTTGCGGCCGCCCTTCATCGTCTCGAGCCGGAGCGGACCGAGCGGCGTCGAGGCGCGTTCCCAGACACGGCCGTCCGCGATCCGCGCGAGCTCCATCGAAGAGCCGCCGATATCGCAGACCAGCCCCTCGCCCTCGGGCCAGCCGAGCAGCACGCCCTGGGCGGAGAGGCGTGCCTCCTCTTCCCCGTCGATGACGTGGATCTTCTGGCCGGTCTCCGACTCGATCTCGTGCCGGAACTCCTCTCCGTCCTCGGCGACCCGGACGGCGGCGGTCGCGACGGCCGTCAGCGGGGCGATTCCCATGCCGCGGGCGAGCGTCGTGAAGCGGCGGATCGCGGCGAGCGCGCGCGTGCGGCCCTGAGGGTTCAGCCTTCCGGTCTGGTCCATGCCTGCGCCGAGCCCGGCCATGACCTTTTCGTTGAAGAAATAGGCCGGGCTGCGGGCGGCGCCGTCAAAGACGACGAGGCGCACAGAGTTGGAGCCGATGTCGATCACGCCGACGCGGGCGAGCGCCCGGGCGGCGGGATCCTCGAAGATCGGTCTCCCGAAGGGGCCCCAGTCCTGCGGCGTCTCAGGTATCCCGTCGTCCATGTCGGCCTCCGTCTGCCCATGTCCGACATTGTCCATGGGCGGCCCCGGAGGTCAATCGGGCCATGCGGCGATCGCGCCTCTCGGGGGTGCGACGGGTGGTCCGTGATGCGGGCCTCTCCGATGCCGGCGCACGCTGCGGGGCCGCCGGCACGCGCCCGGCACATCGGTCCGGCCCGCTCAGTCCTTGCTGTGCGCCAGTTCCGGCACGTCCGCCGCGCCGGCCGAGCCGCGACCCGACAGCGAGGGGTATTCCATGAAGAACCTGTGGCAATTGAAAAGGCTCTGGCCCTCCCGTGCGGCGGGCCGTTCGAAACTGCCATCGGGCCGCAACAACCAACTCTGCGCCTCGTCGGCCATGTTGGCGGCCATGATCTGGCCGACGATCTGCGCTTTCACCGTCGCGTTGCAGATCTCGACCAGCGTTTCCACCCGGCGGTTGAGGTTCCGTCCCATCCAATCGGCCGAGGAGATGAAAACCTTGGCGCGTTTCGACGGCAGCCCCGTGCCATTGCCGAAGCAGACGATGCGGGAATGCTCGAGGAACCGCCCGACGATGGATTTCACCCGGATGTTCTCCGACAGCCCCTTGATGCCGGGCCGGATGCCACAGATGCCGCGGATGACGAGGCTGATCTTCACTCCCGCCTGGCTCGCGGCATAGAGCGCGTCGATCACCTCCGGTTCGATCAGCGAGTTCATCTTGGCCCAGATCTCGGCTGGCTTTCCCTCGCGCGCCAGCTCCGCCTCCCGCGCGATCAACTCGAGGAGCCGCGGCTTCAGTGTGTGCGGCGATATCGCGAGGTTCTCCAGAACTGCCGGTCGCGCATATCCCGACAGGTAGTTGAACACTTTCGTGGCATCCCGCCCGAGCGCCGCGTCGCAGGTGAAGAAGCTGAGGTCGGTATAGATCTTGGCCGTGATCGGGTGGTAGTTGCCGGTGCCGTAATGGGTATAGGTCACGAGCCGGTCGCCCTCGCGGCGGACCACGGTGCTGATCTTGGCGTGCGTCTTGTAGTTCGTGAAGCCATAGACGACATGCGCGCCGGATCGTTCCAGCTTGCGCGATTGCTGGATATTCGCGGCCTCGTCGAACCGCGCCTTGAGTTCCACCAGCGCGGTGACCGACTTGCCGTCTTCTGCCGCCTCGCAGAGCGCGGTGACGATCGGGCTGTCTTTCGAGGTCCGGTAGAGCGTCTGCTTGATCGCCAGCACGTTGGGGTCGCGTGCCGCCTGGGCGAGAAAGCGGATCACCATGTCGAAGGTCTCGTAGGGGTGATGCAGCAGCATGTCCTTCTGCTTGATCGCCTCGAACATGTTGCCGTCGTGGTCCTGCACCCGCTCCGGAACCCGCGGCGTGAAGCTCGGCCAGAGCAGGTCGGGCCGGCTGTCGAGCACCAGTTCCTTGAGATCGGCAAGACCGAGCAGGCCCTTGACCTCGACCACCTCGTCCCCGGTGACATTGAGCTCCCGCGTGATCGTGTCGCGCAGCGCCTTGGGCGCGCCGGCGGTCATCTTCATCCGGATCACCTCGCCGCGGCGCCGCCGCTTCAGCGCCACTTCGAATTCGCGCACCAGGTCCTCGGCCTCCTCCTCGACCTCGAGGTCGCTGTCGCGCAGCACCCGGAAGGCACAGTGACCGTCGAGCCGGTAGCCCGGGAAGAGCGAGCCGAGATGCATGATCAGCAGATCTTCGAGCGGCAGGAACCGATGTGTCCGGCCCTCGGAGGGCAGCGAGATGAACCGGTCAACCTGCGCCGGGATCGGCAGCAGCGCCTGCCGGCTGACGCGATCGGCCTCGCGGGTGAGCTGGAGCGCGAGGCAGAAGCCCGTATTCGGAATGAACGGGAAGGGATGCGCGGGGTCGATCGCCAGCGGGGACAGCACCGGGAACACCTGGGAGAGGAAATGCGCCTCCAGGTGCGCCTTGTCGGTGCGGGTGAGGCGGGAGCGGACGAGCTGCTCGATGCCCTCCTCCTCCATCTCCTTGCGGAGCCGGGTCCAGGCCGTCTGCTGCGCGGCCAGCAGGCGGCGGGCGTTCTCGTTGATCCGCTCGAGCTGTTCGGACGGCGTCAACCCGTCGGCGGCCGGTGTCATGTGGCCCTCGCGGGCAAGTTCGCGCAGGCCGGCGACGCGGACGGTGTAGAACTCATCGAGATTGGTCGCCGAGATCGACACGAAGCGGACCCGTTCCAGCGGCGGAACGGCCGGGTTCTCTGCCTCCTCGAGCACCCGCCAGTTGAACGCCAGCCAGCTCAGCTCGCGATTGAAGAAGCGCTTCGGTCCGGAAAGCTGGGGGGCCGGGATGTCAACCGGATCGGCAAAGGGGGTCTTGAGGAAATCGGCTTTGGTCATTGGAGCTTCCGGTCTGGAACGGGCGGGCAGGGGGCGATGCTACCGCTCTTCCGATCCTGCCTTCAAGATCTCCGCCGCCAGTTTGAGCCCGATCGGCCGTCCTGTGGCAAGCGCTCGCGCGTCGAGCGCGGCGACGACGCGGCCGGCCTCGGCAAAGGAACGATCCATGCGTTTTGCCAGCCACGGGATCAGGCTCGGCGGCGGGATGATCTGCCGGTCGGCGAAGAGCTTGAGCAGGACTGCCTCAAGTAGCGCGTCGTCGGGCAGGTCGAGCCGCGCCGTGGGCGTCGCCTGCAGGCGGCTGGCGAGATCCGGCAGGGCGATGGGCCAGTGGCTTGGTGCATCGGTGCCGGTGAAGAGCAGCCGGCCGCCCTCGGCGAGCGCAAAATTGTGCAGGTGAAACAGCGCGCGTTCGGCCTCCGGGTCGCCGGCGATCTCCGGCACGTCCTCGATGGCGAAATTGCCCGGGCGCGGCACCCACGCGGCGACGTCTTGCTTCCGCAGGATCTCCGCGCCGGCCTGGGCTGCCCAGACATGTGCGAGATGGCTCTTGCCGGCGCCTTCGGGGCCGTAGAGCGCCAGCTTGCCGGTGGGCCAGTCGGGCCAGAGGTCAATCGCCGCTACGGCGGTCGCATTCGACGGCGACAGGAAGAAATCCCCGCGCCCCGTGGCGGGCCGCACCGGGAGGTCGAACGGGATCTGTTCGGCCATCAGAGTTCCTCAAGGTCCTGCGAGGAGGGTTGGCTGGAGACGCCAAGATAGAGCCGGCCCTGCTTGTATTGCCCTGTGGCGAAGCGGACGATGACACCGATGCTTGCGGCGAGGGGAACCGCCACGAGCATGCCGACGAAGCCGAAGAGCGTGCCGAAGACAGAGAGCGCAAGCAGCAGCCAGACCGGGTGAAGCCCGACCGAGGAGCCGACGAGTCGCGGCGTGATCACGTTGCCCTCGAGCATCTGGCCGGAGAAGAAGATTCCGGCGACGAGGGCCATCTGGGTCCAGTCGCCCCAGAACTGGAACAGCGCGAGCCCGATGGCAAGCCCGCCGCCGACCAGCGCGCCGATATAGGGGATGAAAGTGAGGAGCCCCGCCAGCGCACCGACGACGAGGCCGAAATTGAGCCCGACCGCAGTGAGGCCAATGATGTAATACAGACCGAGCAGGAAACAGACCAATCCCTGGCCGCGGATGAAGGCGGCAAGCGTCCGGTCGATCTCGGAGGCCAGGAATCGGATCGTGGGCGCGTGGTCGCGCGGCAGCAGGTCGTCGACCTCCGCAACCATCCTGTCCCAGTCGAGCAGCAGGTAGAATGCGACGACGGGAACGATAAGCAGCAGCGTCAGGATCGAGACGACGCCGGAGACCGAGGAGAGCGCGGTGTTCAGCAGCTCGGCCCCGCGTGAGGAGAGCGTTTCGCCGATCGCGGCCAAGGACTGCCGGATCGGCGATTCCGCGTCGACCAGCGACGGGAAGCGCTTGGTGAGGAAGTCCTCGAGGTTACGGGCGAGATCCGGAAGTGTGGCGAAGAGATCGGCCGTCTCGCGGATCAGCATCGGGATCACCAGCAGGATCGCCATCGCGAAAAGCAACAGCGCAAAAAGCATGATGATCGAAACGCCGAGCGGTCGGGAGAGGCCGCGGGCCTCGAACCAGTCTGCGATCGGGTCCAGCAGATAGGCGATGGCCGCACCCAGGACGAAGGGCAGGATGACACCGCCCAGGAACCACAGCACGACCAACAGGACGACAGCGGCCGTCCCCCAGATCTTGACCTGCGACGATGCGGGCAGCGCCATGGCGTTTCCTTTCCGGCCCCGTGTCGCCCAGTTGCGCGCGTTTTGCAAGCGGGAGGGCGGCAAGAGCGCCCGCGGCGCCACGTCTTCTGCCGGCAAGTCCGCTTCCCGGGCGCCGGGGGCTGGAAAACCGCCCGGCCTTTGCGTAACGGGAGACGGACAGAGACAAGGGATTCGACACATGCGCCTGAGCCGCTACTTCCTGCCCGTCCTCAAGGAGACGCCCGCGGAAGCCCAGATCGTCAGCCACCGCCTCATGCTGCGCGCCGGCATGATCAAGCAGGAGAGCGCCGGGATCTATGCCTGGCTGCCGATGGGCTACAGGGTGCTGCGCCGGATCGAGCAGATCGTGCACGAGGAGCAGCAGCGCGCCGGACACATCCCGCTTCTGATGCCGACACTCCAGCCTGCCGACCTGTGGCAGGAGAGCGGCCGCTACAACGCCTATGGGCCGGAGATGCTGCGTATTCGAGACCGGCACGACCGCGACATGCTCTACGGGCCAACCAACGAGGAGATGATCACCGACATCTTCCGCAGCTATGTCCGCTCCTACAAGGATCTGCCGCTGACCCTCTACCACATCCAGTGGAAATTTCGCGACGAGATCCGCCCGCGTTTCGGCGTCATGCGAGGGCGCGAATTCCTGATGAAGGACGGCTACAACTTCGACTTGACGCGCGAGGACGCACTGCATGCCTATAACCGCCACCTGGTGAGCTATCTGAGGACCTACGAGCGGATGGGGCTCCAGGCGATCCCGATGCGGGCCGAGAGCGGGCCGATTGGTGGCGACGACACGCATGAGTTCCTAGTGCTGGCGGAGACGGGCGAAAGCGAGGTCTTCTACGACAGCGAGATCACCGATCTGCGGTTCGGTGACCGGGAAATCGACTATGACGACGTCGCGCAATGCCGCGCCGTGCTCGAGGAATTCACCTCGCGCTATGCCCGCACCGACGACACACATGACGCGGCCGTCTTCGAGGCGCAAGTGCCCGAAGCGCGCCGGCGTCAGGCGCGCGGTATCGAGGTCGGCCAGATCTTCTATTTCGGCACGAAATACTCCGAACCGATGGGCGCGACCGTGGCCGATGCCGATGGCCGGCAGGTGCCGGTCCACATGGGCTCGCACGGGATCGGCGTCTCGCGGCTGCTCGGTGCGCTGATCGAAGCCAATCACGACGACGCAGGCATCATCTGGCCCGAAGGCGTCACGCCGTTCCATTGCGGCATCGTCAACCTCAAGCAGGGAGACGCGGCCACAGATGCGGCCTGTGATGGTCTTTATAGGGGGCTCGTCGCGAAGGGGCTCGAGCCGCTCTATGACGACCGTGAGGAGCGCGCGGGCGGCAAGTTCGCGACTATGGACCTGATCGGTCTGCCCTGGCGGATCACCGTCGGTCCGCGCGGTCTGAAGACCGGCATAGTCGAGCTGACGTCGCGTCGCACCGGCGAGAGTGAGGAACTGACGCCGGAACTGGCCGTGGCGCGGGTTGCGGAAATCTACGCTGGGCTCTGAAGGAGCGCGGGAAGGCGCCGCGGCCCTACGGTGGCGGCGCGCCGCGGCGGGTTTCTGCCGTTTTCCCAAAGTGCTTTCTTGCCGGCGGTGGGCCGCGTATGATGCCTAGAACCGGCATTCCTGTCCTGATGTCCCGCGGAGGCACCCATGAGCTCGACATCCGATATTCTTTCACGACTGCACGGCGTGGTCCGCTCGCTCGAGGAAATGCGCAGGGAAATCAGTGACGACCTTGTCAAGCCGGTCGGAGCCACATCCATCAGCGCGCAGGACCGGGCGCAGTTGTCGAATCTTCACCGGCGCATCTCAGCCGCTCTTGCCGAGCTCTCCGCCGAAGAACGCCACATGTAGCCGTCGCGTCGCGGCCATCGAGCACTCCTCACGGCAGGAGAGCGAGTGATGGACGCAGCGTCTGCGGATACGACGCGCGTACGAGAAATCCACCGCCCGGAGACCGGCAGCCCCTCGGGCAGAGGACGAGCCGGCCGACATTCCGGATCGCCGGAAAATGCGGCATCTTGCGAGGGGGGGCTGTGGCTGTTGACGCCCTCCCTATTCCCCGGCATGCAGTCGTCCGATAGCGGAGCAGCGCCTTGGCCCAGAACCCACCCCCTTTTGCCGGATTCGAATGGATGATCGCCTGGCGCTACCTGCGGGCGCGGCGGGCCGAGGGCGGCGTGTCGGTGATGACCTGGATCAGCCTCGTTGGCATCACGCTGGCGGTCTTCGCGCTGGTGGCCACGTTGGCCGTGCGGTCGGGGTTCCGGGCCGAATTCGTCGACACGATTCTGGGCGCCAACGCCCATGTCACGATCTATCCCTCGGTCGCGGTGACCGAGGACGGCCAAGCCAACCGGGTCATCGACGACTACGCCGCGATGGCAGAGCGGGTCCGGCAGGTTCCCGGCGTCACGCGCGTTGCCCCGCTGGTCAAGGGCCAGGTGATGGCGAGTTTCAAGGGGCGGAATGCGGGTGTGGAAGTGTTCGGCATCGCCGCCGAAGATCTCGACGGCATCCCGCGTATCGCGCATCCCCAGCAGAGCCTCGGCGATATCGCCCGTTTCGAGGAGGGGATCGCGATTGGCTGGGGCGTGGCGCAGGAACTCAACGCGAGCGTCGGTGACCGGATCAAGCTGATCTCGCCGGATGGCGCGAAAACACCATTCGGTACCTCGCCGCGGGTCAGCGTCTACGAGGTGGTCTATATCTTCCAGGCGGGGCGTTACGATATCGACCGCACTCGCGCCTACATGCCCTTCGCCGAGGCCCAGGTCTATTTCAACCGCGAGGGCGTGGCGGACGAACTCGAGGTCATTGTGGCCGATCCCGACCAGGTGGGCGAGATGATGCTGCCTCTGCTGCGCGCGGGCGGGGAGCGGGTGTTGCTCTGGACCTGGCGCGACGCCTCGGGCGCCTTCCTGAGCGCGCTCGAGGTCGAGGACAACGTGATGTTCATCATCCTGTCGATCCTGGTCCTGATCGCGGCGATGAATATCATCTCGGGCCTCATCATGCTTGTGAAGAACAAGGGGCGCGACATCGGCATCCTCCGCACGATGGGGCTCACCGAAGGGTCCGTGATGCGGGTCTTCTTCATCTGCGGAGCCGCGGTCGGCACGGTCGGCACGCTCGCCGGGGTGATCCTCGGCTGTCTCTTCGCGATCTATATCGACCCGATCTTCTCCTTCGTGAACTATGTCGCCGGTGGCGGCGTCTGGGATCCGTCGATCCGCGGCATCTATAACCTGCCGGCGAAGCTCGAGGCGGGCGATGTCCTCTCGGCGGTCCTGCTGTCGCTTGGGCTCTCCTTCGGCGTGACGTTCTTCCCTGCGCGTCGGGCGGCGCGGATGAACCCGGTGGAGGCGCTGCGCTATGAGTGAGCCGGCGCTGCAACTGCGGGGGATCGCCAAGGGCTACAATATTGGCACGCCCGGCGAGGTGCGGGTGCTGGAAGGGTGCGATCTCGATGTCTCGGCGGGCGAGATCGTCGCATTGGTAGCGCCCTCGGGGGCGGGCAAGTCGACGCTGCTGCACATCTCGGGCCTGCTCGACACGCCTGATGACGGGCAGGTCCTGCTCGGCGGGGAGGAGATGACCGCTCGGGGCGAACAGGCGCGGACCATCGCCCGGCGGCGCGAGGTCGGCTTCGTCTACCAGTTCCACCACCTGTTGCCCGAGTTTAGCGCCGCGGAGAACATTGTGCTGCCGCAGCTCGCCAACAGCGTGCCCGCATCCGATGCGCAGGCCCGCGCCGCCGCGTTGCTGGAGAGCGTCGGCCTGACAGCGCGGGCGACGCACCGGCCGGCACAGCTTTCGGGCGGCGAACAGCAGCGTGTCGCATTCTGCCGGGCGCTCGCCAACGCGCCGCGTCTGCTGCTCGCCGACGAACCAACCGGCAATCTCGACCCGGCGACTTCGGAAACGGTCTTTGCCGCGCTGATCGCGCTTGTGCGTGAGACCGGGATGGCGGCGCTCATCGCGACGCATAATCTTGAGCTTGCGGCGCGGATGGACCGCGTGGTTCGGCTCGAGTCGGGGCGGATCGCGGCGGGATGAGGCGGCCCGTCTGACCCAGATCATGGACGCGAGCGCCACGGCGGCGACAGACTGGCGCCGGGGAGGTCCGTTCCATGATCGTTTCCGTTGCCCGTCTATCACTCCTCGCCGCCGCATTCGGCCTCGCGACCGGGCCGGCGGCCGCCCAGACCAGTGCCGACGAGGGCGCGCGCGTTTTTCTGGAGGCCTGCGCAGGCTGCCACGGCGCCGATGCCCGCGGCAACGGGCCGACCGCGGCGCTACTGAGCGTTCCGGTGCCGGACCTGACGCTCTTTGCCAGCCGCAACGACGGCCGCTTCGACGCCGAACGCATGGTGCGGATCATCGACGGTCGCGACGGGCTGACCGCGCATGGCGGGCCGATGCCGATGTTCGGCGGCCTGCTTGCCGGTCCGTCGGTTCTGCTCGACGCATCCGATGGCTCGCCGTTCACCACGGCCGAACCGATTCTCGGCATCGTGCTCTGGCTCGAGTCCGTTCAGACGGAGCCGGATCCGTGAGACCGATCGCCCTCCTTGCCCTGCCGCTGCTCGTGTTCGCGCCACCTCTTCTGGCCAAAAGCGACGTTGCGGCAGGAGCGGCACTCTACAGCCGCTATTGCGCGACCTGCCATGGAGCGACGGGTGCGGGGGACGGCCCGACGGCGCAGATCGTCCTGCTGCCGCCACCCGACCTGACCGGGCTCGCGGCCGAAAACGGCGGCAGCTTCCCGTTCCGCCAGGTGATCCTGCGTATCGACGGGCGCGAGGCGCTGATCGCGCATGGCAGCCCGATGCCGATTTACGGTGCCTTCTTCGAGGGCGACGACCGGCAGCGGATCGAAACCGCGGACGGGCCGGTGGACGTCGCTCCGCCAGTGCTGGCCATCGCCCGCTATCTTGCAACATTGCAGACCGAGTGACACCGGCTGAGCGAGATGATTGCTTGAATGTCGCTGCACGCCCTCTATCCTTGACCAACACTGCTTGACTGCCGATTCGGGATCCTATCGTGACGCTCGCTGCCACCCTTTCATTCGCTGCTCTGACGGCGACGGTGCTTTTCGCGCTCCTTGTCAATCCCGTGCAGGCGCAGGAGATGGCGCCGTTAGCACCGGTGGAGGAGGGTGCTCCGACCGCGGCCGTGGCCCCGCCGGTCAATCCCGCACTGCGGATCGACCCGACGAAGAATTTCGTTCTGAGATACGACATTCGCGCCGGCGCGCTGGCCCGGCCGGCCTATTTCGGCTCCGACGAATACATTGCCGCCCCCGATTTCGCCCTGCATTTCGACTATGCCCGTCTCAGGGGGCTCGGCGAGTATGGCAGCACCAATGGCGGCCCTCCGCGCGCCGTCGGCATTCGCGGCTCGCTGCGTTTCATCAGTGCTCGGACATCGGAGGATTACGAGGAACTCGAGGGGCTCAAGGATATCGACTCCGCGCTCGAACTCGGAATGGGCCTTGTCTATCGACAGAAGCATTTCGAGGCTTTCGGGGACGCACGCTACGGCGTGATCGGGCACAACGGCTGGGCGGGCGAACTCGGTGTCGATGCGATCGCTTTTCCGACCGATCGCTGGGAGCTGCGTGTCGGCCCGCGCATGAGTTTCGGCAACACGCAATTCGCCGAGACCTATTTCGGCGTGACCGATTCCGAGGCCCAGGCCAGTGGCCTGTCTGCCTTCGACGCCGAGGGCGGCCTACTGGGAGCAGGCATCGAGGCCACGGCGCGCTATCGGTTCAACGATCTTTGGGGGTTGGAAGCCGGGCTTCGGGCAGATCGTCTGCTGAACTCCGCCGCCGATTCCCCGATCACCGAGATGGGCACTCCGGATCAGTTCCGCTTCCGCCTCGGGATCACGCGGGAACTCGTTCTGCAGTTCTGATCCCGGCCGGGGCGGGCGCCAGCGCCACTCCGACGAATTTTCCAAGCGTTAAAGACTAGCTGCTATCGCTGCGCGCGGGTTGCTCTCCAATGGGAGGTGACTCGGGGACAGGCGCGCGCAACGCAACATGATCGGAGTTCTGAATGCGGTTTCCGAAGAGCCGCACCGAGAAGCCGGACGGGCCGTCGACTCGGCCGCCGCCGAGGATGATCACCGTCTTTTTCCTGCTGGCCGGCGGTCTGGCGCTGATACGCCTGGTGCAGTTCGGCCCCTCGCCCTTGCTGCTGGTCCAGGGCATTGCCAGCCTTGTGCCGACCGTTCCGGCGGCGTTCCCTGCCGGACCGGATCGCGCTGCGTGGTTGCCGGTTACTCTGGCCGCGCTGGTGGTTCTGGCGGCGACCGGCATGATCGGTTTCGGCCTCGCCGCGCCGTCGATCTTCGGCCTTGTCGCTGCCGTCATCCTTGCCGCCGCCTATGTCGACGTCCGCCTTGCCCGGGCGATCATGGCCGTCGAAAGCCTGCTCGTGCTCGGCATCGGCGGGCTCTTTGCCGCCGGCTGGTTGCAGGCGGTGACGGATCTCGACGCATTGAACGCGGGGTTTGGGAATTGGGTGCTGCTGGCGCTCGTGCTGGTTACGGTTCAGGCCGTTAGCCTCCATCTGATAGAAACGTTCCGGCGACGCTGGCAGATTGCGAGCGTCGATCTTCTGGGCCGTCAAAGCCGGCTCGAGAGCCTGATGCGGGACGCTGCCGAGGACATCGCGATCCGGGACGTGGCGAGCGGGATCTCTACCGAGCTCACTCCGACCGCGCAGAGGCTGCCGGACGACGAGGCGGCCGAGTTCGTCGGGCACCGCGGGGGGCTCGACGTCAGCGCCGAGTTGCGGCCGGACGCACGTCGGTCGCGGGACATTGCGCCGGAGCTGTTCGAGGCCAGGAGTCGCGGTGGCGGCTCTGCCATTCGCTACAGCGGTGAGGTCGGCCTGCACGCGCGGGACCGAGGGCGCCTTGTCCACGACCTGCAGGGAGGGGTGGCGCGCGGAGAGTTCCGGCTTCTCTATCAGCCGGTGGTCGAGCTCACGTCCGGAAGCGTGTCCACGGCGGAGGCCCTGATCCGGTGGCAGCATCCGGAGTTGGGCGAGATAGGTCCGGACCGGTTCGTGCCACTGGCCGAAGCGGCCGGGCGGATCGATGCACTGGGCGACTGGGCGCTCCGACAATGTTGCACCGACCTGCCACAGATGAAGAGGCGGTTCGGCGCGGGCTTTCAAGCCAGCGTGAACGTCTCGCCGCTGCAATTGGGGGAGAGCGTCCTCAACCGCGTCGAGACCTGGCGCGCGCTCATTTCCGAGGCCGCGAGCGCGGAGGGCGGGCTGATCCTCGAGATCACCGAGAGTGCGCTGCTCGACCCGGGGCCCGCCACCGTCGCCCGGCTGAACGAATTCCGCGCCGCGGGTGCCAAGATCGCGCTCGACGATTTCGGTGCCGGGCACACTTCGCTGCTCTATTATCTCACGCATGATTTCGACTACCTGAAGATCGACCGCGATTTCGTCTGCAACCTGCCCGAGAGCGCGCGGGCGCTGGCGCTCTGCGAGTCTATCCTCGATTTTGCTCAGCGGCTCGATGCCGTGGCTATAGCCGAGGGAATCGAGTCGATGGCGCAGGCAGAGACGCTGCGCCACGCCGGCTGTGCGTTCGGACAGGGCTATCTCTTCGCGCCGCCGCTGCCTCTGGAGCGGCTGCTGGAGCTTCCGTTGACCCTGCCGGTGCCCAAATGGGCGCCCCGCAGCGGGTAGAACAGCTCGCAAACGTGGGTTTGCGTTTCAGCCGCGCAACGTGCAAACCCTGCAATCGACTCGCAGCGACCGCCAGGATCCCCGGAACCGCAGATGCAAGGCCCGACAGACCCGCTTTCCGACGCCGCGCGCCTCTCCGTCGCGCCCATGATCGACTGGACGGATCGGCATTGCCGGTTCTTTCACCGGCAGATGTCGGCGCGCGCACTGCTTTATTCCGAGATGGTGACGGCGCCCGCATTGGTGCGCGGTGGCGCGCGGCATCTGCTCGACTTCGATCCGGCCGAGTCCCCGGTGGCGCTGCAGCTTGGCGGGGCGGATCCGCGCGAGCTCGCCGAGGCCGCGCGGATGGCCGAAGACGCGGGGTATGACGAGGTCAACCTGAACCTCGGCTGCCCGTCGGATCGAGTTCAATCCGGCCGCTTTGGTGCAGTGCTGATGCAGAAACCGGCGCTGGTGGCTGAGTGCCTTTCGGAGATGGTGGCGGCGGTGCGCCTGCCGGTCACCGCGAAATGCCGGATCGGTGTCGACGTCCAGGATCCGGAAGACGTCCTTCCGGCGTTTCTCGAGGCGGTGCGCGCGGCCGGCGTGCAACGGGTCATCATCCACGCACGCAAGGCCTGGCTGAGCGGGCTGAGCCCGAAGGAGAACCGGGACATTCCGCCGCTCGACTACCCGCTGGTGCGGGAGATGAAGCGCCGTTTCCCTGAGATGCACCTTTCGATCAACGGCGGGGTCCAGACGCTGGAGGAGGCCGAGGCGCATCTGGCGGCCGGGATGGATGGGGTGATGATCGGCCGTGCTGCCTACCAACGGCCGGCCGATATCCTGCTTGCGGCAGACCAGCGGATCTTCGGCGAAACGGCTCCGGCGATCACGGCGCGGGACGTGGCAGAGCGGATGCGCCCCTATATCGCGCGCCATCTCGAGGCGGGCGGCAGCCTGCACCAGGTGACGCGGCACATGCTCGGGCTCTTTGCCGGACAGACAGGCGCGCGGGGATGGCGTCGGGTTCTCAGCGAAGGGGCGGTGCGGCCGGGCGCGGGGCTGGAGGTTCTGGAGGCGGCCCTGGAGCGGGTTCCCGCCTCGGGTGACGGGATCTTGGAGGCGCGCTCCTCCTAGACGAGTCCGGCAGCGTCGATGCGCGCGCCTAGGATTTGTCCGATGCCCGCGCCGTCGAAAGTCGCGCCGCGCGCCCGCCGCGCCGGCGCTTCAGGAGCGCGGCACGATCCGGAAGCTCCGCCATCAGTGCCCGCCGCGCCTCCGGCGAAAGCCGGGTCCAGCTGGCGATCTCCGCCGTCGTCCGGTAGCAGCCGGTGCAGATCCGCGCCTCGGGGTGGATGAGGCAGATCCTGTTGCAGGGCGAGTCGATCTCGTCGCGTTTCCAGATCTCGTCAGCCATTGCCACGCCTCAGATGTCCGATCCGGTCCAGCGCGCCCTGCAGGATGAACCCCGCCGCGACATGGTCGATCACCTCGGCGCGGCGCTTGCGCGAGGTGTCCGCCTCCAGCAGCGCCCGCTCGGCGGCCACCGTCGAGAGACGCTCGTCCCAGAAGCCGATCGGCCGGTCCGTGAGCCGCGAGAGATTGCGCGCGAAGGCGCGGGTCGACTGGCAGCGCGGGCCTTCGCTGCCGTCCATGTTGCGCGGCAGGCCAAGGACGATGCTGCCGGCCTCGCGGGCGTCGAGCAGCGCCAGCAGCCGCTCCGCGTCGAGACCGAATTTCTTGCGTCGGATGGTCTCAAGCGGCGTCGCCGTGCCGAGCAGACGGTCCGAGAGCGCCACGCCGATGGTCGCCGTGCCTAGGTCCAGCCCGGCGACCGGGCGGCCCGGCGGCAAGGCCGCGGCGAACTCCTCGATGCTCTCGAAGATCATGTAGCTACCCGTCCAGACCGGCGGCCACTGCCGCTGCACGGATGATCGCAAGCTGGTCGGGGTCCTGGAAGCGCTGCTGCGCCTCTTCCCAGATCGCCGCGGCCCGCTCGGTCTCGCCGAGCACGCCGAGCGAGGAGATCAACCGCGCCCAGTCCTGCGGCGGGCCACCCTCGGTCGCCAATCGTTCGCTGAGTTGGTCGACCATCGAGCGGATCATCTCCTGCCGCTCCTCGGGTGTCATCTCGGCCGCGGCCTGCATGTCCTCGGCCGTGGGGCCGGGCGCCGCGGCTGCAGCCTCGAGCCCAATCGCCCGGGCGGCGTCGCCGATGATGGCAAGCTGGGCGGGGTCTTGGAAGCGCTGCTGCGCCTCTTCCCAGATCGCCGCGGCGCGCTCGGTCTCGCCGATGACGCCGAGCGAGGAGATCATCCGCGCCCAGTCCTGCGGCGGGCCGCCTTCGGTCGCCAGCCGCTCGCCAAGCTGGTCGACCATCGAGCGGATTATCTCCTGCCGTTCCTCGGGCGTCATGTCGGCCGCCGCCTGCATGTCCTCCGCGGAGAGGCCGGGCAGGGCGTTCGGGTTCGCGGGCCTTGCAAAGGCCGGCAGCGTGTATTGGATGCCGGCCAGTGCCGCCACCGCCTCGAGCTGGCTGCGGATGATCCGCACCCAAGGCGCGTCCGGCGCGCTGTCGCGCAGGAGCGGCTCCCAGAAAGCGAAGGTCAGGTCCGGGCGCCCGGTCTGCAGGTGCATGAGACCGGCGTAATAGCGTGCGAGCGGATTGTGCGGGTCGCGCGTGAGCGCCGCGTTGAGCGCCGCGTCCGACTCCTTCGAGACATTGCCACCGGCCGCCTGGATCATGAGCGTCGCGAGCGCGGAGTAGTCCTGGCTCGTGGCGTCCTCACCCTTGAGTTCGATCGCCTCGCGCTGCGCCGCGTGGGCTTCGGGGAAGTTCCCGAGCCGCGCCTCGTTGCGCGCCAGCAGCATCCATCCCTCGAGCTCCTCGGGGTTCTCGGCCACGGCCGCGCGCAGCTTCTCGACGAGATCGGCATATTCCGGATCCACATCTCGCGCCGCACTGGCCGGCATCATCGCCTCGAACTCCTCCTGGCTCGGCCGCGAGTCCCGCGCAGCCTCTGCATCGGCAATCCGCTTCTTCAGCGGCTGGTCGGGATAGCCCGGCGCGCCGATGCGCTCATAGAGCAGGACGCTGCCGCCGATCAGAGCGAGACCGGTCGCCGCGGCGACGGCGAAGCTGAGCGTCTGCGGTGCGGCGCCCGTCCCCGGACCCCGCGCCTTGTCTGCGTCGAGGAGGCGCCGTTTGATCTCGGTCCGGAGCCGTTCGGCTTCTTCGGCGGACACCACGCCACGGGCGAGATCCTTCTCGACGCCTCTGAGCTGATCGCGGTAGACCTGCATGTCGCGCGGCTCGGCCCCCGGTCCAGAGGCGCGCGGCACCAGCAGGGCCCTGCCGATGAGCAGTGCAACCAGCAGCGCAAGGCCGCTCGAGATGATCCAGAATGTCATGCGCCCTCCCCGCGGCGTCCTTTCCGTTCCGGCCATGATCTAACCGGGAACGCCGGCGGGGCAAAGCCCCCGCGACACCCGGTCTCGCGGTGAGGTGGTCACAAGGTCGTTTCCCGGCCCCAAGATGCCGCAGGCGGGCAGATGCCCTTTTCGAAAGCTTCGCAAAAGGAATATCGTGCCGAGGTGTGCCGATCGCGCCCTTCCGCCAGCAGCGACGAGGAATGCCATGCGCCGTTATTCCGCATTTGCTATCGCCCGCGAGGCGCTTCGCTTCCATTCGGGCTGGGCGCGCGCGTGGCGCTCTCCTGAGCCAAAAAGGCACTACCAGGTGATTGTGATCGGCGCCGGCGGGCACGGGCTGGCGACGGCCTATTATCTGGGCAGGAATTTCGGCATCCGCGATGTCGCAGTCTTGGAGAAAGGGTGGCTGGGGGGCGGCAATACCGGCCGGAACACCACGATCATCCGCTCGAACTACCTGCAGGATCCTTCGGCGGCGATCTACGAGAAGTCTCGGTCGCTCTACGAGACCTTCAGCCAGGATGTGAATTTCAACGCCATGTTCAGCCCGCGCGGGGTGATCATGCTGGCCCAGACCCATCATGAAGTGCGGGGCTATCAGCGAACGGCGCGCGCCAATGCCCTACAGGGGGTCGAGACGGAGTTCATTTCGCCCGAGCGGGTGAAGGAGATCGTGCCGATCATCAACATCGACGGCCCCCGTTACCCGGTGCTCGGCGGGCTCTGGCAGCCGCGCGGCGGCACGGCGCGGCATGATGCGATCGCCTGGGGCTATGCGCGGGCCTGCTCGGGCATGGGCATGGATATCATCCAGCAATGCGAGGTCACCGGCATCCGGTCCGAGGGCGGCGTCGTCCGAGGCGTCAGCACGACCAAGGGCGAGATCGACTGCGACAAGCTCGCCATCGTGGTGGCGGGCCATTCGGGGCGGCTCGCGGAGATGGCGGGCTTCCGGCTGCCGATCGAGTCGGTGGCATTGCAGGCGCTGGTGTCCGAGCCGATCAAGCCCTGCATGGACTGTGTCGTCATGGCCAACACGGTGCATGGCTACATGAGCCAATCCGACAAGGGCGAGATGGTGATCGGAGGTGGCACGGACGGGTTCAACAGTTACGTCCAGCGCGGCAGCTTCCATCACATCGAGGAGACGGTCCGGGCGCTGGTTGAGACCTTTCCGATGATATCGCGGCTCAAGATGATGCGGCAATGGGGCGGTATCGTCGACATGACGGGAGATCGCTCACCGATTCTGTCGACCACGCCGCTCGGAAACTGCTTCATCAATTGCGGCTGGGGGACGGGTGGTTTCAAGGCAATCCCTGGTTCGGGCTGGGCGATGGCGGAACTGGTGGCCAAGGGCGCGCCGGGGCCGCTGGCGGCCGAGTTCGGGCTCGACCGGTTCCGCGAGGGGCGGATCATCGACGAGAGCGTGGCGGCGGGGGTGGCGCATTGATGAGGCCCGCCGAGATGTCACGGATCGTAGAACAGCGCCTTGGTGGCCGAGTTGTCGGTTGTGGCCGTATCCTTGCCGAGAGTGCTGTCATGGCGGCTGGGCCGACGTGGGGGGGGCGTCGCGTCCCGGCGGATTTCCCGGCGCAGAAACAGCAACACGAGGCCGGCGATCACGGCAAGCGTAACGATGGCGACAAGACCGAGGCGCAGGGCTTCCATGGCGCAATGATGGTCTTCGGCACCGAGCCGGGTCAATTGCTTGTTCGCGACACACTTCCGCTCGGACAGGTCCGGCCTGTCCCGCGTGGGCGCGGATGTTCGCAGGCGGCGAGGGAGGCGTCCTGATGCCTTATTCGGAACTCAACGCGGAAACGATGCGTGAGGATCTTGGAATGGAGCCCGGGCTCTCGGAAAAGCGGATGTTCGGCGGCATCGCCTTCCTGCTGCATGGCAACATGGTCTGCGGCGTCATCGGGGAGGGAGCCATGTTCCGGGTCGGCAAGGAGCGCGAGGCGGCGGCGCTGGAGCTTGGCGCGCAACCGCTCTCCTTCACCGGCCGCAAGATGGGTGGGATGGTCGAGCTTGATGCCGGCGCCTTTGCCGATGACGACCTCCGGCGCTCCCTCGTGGAAATGTCCCTCCTCAATGCGGCGAGCCTGCCGGCGAAAGGATGACGACATGCTGATCCTCACCTGCCCCTATTGCGGCATCCAGTGCGACGAGACCGAACTTGCTCCTGGCGGCGAGGCGCATCTGAAGCGCGAAGGCCCCGGATCGAGCGACGCGGCCTTTGAGGCCTATCTCTTCGAACGCGCCAACCCGATGGGCGTGCATTTCGAGCGCTGGCGCCATGCCAATGGTTGCGGCAAGTGGTTCCTTGCGGTGCGATCGACCACGACGCTCGAAGTCTACGGCACCTACAAGGCACAGACACCTGAACCGCCGGCCGAGATCGTCGCGGCGATCCGGGCGCGAGTTCCGGGCTGGGGAGGGCGCGCATGAGCTTCCGGCTGGAACAGGGCGGCCGGCTGGTTGACCGGCAGGTGCCCCTGGACTTCCGCTTCGACGGCAAGCGCCACTCGGGCTTCGCGGGCGACACGCTGGCCTCGGCGTTGCTCGGCGCAGGACAGATGCTGGTCAACCGCTCCTACAAATACCACCGCCCGCGCGGCATCGTCGCCAGCGGGCCGGAGGAGCCGAACGCGCTCGTGGGGCTGGGGCAGGGCGCACGGTTCGAACCGGACCAGCGCGCCACGACGACGGAACTTTTCGACGGGCTGACGGCGATGAGCCAGAACGCCTGGCCCTCGCTCGGCTTTGACATGATGGCAGTGAACGGCTGGTTCTCGGCGATGATGCCGGCGGGGTTCTACTACAAGACCTTCCTCTGGCCGCGGCCGTTCTGGAAACATGTCTACGAGCCGTTGATCCGCGAGGCCGCGGCGTCCGGCCGGCCCCCGCAGGAAGAGGATGCCGACCGCTACGAGCATTTCTACGCCTTCGTGGATGTGCTCGTCATCGGCGGCGGAATCGCCGGGTTGCAAGCGGCGCTCGCTGCGGGCGCGGGTGGCGCCCGGGTGCTGCTGATCGAACAGACACCGCGTTGGGGTGGCCGCGCGCCCGTCGACGGCGCCGAGATCGACGGCAAGCCGGCCGAGGCCTGGATCGCCGAGACAGTTGCGGCGCTCGAGGCGATGAAGAATGTCACCCTCTGCGCCCGTTGCATGGGGGCCGGGATCTATGACCACGGGTTCGCGCTCGGCTACGAGCGTCTGACGGATCACGCGCCGAAGATGGGCGGCCCGAGACACCGGCTCTGGAAGATCCGCGCCAAGCAGATCGTCACTGCCACCGGCTCGATCGAGCGACCGCTGAGCTTTGCCGGCAACGACGTGCCGGGCGTCATGCTGGCGTCGGCGGTGCGCGACTATGTGGTCAATTACGGCGTCGCGCCGGGCCGGCGAACCGTTGTGGTGACCAACAACGACGACGCCTATCGCACGGTCCTGGCGCTGGTCGATGCGGGGCTCGAGGTGCCGGTGGTGGTCGACGCGCGCGAGCGCAGCGACGGGCCATTCGCGCGCGAGGCCATCCGGCGCGGCGTGGCGGTGGAATGCGGCGCCGCGATCATGAAGGTGAAGGGGACCAGACAGGTCGAGGGTGTCATGCTCTGCCGCGGCAATGGCACCGGCGCGGCCGGCGCCATGGTCAAGTGCGACGCGGTGGCGATGTCGGGCGGCTGGTCGCCGGTCGTCCACCTCTGGTCACATTGCGGCGGCAAGCTCCTCTGGTCCGAGACGAACGCGCATTTCTACCCCGATTTCTCTCGCGCGCCCACCGGCGCGGACGGGCGGCCCTTCGTTCGCACTGCCGGCGGCGCGTCGGGCGCCATGGGCACGGGCTCGGTGCTTGTCGACGCGGCGGCCGCGGGAGCGGATGCGGCACAGGCGGCGGGCTCCGGCGCGACGAAAGCGATCGCGCCCGCCCAGGCGCGGGACGAAGAAGAACGGCCGATGAGGCCCGTCTGGGTGATGCCGGAGCAGGCGCTGCCGGAACTGCGCGCGAAGATGTTCCTCGATTTCCAGAACGACGTGAAGGTAAGCGATGTTCAGCTTGCCGCGCAGGAGGGCTACGAGAGCGTCGAACACGCCAAGCGATATACCACGCTCGGCATGGCCAACGATCAGGGGAAGCTCAGCAATATCAACGGACTGGCGATTCTCGCCGACAGTCTCGGAGCGCCCGTCCCGGAGGTCGGCACGACGACGTTCCGCCCGCCCTACCAGCCGATCTCCTTCGGCGCGATCGCCGGCGAGGCGCGCGGGGACCTGTTCCAGCCGCTCAGGCGCACGCCGATCCACGCCTGGCACGAGGCGGCCGGCGCCTATTGGGAGCCGGTCGGCCATTGGCGGCGACCCTATTGCTACCCGAAGCCGGGCGAGAGCCATGGCGACGCGATCGCGCGCGAGGTTCAGGCGACGCGCGGTTCGGTGGGGATGCTGGACGCCTCGACGCTGGGCAAGATCGTGGTCAAGGGGCCGGATGCCGGCCGCTTCCTCGACATGCTCTACACCAACAAGATGTCGAGTCTGAAACTGGGCCGCTGCCGCTATGGGCTGATGTGCTCGGAGAACGGCTTCCTGATCGATGACGGAGTCGTGGCGCGGATCGATGAGGAGACATTCCTGTGCCACACCACCACGGGCGGGGCGGATCGCATCCACGGGCACATGGAGGACTGGCTGCAATGCGAATGGTGGGACTGGCAGGTCTATACCGCCAATGTCACCGAGCAATGGGGCCAGATCGCCGTTGTCGGGCCGAAGGCACGGGCGCTTCTGGAGACGCTCGGCGGGATTGATGTGTCAAAAGAGGCGCTGCCGTTCATGGGCTGGGTCGACGGAGAACTGGCGGGCGTGCCGGTGCGGATCTACCGGATCTCCTTCTCGGGTGAGCTCTCCTTCGAGATCGCGGTCAAGGCGGGGCAGGCGCTGGCGCTCTGGACGCGGCTGATGGAGGAGGGGCGGGCGTTCGGCGTCACGCCCTACGGCACCGAAGCGCTGCATGTGATGCGGGCCGAGAAGGGCTTCATCATGATCGGAGACGAGACCGACGGGACGGTGATCCCGCAGGATCTCGGGCTGGACTGGGCGATTTCGAAGAAGAAGGCGGATTTCCTCGGCAAGCGGGCGCAGGAGCGCGTGCACATGCGCGACCCGGAGCGCTGGAAGCTCGTCGGGCTTGAGACGCTCGACGGCTCGGTCCTTCCCGATGGTGCCTATGCGCCGGGCGAAGGTGAGAACGCCAATGGCCAGCGGCGGACCATCGGCCGGGTGACCTCGAGCTACATGTCGCCAGTGCTCGGGCGCGGCATCGCGATGGGGCTGGTGGCCCGAGGGCCGGAACGGATGGGCGAGGTGATCGGGTTCATGGGGGAGGACGGGCAGATGATCGAGACCAGGATCGTCAGCCCGGTCTTCTATGACCCGGACGGGGAGAAACAGGATGTCTGATGCGGTGACGGCGCTCGGCGGGGCGCGTGCGGGCGGGCCGCTGGCAACGGTCGAGGAGGCGCCGCTCAGGGGCATGGTGACGTTGCGCGGCGACTTTGCCCGAGTCGGCGGCGCGGTGCGCGAGGCGGTTGGGCTCGGCATGCCGAAGACGCGCCAGATCCTGACGATGCGCGACCGGGCGGTGGCCTGGATGTCGCCGGACGAACTCCTGCTCCTGATGCCCTATGGAAAAGCCGGGGCGGTCGTGACACTGCTCGAAGGGGCTCTGGAGGGCGCGCACTTCCTCGCCGTCGATGTCTCGGACGCCCGCGCCTGCTTTCGCATCAGCGGCAGCGGCAGCGGCGCGCGCGAGGTGCTGGCCCGGCTCTGCCCGGCAGACCTGTCACCCTCAGTTTTCGGCCCCGGCGAGGTGCGTCGTACCCGGCTGGCGCAGGTCCCGGCGGCTTTCTGGATGGACGACAGCGGCGATGTCACGCTGATTTGCTTCCGGTCGGTGGCGCGCTATGCCTTCGACCTGCTGGCCAATGCGGCAGAGGGCGATGCGGTGGGCTTTTTCCCTGCGTCGTAGTGGCGGCTGGCGTGGCCCGGTAAGTGCGCAAAACCAAACTCTCGTGGCCTGTCGGCTCTTGGCAGCGTGTGCTTGAATGTCATCAAATGACCGCATTGCGGCGCGACCCTGTCGGCAAGAGCCGACGCGCGCGGCCGGAAGAGGAGAGGCGACGTGAGCGAGGGGGATCGGGAGAGCGGAAACGCGGGCCGGGCGACGGCCAATCTCGTCGATGGAACCTATGCGCGGCTTGTGCATCGGGCCGGGACGGAGCAACCGGCCTGGGTCGTCTTTGGCGACGAGGAGCGTGGTCCGCAAGGTGTCGCGGCGGCGGCGTTGGGTCTCGACCTGGCCGGGGCCGACCTCTACGAGATCCTGCCGCGTGGCAAGCACTGGTATCCGGCCTCCGAGACCGGCCCGATGGCGGAAACGCTGTCGCGGGTGAAGGCGGGCAAGATCGCGGTGGCGGTGGGCGCCTCGATGGGCGGCTATGGCGCATTGCGCTACGGTGCGCGGGCCGGCTGCACGACGGTGCTGGCCTTTGCACCTCAGGCACGGATCACGCCGGGAATGCGCGGTATCGGCGCGCGACACGCCGAGCATTACCGGGCCGATCTGCATGCCGGAATGGAGATCGAGCCGGAGGACCTGCCCGAGCGGGCCTATGCGGTGATCGATCCCGCAAACCCGCACGATCTTCTTCACGCGGAACTTCTGCGCCACGAGGCCGGCGTCGAGGTGATCGCGCTGCCGCATATGGGGTCGCATCCCGAACGGGCGATGGCGTCGCCCGACATCGCCCGGACCGCGCTTGCGGCTGCGGCAGCGGGAGACCGGGAAGGGCTGGCGCGGGCGCTCCGGCGCGGACGGCGCCAGGACAAGGGCTTTCTGGCGCGGTTGTCGATGACCTGTTCGGAACGTGGCCACCCGGCCTGGGGCGAGAGCATCGCACGGATGTCCGGCGTGGCGGAGGACCCGGCAGCGCCGATTCTGCACCTCGCGCTCGCCATGGCGCGGGCCCGGCTCGGCCGGCCGCTGGAGGCACTGGAGGACATCGAGGCGCTGATCGTCGCCGCGCCGCGGAACCTGCGCTACTGGAACGCGTTGGCCGGGCAATACCAGGTGATGGGCTTTCCGGAGGCCGCTGCGGAGGTCTATGAACTGGCGCTCGGCGAGACAGAGCATTTCTCCTTTTGCTGGAAGCTGATCCTCAACCGGATGGCCGCCGGCGCGGTGGACGAGGCGCGCCTGCTGACCGATCTGGCGCTCGAACACTGGCCGGATCGGGCGGCCCAGATTGCGCGGGTCCGGGCGCGGCTGGACGCGGCCGCCTGAGGCCCCGGCTGCACTGTGCTAGGTGGTATCGCGCCACGCGACGGGTTGACGCCGCGCCGGAGGACATACAAGTAAAGTCACGGAAACGTTGCACCGAAAGGATCTTGCACCATGGCTTTCGAACTTCCCGACCTGCCCTATGCCCATGACGCGCTCGCCGCCAAGGGCATGAGCAAGGAGACGCTGGAATACCACCACGACCTGCACCACAAGGCCTATGTCGACAACGGCAACAAGCTGATCGCCGGCACCGAGTGGGAAGGCAAGTCGGTCGAGGAGATCATCAAGGGCACCTACGACGCCGGCGCGGTGGCGCAGAACGGCATCTTCAACAACGCGTCGCAGCACTGGAACCACTGCCAGTTCTGGGAGATGATGAGCCCGTCGAGCGCCGGCATGCCGGGCGAGCTCGAAAAGGCGATCAATGAGGCCTTCGGCTCGGTCGACGAGTTCAAGTCCGCCTTTGCCGCCGCCGGCGCCGGCCAGTTCGGCTCGGGCTGGGTCTGGCTGGTCAAGGACACCAACGGCACTCTCAAGATCACCAAGACCGAGAACGGCGTGAACCCGCTCTGCTTCGGACAGACGGCGCTGCTGGGCTGCGACGTGTGGGAACATTCCTACTACATCGACTACCGCAACAAGCGACCCGCCTATCTCTCGAACTTCCTCGACAACCTGGTGAACTGGGAAAACGTGGCCGCGCGCCTCGGCTGATCCCGGTCCCATCGGATCGATATCCCCGCTGCCTGAAAGGGCGGCGGGGTTTTTCGTGGCTGCGTCGCGCCTCGCAACGGTGCGAAGGTCTTGCAGCTTCCAGCGCGGCGTGATCGACGGGTCCCGAAAGGGACGCCCATGAACGACAGCCAGCGCGGCCTTCTGGCCATGACGGGGGCCTGCCTCATCTGGGGGCTCTCGCCGCTTTATTACAAGCTCGTCGAGCATGTGCCGCCGCTCGAGGTGCTGTGCTACCGCACGCTCTGGTCGCTTGTCTTCTTCGGTGCGGTGGTGGTCGCGCAACGGCAGGTCGGCCGTTTCCGTCACTTCATTGCCGGGAATTGGAAGGTGGCGGGGCTGGCCGCGGTGCTGATCTCGCTCAACTGGGGCTTCTTCATCTGGTCAATCCAGGCCGGGCGCGTGATGGAATCCTCGCTCGGCTACTACATCTTCCCGCTGGTCGCGGTGCTCATCGGCGCGGTGTTCTTCCGCGAGACGCTGACGCCGCTGCAATGGCTCGCCGTGGGCTTTGCTGCGGCAGGGGTTGCGGTGCGGACCTACGGCATCGGCGTCGTGCCCCGGCTGGCGCTGGTGTTGGCGATCACCTTCAGCCTCTACGGTATCATCAAGCGGCAACTCAGGGTCGGCGCCATTCTCTCGGTGACCGGCGAGGTGCTCCTGCTCGCGCCGCTGGCAGCCGCCTGGCTTCTCTGGACCGGAACCGGCCATGCCGGCGGTGCCGGAGCGTCGGACTTGCGCTCACAGCTCCTGCTGTCGCTTTCCGGTCCGCTGACGGCCGGTCCGCTGATCCTTTATTCCTTTGCCGCACAGCGGGTGCGGCTGGCGACGCTGGGGCTGCTGCAATACCTCAACCCGACGCTGCAATTCCTCTGCGCGGCGCTGGTCCTCGCCGAGCCGTTCACCCGGTGGCACGGGATCACCTTCGCGCTGATCTGGGTAGCCCTGGCGCTCTATTCCGCTCAAGGCCTGTTCATGGATCGCGCCGCCCGGAGGCGCTCGATCAGCGTCGGCACGTCGGGCACGCTCTGAACGAAGCCGAGCAGGGTCGGCTCCGCGAACCCCTGTGCCACCACGTGCTCGAGCAATGCGGTGAGCTGCGTCCAGTAGCCCGCGGTGTCGAGCAGCAGGATCGGCTTGGAGTGAAGCCCGAGCTGTGCCCAGGTCAGCGCTTCGAAGAATTCGTCGAGCGAGCCTGCGCCGCCCGGAAGCACGACGATGGCGTCGGCATTCATGAACATGACCTTCTTGCGCTCGTGCATCGTCTCGGTGACGATGAAGCTCGTCAGGTCCCGCTTGCCGACCTCGCGCTGGAAGAGATGCGTCGGGATGACGCCAAAGGTTTCGCCGCCGCCGGCTTGCACGGCGCGCGCGACGCGTCCCATCAGCCCGACATCGCCGGCGCCGTAGACGATCCGCCAGCCTTCGGCGGCGATCGCCGCGCCGAGCGCTTCGGTGGCCACGGCGTAGTCGGGGTTCGCGCCGTCGCGCGAGCCGCAATAGACGCAAATGGAAAAGTTTTGTGACATTGCTGCAAGACCTTGGAGGCGGGTACTTCGGCTCACTGATAGCGGGCTTGATATTGTCTCACAACCCGCGCAGGGGTTTGATTGGGGATGTCACTGGGAAGAAGAAGGATGCCGGAAAAGGGGATGCTCCGCGGTGCGGGCGGCGTGGCTGCGATCGGCGCTGTCGCGGTGGCCGGTCTTGCCGGATATTTCCTGCTGACCGGGCGTTCGGACGGTCCGCCGCCGCCCCCAGCACCACCGGCTCCGCCCGAGGTGAGCGCGCCGGCCACCGACCTCCCCGCACCCCAGTCCGCCCCCGCCGACGCGGCCGATGCCACCACCGAGCCTCCTGCGGAGGCGGAAAGTGCCGCGGTGCCCGCACCTGCGCCCGAGCCTTCCGCTGACAGTGCGGACGATGCAGCGAAAGAGCCCGCTGTAGAAGCGGGGAGTGTGGCGGCGCCTGAAGAGGCGACAAAGACGACCACCGCCGAGCCGCCAGAGGCGCAGCAATCGCAGACGGTCGCGGCCCCTGTCGGGTTGCCGCGCTTCGGCGATGTCCGTCTCGATTCATCCGGCCTTGCCGTGATCGCCGGCACCGCGCCGCCGGGCTTCGAGGTGCTGGTTCGCGAGGGATCGGTCGACCTGGCGCGCGCCCTGGCCAACCAGGCGGGCGATTTCGCGACGATCTTCGATCTCGACCCGACCGGCGCCGCCCGTGTGCTTTATCTCGTGGCGATCGGTCCCGACGGCACCGAATACCGCTCCGAGCAGAGCGCGATCCTGACCCCACCGCTGGAGCCCGCGCCCGACGCGGTCGTGGCTGAAGCGGAAACGGGTCCCGAGGAGGCGGACACGACCGGAAGCGAGGAAGTTGCGGCGTCCGAGGACTCCATGCCGGGACAGGCCGACACGCAGGACAGTTCGGAGGGCTCGCTCGATCTCGCGGAAATCCGGCCGCAGGTTCCGGAGTTTCCGGCTGTCGGTGCGGAGCCCGAGCCCGCAGTGGTGGAGACCCTCGAGACGCCCACGCCCGACGCCGTCGCACTCGACACTATGTCGGAGCCTGAGACCGAGCCGGAACCGGAGACCGAGCCGGAACCGGAACCTGAGACCGAGCCGGAACCGGAACGTGAGACCGAGCCGGAACCGGAGCCGGTGACGGAGCCAGACACGGAAACTGTGCCGGAGCCCCAGTCAGAGCCGGCGCTCGAAATCGCCGCGGTAGAGACCGAGACGCCGACCGGTCCGGAACCGCAGGCTGAAGCGCTGCTGCCGGAAGTCGAGGCGGAGCGCCCGGCGGTTGCGGAACCCGGGACGGTGTTGGCAGAGCCGAGCGATGCCGAGGACACGAGTCGGGACTCGGTGGAAGCGACGCGGGAGGCCACGCCGACGGTTCTGCTTGCCGACCGCAGCGGAATCGAACTCCTGCACCCTGCCGCGGCGGCCGAGCGGTTGTCTGACCGGGTGGTGATCGATGTCATCAGCTATTCCGACGACGGCTCGGTGTCGCTTGCCGGGCGGGCGGCGGCGGCGATGGAGCGGGCGGATCGGGTGCGGGTCTATCTCAACAACCGGCCGGTGCAGACGGCCAGGATCGCGCCCGACGGAAGCTGGCGGATGCGGCTGCCGGCGGTGAAGCCGGGCCTCTACACGCTTCGAGTGGATCAGGTGGACGCCGCCGGCGTGGTCGTGGCCCGCTTCGAGACTCCGTTCAAGCGGGAGGATCCGGGCGAGATCGCGCGAATGACACCGTCCGATCTGGCAGAGGGCGGCGTGGCGGCCTCGGTGATCACGGTGCAGCCGGGCTACACGCTCTGGGGGATCGCTACGGATCGCTATGGCAGCGGATATGAGTATTGGCAGATCTTCCGCGCCAACCGTAGCCAGATCCGCGACCCCGACCTGATCTATCCCGGGCAGGTCTTCGAGCTTCCGGAAACGGCTGAGTAGTTTCTGCGCAACGGTTTCATTAACAGGCCGGATACCACCGAATTCCAAGTGCGAGCCATCGCCCGGCACCGGCAATCCCCTCCCGATCGCAAGTTTCCCACGCGATGCCCTGGGCGCCGCGGACCTATCTTGGCTTGACCGACTCGGCAATCGTTCTCAACCTGTCTGCGGGAAACGCATTTGGACGACAATTCCGTTCACCGGGCCGCGCGGCTCCGCGCCGGGACCGGCAGGTAGATTTCGGTGAAGGGTGTGTATTGGGAGGCCTCGACACTGATGACCAACAAGAACATTTCCGTAATGTGCTACGATTTTTGGGCGATCAGCCGGTTTTTCCGGTCCTGCGCCCTGGCGGTTGCCACGCAGCAGACCACGCAGATCGAGTGGCAGACCTACAAGGACAGCAGCGTTTTGAACGCGGTCTATTCCGTGTTGTTCTGGAAAGAGCCGCCGGGCACCGTCGCGGTGAAGACCGCAACGAAGGCCGAGATCGAGCGCCGCGCAGACGACATGCATATGGACTTCATGCTCAACTGGATCCGGATCCTGGCCGAACAAGGACCGCAGGCGGCGCATTCTTATGTCACCCGGATGGAGCGCGTCCGCGACGTCGCCCGCGACGCCGTTCAGGAACTCTTTCGCGAGGCACATGACATCAACGCCGAAATTGCCGGGGTCACCAACGAGGCGATCCGGGATCTCGCTCGCATCAAGCTTGGTGCGCAGGTTGGCGTGGCGGTGCTCGGCGCGGTCGTCGGGGTCGGTTTCGTCGCCGCCGCGGCGGGCGGCGGCACGGCAGGAGCGAGCCTGACGATTCTTGGAGTGGAGGCGGGCGCCGGCGGAACCGCCTTTGGCGTGGCAGGGGCGGCGCATTCGGTGACCCATTCGGTGATCAAGAACTGGGAGGCCGGCCCGAACGCCCAGGTCGCCGGTATCTCGATGGAGGCGGGCAAGGCCGTGACCAGCGAAGTCGGCGGCAACATCGCCGGGCGGTCGATGGAGAAGGCGCTCGAGGGCACCGTCAAGTCGCAGCAGATCATTCGCAGCTGCGAGGGACAGATCCGGAAATATTCCGAGCGGCTGACGCAGGAGGGCTTGAAGAAGGCGGCACGGCGGAAGGCGCAGAACATCGTCGGCGCCAACACCGCGCGGGTCGCCAGCGAGAAGGCGGCGATCCAGGGCTACGGACGGACGGCGTCCAACGCCGCGCGCGTCGGCATGACGATCCCGGTTCTGTTCGCGGCCTGGGATGTCTGGGACGCGGTCGGGGATTACAACGAGACATTGGCGTCGCTGCGATAGAGCGGTCGCCCGCGCTCAGCGAACCGCCTCGATCGGTCCCTCGGCGCGGCCATGGATGAATTGCTGGACGTAGGGGTCGGCGCATCCGTCCATGTCCGCCACCGGTCCGCTCCACTGGATCACCCCGTCATGCAGCATGGCGACGTCGTCGGCGATGGCGCGGACCGAGGTCATGTCGTGGGTGATGGTCATCGCCGTGGCGCCCATCTCGACCACGATCTCGCGAATGAGATCGTTGATGACTCCGGCCATGATCGGGTCGAGCCCGGTCGTCGGCTCGTCGAAGAAGATGATCTCCGGTTCGGCGGCGATGGCGCGTGCGAGCCCGACGCGCTTCTGCATGCCGCCCGAGAGCTCCGCGGGGAAAAGATCGGCGACCTTCGAGCCGAGGCCGACCCGGCGAAGCTTCTCGATGGCGATCTCGCGCGCCTCGGCCTTTGGCCGCTTGAGGCGGCCACGGAGGAGACGGAAGGCGACGTTCTGCCAGACAGGGAGCGAGTCGAAGAGGGCGGCCCCCTGAAAGAGCATGCCAAAGCGGGCGAGGAAGGCGTCGTGGTCGCCGCTCTCCACCGGCTGGCCGTCAAGCGTGATGAGGCCGCTGTCGGGGCGAGTCAGGCCGAGGATGCACTTGAGCATCACCGACTTGCCGGTGCCAGAGCCGCCGATGATGACCATCGATTCTCCCTTTGGCACCTCGAGCGTGACGCCGCGGAGCACGGCGTTATCGCCAAAGGACTTATGCACGTTGTCGAGGCGGATCATGCGGAGAAGAAAAGCTCGGTGAGCAGGTAATTGGAGGCGAGGATGAGGACGGAGGCCGAGACAACGGCGAGTTTCGTGGCTTTGCCGACGCCCTGCGCGCCACGGCCCGAATGCATGCCGTAATAGCAGCCCATGAGCGCGACCAGGCAGCCGAAAACGGCGCCCTTGGCGATCCCCGAGCCGACATCGGCGACTTCGAGGAAGTCGATCGTGTTCCTGAGATAGGCGGTCGAATTGAAGTCGAGCCGGTTCACGCCCACCAGCCAGCCCCCCATGATGCCGATGGAATCGCCGACCGCAACGAGAATGGGCACGGTGAGCGTGGCGGCGAGCACGCGCGGAACGGCAAGGTATTTCAATGGGTCGGTGGAGAGCGTCACGAGGGCGTCGATCTGTTCGGTGACCTTCATCGTGCCGATCTCGGCGGCGATGGAGGAAGCGACGCGGGCTGCGACCATGAGGCCGCCGAGCACCGGGCCGAGCTCGCGCACCATGCCGATGGCTACGATTTGCGGCACCGCGGCCTCGGCGGAGAAACGCGAGGAGCCGTCATAGATCTGCAACGCCAGCGCGCCGCCGGTGAAAAGTGCGGTTAGCCCGACGACGGGGAGGGAGTACCAGCCGATCGTCATGACCGCGTGGGTGAATTCGCGGAAATACCAGGGCGGGCGGAGGATGTGGCTGAAGACGGCGGCCGCGAAGAGCGTCATCCGGCCGACCGAGGCAAGCGCGGCGAGAACCGGACGGCCGATGGCCGCGAGCGGTCGGGTCAGGATGCGGGTTGTCACGCGAAGCCGCCGATCGCCTTGCGCTGGTAGCGCGCCCCGAGCGATGTCAGGATCTCGTAGCCGATGGTGCCGGCCGCCTCCGCGAGCGTGTCGACGCCCTGCTCGGAGCAGAGAATGTCGAGCGCCGGCGGAACCTCGGGCAGGCCGGTGATGTCGACGGTGATGAGGTCCATCGAGACGCGGCCGACAATCGGGCAGGGGGTTCCCTCACAGTAAAGCATCGCCTTTCCCGACAGGGCGCGCAGCAGGCCGTCGGCATAGCCGGCGGCGACGGTGGCGATGATGCGCGGTTCCGACGCGGTCCAGGTTGCATTGTAGCCGACGCTCTCGCCGGCGGCGACCTCGCGGGTCTGGATGACCGGCAGTGAGACATGCGCGACGGGCCGCGCTTCGGCGAAGGGCAGGCCCCCATAGAGCCCGATGCCGGGACGGGTGAGGTCGAAATGATAGTCCGGGCCGAGCAGCGTGCCTCCGGTGGCCGACAGCGAACGTGGCCGGTCGGTGCCGTCGGTCATCTCGTGGAAGCGGCGGAGCTGGGCGTCGTTCTGCGGGCTTTCGGTGTCGTCGGCACTGGCGAGGTGGCTCATCAGCAGGCGCGGCGACTGGCTCAGCGCGAGCGTCGCGACGGCCTCCCATTCGGCGGGTTCGAGGCCGAGACGATTCATGCCGGTGTCGAGCTGGATGCCAAACGGGGCGCCGGGCAGGGACTCGAAATGGCGGGTGAGCTGGTCGATGGAGTTCAGCAACGGGACCAGGTCGAGGTCGTGGATCATGTCGGTGTCGCCGGCCATGTGGCCGCCGAAGACATAGATCTCCGCGTCCCGCCCGAGCGCTTCCCGGATGGCCGCGCCTTCCTCGGGAATCGCGACGAAGAAGCTGCGCGCGCCGGCCTTGGCCAGAGCGCGCGCCACTCGCGCGGCGCCGAGCCCGTAGCCGTCGGCCTTGACCACCGCGCCGGTCTCGACCGTGTCGGCGGACAGGGAGTTGAGCGACTGCCAGTTGGCGGCAATCGCGTCGAGATCGATCGTGAGTGTTCCGGTGCCCATGGTGCCGGTTCTGCCATCCCGGCCGGGGAGGTCAAGGGGAAAGCACGCGCGCGGCGCGTCTGCGCCGGGTTTCCCGGGGCGTTCGCCGCTGATAGGGTCGCGCCAACTCACAGGGGAGGTTGGGATGCATGATTTGGATTTGCCGATCGAAGGCCGGTGCCGATGCGGCAAGCTGCGAGTCGAGCTTTCCGCGCCACCGCTGATGACTTCGGCCTGTCACTGCACGGGGTGCCAGCGCATGAGCGCCAGTGCATTCTCGCTGACGGCGATGGTGCCCGTTGATGGCTTCCGCGTCCTCGAGGGCGAGCCGGTGAAAGGCGGCATCAAGGGGCCGCAGCTCGACCATTATTTCTGCCCAGACTGCCTGACCTGGATGTTCACCCGCATCAACGGCTTCGACGGTTTCCTCAACATACGTCCGACGATGTTCGACGCGGCCGTCTGGGCCGAGCCGTTCATCGAATGCATGACCGAAGACAAGCTGCCCTGGGCGCGGACCGGTGCGCGCCACAGCTATCCGGGCTTCCCGTCTGAAGACGACTATCCACGCCTGCTCCGGGAATTCGCCGAAAGCCTATAGGCCCGGCCGCGCGCGTCAGGTCCGGTTTTCGCCCTGTTGCCAGGGCTGCACGAGGTCGCTGAACTTGGTGAACTCCGCTTCGAAGGCCAGCGGCACGTCGCCGATCGGCCCGTGACGCTGCTTGCCGATCATCACATCGGCCTTTCCGTAAAGCGCTTCCATCTCGGCCTGCCATGTCGCCATCGCCTCGAGATTGTGGTCGGCAGGCTTCTCGCGTTCCTTGTAGTATTCGGCGCGGTAGACGAACATCACCACGTCCGCGTCCTGCTCGATCGAGCCGGACTCGCGGAGGTCGGAGAGCTGCGGCCGCTTGTCGTCGCGGTTCTCGACCTGGCGCGAGAGCTGGGAGAGGGCGACGACGGGGATATCGAGCTCCTTTGCAATGGCTTTCAGGCCCTGCGTGATCTCGGAAACCTCGTTTACGCGGCTGTCCTTGGCAGTGGCCGGCCGGACGAGCTGGAGATAGTCGACGAAGAGCGCGTCGAGCCCGTGTGTCCGTTTGAGCCGTCGCGCGCGGGCGGCGAGCTGGCTGATCGGGAGAGCGGCAGTGTCGTCGATAAAGAGCGGGCAGGCTTCCAGCTCCTTGGCCGCGCTCACGAAGCGGCGGAATTCCTCCTCCGTCATCTCGCCGCGGCGGACCTTGTTGCTGGGGATGCGGGAGGCTTCCGAGAGCAGCCGCAGTGCAAGTTGCTCGGCGGACATCTCCAGTGAGAAGAACCCGACCACGCCGCCGTTGACGGCGCCTTCGCGGCCGTCGGGCCGGAGGCCGCGCCGATAGGCCCGGGCGATGTTGAAGGCGATGTTGCAGGCCAGCGAGGTCTTGCCCATCGAGGGACGGCCGGCGAGGATCAGCAGGTCCGACGGGTGCAGACCGCCGAGCTTCCGGTCGAGATCCACGAGCCCGGTGGAGAGCCCCGCGAGCCCGCCGTCGCGCTGGAACGCGGCATTGGCCGACTCGACCGCACCGGTGACGGCCTTGAGGAAGCTCTGGAACCCGGTATTGGCCTTGCCCGCTTCGCCGAGCTTATAAAGCGCCTGTTCGGCCTCGACGATCTGCTCGCGCGGCTCGGACGCCATGTCGACATTGGCCGCCTTGGCCTCGATGTCCTTGCCGAGCGCCATGAGCTCGCGGCGGATCGCAAGGTCGTAGATAATCTGCGCGTAATCGGCGGCCGCGAAGCTCGCGATGGCGCTTCCGGCCAGCTTGGCGAGATAGGCCGGCCCGCCGAGTTCCCGGAGCCCGGGGTGGTCCTCGAGGAAAGCCTTCAGCGTGACCGGCGTCGCCTGAAGGTTTCTCGCGATCCGCGTGCGCGCGACCTCGTAGATCTTCGCGTGGACCGGGTCGTAGAAATGTTCTTCGGAAAGTATGGACGCGACCCTGTCGAAGATATCGTTGTTAGTCAGGATCGCGCCCAGCAACTGCTGCTCGGCCTCGATATTGTGCGGAACCGTTTGCCCCGCGTCACTGCCCGTTTCTGCCTTCGCTGCCAAGTCCGGGGCGGTCAAGTCCGGGGCGGTTCTCGCGACCGCCGTCACTTCGTTCATTTTGCACTGCCCGTATCTGGTGGATGGAAGCTCTACCCCTCGGCCCTATGCGGGTCAAAATGTATAAAATTGGGGATAAGCTGTGGGTGGCTCGGTGCTTGCCGCATATTGCGACAAGGAGACGCCATGCGTCAACATGTGGTGGCGCGGCGCGGGGCGTCTGGCGCGTTACTGTGCGATAAATCGCCCCGGCCGGAGCGGGATGCCGCCGGTCGCGGCAGGCTCAGATTCGCGCGTTTTGCCAGGCGCGCGGGTCGCTCAGGAAGGACTCGACCTCCGCGAGGGTCCCGGATTCGAAGGAGCCCTGCGTCCGTGCCGCGGCCAGAACATCGTGCCAGGTGCAGAGCGAATGGAGGGAAACGCCATGGTCTCCCAGCGTTTTTTCGGTCTCGGGGAAGATACCGTAGTAGAAGATCACCGCGGTATGGGCGCAGCTAGCACCGGTGGCGCGGATCGCGTCGACGAAGCTCAGCTTGGAGCCGCCGTCGGTGGTGAGGTCCTCGACCAGCAGGACGCGGTCCGATTCGCCCATCACCCCCTCGATCCGCGCGTTGCGGCCATAGCCCTTGGGCTTCTTGCGGACATAGCTCATCGGCAGCCCCATCCGCTCGGCCACGAGCGCGGCAAAGGGGATGCCTGCAGTCTCGCCGCCGGCGATGTTGGTGAAGGCCTCGAAGCCCGCATCCCGCATCACCTTGGCGGTGAGGAAGTCCATCAGCGTGGCGCGGATGCGCGGGTAGGAGATCAGCTTCCGGCAATCGATATAGGTCGGCGAGGGCAGGCCGGAGGCAAGCGTAAAGGGCTCGGTCGCGTTGAAATGCACCGCGCCGATCTCGAGCAGCATGCTGGCCGAGATCCGGGCCATGGTCGCGTCGTCGGGATGGGTGGTGGGAATCGGCATCGCTCGTCCTCGCTGTCGGGTTGCTCAGGCGATACCGAAACCGCCGGGGGATTGCCAGTTCAACCGGTTCGGTTGCAGGCTCCACGAGTGAGAGCGGGAGGATGCGATGAAGAGCCTCTATCTGGAAGAGCATGACGCTTTCGTGCGCTGGCAGGCCGTGGGGGCGGGCGAGGAGGTGTTGCTCTGCCTTCCGGGGCTGAACGTGCCGGCGGCCTGGGAGTTTCTCGATTTCGCCTGCGCGGTGGATCTCGAACGCCACAGCGCGGTTCTTCTGGATTATATCGGCTCGGGCGACAGCGATCCCTCGCCCTGGTTTCCGGGCAGCCTCGAGTCGCATGTTGGCGTTCTGGTCGCGGTGCTTGAACATCTCGGTGGCACGCCCTGCCGAGTGATCGGTCATTCCTTCGGCGGCACGGTCGGGATCGCGCTGGCGCTGTCGCGGCCCGATCTCGTGGCACGGCTGGTCGTTGCCGAGGGCAACCTGACACCCGGCGGGGGTGTCGCGAGCCGGAAGTTCGCGGCGATGTCCCTGGAGGAATTTGAGGGCGGCGGGCTCGCCGGGATCACGGACCGCCTACGGGCAAAGGCGATCGCCGGCGATGTGCGGGCGGCGATGCTCTACGGCGCCTGGCGGCTGGCGGATCCGCGGGCGCTGCATGCCAATGCGCGCGCGCTGGCAGACCTGCCGCTGACTTTTGCCCACGACTTCTTTGCCCTGCCGATGCCGCGGTGTTTCGTCTTTGGCGAGTCGGGATACGCGGCCGCTCAGACGGCACCGCAGCCAGATACGCCGGATCCGGCATGGCTGCGAGCCAATGGCATCGACGTGAGGGTGGTTCCGGGCACGGGCCACGGCATGGTGCGCGAGAGCCCAGCGGGCTTTGTCGCCGCGCTGGCCGCCGCCGGCGTTCTGGAACGGTGACGCCTCAGCCCACCACTCGCCAGAGCACGGGCCGTCCGGGGTCGAAGACGATGACCGGGCCGTCGCCAGTCGCCAGCGGGGCAGGAATCTCGAGCGGTTCGCCTTTCTCCAGGGTCATCGTCCCTGCGTTCGGCGCCATCCCGTAGAAGGCCGGGCCGTTCAGCGAGGCGAAGGCTTCGAGCCGGTCGAGCGCACCTGCGTCCTCGAAGACCTGCGCCAGGCAGGGCATGGTGACGGGCGCGGAGTAGATGCCGGCGCAGCCGCAGGCGGTTTCCTTGTTGGCTTGTGTGTGAGGCGCCGAATCGGTGCCGAGGAAGACACGGTCGAAGCCGGAGGTGGCGAGGTCGACCAGCGCTTCGCGGTGGCGCTCGCGCTTGGCGACTGGAAGGCAGTAGTAGTGCGGCCGGATGCCACCGACGAGGATGTGGTTGCGGTTGATCATCAGGTGATGCGTGGTGATCGTCGCGCCGAGCGTCTCGCCGCCGTCTCGGAGATAGGCGCAGGCGTCGGCGGTGGTGATATGCTCCATGACCACGCGGAGACCGGGCGTGCGCGTGCGAATCGGGTCGAGCACCTCCTCGATGAAAACCGCCTCGCGGTCGAAGATGTCGATTTCGGGTCGGGTCACCTCGCCATGCACGCAGAGCGGGATGCCGGCCTCGGCCATGGCCTCGAAGACCGGTTGGACCTTTCGCATGTCGCGAACACCGGAGTCAGAATTGGTGGTGGCGCCGGCGGGATAGAGCTTCACCGCAGTGACGAGCCCCTCCGCATGGGCGGCGACGACGTCGGCGGGATCGGTCGTTTCGGTCAGGTAGAGCGTCATCAACGGCGTGAAATCGGCGCCCTCGGGCAAGGCGGCGCGGATACGGTCGCGATAGGCTGCGGCGTCGGCGGCGGTGACCACCGGCGGCACGAGATTCGGCATGATGATGGCGCGGGCGAAATCGCGCGCGGTATCGGGCAGGACGGCCTTCAGCATCGCGCCGTCGCGCAGGTGCAGGTGCCAGTCGTCGGGGCGGCGGAGCGTGAGCGTCTGAGTCATTATAGAGGCGGCTTAGCCGAGGATCGGCGCGCAGACCAGTCCGCGTGCGGCCGCAGAGCGCGGGGATGCCTGCCTGAAAATGAGGCCATGAGCGGAAAAATGTGCAACCACGGCGCGGGATCCGCTATGCCGCGTTGCAGCATTACGCAGATCGCGCTAGGGTCTGTGCAACCGAGGGCATCCATGTTCGATCACGATCCGGCAGATCAGAGGCTTCAGCGCGCCCGTGGACGGGCCGAGGCGGCGTTTTCCCTGCGCGAGGGGAAAGCGCGCCTGAGTCATCTGCATCAGTCGGGATCAGCCAAGGCAATGCTGCCACGCGGTCCGGACGACCCGGAGGTCGTCTTTCTGAACACGGCAGGCGGGCTCACGGGCGGCGACCGGATGCGCTACCGGCTCGATCTCGCATCGGGCACGCGGGTGACGGCAACGACGCAGACTGCCGAGCGGGTCTATGCCGCCGCCTCGGGCGTGGCGGAGGTCACCTGCGAGATGACTGCCTGTGCCGGCGCAGCGCTCGACTGGCTGCCGCAGGAGACTATCCTCTACGACCGCGCGGCGCTGGCGCGCGAGACCCGGATCGACCTCGCGAGCGATGCGCGACTGCTCTTTTGCGAGACGCTGGTGTTCGGTCGGGCAGCGATGGGCGAAAAGGTCGGGACGCTCGCACTTCTGGATCGCCGCGAGATCCGGCGGGACGGCCGGCCGGTGATGGTCGACACGGTGCGGATGGACGGGCAGAGCCTTGCCATGGCGGGCGATCCGGCGATGCTCGGAGATGCGCGCGCGGTGGCGCTTGTCGCACTGGTGGCGCCGGGGGCTGAGGATGCGCTGGACCCGATCCGGCGGTTGCTCGGGCAAGAGGGCGTCGTGGCCTTCGCCTCGGCCTGGGATGGGCGCTGCGTCGTGCGGATGATGGCGCGCGACGCCTGGCCGCTCCGGCGGCTGATGGTGGCGCTGTTGACACAAATCAGAGGCACGGTTCCGCCGCGCGTCTGGCAGATCTGAGGTACGACATGAACCTGACACCTCGCGAAAAGGACAAACTCCTGGTCAGCCTCGCCGCCATGGTGGCGCGGGGACGGCTCGAGCGTGGCGTGAAGCTCAACCATCCCGAGGCGATTGCGCTCATTACCGATTTCGTGGTCGAGGGCGCGCGCGATGGCCGGTCGGTCGCCGATCTGATGGAGGCTGGCGCGGGCGTGGTCCGGGCCGAGCAGTGCATGGAGGGGATCGCCGAGATGATCCACGAAGTGCAGGTCGAGGCGACCTTTCCCGACGGCACCAAGCTCGTCACCGTGCATCACCCGATCCGCTGAGGCGCCATGATCGCGAGCTTCTTCTTCTCTCTTCTGGCCGGCCTGTTGGTGGTTCATGTCGAACCGCCGCTGAAGGCGCTCGTCGAGAAGAACGACCGCTACGAGATGCGGCTCGACCCGCTGGAATTCCGTGTGTTGACCTTCGCCCTCTTGCTGCTCTGCGCGGCGATCGCCACATGGGCGGTGGGCGCCGACAGCTCGGCGTATCTTACGGTGGCCGGCGGGCTGCTCGGCTATTTCGCAAGCGATCTCTATGCCTTCCTGCGCGACCCGCAGGCGGCGGAGAAGGACGATCCGGACGATTGGGACGGTGACGTCCGGGAGCCGGGGCGCTCCGAGGCCGAAGCCGCGCCCACAGGCGATACCGACGCAGACGATACCGAAGAGACACTGGCCGCCGTCAGGACGGCGGTGCAACAGGATGACCGGCCCGAAGAGGAGAGACAGCGATGATCCCAGGCGAAGTGATTACCGCTCCCGGCGAGATCATTCTCAATGAGGGCAGCGATGTGACCGTGCTGATGGTTTCCAATACCGGTGACCGCCCTGTGCAGGTCGGCAGCCACTACCATTTTGCCGAGACGAACTCGGCGCTGGAATTCGACCGCGAGGCCGCGCGCGGCCTCCGGCTCGACATCGCCGCGGGGACCGCGGTGCGTTTCGAACCCGGCCAGAGCCGGGATGTGAACCTGGTGCCGCTCAAGGGCGCGCGTCGGGTTTACGGATTCAACCAGGCTGTGATGGGTACGCTCTGAGGCGTGCCGCGCGGCCACAGGCCCGACAGGGCCAGAGACTTACCAGGAGAGAGAGATGTTCCAATACATGACTCCGGCCGACTACATGAAGACAAGCATGGCGCTGTGGAGCCGCACCGCGGAACTGCAGCTCGAGATCATGCGCATGTCCATGGGAATGGCCAACACGTGGACCGGCGGGATGGTCAATCCCGACACGTCCTTTATGAAGGTCTTCACGCCGGGCGGATCGACGCCTTCCGGCAAGGCGACCAAGGCGAAGGCGCCGGCTCAGACGACGAAGCCGGCCCCCAAGGCGCCGGCGCGCAAGCCCGCCCGCCTGACCCCGGCTGCGAAGCCCGCGGCCAAGGTCGTGCCGCTTGGCGCCGCCAAGCCGGAAGGGGCGAAGGCCGACGCCGCTCCGAAGCCCGCCCCCAAGGCCGAGGCGGCTCCGAAACCCACCCCGGCACCCGCAGCAAAGGCCGAAGTCGCGCCGAAGGCCGCGGCTGCTCCGGCACCGAAATCCGAGGTGAAGGCGGCAGCCGATGCGACGAAGAAACCGACGTCGCGCCGCCGTGCACCGTCCAAGCCCAAGACGCCCAACGGACTGACGGAAGCGGTCGCTTCGGTGGATGCGGCCGCGAAACCCGCGCGCGCGACCCGTCGCCGCAGCGCGGCGAAAGCGAAGCCCGCTGCCGCAACCGAGACCAAGCCGAAGGATGCCGCAGCGCCGTCGAAAGCGCCGGCCAGTGGGAAGGACGAGGCGTGATCGGCGGATCCTCGGAATGGGCCCTTGCGCTTTCCGGCGCAGGGGCTACTTTAAGAGTTAATCAGCAATTGCCCGACAAGGCCTCTCATGCCTCTGAAGACATTGATCGACCGTCTCCTCGGATTGCTGGCGCCCGCGCCGCAGCCGATTCCGATCCCGGTTCGGGATCCGAAGGGACCGCGTCGCTGATCCTCAGCCCGGGGGGCGCATGAGCCGCCCCGAAGATATTGCCGCCGACCTGACGCGCGACCTTCTCGAGATCGGGATGGAGACTGCCATGCTTGCCGTCGAAGCCGGCGTGGTCATTGCCTATCGTTCCGGTGCCTTCTGCGGTTTCCGTCCCTACGTGGGGACCGAGACCCATCGCATGTTCGCCGAGAAACCCCCCGCATTCTTCGCAGCGGCGCTTGCAGCCGGTCTGACCGCCCTGGGCGGCCAGCGGCCCGATCGCGTGATGGCCGCCGCGCTCCATCCGATCCGCTCCGAGACCAATCGCAACCTTCGCCGCCTCGGCGGCGTGGACCCAGACAGCTGACCGACCGAGGAGGCCGCCATGCCCGCCACAATTTCCCGTGCTGCCTATGCCGCGATGTTCGGCCCGACCACCGGCGACCGTGTCCGGCTTGCTGATACGGACCTGGTCATTGAGGTCGAGAAGGATCTTACGACCTATGGCGAGGAGGTGAAGTTCGGTGGCGGAAAGGTGATCCGCGACGGCATGGGGCAAAGCCAGGCGACCCGCGCCGAGGGTGCCGTGGACACGGTCATCACCAATGCGCTGATCCTCGACGCGACTGGCATCTACAAGGCCGATGTCGGGCTCAAGGACGGTCGGATCGCCAAGATCGGCAAAGCTGGCAATCCGGACACTCAGCCTGGCGTGGACATTATCGTCGGCCCGGGTACCGAGGCGATTGCCGGCGAGGGCAAGATCCTGACGGCCGGCGGGTTCGACAGCCATATCCATTTCATCTGCCCGCAGCAGATCGAGGATGCGCTGCATTCCGGTCTGACGACTATGCTGGGCGGCGGCACCGGCCCGGCGCATGGCACGCTGGCCACGACCTGCACGCCGGGGCCGTGGCATATCGGACGGATGTTGCAAGCGGCGGACGCCTTCCCGATGAACCTCGCCTTTGCCGGCAAGGGCAATGCGAGCCTTCCGGCGGCGCTTGAGGAGCAGGTGAAGGCAGGCGCCTGCGCGCTGAAACTGCACGAGGATTGGGGAACGACCCCCGGCGCGATCGACTGCTGCCTGTCGGTCGCCGACGCCATGGACGTGCAGGTGATGATCCACACCGACACGCTGAACGAGTCGGGCTTCGTCGAGAACACGATCAAGGCGATGAAGGGCCGGACGATCCACGCCTTCCACACCGAGGGCGCCGGCGGGGGGCATGCGCCCGACATCATCAAGGTCTGCGGCGAGGAATTCGTCATCCCCTCCTCGACCAACCCGACCCGGCCCTACACGGTAAACACGCTGGAAGAACATCTCGACATGTTGATGGTCTGCCACCATCTCGACAAGTCGATCCCCGAGGACGTTGCCTTTGCCGAGAGCCGGATCCGCAAGGAGACCATCGCGGCAGAAGACATCCTTCACGACATGGGCGCCTTCTCGATCATCGCCTCCGACAGCCAGGCGATGGGGCGCGTCGGCGAGGTCATCATCCGGACCTGGCAGACGGCGCACAAGATGAAGGTGCAGCGCGGTCGTCTGGCCGAGGAAACCGGCGACAACGACAATGTGCGCGTCAAGCGCTATGTCGCAAAATACACCATCAACCCTGCCATCGCGCACGGGATGTCGGCGCATATCGGGTCGGTCGAGGAGGGCAAGCGGGCGGACCTCGCGCTCTGGTCGCCGGCCTTCTTCGGCGTGAAGCCGGAGATGGTGCTTATCGGCGGCAGCATCGCCGTGGCCCAGATGGGCGACCCCAACGCCTCGATCCCGACGCCGCAGCCGGTCTATACCCGGCCGATGTTCGGCGCCTATGGGCGCGCTGTCGAACGGTCCGCGGTGATCTTCGTTTCGGGCGCCGCGCAGGCGGACGGGATCGGGACTTCGCTGGGGCTGGCCAAGGACACGCTCGCGGTCGGCGACACCCGCGGGATCGGCAAGGCCGACATGGTGATGAACGATACCCGGCCGAAGATCGAGGTCAATCCCGAGACCTACGAGGTGCGTGCCGATGGCGAGTTGCTGACCTGCGAGCCGGCACAGGAACTGCCGATGGCGCAGCGCTACTTCCTGTTCTGAGGCATCCGCGGGTTATGCGGGTGCGGCATGGTGGCTTTGCGCTTGCAGCGATAGCGCTAAAGGTAATTGGTCATTACTCTTGACCCAAGTGAAGACGCACTTGGAGCAGGAGTAATTCATGTCCGATTCAACCTTTGTCACGACCCGCCCGGAGCTCCTTCGCCCGGCACGGAGAGCGCTTCGCGGCGTAGTGGCATTTTTCGACACCTTCGATACCGCGATCAGGGTCGCCAGGCGCTACGAGTCGCTCAACCGGCTCAGCGATGCGGAACTCGCGCGGCGGGGCTTGGACCGCGCAGATCTCGCACGGACGGCGTGGTCGGAATCCTTCTGATAGGGCCGCTGAGGCCATCGGTACTGTCGTGCGCGGTCTCCCGCGCGCGTCTGGTTATTCGGTCCGTCAACGTGCTGCGGCTGGCGTCGGGTGGGCGTATCGTTCCGCAGTTTTCCGAACAGAAGACGCCGCTGGGGCCGGGTTTACCGAGCTTTAACACGTCTGTCGCTTTCCCGGCAAATCGCTAGACATGAGTGGACGGCCGATCGCACGGATCGCGAACCCGTACCCTTCCCCGTCGCCTTGCCCGGCACGCCATGATAACCTCCGGCCGAGAGGCGGCAAAAAGGGTCCGCCGAGGCAAGGACATGCGCTCACTGACATTCCTCGCGCTCATAGCGCTGACCGGGACAGCCGCCGCCCAATGCCCCACCCGTGACGCGCTGGAGACGGGCCGCACCGCCTATGTCACCTATCCCGACGGCGGGACGGTTGGGCTGCGCTGGCTCGGCGCGCGAATGGTCGAGGAGACCACGCGTTACCCCGATGGCGAGCGGGAATTCCGAATGATCTCGATGGGCGGTGTCTTCATCACCGACGAGGTCGATCTCGACGGCGTGGCCGAACTGGCGGAGACCCGGATCACCAGCCGTTATCCCGGCTGGCTCTATGACAGGTTGCCGATCGGACCCGAGATGGATGTCACGGTCACCGCGACCAATTCATTTGCCGATGGTGCGCCGCCGGAGGACGAAGAGGTAGAGCTCCATACCGGTATGCAGGCGGAGTTTGAGATCGCCGGTTGCCGCTACGAGGCGTTCCCGATGCTGCTTACGTATCATTGGGCGGACGAGAGCTTCACCTCCATGATGACACATCTGCCGGCGCTTGGCCTGTCCCTGGAGCTTGCCCGGATCGACGCGGAGACCGGCCCGCTGCCCTTTGCGCCGAGCCGTTTCAGCCTCACGCCGCCCTGATCGGGGGCTTTCCTTGCCGCAGCGCGGCGGCTAGGCTCCGAAGGTCTGGAGTCCAAGCCGGTGGAGAAGGAATGAGCACAATGGAGCGGGCGCATCGTGTCGCCCGGAAGGCCGGGGAGGGCGCACCGGAGCGGGTGCGGCTCGACTACGAGGGGCGCTTTCTCCGACGCAGGCGGCTGGTCGCCGAGAGCGGCCTTGAGATCCTTGTCGACCTGGCCGAGACGGTCTCGCTCGATCATGGCGATGCGCTGGTGCTGGAGAGCGGCGTGCATGTCGGCATCGTCGCGGCCGAGGAGCCGCTGCTGGCGATTGCCGGTAAGAACCTCGCGCGCCTCACCTGGCATATCGGCAACCGTCATACACCCTGCCGGATCGAGGAGACCCGTCTGCTGATTCGCGAAGACCCGGTGCTGGCGCGGATGCTCGAGGGTCTGGGCGCGACGGTCGAACCGATCTCGGCGCCCTTCGCGCCCGAGGGGGGCGCCTATGGCCATGGCCGGACGCTCGGCCATTCGCATGGCGAGCACGCGGATCACACGCATGGGGCCCATGAGCACTGAGGCAATCCTGACGCTCACCCAGTGGCTCTCGCCCGCTTTCCCAGTCGGGGGCTTCGCCTATTCGCACGGGCTGGAGGCGGCGATTGCGGCGGGCGAGGTGTCCGACGCGGCGAGCCTCGAGCGCTGGCTTCGGGCCGTCTTGGAGCAGGGGGCGGGGCGCTGCGACGCGATCCTGCTCTGTCACGCGATGCGCGGTGTGCCGGAGGCGACGGAACTCGCTGCGCTGGCCGAGTCGCTGGCCGCGTCGCGCGAGCGCTGGCTGGAGGCGCGCGAACAGGGCGCGGCCTTTATGCGGGCGGTCAATGCCCTGACCGGGGCGGAGCGGGACGCGTATCCGTTGCCGGTTGCCGTGGGCGCGGCAGCGGCCGGGCTCGAGCTCGGGGCGGCCGAGGTCGCTGCGTTCTATCTTCAGGCTTTTGCCGCCAATCTGGTCTCCGCCGGCGTGCGGTTCGTGCCGCTCGGCCAGACCGAGGGGCAGGCGGTGCTCGCCCGGCTCCGCCCGCGGATCGTCGCGCTGGCCGGGGCAGCGGCGGAAGCCGGCCTCGACGAGATCGGCAGCGCCGCCTTCGGCGCGGATATCGCCGCGATGCGGCACGAGACGATGGATGTACGGCTCTTCAAGAGCTGAGAGGAGAGAGACATGCCCAGCCCCAACGGACCCTTGCGCGTCGGCATCGGCGGCCCGGTCGGCGCCGGCAAGACGACGCTGACTGAGAAACTCTGCCGGGCACTCTCGGGCGAACTGTCGATGGCGGTGGTGACCAACGACATCTACACGCGCGAGGATGCCGAGTATCTTATGCGCGTCCAGGCATTGCCGGCTGAGCGGGTGCGGGGCGTCGAGACCGGCGGCTGCCCGCATACCGCGATCCGCGAGGATGCCTCGATCAACCTCGCGGCGATCGACGCGCTCACGCGCGACTTCCCCGATCTCGACCTGGTACTGGTCGAATCAGGCGGCGACAATCTCGCGGCGACCTTCAGCCCGGAACTGGCCGACCTGACGCTCTACGTGATCGACACAGCGGCCGGGCAGGACATCCCGCGCAAGCGGGGGCCGGGCGTGACGCGGTCCGACCTTCTGATCGTCAACAAGACGGATCTCGCGCCGCATGTCGGCGTCGACCCCGTGCGGCTGGAAACCGACACGGCGGCGGCGCGCGCCGGTCGACCCTATGTCATGGCGTCGCTCGGGCGGGGGGAGGGGATCGCGGAAGTTGTTGCCTTCCTCCGCGCGCAGGGCGGGTTCTAGCAAAAGACCTACCCTCGGCGGGCCGCCACTGGACGCTCTCCGTGCGGTTGCCCGGGAGGCCACGCCTCCAAGGCCTGTCGCGGAAATGCCCGGAACGCCACGCCCTGAGCTGGGCTTTCAGCGCGACATTGCTTTCCACAAGGTGCCCCTGCAGACTTGGGCTGCCGGAGGCCGGAAACGGACGAAGCGCGCGCGCTGCGCCTCATTCCTGCCCGATCTCCGGTATAGTCAGGCGCATTACCTGTCGGAGGAGCCATGCTGCGTCTTCTGTTTCTCGTCCTGCTGCTCTTCGCCCCGCTCGCCCGGGCCGAAGAGGCGAGCCGCCTGACGGAGCTCGACACGCTCGACAAGACCCGTGGCTGGGAGGGCGTGGGCCGGATCGACATGGGGTTCGGCAGTTTCTGCACAGGTGCGTTGATCGCGCCGGACCGCGTGCTCACCGCCGCGCATTGCCTCTTCGATTCCGAGACTGGCGCGCGCATCCCGGTCGAGCGGATGGAGTTCCGCGCCGGGTGGCGCGACGGACGTGCCGAAGCCTTCCGCGGCGTGCGTCGCGCGGTCGCTCATCCCGAATACGACTACGGCTCCAGCCGGAAGGTCGCCCGGGTCGCCCGCGACCTCGCGCTGCTGGAACTCGACCGCCCGATCCGCTCCAGCCATGTCACGCCCTTCGCCACGGCCAAACTGTCGCTGCGGCGTGGCAACGAGGTGACCATCGTGTCCTATGCCGAGGACCGTTCCGAAGCGCCCTCGCTGCAGAATGTCTGCCATGTTCTGGAGAGCTTCGGCGGTGTCGGCATGCTCTCCTGCTCAGTCGATTTCGGCGCCTCGGGGTCACCGATCTTTGTTGTCGGCGCGGCCGGCCCGGAGATCGTCTCGGTCGTCTCCGCCAAGGCCGAGGCGGATGGCCGACCGGTCGCATTGGCGGGTGAACTGCGCCCGTCCATCGCCGAGCTTGAGGCCGAGTTCAGCCAGGAAAGGGTCGAGCCCCTGAAGCCCGGCCTGCGCCTGCTCGGCAGTCCCGACACCGGGCGGCTTGGCGCGAAGTTTGTCCGCCCGTGAGGTTGCGTTGCGCTGTTTCCGCTTCCTCGCCATCGCCGCTGCGCTGCTCGCCTGCCTGCCAGCGCACGCCGACAGCCCGCTCAAGCGACTGACGCTGCGCCAGGACCTGCTCGGCTGGGAGGCGGTCGGCCGGCTCGATATCGATGAAAACGGTTTCTGCACTGGCGCGCTGATCGCGCCGGACCTCGTGCTGACGGCGGCGCATTGCCTCGTCAATCCACGCAGCGGCGGGCGGATCGACCCCGCACGCATCACCTTCCGCGCCGGCCTTCGTGACGGCGAGGCGATCGCCGAACGAAAGGGTTTCCGCGCCGTGGCCCATTCCGCCTACGATCCAGATGACACGGACGGTCTGCGCCAGCTTCTATCCGACGTCGCGCTTCTCGAACTCGCCGAACCGATCCCCGCCGGCCACGCCGCGCCTTTCGCGACCTCGTCGCGCAGTGGTGAGGGGCGCAGCGTGACCGTCGTCTCCTTCGCGCGCGGGCGGAGTGACGCACTGAGCTGGCAACGCGCCTGCCGGACCATTATCGCGGCCCAGGGTGCGCTCGGCTTCTCCTGCGACACCGATTTCGGCTCCTCCGGCGCGCCGATTTTCGATCTTTCCGCCGGCCGGCCGCGGATCGTCTCGATCGTCTCGCGCGGGCGCCGCGTCGAGGGAAGCACCGAAGTCTACGGCATGGAGATTGCTGGCCCGCTGGACGACCTGCGGCGCGCGTTGCAGAGCGGCCGCGGCGTCTGGAGCAGCGAGACGACGGGCGCCGCGGGGCGCACGGATCGGCCGGAAATCGGTGCGCGATTCCTGCGTCCCTGACCCTTGAAATCGAAAAATCACCTCCATACCTGAATTGCGTCCGGATGCCTCTGAACGGGTCCGGACGGAAATGAACCGGCGCCTGTCCCTTGTGGAAGGCGCGTTATGACAACATCGCTCAAGAGAGGATGACTCCATGCGTACGTTTGACTTTGCCCCGCTTTACCGTGCCACCGTCGGCTTCGACCGCATCGCCGACATGATGGACCGGGTGATGGAAACCGAAGTTTCCACGCCGAGCTACCCGCCCTACAACATCGAGAAACTCGACGAGAACTCCTACCGGATCTCGATCGCGGTCGCCGGCTTTGCCGAGGCCGAGCTTTCCGTCGAGGTGAAGGAAGGCGCGCTGATCGTCTCCGCCCGCAAGGCCGAGGATGACAAGGAGCGCACCTATCTGCATCGCGGTATCGCCACCCGTGCCTTCGAGCGCCGTTTCCAGCTTGCCGACCACGTCCGCGTGAGCGGCGCGAGCCATGTCGACGGCATGCTGCATATCGACCTCGTGCGCGAGGTGCCCGAGGCGCTGAAGCCGCGCAAGATCGAGATTTCCGGCGGCTCGAAGACCGCCGCCGCGATCGAGGCGGAGACCGTCGAGGCCTGACAGCCGCCGCTCCGGCGTCGTCCGACAATGTGAATGCCTCCCGACGTCGGGAAGGGCGCGCTCCCAAGGGGCGCGCCCGTTTTTTTGTGAGCCTCTGTCTCAGGCCGAAATTCACGTAACTCGGCCAGCGATCCTCGCCGTATTGCCGTCCGCCCCCATCGGCGAAGTCCGTCCATGGCTCAACGGTTCAAAGGCAGTCGAGAATCCACCCCGACCCGCCGATTTCCAGTTGACCCCGCCTGTCCGCTTGGCTATCCCCGGCCGGCGTCGGGCGACGTGCTGCAAGGTGCGGCAGCGGACTGTAACTCCGCCGGGGAGACCCATGCCTGGTTCGATTCCAGGGTCGCCCACCATTCCCCGTAAAACCAACGAGTTGAATGGTGGATCCGCATAGTAGGCCGCAATGGTGAGACACATACCTTGCGCCACGCCGCCTATCTCGGCACCTCCCGGCACGGAGTGTTCTGTGCCTGCGGCCTCGCCTCCGGCAGCGGCGTTCTTCGCTGTTCGCGAAAATGGGGAGGCATTCCAAGGACATCAACGACAAATGGCGGCCGTCGCTGTGATAGAGCACAGAAACAGCCGCCTGAAGGCGGTCGAGGGATTACGCTACGTTCTTGATCTTAATGGTCGGAGTGAGAGGATTCGAACCTCCGACCCCTGCCTCCCGAAGACAGTGCTCTACCAGGCTGAGCTACACTCCGACCGTGACGCAGGCGATTACAGAACCTTGGTGGGAATGGCAAGATCTCCCGCTCATCCTTTTGACGGATCGACGGGATTTTTCTCCTGTGTCTTCGAGCGCGCCAGAAAGCCGCTCACCCGCAGGTAGGTTCCGGTCTCCGGACGAGTACGCGTGCGCAGGACCGGGCGGTTGGCGCTGGTATGGCCGCGGCTTTCGCGCATCAGGATGTAGACGCCGCTGGCGATGATCAGGCCCGCGCCAGCGACGGTGGGGAGGCCGGGCCACTCGCCGAAGAGCAGCACGCCGTAGAATGTCGCCCAGAGGATCTGGGAATACTGCATCGGCGCGACGACCACAGCCTCGCCGGTCTTGTAGGCGGCGATCGTCCCGAGCGTTCCGCCGAAAGCCAGGATCGCGATGGCGGCCTGGGCGGCGAAGTCGATCCCGGCGGGTGGGACATAGACGAAGGGCAGGGCGGCGCCCATGAGGAGCACATTCGCGACCATCGGGTAGAGCAGCAGAACGACGTTGCGCTCGTCGTGGCCGATCTTGCGCACCACGACCGAAGCGAACGCGCCGGAAAAGGCCGCAACGAGCGCCGCGGCATGGCCGAGAGAGAGCGCCGCCGATCCCGGTTGCAGCACGATCAGAACGCCCACGAGGCCCGCCACAACCGCCAGGGCGCGGTGCAGCCCGACCCGCTCGCCGAGCAGCGGGATCGACAGCAGCGTGATCAGCAGCGGCATGGTGAAGACGATCGCGTAGAATTGCGCCAGCGGCAGCCTCGACACCGCATAGAAGCCACAGAGCCCGGTCATCACCACGGCGACCGTGCGGAGCGCCACCCAGCAGGGCCTGCGCGGGCGCAGGTTGGCGTCGGTCACGTCCCGCATCAGCATGAGCGTCGCCAGCGGGAAGCCAAGCAGCGCGCTGAAGAACAGGATCTGGAAAGTCGAATAGGCGCCGCCGAGGTATTTCACCAGGACGTCGTGGGTGGAGAACAGACCGAAGGCCAGCAGCGCGATCAGCGCGCCCTTGAGATTGTGATGCATGGGGGCATCCCGATACACGGGTGAACAGGGATGCCCTTCCGTTACGCCCGTTCGAGCCGCCTGAAAAGGGGGAAGGGCGGTTTCAGGGCGAAAATTCGGGGGCGGGCGGGTTTCCGCTCCCCGAAACCGGGTGGATCAGAGCGACGCGTCGAGGGCTGCGAGGATCGCGTCGCCCATCTCGCCGGTGGAGACCGGCGTGCCGCCCTCGGCCTGCATCAGGTCCGCTGTGCGCTTGCCGCTTGACAGCACCGCCTCCACCGCCTTCTCCAGCCGGTCGGCCTCTGCGCCCTGGTCGAAGGAATAGCGCAGCGCCATGGCGAAGCTGAGGATGCAGGCGATCGGGTTGGCCTTGCCCTGTCCCGCGATGTCCGGAGCCGAGCCGTGGACCGGTTCGTAGAGCGCTTTCGGCCGGCCGTTGGCCATCGGCGCGCCGAGGCTGGCCGAAGGCAGCATGCCGAGCGACCCGGTCAGCATTGCGGCAACGTCCGACAGCAGGTCGCCGAAGAGGTTGTCCGTCACGATCACGTCGAATTGCTTTGGCCAGCGGCAGAGCTGCATTCCGCCGGCATCGGCGTACATGTGGCTGAGTTCCACGTCGGGATATTCCTCGTCGCGCACCTTCTGGACAACCTCGCGCCAGAGGATGCCCGATTCCATCACGTTGGCCTTCTCCATCGAGCAGACCTTGTTTGACCGTTTCCGCGCCAGTTCGAAGGCCGAGCGCGCCACCCGGGCGATCTCGCTCTCGGTGTAGCGCTGCGTGTTGAGGCCGACGCGCTCGTTGCCTTCGGTAATGATGCCGCGCGGCTCGCCGAAATAGATCCCCGAGGTCAGCTCGCGGACGATCATGATGTCGAGCCCGGCGACCACGTCGCGCTTGAGCGAGGAGAAATCGGCCAGCGCGTCGAAGCACTGGGCGGGGCGGAGGTTGGCGAAGAGGTCCATCTCCTTGCGCAGCCGCAGGAGGCCGCGCTCGGGCTTCACCGAGAAATCGAGATCGTCGTATATCGGTCCGCCCACGGCGCCGAGCAAGACGGCGTCGACCTCCTGCGCCTTCGCCATCGTCGCGTCGCTGAGCGGTGTGCCGTGGGCGTCATATGCGGCGCCGCCGACGAGATCCTCGCTCACCTCGAATGCGAGCCCGCGCCTGGCGCCGAACCAGTCGATGATCTTGCGGACCTCGGTCATGACTTCGGGGCCGATGCCGTCGCCGGGCAGGATGAGGAGGGATGGGGTGCTCATGAGGGTCGTATCCTTCGAAGATGTGTCCCGGCGGGGTTACGCGCGTCGCGACGGGCGGTCAAGAACCGCGCCCGGCCGGCGGCGCGAGATGTGCGCGCAGGCCGTCTGCCAGCAGGTCCCAGACCCGCCGGATCCGCGGCACCCTGCGCATCGCGTCGGGCGCCGTGAGCCAGACCGGCAGGCTGGGGAGCGGCAGCTCCGGCAGCAGGCGCTCGACGAGCGGATCGGCCTCGCCCACGCGGAGCTGCCCGAATCCGAGCCCGCATCCGGCCCTGATTAGTTCCCAGAGCACGTTGTGGTCGTCGCAGCGCAGGTCGAACCAGTCCTGTTCGGCGGGCAGGCCCATCTCCCGCATGCCGCGGATGAGCGTTTCGTCGGCGTCGTACCCGACGAGATCGTGGTGGCGCAGGTCTTCCGGGCGCGTGGGGCGGCCGCGGCGATCGAGATAGGTCTTGGCGGCGAACAGTCCCAACTCGATTTCGCCGAGATATTGCGTCACGACGTCGAGCTGTTCGGGACGATACATCCGGAGCGCGAGGTCGGCCTCGCGAAATAGGAGGTTCCGGCTCTGGTCCGAGGGAACCAGCTCGATCTGGATCTCCGGCTCGGCCGTGCGGATCCCGGCGAGGAGCCCCGGAAGGATGTGCAGCGAGACGAAGTTGCTCGCCGTGAGCCGCACCGTGCCGGCAATCTCTGCCGATCGCCCGGCCGCGGCGAGGGCCAGCCGGCCGGCGGCCTCGCGCATGGCACGGGCGGCCGGCAAAAGCTCCAGCCCGACCTCGGTCGGGACCAGCCCGCGCGGCTGGCGGACGAAGAGGCTGAGCCCGAGCGCGTCCTCGAGCGCCTTGATCTGTCGCCCGAGCGTCGGCTGCGAGAGGCCGAGCTGGCGGGCGGCGGCTGTGAGCGATCCGGTCTCCGCGACGGCAGCGAAGGCCTGGAGACGGGACCAGTCGAGGTCTGTCACGGAGGTGCCCATGCAAAATTGAATATCATATGTAGATTTCTGGGCAATTTCACTTCGCATGTGAATGGAGATATCGGTTCTGTCTCAAACGAAAGGACATGCGATGACACGGACAGCTCTCATTCTCGGCCCGACCGGACGGTTCGGGCGCAACATGGCCGACGCCTTCGAGGCAGCCGGCTGGAACGTCATCAGGTTCAGTCGGACGCGGGATCGGCTGGAAGACGCCGCGCGCGATGCCGAGGTGATCGTTCACGGCTGGCATCCTCCCTATCACCGCTGGGCAAACGAGGTGCCGGCGCTGACGAACAAGCTGATCGCCGCGGCACGGCAGAACGACGCGCTGGTGATCGTCCCGGGGAATGTCTACCCCTACGGTGCTGACGCGCCGGAACGGCTTACCGCGGAGACGCCGCATGCCGCGCGCAACCCGCTCGGCCGGATCCGTGCCGGGATGAACGCGGCCTTCCGCGAGTCCGGCGTGCGGACGCTTATCCTTCGCGCGGGCGACTTCATCGACACCGCGCCTTCGGGCAACTGGTTCGACAGGATCCTCGCCTCCGGGCTCCGGCAGGGCCGGTTCAGCTATCCTGGCCCGATGGACCGGATCCATACCTGGGCCTATTTGCCCGACATGGCGCGCGCGGCGGTCATGCTGGCGGAGCGGGCGGATCGGCTCGATCTTTTCACGGACCTGCCCTTCCCGGGATACGGCCTGACGGGCACCGAGATGCACGCCGCGCTGGAACGGGTCGCAGGGCGGCCGCTCCAGGTGCGCCGGATGGGATGGTTGCCACTCCGCGCGATCGCCATGTTCCTGCCGACGTGGCGTGGTCTGGTCGAGATGCGCTACCTTTGGAGCAAGCCGCATTTCCTCGACGGAGCGGCCTTCCGGGATGTGCTGCCGGAATTCGAGCCGACGCCGCTCGAGACGGCCCTCGCCTCAGCTATCCGGCACCAGGTCAACCCAGACGAGACGGTGGCGAGACGCCCGGCGCACAGTGGCGAGCGCGTCGCCGTCTGAGGGCCAATGGACGCCGCTGGCCGCGACCTCGAGATCCGCCGAGGGCAGGACGTAGTCGACGCGGAGGTTCCCCGGACCGCCCTCTGCGGAGGCCCGCCATTCGGCGGTGTCGTGTGCCGGGTCCCCACTGTGCTGGGGGTCGGAGGCTGCAGCGGCGCCGCGGCTCGTGGGCGCCGGATCCTGCAGGCGGGGATCCGAGAGGAGCGCGTCTGCCGCGCCGTGGCGACCCTCGCCATCCACGGGGTCGAGATTGGCGTTGCCGAGGATCACGTAAGGCGCCTGCGGCGCCGGCGTTTCGAGCGCGCCGTTCAGCAGAGCGAGCCAGAGCCGAATCTCGTCCGCATTGCGCAGGCCGTTGCGGTCCTCTGGTCCATCGAAGACCGGCGGCGTGGCGCTGAAGGCAAGGAGCGACAGCGCGCGGCGGCCCGGCCAGCGGATCGGGACGATCCAGTGGCCAGTGGTGGACAGGCGCTGGACCGCCTGGGCTTCGGGTGAGGGGAAGGGCGCACCGCCTGCCAGAGGCAGCTCGGCACCGGGCAGGTCCGCCCAGAGCAGCGCGGACAGATTCCGCACGCCGGACGTGTCGATCGGGAAGCGACTGAGCAGGGCCATGCCACCCTGGCCGGCAAAGCGACCGTAACCCTGGGCATCGCGCGGCTCGCCGAGGCGTCCGTTGCCGTCCATGTCGAGGCCAGTGGCCATGCCGGTATTGGGGCGCAGGCCGAAACGGTGGGGGTAGGGCGCACCGGCCGCAGCCAGCCGATCGGCGAAGGCGCCGAGCGCAGCCAGGCCGGCGTCGAAGTCGAAGCCCGTCAGCATCAGGATGTCCGGGTTCACCTCGGCGATGACGTCGATCACCGCGGCGATCTGGTCGTCCTCGCCTTTCAGGATATCACGCAGAAGAAGGCCCGGCCCGCCACGCGAGAGGTCCGGCGAGAAGCTGGCGATACGGACCGTCTCAGCCGCCGCCGTTCCGGCCAGCCATACGGCCAGCAGCGCTGCGATCAGGTGGCGAAGACCTCTCCGTTCGCAGCGGGCGCTGTCGAGCGCCGCCGGATCTCGAGGATCATGTCGGCGACCCGCGACATGGCGATGCCGCGCATGAAGAGGCTCAGCGGCAGGAAGGCCCATAGCGCCACCATCCAGATCATCGTCTGCGCATCGGTCAGCATCACGTCGTCAAAGATCGCCGCCGCCGCCTTGCCGATCGCCGGGATCAGGAATGGCAGAAGAAACCCTAATGCCGTGTTAACGCGCGCGTCGCGATTCAGCCGGTCCACCACGTCGCCGCCGGCGGTCGGGTCGAAGGTCGGCAGGTTGATCCAGACGTTGAAGGCGCCCGAGCGCGACGGCCAGTTATAGAGCCGCAGGATCAGGTAGAAGAAGGTGAGCGCGAAGAGCGAGATCAGATAGGCCATGCCGGCGGCCGAGCGCACGGCGTGGATCTGGGCCGGTGTGGCGCCCTCGGGAAGCGACAGGATGACGAGTCGCACCGGGCTGTAGGGGAAATCGAGCGCTTGTCCGATCAGCGACCCGATGGCCTGGATGAAGAGCGTGAGGCCCGAAGGATCATACTGACCGCGCGCCAGCACCGAGAGGAAGAAGACGGTCAGGAAGAGGGACAGGTAGCGGATCCGGTTGAAGGGCGGGGCGTCCCGGAACTCGACCAGGCTGGGATAGACGGTGGAGTATTCCGACAGCGTCAGCAATCCGCAGGCCAGAGCCACCAGAACGACGATCTGCGAGGAATCCGCGCCCGCATTGGGAACGAGCAGCGACGGCAGCAGGATCACCACCATCACCAGGATTGCGCGCGTAAAGGCGCTGGTCGCCTTCGAGAACACTGCTCGATACCTCCTGCCGGATGGCCGCTTTACGATGCCGCTTCGTTGCTCCGGCGTGGAAATGTCCTGATGGACGGTGTGCCACAATTCTACGGAACCATTGCCGGCAACACGGCCACCTCTCAAGTCGCTGTTAAGGTTAATTGTTCCTTTTGGGCAGTTTTGGGAACGAATTGGTGCGCCAATGCATCAAGTTTGTGATGAAAAAGTGGCCCTTGCGGTCCGGCGCGGGCGGGGGACGAGATCTGGTGGTCGTCGACCGCGAAACGGGCGGCCAATCGGGCAATGCGGTACGTCGAGCAGCGTTCAGTCTTGTTTCTTGGCCGCATAGGCGGCATGTGGGGGCAAGCGCGAAACGAGAAACAACACGAGTCATCCGAAAATGCCCCACTACCGTTCCAGAAGATCCACCCATGGGCGCAACATGGCCGGGGCGCGCGGCCTCTGGCGGGCCACCGGTATGACGGATGGCGATTTCGGCAAGCCGATCATCGCCGTGGTGAACAGCTTCACCCAGTTCGTTCCGGGTCATGTGCACCTGAAGGACCTGGGCCAGATGGTCGCGCGCGAGATCGAGGCGGCGGGCGGCGTGGCCAAGGAGTTCAACACGATTGCTGTCGATGACGGCATCGCGATGGGCCATGACGGGATGCTCTATTCGCTTCCCTCGCGCGAATTGATCGCGGATTCGGTCGAATACATGGTCAACGCGCATTGCGCCGACGCGATGGTCTGCATCTCGAATTGCGACAAGATCACGCCCGGCATGCTGATGGCGGCGATGCGGCTGAATATCCCGGCGATCTTCGTCTCCGGCGGCCCGATGGAGGCCGGCAAGATCGACATCGCCGACCTGGAGATGACGAAGATCGACCTCGTGGACGCGATGGTCGCGGCGGCCGATGACCGGTTCACCGACGAGCAGGTCCAGCATATCGAGGAGAACGCCTGCCCGACCTGCGGCTCCTGCTCGGGCATGTTCACCGCCAACTCGATGAACTGTCTCGCCGAGGCGCTGGGCCTAGCACTGCCGGGCAACGGCTCGACGCTGGCCACGCACGCGGACCGCAAGGAGCTTTTCCTCGAAGCCGGTCGCAAGATCGTCGAGATCACCAAGCGCCATTACGAAGGCGAGGAAAAGGGCCTTCTGCCGCGCGAGATCGCGACGTTCGACGCGTTCGAGAACGCAATGAGCCTCGATATCGCCATGGGCGGGTCGACCAACACGGTTCTGCACCTTCTTGCCATCGCCTATGAGGGCAAGGTCGATTTCACCATGGCCGACATGGACCGCCTGTCGCGCAAGGTGCCCTGTCTCTGCAAGGTCGCGCCGAATATCCACAACGTTCACATGGAGGACGTGCACCGCGCCGGCGGCATCTTCTCGATACTCGGCGAACTGCATCGCGGCGGGTTGCTGCATACCGATGTCTCCACCGTGCATTCCAGCACGATGGGCGAGGCGATCGCCAAATGGGACATCACGGTCGCCAACAACCCGGAGGCCGAGCAACTCTTCCGCGCCGCCCCTGGGGGCGTGCGCACCACGGTCGCCTTCAGCCAGGCCAACCGCTTCAAGGAGCTGGACACGGACCGCGAGAAGGGCGTGATCCGCTCCGTCGAACACGCCTTTACCAAGGAGGGCGGGCTTGCGGTGCTCTACGGCAATATCGCCGAGAATGGCTGCATCGTGAAAACCGCCGGCGTGGACGCGAATATCCTGCAATTCTCCGGCCCGGCCCGCGTTTTTGAGAGCCAGGACGCGGCGGTCAACGGTATCCTGACGAACCAGGTGTCCGAGGGCGAGGTCGTGGTCATCCGCTACGAGGGTCCGCAGGGTGGCCCGGGCATGCAGGAGATGCTCTACCCGACCTCCTATCTGAAGTCGAAAGGGCTGGGCAAAAAATGCGCCCTGCTGACCGATGGCCGCTTCTCGGGCGGCACCTCGGGCCTTTCCATCGGCCATGTCTCGCCGGAGGCGGCCGAGGGCGGTTTGATCGGGCTGGTGGAAACCGGAGACCTGATCGATATCGATATCCCGAACCGCTCCATCAGGCTCGCCGTCGCCGATGAGGTGCTGGAGGAGCGCCGCGCGGCCAAGGGCGCGCTTCCCTGGACACCGGCGGAGTCGCGCAAGCGGGCCGTTTCCACCGCGCTCAAGGCCTATGCGATGCTGGCCAGCTCGGCGGCGAAGGGCGGGGTGCGTATCCTGCCGGAGTGATCGCGGAGCCGGTGTCGCTGAGATCGGCGCGGCTTGACCGCGCCGGCCCGGCTTTCGCTTTGCGTCCGGCCCATTTTCGCGCGTTGCACGATTCCATAGTTGAGAACAAAACGGAAACATTTTACACTTCCCCATGTCTCGCCACGCCGCCCTGCTCTCAGGCGCGCCCCTGTCCGGCCGCCCCGCTTTGCCCGTTCTGGGCGAGATGGCGTTAGTGCTGGCGCGCACCCACGAATTCTGCGGCCCCGCCCGCCGCACACTCGCGCTGGAGCTCGCGGCCGCCTGCAACGGCCCCGTGCTCTGGATCACGCCCTCCTGGGCCACCGAATGGCTGGGCGGCGAGGGCATCTGCGAGAGGATCGACCCCGGCCGCCTGCTCCTGCTGAGCGCGCAGCGCGAAGAGGACCTGCTCTGGTCGATGGAGGAGGCGCTCCGGAGCGGCGCCGTGCCGCTGGTCGTGGCGGATCTTCCCGCTCCGCCCGGCCTCACGCCGGTCCGTCGCCTGCATCTCGCCGCCGAGGCGGGAGCGGCCGTCGCCGCCGGCCCCGCACCGCTGGGCCTGCTGCTGACGCCGGGCGAGGGGGGCGCTGCCGGGATCGAGAGCCGCTGGTCGCTCGCGCCCTGCCATGGCGCGGGGCGCTCTGCCTGGCGCCTCGAGCGGCTGCGCAGCCGCAGCGCGCCACCGGCCGGCTGGCGGCTCGAGGAGCGGGCCGCCGGACCGGATGGCCGCCTGCGCCTCCGCCCCGCCGCCTCCGACTGACGCCCTGCTTCCGGCCGATGCGCGGGCGGGGCGGAGTCCGGAACCGGAAATGGCGGCGACACGGGTCGCGGCACCCGGAACCCGGACTACCCGACGCAGCCTGTCCGCTTCCCCTCCGCCCCTGCATCGGCTAAAGCCTGCCGCGAACGAAACGGAGCAGGTCCCGCATGTCGCGCATTCTGATCACCTCGGCCATTCCCTACATCAACGGGATCAAGCATCTGGGCAATCTCGTCGGAAGCCAGTTGCCGGCCGACCTCTTCGCCCGCTATTGCCGGGCCCGCGGCCACGAGGTGCTTTTTCTCTGCGCCACCGACGAGCATGGCACCCCGGCCGAACTCGCCGCTGCCAAGGCCGGAATGCCGGTGGCGGAGTATTGCGCCCAGATGCACCGCACCCAGGCGAAGCTCGCCGCCGGCTTCCGGCTCAGCTTCGATCATTTCGGCCGCTCCTCCTCGCCGCAGAACCACCGGCTGACCCAGCATTTCGCCGGCAAGCTGGCCGAGAACGGTTTCATTGCCGAAGTGACCGAGAAACAGGTCTATTCCCACGCCGATGGCCGCTTCCTGCCGGACCGTTATATCGAGGGCACCTGCCCCAATTGCGGCTACGACAAGGCCCGCGGCGACCAGTGCGAGAACTGCACCAAGCAGCTCGACCCGACCGACCTGATTGAACCCCGTTCCGCGATCTCGGGCTCCACCGATCTCGAGATCCGCGAGACCAAGCATCTCTACCTGCGCCAGTCGGCGCTGAAGGACGATCTCGACGCCTGGATCGACTCCAAGACCGACTGGCCGGTGCTCACCACCTCGATCGCCAAGAAGTGGCTGCATGACGGCGACGGGCTCAAGGATCGCGGCATCACCCGCGACCTCGACTGGGGCATCCCGGTTAGGAAGGGCGAGGAGGAGTGGCCCGGCATGGAGGGCAAGGTCTTCTACGTCTGGTTCGACGCGCCGATCGAATACATCGCCTGCGCCGCCGAATGGGCCCAGGCACAGGGGCTCGACGAAGCCGACTGGCAAAGCTGGTGGCGCACCGACGCGGGCGCCGACGACGTCCGCTACGTGCAGTTCATGGGCAAGGACAACGTGCCCTTCCACACGCTCTCCTTCCCGGCGACCCTGATGGGCTCGCGCGAGCCTTGGAAGCTCGTCGACTACATCAAGTCCTTCAACTACCTCAACTATGACGGCGGGCAGTTCTCGACTTCGCAGGGGCGCGGCGTGTTCATGGACCAGGCGCTGGAGATCCTGCCAGCCGATTACTGGCGCTGGTGGCTGCTCTCGAACGCGCCCGAGACCTCGGACAGTGAGTTCACTTGGGAGAAATTCCAGGGCGGCGTGAACAAGGACCTCGCCGATGTTCTGGGCAATTTCGTCTCCCGCGTCACCAAGTTCTGCCGCTCGAAATTCGGCGAGGAAGTGCCGGTCGGCGGAGACCTGACCGAGGAAGGCGCAAAACTCATCGCCGAACTCGACACACGGATTGCGGCTTATGTCGCGCACATGGATGCGATCGACATCCGCAAGGCAGCGACCGAGTTGCGCGCCATCTGGGTCGCCGGCAACGAGTTCCTGCAAACGGCTGCGCCCTGGACCAGCTTCAAGACCGACCCGGACCGCGCCGCGTCCGACATACGACTCGCGCTCAACCTGATCCGGCTCTACGCGGTGATCTCCGCGCCGTTTCTTCCGGATGCCTCGGCGAAGCTGATGGAAGCGCTGCGTTGCGAGACCGCCGACTGGCCCGGGGACGTCGGCGAGGCGCTCGCCTTCATGAAGCCCGGCCACAGCTTCGTCGTGCCGAACACGCTCTTCGCGAAGATCCCGGACGAGGACCGCGAGGACTGGGCGGAACGTTTCGCAGGACAACGCACCTGAGCGGTCCCTGGCCAGGAAGGCTGCGGGACGCATGCCGCTCACGTATCAACGAGGCGGTCGGATCAGCGAAGTAGACGGGTCGGGAGGACGACGTCCCCCCGACCCGCGGCGTCGATCGTGTCTCAGACGAAGCGGTTGACGTAGTTTTCCAGCCGCTCCTGCTGACCCGAACGCGGCTCGGGATTGATGCCTTCGGCCAGAACCCGCTCTGTGATGCTTTCGAGCGAACCGTTGGCGAGCATGTCCCTCGCGACATCGCCGTCCCAGCCGGCGTAGCGCGCCGACCGGGCCGCTTCGAGACCGCCATCCTCGAGCATCGCGGCCGCCGCCTTGAGCCCGCGGGCGCAGACATCCATGGCGCCGACATGACCGGCGATCAGGTCTTCCGCGTCGAGCGACTGGCGCCGCAGCTTGGCGTCGAAATTGGTGCCGCCCGTGGTGAAACCGCCGGCCTTCAGGATTTCGTAGTAGGCCAGCGCGACTTCGGGCACGTTGTTGGGGAACTGGTCTGTGTCCCAGCCCGACTGGTAGTCGTTGCGGTTCATGTCGATCGAGCCGAGCAGGCCGAAGGCGGCGGCCATCGCCAGTTCGTGCTCGAAGCTGTGGCCGGCGAGGATCGCGTGGCCCTGCTCGATATTCATCGCCACCTGGCCTTCCAGCCCGAACTCCTTGATGAAGGAATAGACCGTGTTCACATCAAAATCATATTGATGCTTGGAGGGTTCCTGCGGCTTGGGCTCGATCAGGATCTGGCCCTTGAAGCCGATCTTGTGCTTGTAGTCCACGACCATTTGCAGGAAGCGGCCGGCCTGCTGACGCTCCCGCACGAGATCGGTGTTGAGCAGCGTCTCGTAGCCCTCGCGCCCGCCCCAGAGGACGTAGTTCTCGCCGCCGAGCTTTTGCGTCGCATCCATGCAGGACTTCACCGTCGCCGCGCACCAGGCGAACACGTCCGGATCCGGATTTGTCGCCGCGCCCGACATGAAGCGGCGATGTGTGAACATGTTGGCGGTGCCCCAGAGCAGTCTTGTGCCTGTGGCCTCCATCTTCTCGCCGAAATAGTCGACGATCTCCTCGAGGTTCCGCTTGTATTCCGGGAAGCTGTCGCCGCCCGGGGCAACATCGGCGTCGTGGAAGCAGAAGAAGGGCTGGCCCAGGATGTCGAACATCTCGAAGGCCACGTCGGCCTTCAGCCTCGCCATCTCCATGCTGTCCTGCGGATACCATGGCCGGTCGAAGGTGCGTCCGCCGAACGGATCGCCGCCCTCCCAGGCAAAGCTGTGCCAATAGGCCACCGCGAAGCGCAGGTGGTCCTCCATCCGCTTGCCCAGCAGGATCTCGTCGGGATTGTAGTGTCGGAAGGCCAGGTCGGATGTGGAATCGGGGTCGTAGGCGACCTTGTCGATACCGTCGAAGAAGTTCGTCATGAGAGTCCTCTGAGGGCTTGGTAGGTGTCCCGATACCGTTCATGGGCATCGGCGAAGGCGACCGTCAGACCCTTCACGGGTTCGACGGTCTTGCTGATTTCCGGAACCGGCGCGACTTCCGCGCCGGCACCGGTCGCGGCCATCAGCGCTAGCCGCGCGGCGCCGAAGGCGCCGCCGAAATCGCCGGCGACAGGCACTTGCACCGGAATGTCGAGCGCGGTGGCGATGGCCTTGAGCCAGTAGTCCGAGCGGGACCCGCCGCCGACTCCGATCAGCCGCTCGAAGCGGGTGCCGGTCGAGGCAAGCGCATCGTAGCAGTCGCGGATCGCGAATGTGACGCCTTCGAGCACCGCCGCCGTTCCCGCGGCTGTGTCGGTGGCGTGTTCCAGACCGGTGAAGCTGCCGCGGATCTGCGCATCGTTATGCGGCGTCCGCTCCCCGCCGAGATAGGGCAGGAAGAGCGTGCGTCCGGGCGCGCGCAGATCGCCGAGCGATCCGGTCAGCGCCGCCGCGTCGGAACCGACGAGACCGGCATACCAGTTCAGCGCGTCGGTCGCGGCGAGGATGACGCCCATCTGGTGCCAGGTGTCCGGCAGGGCGTGGCAGAAAGTGTGGACGGCCGTCGCCGGATCGGGCTGGTAGGCGTCAGAGGCAGCGAAGAGAACGCCCGACGTGCCGAGCGAGATGAAGGCGTCGCCCGCCTTGACCACGCCAACACCCACGGCCGAGGCCGCGTTGTCACCGCCGCCGCCGGCAACGATCACGCCCTCCCGCAGGCCCCAGCGGTCCGAGAGCTCCTTGCGAAGCGTGCCGGAGGCCTCCGAGCCCTCGACCAGGCGCGGCATGTGATCCCGCGAGAGGTCGGAGGCGGAGAGCAGCGCATCGGACCAGTCCCGCTTGCCGGTGTCGAGCCAGGAGGTGCCGGCAGCGTCCGACATCTCGGACACCGCCTCGCCGGTCAGCCAGAGCCGCAGGTAGTCCTTGGGCAGCAGGACTTTCGCCAGCTTCTCGAAGATCTCCGGCTCGTGCTTCTGGACCCACATGACTTTTGGCGCGGTGAAGCCCGGAAACACGATATTGCCCGATACCTCGCGCCAGAGGGGCGCGGCGTCGAGCGCGGCGGCCTCTTCGTGGGAGCGCGTGTCGTTCCAGAGCATGCAGGGGCGGAGAACGTTCTCCGACGCGTCCAGCAATGTCGCGCCATGCATCTGCCCCGAGAGGCCGATACCCTTCACTTCGGCGAGCGACGCCGCGGCCGCCAACCCGTCCATCGCCGCCGAAGCGGCCGCAAGCCAGTCGGCGGGCGATTGCTCCGACCAGCCGGGATGGGGGCGCGAGACCGACAGCGGCGCTGTCGCCTCGGCGACCACCTTCTGATCGGAATCGATGAGAAGCGCCTTGAGCCCGGAGGTTCCGAGATCCAGACCGATATACATTACTCTACTCCACTCTCCGGGTTCTTGCCGAGGATGATCATCCCCAGAATGTCGTCCTCACTCACCTCGTTCACGCGTACGGTTCCCACGAGCTTGCCGTTCTTCATCACTGAGGCCCGGTCGCAGAGCTGCTTCACGGCGTGGATGTCGTGGTCGATGAGGAAGATGCCGAGCCCCTGATCCTTCAGTTCCTCGATCAGCTTCGAGACCATGGCCGTCTCCTCGACTCCGAGCGCCGCGGTGGGCTCGTCCATGATCAGGATCTTCGCGTTGAAATAGACCGCACGGCTGATCGCCACCGATTGCCGCTGGCCGCCCGAGAGGCCGGCCACAGGGGTGTGGAAGCGCTGGAAGTTGGGGTTGAGCCGCCCCATGATCTTGCGCGTCTCGGCCTCCATCATCGCGTCGTTCACCAGCCCCGTCGAGGTCACGATCTCGCGGCCGAGAAAGAGGTTGGAGGCGGCGTCGAGATTGTCGGCCAGCGCCAGCGTCTGGTAGATCGTCTCGATATTGTAGTTCCGCGCGTCTCGGGGCGAGTTGATATGCGCCTCCTGGCCGTTGACGAAGATCTGACCACCGTCGCGCTTGTAGGCGCCCGAGAGCATCTTCATCAGCACCGACTTGCCGGCGCCGTTATGGCCGAGCACGCCGACCACCTCGCCGGGGTAGAGATCGAGGGTGACGTCGTCGACGGCGTGGATTCCGCCGAAGGACTTGCGCATGTTGCGCATCTCGACCAGCGGCGTGCCATTGTTTGCGGTGTCAAGTGGCATGAGTCAGTCTCCTGTCCGCTTGCGGTAGAGGATGTCGACATAGACGGCGAACACCAGCACGATACCGACGACGATGTTCTGGTAGGGCGCCTCGACGCCGACCATCGCCATGCCCGATTGCAGCGACTGCATGATCAGCGCACCGAGGATGGCGCCATAGATCGTGCCGATGCCGCCCGAGAGCGCCGTGCCGCCGATGACCGCCGCAGCGATCACGCGGAGTTCGTCGAGCGTGCCGATGTCGTTGGAGTGGAAGTTGAGGCGCGCCGAGGCCACCACCGCCGAAAGGCCGCAGAGAAAGCCGACGATTGCGAAGACCTTGACGGTCAGCAGCCGCGTGTTGATGCCGGCCAGCTCGGTGGCCTCCGGGTTTCCGCCGGTGGCAAAGATGTAGCGTCCGAGGCGCGTGCGTTGCGCCACGACAGTCATCACCACGGCAACGAGAATCAGTAGAAGCACCGAATAGGGAACGCCATAGACGGCGGAATAGCCCTCCGGCATGGCCTCACCACGTTCCTCGAAGACTCGGCGCAGGCGGCCGATCGGGATCTCGTAGGAATTGAGGATCCAGACGAAACCGAGGATCGCGCCGACCGCGATGGCGACGATGACCGTTTCGGCCCAGATCGGCTTCAGCGGGAAGCCGTGCGCTTTCTTGTTGCTGCGGGCCTTGAAGAACAGGAACAGGGTGACAGCGGAGGCCAGCAGGCCGAGGATCCAGGATCCCGTGGCGCCCATCGTGCCCTCGATGCCGCCGAGCGTCACGAAATTGGCGTCGAGCGGGCCGACGGTCTGGCCTCGCGAGAGGTGCCACGCGACGTTGCGCCAGACGAAGAGGCCGCCAAGGGTGACGATGAAGGCGGGGATAGTCAGGTAACCGATCAGCCAGCCATGGAAGCAGCCGATGGCGACGCCGACGATCAGGCCGACGATGATGGTGACGGGGGCGATCACGGAAGATCCGAGTTCGAGGCCGAACCATTGCGGCAGGACCAGCGTCTGCATCATGGCCATGATGGCCGAGCAGGTGGCGAGCACGGCGCCGACCGAGAGGTCGATATGGCGGGTGACGATCACGAAAACCATGCCGGTCGCCATGATGGCAACGGAGACGGTCTGGATCGTGAGGTTGAAGATGTTGCGGGGGGTGAGAAACCGGCCGCCCGTCCAGACGTCGAAAACGATGCAGATGATGACGAATGCCCCGATCATGCCGAGCAGGCGGGTATCGACTTCCATCGTGTCGAGGATGTTCCGGCGGGTATGAGTCGGCAGGTCGCGCTGTGCGGTGCTGTCAGACATGTGGGCGCTCTCCGGGATGCGCGTTCCGTTTGCCCCCGCCGTAATCGGCGGGGGCTTGCTTCAGGACTCGTTTGCTCGTGCGAGTGGCGCTCAGTTACAGGGAGCGGGGCCGCTCTCGACGCCCTGACAGAGCGCATCGACCGAGATCCAGCCGGCATCGGTGACCACGGTCAGGTTCTCGGCAGTCACCGGGACCGGTTCGAGGAACTTGGCGGTCATCGTGGTGCCCGACGGCGAGGTCCATTCGATGGCCCCGTCGATATCGGCCATCGCCGTGCCGCCCGCGAGCGCCACGGCGATTTCGCCGGCGTTGCGGCCGAGGTCGCGCGCGTCTTTCCAGACAGAGACCGTCTGGGTGCCCTTGGCGACGCGGTTCAGAGCGGCATGGTCGCCGTCTTGGCCGGAGACCGGGATCCCGTCCATGCCCTGAGCGGTAAGCGCGGCCACGACTCCGCCGGCGGTGCCGTCGTTGGAGGCAACCACGGCATCGACCTTGTTGTCGTTGGCGGTCAGGATCTGCTCCATGTTGCGCTGTGCGTTGGCGGGCAGCCAGCCGTCTGTATAAGCCTCGCCGACGATGGTGATGTCACCGGAATCGATCGCCGCCTGCAGGATTTCCTGCTGGCCGCCACGGAGGAAGTCCGCGTTCGGGTCGGTGGGCGAGCCCTTGATCATTACGTAGTTGCCCGTCGGTGCAGCGGCAAAGACCGCGCGGGCCTGCATCCGGCCGACCTCGACGTTGTCGAAGGTCAGGTAGAAGGCGCGCGGATCCTCGATCAGGCGGTCATAGGCGATGACCGGGATGCCCTCGTCGGCAGCAGCCTGCACGGCAGGGATGATTGCCTCGGTGTCCTGGGCAAGCACGATCAGCGCGTCGACACCCTGGGCCATCAGCGCTTCGATATCCGAAAGCTGCTTGGAAGACGAAGATTGCGCGTCCGCCGAGACGTAGTTGGCGCCACCGGCCTCGAGGGCTGCCACCATCGCGGCCTCGTCGGTCTTCCAGCGCTCTTCCTGGAAGTTCGACCAGCTGACGCCGACCGTGAGGTCCTGCGCGAGCGCGGTCGTGGTGAAAGCGGTTGTCAGTGCGGCAGCCGCGATGAAAAGGTTACGCATGAATTCCTCCCGAATTGTCTGCCCTATGCGTTTTGGGCGGACGGCTCCTTCGCAGGCAGCCGTTCCACACAAGAGGATTGACTAAATTAATTTACTTGTCAAAATAAAAATCAGGCTTGTGACGGCGTTTGGCACCAGAAAATGACTGGATCATACGAGAAATGCATGTTTGCGGTCACAGTTTCTGCGATGCAGAAAGTGATTTCTTTGGAGGGGTGAAGGAAATGCGCCAGTGAACGCGCGGGATCTGCCGGCCGCAAGTCTCCCGCCCGCAGGATGTGGCCCGATCTTTCCGGCCCATGATTCGACGGTGCCGCCGCTCCGGCAGCAGATCTTCGATTGCGTGCGCTCGCAGGGGCAGATCCCGCGAATCGACGTCGCGAAGCGGCTCGCGGTGAGCCCGGCCACCGTGAGCACGCTGGTGGCCGACCTGAAGTCGTCCGGTCTTCTGGTTGAGGTCGAGGCGCCGCGCGAGCCCGGCGGCCGTGGCCGTCCGCCGGTCGCGCTCGCCGTGCGTCCCGAGGCCGGTTATGTCGCCGGCATCAAGCTCTCGGACCTGATGCATACCGGCGTCATCGTCGATTTCGCCGGTCAGCCTGTGGCCGAGGCAAGCCTGTCGCGCAGCAGTCTTCGGTCCGATTTCGAACTGCTGGCCGGGGAGGCCGAGGATCTGCTGGCGCGGATGCTGGCCGAGGCCGGAATGCGCCGCGACGCGCTGTCCGCTGTCGGAATCGGTGTGCCCGGGATGGTCGACCACGCCCGGGGCATCTCGCTCTGGTCGCCGATCATCCGCGAGACCGGGCTTCCCATCGCTGCGATGATGTCCGAGCGACTCGGTTTGCCGGTCGAGGTCGACAATGACGCCAACCTGCTGACGCTGGCGGAGTTATGGTATGGCGCTGGGCGTGAACTCGCCGATTTCGCCGTGGTGACGCTGGAATACGGCGTCGGCATGGGGCTGGTGATGAACCACCAGCTCTATCGCGGCGCCCATTCGGTCGGCATGGAACTCGGCCACACCAAGGTGCAGCATGACGGGGCGCTCTGTCGCTGCGGCCAGCGCGGCTGCCTGGAAGCCTATGTCTCGGACTACGCGCTTGTGCGCGAGGCCGGGGTGGCGCTCGACATGCACCGCACGGCCTCGGGCTCCGCACAGGTGATCCTTGAGAGCCTCTACGACCAGGCCAAGGCGGGCAACGAGGCGGCCCGCACGATCTTCCGCCGCGCCGGTCGCTTCCTCGCCGCGGGGCTGGCCAATGTCATCAACCTCTTCGATCCCTCGCTTGTGATCCTTTCGGGCGCGCGGATGAGATATGACTATCTCTATGCGGAGGAGGTGTTGCGGGAGGCGCGCACGCTGTCGCTGAATGTCGGTCGCGCCCTGCCGCCGATCGAGACCAACGCCTGGGGCGACCTTGTCTGGGCCCGCGGCGCGGCGACGCTGGCGCTGGCTAAGGTCACGCAGGAGAGGGCGCGGGAGGCGTCGGGATGAAAGCTGCCATGATCCTGGCCCTGATGGCCGGACCTGCCTTTGCCGGCGAGGTCCGCTTCGTCGACGCGCGCGCGGCGCTGCCCGTCGAGCACGTCTATTCCGGCGGCTGGGAGCATTTCGTCGGCGGAGGCCTGGCGGTCTTCGACTGCAACGACGACGCGCGCCCGGAGATCTACGCCGCCGGTGGCACCGCGCCGGCGCGGCTCTTCGTGAACCGGACGGAGAGTCCGGGATCTGCTCTTGAATTCGAGCTCGGCGAGGGCGTGCCGGAGCTTTCCGGCGTCACGGGCGCCTATCCGCTCGACATCGACAGCGACGGCATCCTTGACCTCGCCGTGCTGCGTGTCGGCACGAACATTCTCCTGCACGGGCAGGGCGATTGCCACTTCGAAGACGCGACCGCCGCGCTCGGTTTCGATGGCGGCGCACGCTGGTCCACTGCCTTTTCCGCGACATGGGAACCGGGAAATACCCTGCCCACGCTCGCCATCGGCAATTACGTCGACCGCGACGACCCCGAGGGCCCGTTCGAAGCCTGCGACGTGAACGAACTGCACCGGCCCGAGGGCGAGCGCTATCGCCCGCCCCGGATCCTCGAGCCCGGCTTCTGCGCCCTCTCCATGCTCTTCTCCGACTGGACCCGCAGCGGTCGCCAGGACCTCCGCGTCTCAAACGACCGCCATTACTACGTGCGTGGCGGTTCGGAGCAGATGTGGCGCATGGACGAGGAGCCGCGCCTGCTCGGAGACGCGGATGGCTGGGAGAAGATCTCGATCTGGGGCATGGGCATCGCCAGCCGCGACATCTCGGGCGACGGTCGTCCCGACTTGGTGCTGACCTCGATGGCCGACCAACTGACACTTCTGTCCGATGGCGAAAGCGGCTACCGGCTCGCGCCCTATACCATCGGCACCTTCGCGCAACGGCCGCATCTGGGCGACGATGGCCGCCCCTCGACCGGCTGGACGGCGCAGTTCGGCGATGTGAACAACGACGGCCGAGACGACCTGTTCATCGCCAAGGGCAATGTTGACCAGATGCCCTCGAACGCGATCAACGACCCCAACAACCTGCTGATCCAGCAGGCTGACGGCACCTTCGCCGAGCGCTCGGTCGAAGCCGGCGTAGCGACGCTCGATCGATCGCGCGGTGCTGCACTGGCCGATTTCGATGGTGACGGACGGCTCGATCTCGCCGTGGTCAACCGTCGCGCACCCATGGAGCTCTATCGCAACGCGACCGAAGCCGCCGGCAACTGGTTGCAGATCCGTCCCCGCCAGGACGGTGTGAACGGTTTCGCAATCGGTGCCTGGGTCGAGTTGCGCGGGGCGGACGGCGCGATCGTGGCGCGTGAACTGACCTCCGGCGGTGGCCACGTTTCGGGCCGGAGCCTGCCGGAGCATTTCGGCCTCGGCGCGGCGGAGGAGGTCGAGGCTCGCGTGATCTGGCCGGATGGCGCGGTGAGCGACTGGCAAAAGATCCACGCCAATTGCTCCGTCGAGCTTTGGCGCGGGCAAGACGGTGGCCTCGACATGAGCGTGATCGAGTAGTCCCGGCGTCTTCTGTTCGAAAATGTCCCGGGGGAGTCGTCGCGCAGGCGGCGACGGGGGCTGCGCTCCGTTCGCGGCCGGTGATGTTAGCGATCCACTGGCAATCCGCTCGGAACGGTCTCGGGTATGCCCAGCCGGCCGTCTGCTCCCATGTCGCCGGTCAGACTCTCCAGGAACGCCAGGAGCGCAGCGAGATCGGCCTCGGACAGGTTGACCGGCGTGGTGTCGAGCGCAGCGAGGATGCGGCCTTTCTCCTCGGGGTCGTCCAACGCGGCCCAGAGCGGCTTGCCGTCGAACTCCTGAAGGATCGTCTGGCTCCGGTCGAACTGCGCGATCCCGGTGGCCGGGTCGAGGTGGTAGGCGATGAATCCGCCGAGGTCGCGGTGGGAGCCGGTGTGGCCATAAGGGGCGGTGAGCGTCACGTTGCGCAGGGATGGGGTTCGGAAGGCATAGAGGTCTTCGGCGTGGCCAGTGACACGAAAGCGGCCCTCGTCGCGCGAATGACGTTCGAAACGCTCGGCCTTTCCGGGACCGAACTGCGGCACGCCCATCGCGTGGAAGGCGTGGTCGGTCTGGAATGGGCCGGAATGGCATGTGGAGCAGCCGGCATCGCCGTAGAAGAGTTCCATGCCGCGCAGCGCCTCACCGGTGAGCGGCGCCTCGCCGCGCAGGTGGCGGTCGAAGGGGCTGTCGTCGGAGCGCCATTCCCATGCGACGAAATCGGCGATGGCGTCCGAGACGTCGGTAAAGGCGATCGGCCTGCCTGCGGCCACCTCCGGCAGCGCGGCCGCGAAGGCCGCCTGGTATTCCGGGATCGCCCGCACCCGGGCCGCAATCAGATCCCAGGCGCCGCCGTCGCCGGTGATCCGGCCCGAACGAACCGCCTTGGAGACCTCGTTTTCGCTGTAATGGCCCGCCATCTCGTCCTGCGAGAGCACCGGGAACATGGTCTGCGCCGAGAGCACGCCGGAGAAGCCCTGGACCATCTCCTGGTCGAGCGGCGTGCGCAATCCGCTGGGGCGGTCCGGGTCCGTCTGGATCCGGCCGTCGTGGAACAGCGTGGTGAATTCCGTCGCTCCGAGGTTGAAAAGCCCGGGCGCGTTTCGCGGGATGCGCTGCTCGGGCATGTTGTCGGGGTCCGGGCGGCGGTCCGGTCCGAGCCCGGTCGCGCCTTCGCCGAGATCGAGTGAGACACCGTCCGACGTGCCGAAACGCGGGTGGTGGCAGGTCGCACAGGAGATGTTCCGGTTGCCCGAGAGGATCGGGTCCCAGAACAGCAGGCGCCCGACTGCGACCAGTCCTTGGTTTACCTCGGCATATGCCGCGTCGGTGACCGGTAGCGGCAGGTCCGCGGCAGCGGCCGGGGCGGCGAGGAGGCAGGCGAGAAGCGGGGCAAGACGTGTCAACGGGACCTCCGGGTGTTTCGGGCGAGTGTAGCGCCGGGACGCGGGCTTGCGAAGATCAGCGCGGCGGGGGCGCGGTGCTTTCGCGCACCGCCAGCGTGACCGGCAAAACGACATGCGGGGCAGGGCGGGCGACCCGTTCGGCCGGTGCCAGTAGCATCCGCTCCAGCAGCATCCGCGCCGCCGCCCTTCCGATATCGGCGCGCGGTTGGTGGATCGTCGTCAGGGCGGGGACGGCGTGGCTCGCCATCTCTAGGTCGTCGAACCCGACCACCGAAATCTCGTCCGGCACCTTGATCCCACGGCGTTGCGCCTCGCCGATGAAGCCGAGGGCCATCTCGTCGGAAGCGCAGAAGACGGCCGTCGGGCGATCTGCTGCCGCGTGCCAGGCGCGCGCCGCCGCCGCGCCGGATTCGAGCGAGAAATCCCCCGGGAAGGCCCAGGCGTCGGGAAGCGACAGGCCTGCCTCGGCAAGCGCCGCCCGCGCGCCCGCGAGCCGGGCGATGCTCAGCACGTTCCCAGGCGGTCCGCAGGCGTGACCGATTCGCCTGTGCCCGAGCGCCAGCAAGTGGCGTATCGCCTGCGCCGCCGCGGCGTGGTTGTCGATCGTGACCTTCGGCCGCGCGACCTGCTCGATCCATTCGCAGGCGAAAACCAATGGCGGACGAAGCTCGGGCGGGCCTCGGTCGAGCAGCGCGTCGTGGCGCAGCATCCCGTCGAGGACGATCAGCCCGTCGACATGGGCGTGGCTGGCATATTCCGGGAACCGGTGCTCGTCGCGCGTCACCGGCGTGGTGTCGTTGATGAAGACGTTGAGCCCGGCTTCCGACATCACCTCGGCGATGCCCGAGAGGATGCGCGAGAAGAACGGGTTGGCGATATTTGGCAGGAGCACGGCCACTGCACCGGTCTCGCGCCGGCGCAGGTTCCGCGCCGCCTGATTGACGACATAACCGGTCTCGCGAATGGCGCGGAAGACCGCCTCGCGCGTGATCTCGCTGACCACGTCGGGATTGGTGAGCGTTCGGCTCACGGTTGCCGTCGATACCCCGGCGGCCTGGGCGACATCGCGAATGGATGGCGCGCGCAGCATCTTTCTCCTTCGGTTCCGCGACGGATCGATGCCGGATGCGTCGATCTGCAGCCTGCGCGGATTTGGCCTTGTAATCGATTACACGCAAAATATTATGCCGATGTAAAGGATTACATCAACGATTCGCATATGCCGGGGAGGGGCTGCGCGGAGCGCGGTTCTCGTTGACCGGCAGGGAGGCAAGCGATGAAGACGATCAAGGGGCCCGCCCTGTTCCTGGCGCAGTTCGCCGGCGACGCGGCGCCGTTCAACTCTTGGGACAGCATCACCAAATGGGCCGCCGATTGCGGCTATGCCGGCGTTCAGGTGCCAAGCTGGGACGGGCGCCTGATCGACCTCGCGAAGGCGGCCGAGAGCAAGGATTACTGCGACGAGTTCAAGGGCGTGGCGGCGGCCAACGGCGTCGAAGTGACGGAACTTTCGACGCATCTCCAGGGCCAGCTCGTGGCTGTCCACCCCGCCTATGACACCGCCTTCGACGGTTTCGCGGCCCCTGAGGTGCGCGGCAACCCGACAGCACGCCAGGAATGGGCGGTCGATCAGGTGAAGAAGGCGCTCACGGCGTCGCGTAACATGGGAATCACGGCGCATGCGACCTTCTCCGGCGCGCTGGCCTGGCCGTTCATCTATCCCTGGCCGCAGCGGCCGGCGGGATTGATCGACACCGCCTTCGACGAGCTGGCCCGGCGCTGGAAGCCGCTCCTGGACCATGCCGAGGAATGTGGCGTGGATGTCTGCTACGAGATCCATCCGGGCGAGGACCTGCATGACGGGGTGACCTACGAGATGTTCTGGGAGCGGACCGGCCGCCACGCGCGCGCCAAGATGCTCTACGATCCGAGCCACTACGTCCTGCAATGCCTCGATTATCTGGACAATATCGACATCTACAAGGACCGGATCGGGATGTTCCACGTCAAGGACGCGGAGTTCAACCCGACCGGCCGGCAGGGCGTCTATTCCGGCTACCAGCCCTGGGTGGACCGTGCCGGGCGGTTCCGGTCGCTCGGCGACGGGCAGGTCGATTTCGGCGCGGTCTTCTCGAAGATGGCGGCCAATGATTTCGACGGCTGGGCCGTGGTCGAATGGGAATGCTGCCTCAAACACCCGGAGGACGGGGCGCGGGAAGGGGCGCAGTTCGTCCGCGATCACATCATCCGCGTCACCGAGGTGGCTTTCGACGATTTCGCCAGCGGCGGGACCGACGAGGCAGCGAACCGGAAGATGCTGGGAATCGGAGACTGACATGGCACGTATCAAGCTGGGCATGGTCGGCGGCGGCAAGGACGCCTTCATCGGCGCGGTCCACCGCATCGCGGCGCGGATCGACGGGGAATACGAACTGGTGGCCGGGGCGCTCTCCTCCACGCCGGAGCGGGCGAAGGAGAGCGGCGAGGCGCTCGGCCTTGCTCCCGACCGGATCTATTCGGATTTCCGCGAGATGGCGATTCGCGAGAAGCGGCTGAAGGACGGGATCGAGGCGGTGGCGATCGTCACGCCGAATCACGTCCACTACCCGGCGGCGCGGGAGTTCCTTAAGCGCGGCATCCACGTGATCTGCGACAAGCCGCTGACATCGACGCTGCCGGATGCGCGCAAGCTCGCCAAGCTCGCCGCCGAGAGCGACGCGGTCTTTGCACTGACGCATAATTACACCGGCTATCCGATGGTGCGGCAGGCGCGCGAGATGGTCGCGGCGGGCGAGCTCGGCACGATCCGCGTGGTGCAGGTCGAGTATCCGCAGGACTGGCTGACCACGGCGGTCGAGCAAACCGGGACCAACAAGCAATCGGAATGGCGCACCGACCCCGAGCGCTCCGGCGCAGGCGGCTCGACCGGCGACATCGGCACCCACGCCTTCAACCTCGCGAGCTTTGTCAGCGGGCTCGAGCTGGAAGCGCTGGCGGCCGATCTCCAGAGCTTCGTGCCGGGCCGCCGGGTCGACGACAACGGCCACGTGATGCTGCGCTTCAAGGGCGGTGCGCGGGGCATGCTCTGGTGCTCCCAGGTCGCGCCGGGCAACGAGAACGCCCTTCGCATTAGGGTCTATGGGGATAAGGGCGGCCTGGAATGGGCGCAGGAGGATCCCAACTACCTCTGGCATACGCCCTTCGGCGAGCCGAAGCGGCTGCTGACGCGCGCGGGCGCCGGTGCCCGGGACGTGGCGGCGCGGGTCTCGCGCGTGCCCGGTGGTCATCCGGAAGGGTATCTCGAAGGTTTCGCGAATATCTACACCGAGGCCGCTCGCGCAATCCGCGCCAAGCAGGCGGGCGAGGCGATCCCGAAGGACGTCCTGTTCCCGACCGTCGAGGACGGGCTGCTGGGCGTGGCCTTCGTCGATGCCTGCGTGCGCTCCTCGGCGCGCAACGCGGCCTGGGTCACGCTCGCATGAGGTTCGGATGACCATCACCGAGGCGATGGAAACCGCCAAGCGCGGCGGACCGAAACCGGCCCCTGTGGCCGGGCCGGCCGCCGCGCCTGTGCTCGCGCTGCGCGACGCGCAGCGGTCCTTCGGGCCGGTGCAGGTCCTCTTCGACATTTCGTTCGAGTTGTTCCCGGGCGAGGTCCACGCGCTGATCGGCGAGAATGGCGCGGGCAAGTCGACGGCGATGAAGATCATGTCGGGCTATCTCGCGCCGACCGGTGGCACGGTCGAACTCGACGGCGCGCCGGCCCGCTTCGCCAGCTCGCGCGAGGCCGAGGCGCGCGGCGTGACGCTGATCCACCAGGAGTTCAACCTCGCGCAGCTTCTGAGTGTCGAGCAGAACATCTTTCTCGGTCACGAGATCCGGCGCGGGCCGCTGCTCGATCATCGGGCGATGCGGGCACAGGCGCGCGAATTGCTGGAGCGGCTGGAGACGCCGCTCGACCCGACGGCGCGCACCGCCGATATCTCGGTGCCGGAAAAGCAGATGGTCGAGATCGCCAAGGCACTGACACGCAAGGCGCGCGTGCTGATCATGGACGAGCCTACGGCGGCGTTGACGACGCGCGAAACCGAGGTTCTGTTCCGCCAGATCGAGAGGCTCAAGGCGGAGGGCACGGCGATCCTCTATACCTCGCACAAGCTCGACGAGGTGGCCCGGATCGCCGATCGCATCACCGTGATGCGCGACGGGCACATCGTGCGGACTGCGCTTCGGGGCGAGATGAATGAGGACCAGATGGCCGAAGCCATGGTCGGGCGCGACCTCTCGGACATGTTTCCGCCGAAACGCCCGGCGGACGGCACCGAGCCGGTGCTCGAGGTGCGCGGCCTCTCTGTCGGGAATGTCGTCCGGGACGTGTCCTTCTCGCTGAGGCGTGGCGAGATCCTCGGCTTTGCCGGGCTGGTCGGTTCTGGCCGCACCGAGTTGATGGAAGCGCTCTTCGGCGTGCGCGACGCCACCGGAACGGTCTCGATCAACGGCCGGCCGCTGACGCTCGGCTCGGCCGAGGCGGCAATGGCGGCGGGCCTTGTCTATCTGCCCGAGGACCGCAAAGAGCACGGGCTGATCCTGACCCAGGACATGCGGCGAAACCTGACGCTCCTGGCGCTGAAGAAGTTCTCGCGCGGGTTGATCGACCGCAAGGCCGAAGAGGCTGCGCTCGACCGGGCGATCGATGAGTTCGACATCCGCGCGCCGTCGCGCGAGGTGCTGGTGGGCAACATGTCGGGCGGCAACCAGCAGAAGGTCCTGCTGGCCAAGATCATGCTGGCCGATCCGCAGATCGTGCTGATCGACGAGCCGACCCGCGGCATCGACGTCGGCACCAAGCAGCAATTCTACACCTTCATCCACCAGCTTGCCGAGACCGGCCGCTCGGTGGTGGTTGTCTCGTCGGAGATGACCGAGGTGATCGGGCTCTGCGACCGGGTCTGCGTCATGCGGCGCGGCCGGATCGAGGGCGAGGTGAGCGGCGACGAGGTGACCGAGGACGCCATCGTGCGCCTCGCTATGGGACTCGAGCAGAAGGGCAATGGCGATGGCTGACATGACCGGGACTGCCCCGGCAACACGACGGCGCAGGTTCGAACTCCAGGCGCTCGGGCCGATCCTTGCGCTGGTGGTGCTGGTGGTGATCGGAACGGCGCTCAACCCCGATTTCCTCGCCTCCAGGAACATCACCAACGTGCTGTCGCGCTCGTCCTTCATTGGAATCATGGCCGTCGGCATGACCTTCGTCATCACCGCGGGCGGGCTCGACCTTTCGGTGGGGTCGATGACCGCCTTCATCGCCGGCATCATGATCATGGTGATGAACGCGCTGATCCCCTCGCTCGGCACGAGCTGGAACGTGATCCTCATCGGCATGGGGGCCGGCCTCGCGCTCGGGGCGCTCGCCGGCGCGGTCAACGGTTTCCTGATAACGCGCATGGGAATTGAGGCATTCATCGTCACACTGGGTTCGATGGTGATCTTTCGCTCGCTGGTCACCTGGATGGCGGACGGCGGAACGATCTCGCTGAATTTCTCGCTCGGTTCGCTCTACGAGCCGGTCTACTACGGCGGTCTCTTCGGCATCCGCTGGCCGATCATCGTCTTCGCGCTCGTCGCCGTGCTGGGCGAGATCGCCATGCGCCACACTGCCTATGGCCGCCATTGCGCCGCCATCGGTTCCAACGAACAGGTGGCGCTCTACTCGGCGGTCCGCGTCAAGCGCGTGCGCATGATGACCTATGTGGTGCTCGGCACTCTGGTCGGTCTCGCCTCGGTGCTCTACGTGCCGCGGCTTGGCTCGGCCTCGAACTCCACGGGCCTGCTCTGGGAACTCGAGACCATCGCCGCGGTCATCATCGGCGGCACGTTGCTGTCGGGCGGCTTCGGCCGGGTCTGGGGCACCGTCGTGGGGGTCCTGATCCTCGGGCTCATCGACAACATTCTCAATCTCACGGACCTTGTCAGCCCCTATCTCAACGGGGCGATCCAGGGCGTGATCATCATCCTGGCGGTTGTGCTGCAGCGCGCCAGGAAGTCATCCCGCTGACGGGAACAAGGCCCCGTCGCGGGGCAAAACATGGGAGGAAGGCAATGAAAATGAAGCATCTCTTCGGAGCGACGGCGATTGCGATGGCGCTCGGCGCGACCGGGGCCCTGGCGCAGGAGACCACGGTGATCGGCGTCTCGATCCCGGCCGCGACCCACGGCTGGGCCGGTGGCATGAATTTCCACGCGCAGGCAGCGATCGACCGGCTCGAGGCGACCTATCCCGAGCTCGACTTCGTGCTCGCGACCGCCTCGGATCCGGCCAAGCAGGTCAACGACATCGAGGACATGATGGCCACGCGCAACATCGACGCGCTGGTCGTGCTGCCCTTCGAGTCCGAACCGCTGACCGCGCCGGTCAAGCGCGTGAAGGAGTCGGGCGCCTGGGTAACGGTGATCGACCGCGGACTTTCCGAGGAAGGAATCGAGGATCTCTATGTGGCTGGCGACAACCCGGGCTTCGGCCGTGTCTCCGGTGAGTTCTTCAAGGAAATGATGCCCGACGGCGGCAAGATCGTCGTTCTGCGCGGCATTCCGACGACGATCGACAACGAGCGTGTCGAGGGCTTCCAGGCAGCGATCGAAGGCACCGGCATCGAGATCCTCGGCATGGAGCATGGCAACTGGAACCGCGATGACGCCTTCACGGTGATGCAGGACTTCCTGTCGAAATATCCCGAGATCGACGCCGTCTGGGCTTCTGACGACGACATGGCGATCGGCGTACTGGCCGCGATCAAGGAATCCGGCCGGATGGACGAGATGTGGGTGCTCGGCGGCGCCGGCATGAAGGAGATGGTCAAGCGCGTCGCCGACGGCGACCCCTACGTGAAGGCAAACGTGACTTATCCGCCGTCGATGTCGGCCACGGCGATCGAGATCACGGCGCTTAACTACGTCTCGAACGCGCCCGTCTCGGGCAAGTTCGTCATCGGCTCGGTGTTGATCACCAAGGACAACGCCGAGAAGTTCTACTACCCCGACAGCCCCTTCTGATCCCGCGGGATCGACTTCCCCATGGGGCTTTGCGTCCGGCGGAACACTCCGCCGGGCGCATCTTGTTTCGGCGCCCTTAGCGGGCGGTGTCGCTGGCGTCAGGCTTCCGGACATGAATTGGATGGCCGGTTCCGGCTGGTCACTGGCACGGCGACCGCTACCATCGCTGGCAGCAACAGATCGAGGACATGGCATGTCGAAAGAAGAGCTTATCACCGCGCTCGATTACCTGAGTGCCGGCAATTTCCAACCAGGGCCGGAGATGGAGGAGGCGCACCGGATCTGCCAGGCGCAGGAAGGCGTGTCGGAGTACGACTGGATCCACGCTCTGGTCCACCGGATCGAAGGGGACGACGCGAATGCAGCCTACTGGTACCGCCGTGCCGGCAGGACTCGTCACCCGGGACCGGTCGAGGAGGAATGGAGCCTCGTCCGGTCCTCTCTCGAGCAGCGCTGATCGCGGTGCAGGCCGCGATCAGAATGCGCGGAAAGTCATTATGGTCAGCGTGCGCTGGACATTGGGGATACGGGCCACGTTCTCGTTGATGAAATGGCCGATATCCTCCTCCTCGGGGATGTAGAGCTTCAGAAGAAGGTCGTATTCGCCAGAGGTCGAAAACAGCTCGGAATGGATTTCGCGGAGCGCGATGGCGTCGGCCACCTCGTAGGTCGTGCCGGGGGCGCAGCGGATCTGGACGAAGACGCAATGGCTCATGCGGAGGTGCCTTTCGGTATCGGCGGACCGGCCGGCGGTCCGGATCTCGGTTGGCACGACACTAGCCGACATGGCGCCCGGCGCAATCGCCTATCTGCCCGGCCGCGCGCTGCGGCACATCGCGACGAGACGGGGCGGGTCGAGCTCGTCGGGTGCGATACCCAAGAGCGTCACGGTTTCGCCGGCGGGAAAGTGCAGGCGGGCATTCCCGTCGCCATCGTCGCGAACTGCGATCTGTTCGGGCCGGACGGATACACCGAAAGCGGCGGAGAACTCGCCGAGGTCCAACCGGTCCGGATACGGCCCGTCTAGCGTGAAACCGGTGATCACGGCATGGCCGAAATCATCGATCTGCGCGATCCAGTCGTCGCTCTCGGCGTCGGCAGGCCGGCGGCGCCGCCGGCGGACGCGGCCGCCCGACATGCAGCGCGCGACCCGGAGCCAGTCCGAATCCGAACGCGCCTCCCAAGGCGCGTCTCTCCCGGTCTTACGAAAGACGATCGTGTCGACGCCGAGGTCGAAGAGCTCGCCGAGGCTCGGAGCCTCGCGGATCGAAGCGGCGGCGGTGGCGACCCGGTCAGGTTTAGAGAGCGGCGCCTCGTTCCGCGCCGCGTGCCTGCGGGAGGGGGCGGTGAAATCTTCCCGGACGGTCGCGTTTGCCATGGCATACCTCACTTTCCCGCCTTTCATCGCGCAGATCCCTTAAGGAATGCCTTACCCGGAACGCGGCACGGAGCGCGGTCGCGATGCAGCTTGTTGTCAGGGCATTCCGGGCCGCTGCCGGTGTCGTGCAAAGCCGAGCCGCCCGAGCGTCGCTGTTGCCGTTCAAGCGATTCGGGCGCAGGTTGTCATGGTGGAGGAGGTTGCATGCCGATCTGGATGTATTTCACCAAGCCAGTCGAGTCGCCGAAGGATATCCCGCCAAGCGCGATACCGGTTTATTCCCGCCACCCGCCCGGAGCGAACCGGAGACCCCGGAACGACGATGACCGATGGGTCGTGGTGGCGCTGCCGCGTGGACAGTCCCTAGCCAATCTCGCGGTGACAAAGCGTATCAAGGCCGAGATGACGATCTCGATGGCGAAGGACGGTGCATTTTTCCAGCACGAGTTCTTTACCCGGGTGACGTTTACGTCCTTCTCGTACCAGGACAACACCCACGGGCCGCACTCGGCGAGCGTCGCCTTCTCCTACCTGGACGCCGAGACCATCCAGCCCTGATGAGGGCGCGCCTTCCGGCTCAGAGCGTGGCGAAGCCGCCGATCAGCTGGCGCAAGCCCAGCCAGGCGCCGATCACGATGGCGCCGAGAGTGAGCGGTGCGGAGAAGGCGAGGAGCGAGAAGGCCGAGAGGCCCTGTCCCACCGAGCAGCCGACGGCGATGGCGCCGCCGAAGCCCATCAGAACCCCGCCACCGATCTGGCGCCGCAGTTCGCGCGGGTCCTCGCAGGCCTCCCAGCGGAAATGGCCGCGCCGGAGCGAGCCAATGCAGGCGCCGCAGAGCACACCGACGACCGAACCGACGCCGAAGCTGACTTTCATCCCCGAGGCCAGCATGGTGAAGAGCACGGTGTCGCCGAGTGGCGCGGAGAACGTATGGCTCTCGACCGGCACCGCGCCGAAGCTGCGGTCAGCGACCCAGGCGGTGCCTGCCCAGCCGGCGGTTATGGCGAGGCCGACGACCACCGCCCAGAACACTGCCTTGCGTGCGTGGCGCATCCGCGCGGGCGCGAGCGCCGCGGCCAGGATCAGTGCGCCGAAGGCAATGCCGACGGGGATCGGCGACAGGCCCGTCGCACCGGCAAGAAGATGGGCGAAGCCCGCGGGGGCGTCCGTCGCCCAGAGGTTGTCAGGAAAAATCGTGACGCGCAGCGCGGCAAAGGGGCCGGAGATCACCGAATAGGCGGCGATTGCCATCACCAGCACGATGACGAAGGCGCGCAGGTCGCCGCCGCCGACGCGTGCCAGGACGCCGTAGCCACAATTGCCCGCCAGCGCCATGCCATAGCCAAAGAGCAGCCCGCCCAGGATGTGGGCGACGGGGTTCCAGCCACGGTTGAGATAGAAGCTTGTCTCGGGATCGAACAACCCGGCGGCGGCAAGCGCGAAACTGCCGATAACCGCGGTGCCGATCGCGATGGCCCACATGCGAAGCCGGATGTCGGAGCCGCCATAGAGTGCGTCCTCGATGGCGCCGAGGGTGCAGAACCGGCCGAGCCTTGCGGCCAGCCCGAGTCCCAGACCTCCCAGAAAGCCGAAGATCGCCACCAATGTGGCGTCTCCCAGTGCGTCGCCCATTACAGCCCTCCCCAGCTGGCTCGCCGGACAGGCGTCTGATGCGCGCGTTACCGGTCTAGCAGGCGTCGCTGTCCTTGCAGAACAGCTCGTAAACGGTCTCGAGTATCTTGCGCGGGCGGTCGTCGGTCAAGGAGTAGTAGATTGTTTTGCCGTCGCGGCGCGGCTGCACCAGCCCCTCGAGCCGAAGCCGCGAGAGTTGCTGGCTCACCGCCGCCTGGCGTGCGGAGAGCAGTTTCTCCAGCTCGGTCACAGATTTCTCGCCGGTCACGAGGTGGCACAGGATCATCAGCCGTCCCTCGTGGCTGATCGCCTTGAGGAAGGTCGATGCCTGCGTGGCCTTGTCGACGATCTGGTCAATTTCCTCGTCCGTCGTCAGCTCGCTGATGATCGGCAAAATGGCCTTGGCCTTGGATTCGCGGTTCGAAAGGTCTTCCATGTCCATTCCATTCCTTTCCAAGCGCTATGGCAGGGTTGCCATCTGCTGGGGCGCCGTATGACAGCACCCCCATAATAGTGGTCCGCGAGGACCGCTCGGAGGCGGCTCATCCCGGAAACCGGGCTGCACCTCGCGAATTCCCTTCGCGACTGGACCTAGCTCCCGCCCTGATCCAGCGGTTGGAAATCCGTCACATCCGAGAGCATCTTTCCCAGAAGCCCCCAGAAGAAGTCTTCGCCCGGATAACCTTCCAGGCGAGCAAGTTCCACGCTGGCATCGTCGACCAGCACGAAGGTCGGGGTGAAACTCACCCGACGTTTGAGAGAGAGTGCGTTCATCGCCTCGCTCCCGAGTTCAACGCGACGCAGCGGTGCATAGGCGCCCTCCGACGTCTTCGGATAGATCGGACCGATCTCCGCATTCCACCGGGTGCAGTAGACGCATCCATGTTGCTCGACCATCACAAGCTCGACCGCCCCGGCGGCAAACGCTGTCAGGCTCATCGCGCCTCCGACAATCGCAGCGCGCAGAATGCATGCAAGATCCGACATGAAGGTCCGATTGACTGTCCGATTTCTTACCAACATAATCTGAATGTGTGAATGGGACAAGGGGAGGAGATCGATGCCCGAGGTTACCTGGGCGGGTGCGGCCCTCGCGGGGCTGCTGTCATTTCTCTCACCCTGCATCCTGCCGATCGTTCCGTTCTATCTCTCCTACATGGCTGGCGCCGGCATGCAACAGATAACGGCCGAGGGAGAGGTCCCGGCGCATGTCCGTCGCCGCGCGGTTCTTGCGGCAAGTTTCTTCGCAGCCGGGATTCTGACCATTTTCATGGCGCTCGGGGCCTCGGCCTCGGTCTTCGGACAGCTTGTCGGCCAGTACATGGACATCCTGCGCCTCGTCGCCGCAGCGATTATCATCGCCATGGGGCTGCATTTCCTCGGGATCATCCGGATCGGTTTTCTCTATCGCCAGTTCCGTGCCGATGCAGGCAATACCTCCAACGTGTCGCTTCTCGGCGCCTATGTGATCGGGCTTGCTTTTGCCTTCGGCTGGACGCCCTGTGTCGGGCCGGTGCTGGCGGCGATCCTCTTCACGGTCGCTACCGAGGGCGGTGGTATGGGGCAGGGCGCGCTGATGCTGCTCGTCTACGGGCTCGGCATGACGCTACCCTTCGTGGCGGCCGCCTTCTTCATCGGCCCGTTCATGCGCTGGATGAAGGGGTTCCGGAAGCATCTGCCGGTCGTGGAAAAGGTCATGGGCGTGCTGCTCGTCGCTTTCGGACTGCTGATCGGGACCAACTCGGTCAACCTGATCGCGGAATTCATGCTCAACTACATGCCCGTCATCGGATAGCGCTGGCGGGCGACATCAGGGGAGGACGCCCATGTTGAAACGCGTGATCGGCGCCATTGCGGCGCTCCTTCTTGCTGCGCCGCTGGCGCTGGCGGAAATCGGCGACGACGGGCTCCACAAGGAGCCTTGGATGCGCGACACGTTTAAGGATCTGCGCGAGGATCTCGAGGAAGCCAATGCCGAGGGCCTCCGGCTGATGCTGATCTTCGAACAGCGGGGCTGCATCTATTGCAAGAAGATGCATGAGGAGGTCTTCTCCAAGCCCGAGATCAGTGACTACATCGCAGAAAATTTCTTTGTCGTGCAGCTCAACATGCACGGGCAGACCGAGGTCACCGATTTCGACGGCGAGGTGCTCACCGAATCCGACATGGCCAAGAAATGGCGGCTGATGTTCACGCCGCTGATTCTCTTCCTGCCGGAGGATTTGCCGGAGGACATGTCGGCCGCCGAGGCCGCGGTGGCGACGATGCCCGGCGCGTTCGGCGCCTCGACGACCGGCGACCTGCTCGTCTGGGTGGCCGAGAAGGGCTACGAAGGCGAGGAGGATTTCCAGCGCTACCACGCCCGGAAGCTCGCCGAACGCCGCGAAAACTAACGATTTCACGAAAGAATATGACCGGGTGGCGCAACATCTGCCATGATGCGCTGCACCCACCGGGCGGAATCTGTCCGGACTTAAAATTCATGAAAGCGAATTTGTTGTTGCTTCCGGCGAGGCCGGTGCGCTAATGTGTCCCGAGCGAACGGAGGAACAACGCAGCAATCGCCGCCAGGCGTCGCTTCGGGAGGACATATGAAACGCGCATACTTTGCGGCCCTTGCCGCCACCATCCTTGCACCCGCCGCCCTGGCAGACGTCGTCGCCCCGGGCGACGTCGTTTTCGACGAGGCCGGCGCGCTCGAGACGTCTCTGACCAGCCAGCCGGGCAATCCGGAGGAGGGGGCCAAGGTGATCTCGACCAAGTCGATCGGAAACTGCGTTTCCTGCCACGAGATCGGCGCGATGCCGGATGTGCCATTCCAGGGCAATATCGGTCCTGCGCTCGACGGCGTAGCCGATCGCTGGTCCGAGGCAGAGATCCGGGGGATCGTTGCCAACGCCAAGAAGACCTACGATGGCACGATGATGCCCGCCTTCTACAAGGTCGATGGCTTCATCCGTCCGGGCGAAGGCTACACCGGCAAGGGAATCGCCGAGGCGGACATCACGCCGCTTCTGACCGCTCAGCAGATCGAAGATGTCGTCGCCTACCTCGCGACGCTCAAGGAATAACGGATATCAACCCCATTCGGAGCCGCGCCCCGCGCCCGGCGCCGTCCCAACCAAGGAGAGAGAGATGGACATCTCACGACGCGAGACGCTGGCCCTCGGTCTCGGCGCCGCCGCGCTGGCCTTTCTGCCCTTCCGCGTGAATGCCGCCACCGAAGACGCCATTGCTGCCTTCACCGGTGGCGCCGAGATCGGCGAAGGCGGCATCACTCTGGATGCCCCGGAGATTGCCGAGAACGGCAACACGGTTCCGATTGGCGTGAATGCGCCGGGCGCCGCGGCGATCCTGGTGCTTGCCACCGGCAACCCGACGCCGGGCGTGGCCCAGTTCAAGTTCGGCGAGCTGGCTGGTTCGCAGTCGGCCTCGACCCGGATCCGCCTTGCCGGCACGCAGGAAGTCATGGCCATCGCCAAGATGGCCGACGGCAGCTTCGTCAAGGCAAGCTCGACCGTGAAAGTCACCATCGGCGGCTGCGGCGGCTAACAGAGTTTCAGGAGACAAGAAAATGGCTGAAGGTGTTAAGCCCCGCGTCAAGGCGCCCAAGAAGGCCGCCGCTGGCGAGACCGTCACGATCAAGACCCTCATCTCGCATCCGATGGAATCGGGTCAGCGCAAGGGCAAGGACGGCAATCTGATCCCGCGCTCGATCATCAACCGCTTCACATGCGAGTTCAACGGCAAGTCGGTCATCGACGTGACCATGGAGCCGGCGATCTCCACCAACCCGTATTTCGAGTTCGATGCGGTGGTGCCGGAAGCGGGTGATTTCAAGTTCACCTGGTACGACGACGACGGCTCGGTCTACGAGGACGTCAAGTCGGTCGCCATCGGCTGAGCCCCGACACAGGGTGTGCGAAGGAATGTCCGCTCCGGCGTGAACACCGGGGCGGGTCACCCAAGAGGGAGGACACGAGACATGAAATTCAAGGCAATGACGGCGCTGGCCGGTCTGCTTGCCATCTCTGCCGTCGGAGCCGCGAATGCCGACCCGGTGGAGGACGAGCTGGTGATCAACGACGAGATCGAGATCGTCACAAGGACCGCCGCTCCCGAGCACATGGAGTATATCGACGAGATCATGTCGGGCTGGCTGTTCCGCGAGGACGACACTCGTGACATGGAGCGCGACGATTTCGACAACCCGGGCATGCTTGCCGTCGAGGCGGCGATGGAGGTCTGGGAAACGGCGGACGGCACCGAGGGCAAATCCTGTGCCGATTGTCACGGCTCGGTGGAAGAGGCCGACATCGCCGGCGTGCGCGCGGTCTATCCGAAATGGCACGAGGCGTCTGGCGAGGTCCGTACCCTCGAGATGGCGATCAATGACTGCCGCACCGAGCAAATGGGTGCTGAGCCTTGGGGCTACACGAGCGCTGACCTGACCAACATGTCCGCGCTGATGTCCTACATGTCGCGTGGCCTGCCGATGAACGTCGCCATCGACGGACCGGTCCAGGCGACCTGGGAACGGGGCAAGGAAATCTACTACACGCGCTACGGTCAGCTCGAACTTGCCTGTGCCAACTGCCACGAAGACAACTATGGCAACATGATCCGTGCCGACCACCTGAGCCAGGGTCAGACCAACGCCTTCCCGGCCTACCGCCTGAAGGACGCGGCCCTCGTTCCGATCCACAAGCGCTTTCAGGGCTGCATTCGCGACACCCGCGCCGAGACCTTCTCGCCGGGCAGCCCGGAATTCGTGGCGCTCGAACTCTACGTCGCCTCGCGCGGCAACGGCCTGTCGGTCGAAGGTCCGTCGGTCCGCAACTGAGAACCGGATTGCCCTGCATGGTCCTGGACTGTGCAGGGTTTTCTGTAACGTGATTCATTCAATTTTGCGCATATGTTTTGCGCATACAGGGGAAATAGACGCATGATCTCGCGCCGTGACTTCCTTCAGGTCTCGATGGCCGCCTCCGCCATCGTGGGTGCGTCGGGCTTCGGCAACTGGGCCCGTCTGGCCGCGCAGCAGACGCTCACGCAGGACCAGCTTCTGGAATTCGACACTTTCGGAAACGTCACGCTGATCCATGTCACCGACATCCACGCGCAGCTCAAGCCGATCTATTTCCGCGAGCCGCAGATCAATATCGGGGTGGGTGAAGCCCGCGGGCGCGTGCCGCATGTCACCGGCGCCGACTTCCGCAAGCTCTACGGCATCGCGGACGGCTCGATGCCGGCCTATGCCCTGACCTATGACGCTTTCTCTGCGCTCGGAAAGGAATATGGCAAGGTTGGCGGGCTCGACCGGGTCGCCACTGTGGTGAACGCCATCCGCGCCGCCCGTCCCGATGCGCTGCTGCTCGATGGCGGCGACACCTGGCACGGCTCCTATACCTGCTACCATTCGGCCGGCGCCGACATGGTCAACGTGATGAACAAGCTCGCGCCCGACGCGATGACCTTCCACTGGGAATTCACGCTTGGCTCGGAGCGGCTGCTGGAACTGGTGGAGGAACTGCCCTTCGCCGCTCTCGGCCAGAACATCTTCGACAAGGAGTGGGACGAGCCCTCCGAGTTTTTCGAGAGCTACAAGATGTTCGAGCGCGGCGGTACCAAGATCGCCGTGATCGGCCAGGCCTTCCCCTATATGCCGATCGCCAACCCGGGCTGGATGTTCCCGGAATTCTCCTTCGGCATTCGCGACGAGCGGATGCAGGAAATGGTCGACGAGGCCCGCGCCGAAGGCGCCGAGCTGGTGGTGGTGCTCTCCCACAACGGTTTCGACGTGGACCACAAGATGGCCTCCCGCGTCTCCGGTATCGACGTGATCCTGTCCGGCCATACCCACGATGCGCTGCCGGAGCCGGTGCTGGTCAACGACACGATCATCATCGCGTCGGGCTCGAACGGCAAGTTCGTCTCCCGCGTCGACCTCGACGTGCGCGACGGCCGGATGATGGGCTTCAAGCACAAGCTGATCCCGATCTTCTCCGACGTGATCGAGCCCGATGCGGAGATGACCCAACTCATCGACGAACAGCGCGCGCCCTATCTCGACCAGCTTACCGAGGTGATCGGCCAGACCGCGGACGACCAGCTGCTCTACCGGCGCGGCAATTTCAACGGCACCTGGGATGACCTGATCTGCGATGCTCTGATCGAGGAGCGCGATGCCGACATCGCGATGTCGCCAGGCGTCCGCTGGGGGCCGTCGATCCTGCCCGGCCAAGACATCACGCGCGAGGATATCTGGAACGTCACCTCGATGAGCTATGGCAAGGCCTACCGCACCGAGATGACCGGCGAGTTCATCCACGTCATCCTCGAGGACGTCGCCGACAACCTGTTCAATACCGACCCCTATTACCAGCAGGGCGGCGACATGGTTCGCATCGGCGGCATGGGCTACACGATCGACGTCTCCAAGCCACAGGGTGAACGGATCAGCGACATGGTGCACCTGAAGTCGGGCGAAAAGATCGATCCGGCGAAAACCTATGTCGTCGCCGGCTGGGCCTCCGTCAACGAGGGCACCGAGGGGCCGGAGATCTGGGACGTGGTCGAAAGCTACATCCGGCGCCAGGGCGTCGTGAGCTTGGCGCCCAACACCTCCGTCGTCGTCAACGACATCTGACACACCCATTCCGAACACATGGCCACCGGCCTCCCCGGTGGCGAAACGCAACACATGGAGGGACATCTCCGATGACCAGGAAGAGCAAGGGTCTCGAGACTTCTCGGCGCCGGTTCCTGACCGGGGCCGCGGCTGCCGGCGCGGGCGCCGTGGCCGCAGCCACCGCCCGGGCCGCCACGCCCGATCCGCTGATCACCGAGGTTCAGGACTGGGCCAGCATCACCGGTGAGGGCGTCGACGCCACGCCCTACGGCCTGCCGATCAGATACGAGGCCGACGTGATCCGCCGCAACGTGCCGTGGCTGACGGCCGACCCGATCTCCTCGATTAACTTCACGCCGATCCATGCGCTTGACGGCACGATCACACCGGCCGGCTGCGCCTTCGAGCGCCACCACTCCGGCGCGATCGAGCTGCGCAAGGAGGATTACCGCCTGATGATCAACGGCCTGGTCGACAAGCCGCTGGTCTTTACCTACGAGGATCTGGAGCGCTTCCCGCGGGAAACCCGCGTCTACTTCCTCGAATGCGCCGCCAATACCGGCATGGAATGGGCGGGGGCTCAGCTCAACGGTGCGCAGTTCACGCATGGCATGATCCACAACATGGAATATACCGGCGTGCCGCTGCGGACCTTGCTGAACGAGGCAGGCGTGCAGCCGGAGGGCAAGTGGATCTATGTGGAAGGCGCCGACGCCTCCTCGAACGGCCGTTCGATCCCGCTCGAAAAGGCGCTTGACGACTGCCTCGTGGCTTTCAAGGCCAATGGCGAGGCGCTCCGGATGGAGCATGGCTACCCTGCCCGCCTGGTCGTGCCGGGCTGGGAAGGCAACATGTGGATCAAGTGGCTGCGTCGGGTCGAGGTGACCGAGGTGGCGGTCGAGAGCCGCGAGGAGACCTCGAAATACACCGACACGCTGGCCAATGGCGTCAGCCGCAAATGGACCTGGGAGATGGACGCGAAGTCGGTCATCACCTCGCCCAGCCCGCAGGCGCCGATCACCCACGGACCCGGCCCGCTGGTCATCACCGGGCTTGCCTGGTCGGGCCGCGGCGCGATCACCGGCGTCGACGTGTCGCTCGACGGGGGCATCAACTGGCAGAAAGCGCGGCTGGCGGCGCCGGGAGAATCCCGGGCGTTGACGCGCTTCTATCTCGATATCGACTGGCAGGGCGAGGAGATGCTCCTGCAATCGCGGGCACGCGACGAGACCGGCTATGTCCAGCCGACCAAGAACCAGTTGCGCGAAGTGCGCGGGCTGAACTCGATCTACCACAACAACGGCATTCAGACCTGGTGGGTCAAGCCGGACGGGGAGGCTGAAAATGTCGAAATTTCCTAATCAGCTCGCCCTTGTCAGCGTGGTCGGCGTCTCGGCCATCGCGCTGGCGGTCGGCCTCTCCGAACGCGCCGCGCAAAAGGCGGCCGAAGCCGCCCATGCCGAGGCGATCCAGGTCGCCGAAGCCTTGGCTGCGGAGCAGCGGGCGGCCGGGGAGGTCGCAGCGGCTGAGCCTGCCGAGGCAGCACCCGTGACTGATGAGGTCGCAACGGCCGAGCCTGCAAACGTGGAACCTGTGACCGAGGAGGTCGCAGCGACCGAGTCCGCCGATGCGGCACCAGTGACCGAAGAAACCGCTGTGACCGAAGCGGCGCCTGCGCCCGACGCGGCACCGGCCGCTGTCGCCAGCGCCACGCTGGACGGGACGACCGACACGCTGGAGGGGCAGGGCGACACCGATCGGCTCGCCGGCGACGACACCGCGATGGCGCATGGTCCCTATGGGCTCGGCCGCCTGGCCCTGCCCGAGGAAATCAACGCCTGGAACCTTGACATCCTTCCCGACGGCACCGGTCTGCCCGATGGCGAGGGCGATGTCTGGACCGGCGACGAGATCTTCTCCGAATACTGCGCCGTCTGCCACGGCGACTTCGCCGAAGGCGTCGACAACTGGCCCAAGCTGGCCGGCGGCATGGGCACCCTCGACCGCGAGGATCCGTTGAAGACGGTCGGGTCTTACTGGCCGTATCTTTCGACCACTTTCGACTATGTGCGCCGCTCCATGCCTTTCGGCAACGCCCAGACCCTGACCGATGACGAGGTCTATTCGATCGTCGCCTATATCCTCTATTCCAACGATCTCGTGGACGAGGATTTCGTGCTCTCGAAGGAAACCTTCCTCGATGTCGAGATGCCGAACGCCGATGGCTTCATTCTCGACGACCGAGCGGAAACCGAACTGGAACGCTTCTCGCAAGAGCCCTGCATGGAGAATTGCAAGGACTCGGTCGAGATCACCATGCGTGCCGCGGTGCTTGACGTGACGCCGGAAGAGACCCGCGCCAAGACGATTGCCAAGCTGATAAAGGACACCGACCCGAAGGCGCCGAAGGCCGAAGCGGCGGAGGCCGAGGGTGTCGAGACGGCTGCGGCACCGGTGGCCGAGGCCGCACCCGCTGCCGAGGAAACGGCGCCTGCTGTCGAAGCTGCGGCTCCCGCCGCGTCGGAGGCTGCGCCCGATCCGGCCCTGGTTGCTGCCGGCGAGGCGGTGTTCAAGAAGTGCAAGGCCTGCCACATGGTGGGCGATGGCGCCAAGAACCGGGTCGGCCCGGCGCTGAACGGCGTTGTCGGCCGAACGGCGGGATCGGCTGAGGGCTTCAAGTATTCCAAGCCGATGCTGGCGGCCGGCGAGGAGGGGTTGGTCTGGGACGAGGCCGCGCTGCATGAATACCTCGCCGACCCGAAAGGCTATATCAAGGGCAACAAGATGGCCTTCGCCGGCCTGAAGAAGCCCGATGACGTCGATGCGGTGATCGCCTATCTGAAGGCGCATCCGTGAGCCTGTGCCGCGGACACATCGCTGACATGCCATGCTGACAGAATGCCGGGCGGCCCTGCGCCGCCCGCGCGTCCCGGGGGGCAACCCCTGACCCTAGCAAAGTGAGGATCCCATGAAAGCGTATCTTGCCGCCGCCTGCCTTGCCGCAGCTCCCGCCCTTGCCCAGGACGCCGTGCTGACCGATTTCAACGGCAGTTTCGACGACGCGACCTTCGCGGTGGAATCCGCGATCGTCGGCCAGGGGCTTGTCATCGACTATGTCAGCCACACCGGCGAGATGCTGAACCGGACAGGTGCCGATGTCGGCAGCGACGTGAAGATTTTCGATGCCGCCGACATCTTCCTCTTCTGCTCGGCGAAACTGTCGCGCGAGGTGATGGAAGCCGACCCGATGAATGTCGTCCATTGCCCCTACAACGTCTTCGTCCTCGACCGGGACGGGAAGGTGCAAATCGGACACCGGACCTATCCCGAAGGGCCGATGCAGAAGGTCCAGGAACTGCTCGCAAGCATCGTCGCGGAAGCCGCGGCCGACTGACGGCCGCTCAGCCGCGTCACGCGGCGCGGGTCGCCGTTTCCCGCACCAGCTCGGCGATCTCCGTGAAATGCGCGGTAAGCGGCGAGGTCTTGCGCCACACCATGCCGATCACCCGCTTCGGGCGCGGCGCTGGCAGGCGCGCGACCGAAACCGCGGCCGAGCGGGTCTCCACCGGGACGGCCATTTCGGGGATCAGCGTCACGCCGATCCCCGCGCTGACCATCTGCACCAGCGTCGACAGCGAACTGCCCTCCATCAATTCCCTCGGCGAAGATGACGAGAGCTGACAGAAGGAGAGCGCCTGGTCCCGGAAGCAGTGCCCTTCTTCCAACAGCAACAGGCGCATTTCGCGCAATGTGTCCGGGTTCGGAACCGGCAAGTTGGCCTCCGCGAGCGGGCGCACCAAAACGAACTCCTCGTCGAAGAGTGCATGCTCCACGAGCGCCGGTTCCGAGATCGGCAGGGCGACAATGGCGGTGTCGAGCCGTCCCTCCAAAAGGCTCTCGATGAGCCGCGCGGTCACCGCTTCGCGCGGGAACGGCTCGAGCCCGGGGAAGCGGTTCGGCATGGCGCGGATCAGCCGCGGCAACAGATAGGGCGCGACGGTTGGGATCACGCCGAGCCGGAGCCGGCCGGTCAGGGGCCCGTTGGCGCGGCGGGCGAGGTCCTCGATCTCGTCGACGGCGCGCAGGATGCCGCGCGCATGGTCTGCCATCGCCTCGCCGAGCCCGGTGAGCCTTACCCGCCGTGTCGTTCGCTCGATCAGCGGCGCGCCGACAAGCGCCTCGAGTTCCTTGACCTGCACCGAGAGCGCGGGCTGGGAGATTGCACAGGCGTCGGCCGCCTGGCCGAAATGGCCGCAGCGCGCCACCGCCTCGAAATAACGGAGATGTTTCAGGGTGAGGCTTTTCATAAGCAAATCCTATCGGACCTATTTGAACATCCAAATTCCTCCTATTGAATGACTCTGCTAGAAACAAGCTCGAACGAGAGCGGAGATTCGCCGGAGCCACGCGCCCGGTCTCCGCGCCCGACCCGGAATGGCCCCCGAGGGGGTACGTCAGCGATGGAGGAAAAGATGGACGGCAACGATTCACCGACGGCAGGCAAATGCCCGGTCATGCATGGCGGAAACACCGCGATGGGAACGGGGGTCATGGATTGGTGGCCGAACGCGCTCAATCTCGACATCCTGCACCAGCATGACACCAAGACGAACCCGATGGGGCCCGACTTCGACTACCACGAAGAGCTCAAGAAGCTCGACGTGAAGGCACTGAAAGCCGATCTCACCGCGCTGATGACCGACAGCCAGTCCTGGTGGCCGGCCGACTGGGGCCATTACGGCGGATTAATGATCCGCATGGCCTGGCACGCGGCCGGGTCCTACCGTCTTGCCGACGGCCGCGGCGGCGGCGGTACCGGCAACCAGCGCTTCGCGCCGCTCAATTCCTGGCCGGACAATGTGAGCCTCGACAAGGCCCGCCGCCTGCTTTGGCCGATCAAGAAGAAATACGGCAACGCGGTGAGTTGGGCCGACCTGATCATTCTCGCCGGCAACATCGCCTACGAGTCGATGGGCCTCAAGACCTTCGGCTTCGGCTTCGGCCGCACGGATATCTGGCATCCGGAGAAGGACACCTATTGGGGCGCCGAGAGGGAGTGGCTTGCGCCGTCCGACGAGCGCTACGAGGATGTCGGCAACCCGGCGACCATGGAGAACCCGCTCGCCGCGGTGCAGATGGGCCTGATCTACGTCAACCCCGAGGGGGTGAACGGCAAGCCCGACCCGCTGAAGACCGCCGAACAGGTGCGCGAGACCTTCGCCCGGATGGCGATGAACGACGAGGAAACTGTGGCGCTCACCGCCGGCGGCCACACCGTCGGCAAGACCCACGGCAATGGCGACGCGGATGCGCTCGGCCCGGACCCGGAATCGGCCGGCCCCGAGATGCAGGGCTTCGGCTGGGCCAACCCGAACATGCACGGCAAGGCGGCGAACGCAGTGACCTCGGGGATCGAGGGTGCGTGGACTTCGGAGCCGACAAAATTCGACATGGGCTTCTTCGACATGCTCTTCGGCCATGAATGGGAGCTTCGGAAATCGCCCGCCGGCGCAAACCAGTGGGAACCGGTCGACATCAAGGAAGAGGACAAGCCGGTCGATGCGACCGATCCGTCGGTCCGCCACAACCCGATCATGACCGATGCCGACATGGCGATGAAGATGGACCCGGCCTACAACGCGATCTGCCAGAAATTCATGGCCGATCCGGAGTATTTCCGGGACACCTTCGCCCGCGCCTGGTTCAAGCTCACCCATCGCGACATGGGGCCGAAAGTCCGCTACATCGGCCCGGACGTTCCGGCGGAGGACCTGATCTGGCAAGATCCGATCCCGGCCGGGCCGACCGGCTACGACGTCGCAGCGCTCAAGGCGAAGATCGCCGGCTCCGGCCTCTCGATCTCGGACATGGTCTCGACCGCCTGGGACAGCGCCCGCACCTATCGCGGCTCGGACATGCGCGGCGGCGCCAACGGCGCGCGCATTCGCCTCGCGCCGCAAAAGGACTGGGAAGGCAACGAGCCCGAGCGGCTGGCGCGGGTGCTTTCGGTGCTCGAACCGATCGCCGCGGAAGCGGGCGCGAGCCTCGCTGACACGATCGTGCTGGCGGGCGGCGTCGGCATCGAGCAGGCGGCGAAGGCGGCCGGTCACGAGATCGAGGTGCCCTTCGCGCCGGGCCGCGGCGACGCCACCGACGAGATGACGGATGCGGACTCCTTCGACGTTCTGGAACCGCTGGCCGATGGCTACCGGAACTGGCTGAAGAAGGACTATGTCGTTAGTCCCGAGGAGCTCCTCCTTGACCGCACGCAGCTCATGGGGCTCACCGCGCCGGAGATGACGGTTCTGATTGGCGGCATGCGCGTGCTCGGCACCAACCATGGCGGCACGGCGCATGGCGTGCTGACCGAAAGGGTCGGCGCGCTGACTAATGACTTCTTCGTCAACCTGACCGACATGGCCTATCGCTGGGTGCCCGCTGCCGACGGCAGCTACGAGATCCGCGACCGGGCGACCGACGCGGTCAAGTGGACCGCCAGCCGCGTCGACCTCGTCTTCGGCTCGAACTCGGTTCTGCGCGCCTATTCGGAGGTCTATGCCCAGGATGACAACGCCGGGAAGTTCGTCAAGGACTTCGTCGCCGCCTGGGTCAAGGTGATGAACGCGGACCGGTTCGACCTCGCCTGAGGCGGCAGAACTGCGCAAATTGAAAGCCGGCCCCGCGATTCGGGGCCGGCTTTTTCATACGGAAGACCCTTCCGCAAGTTTCTAGTGCCTGCCTTTCCGACAGAACAATCAGCGGCTGCAGATCCCCTCCGTCTCTGCCTCCTTCCAGGGAAGTTTGACGCGCCCCGGCGGGTCTTGGCGCTCTAGGCCGGAGAAGACGGGCTTCAAGATCGCGTAGAGCCGCCCCGTACGGCTTCCGTCGGGATCGAGGGCGCGGCAGCATACGAACTCCCCGACGAGCGATGCCTGCTGCTCGTAGCCATACTCATCAAAACGGCGATCGGGGGCGAGGTCGTAGAGATAAGGGTCATCCTTGCTCCCATGCTCCGACGCGGCCCGCCAGGGCGCGTATCCAGTGCTGTCGCGGTGTTGCCACTGCCAGACATGGGTCATCTCGTGGGCTAGGAACATCGCGTCGGCGAGCGGCAGCGCGTCGGGATAGCCGGCGAGAAAATCGTCCTCCCAGACCTTCCGCGAAACGAAGAGGCGTTCACCGAGAACGAAGCCGGCGACTTTCCACCGGACTTTCGGCTTGGTCTCCTTCGGGTAGATCCGCTCGCGGCAGGTAACATACGGGCGGGGTGGGCGGTTGGCAGGAACCCCCGCGATCACCGCGCCGCGGGTGACACGCACCGCTTCGGTGTCGAGGGCGGTCCCCTGGACGGTGGCGCTGAAGGCCCGCTCGGCACCGGTGAGCGATCGCGTGGTGCAACCGCCGAGAGCCAGCAGCAAAATGGCCAGGCAGGTAAAGAAGGAAGGGCGGGGCATTACGGCTCCTGTTGCCGAACGATGCGAGAGGTCTGCGTGCCATCACCCCAGGGAGGTGGCTGCCCGTCGGAAGCTCGCTGGGGAAGATGGTCGTGTCGTCTATATCAGCTTCCGGACCGGTCTTCCGGCATTTTCGCCATGCGTAACGAGCCGGGCAGGCGCCTTCCCTCGCGGCAAAGGGCGACGGAAGCCGAGTGCCGGGGCGTTCAAGGCTCCGTGTGTCATCTGTAATCGGATCCCCTAAATGACCTTCCGCAAGATTCTCTTCTGGAGTCATCTGACCGCCGGCATCTCCGCCGGCTTCGTCATTCTCGCCCTCGCAATCACCGGCGTGTTGCTGACCTATGAGGTTCAGATCACCCGCTGGGCCGAGCACGGCCTCGAGGTGAGCATGTCGGAGGGCGCGCCGCTTCCGGCCGACCGGCTCTCCGAACTCGCCCTTGCTGCGACCGATGGCCAGGCTTCGACACTCGTTTTCGAGAACGCCCCCGCGGCCCCGGTCACCGCAACCATCGGGCGAAATGACAAAGTCTTCCTTGATCCCTACAGCGGCGAGGTCCTTTCCTCCGGGCCAACCGCCATACAGGATTTCTTCGGTGCGGTGATGACATTGCACCGCTGGCTCTCCCTCTCCGGCCGCAGCGAGACCGGCGCGGCGATCACCGGCGCGGCCAATCTCGTCTTCGCCTTCCTGCTGCTCTCCGGCGCCTGGCTCTGGCTGCCTCGGATCTGGCGATGGGGCATGCTGAAGTCGCGGCTTCTGTTCCGGCAGACCTACCCGGACACGAAGGCCCGCGACTTCGCCTGGCACCATGTCTTCGCATTCTGGAGTGCCATCCCGCTCTTCCTGATCGTCCTTTCCGGCGTCGTGATTTCCTATCCCTGGGCCAGCGACCTCGTCCTTGCGGCCTTCGGCGAGGAGACGGTGGCCACGACGGAGAGCGACGGGCACGGAACCGGTGGCGGCCGCGGGCTGGGCAGGGGGCTCGGCATGGGACGTGGCGGCGGTGAGGGCGGCGATCATTCGGAGCATGAGGACGCGGACGCGGGCAACGGGTTGCTGCTTCTGCCCGGCGGCGTCGGGCTGCAGGCGATCCTCGAGACCGCCGAGGCGCATGACCCGGCGTGGCGCCGGGTCGTGTTGACGCTTCCCAAGGAGGCGCCGGCCATCGAGGTCAGCGCGACGGTGGACACCGGCACTGGCCGGCAACTCGCGCGTCAGGAAACGCTCGCGGTCTCGCAGCGGACGGGCGAGGTTGTCAGCGTCACCGGATATTCCGACCGCCCGGCCTCGACACGGGCGCGGATGTGGCTGCGCTTCATCCATACCGGCGAAGTCTACGGGCTCGCCGGGCAGACGATCGCCGGGCTCGCCTCGCTGGCGAGCGTCTTCATGGTCTATACCGGCCTCGCGCTGAGCTACCGCAGGCTGATCCGGCCGCTCTTCCGGCGCCGCAGCCCTGCCTGATCAGGCGCGCTTCCGCCGGCTCGACACCCAGGCAATGGCGGTGAAACCCGCCGCCACGGCAAGGCTGCCGGCGATGGCCAGAAGCAACCGTCCCAGTCCGGGCGGCAGACCCTCCGGCAAGCCGGGCATGGGGGTCGCCGCGCCGGGCCAGAACAGCGCGAGGTTGACCGCGATGACCAGCGCCGCCGCCAAAGCGGCGAGCGCACGGATCCCGGCCGCCATCCGGTGCCCCCTGAGCATCCGACCGAGCGAGCGAAGCGCGCGGGTGGCGTCGGCCTGGATCACCATCAGCGAGGGCACCATCATCAGCACGATGAAGAAACCGACGGAGAGGCCGTAGACCAGCGTGACAACGGTGGGCTTGAGAAAGAGCGACTGCCGGCTCTCCTCGAACATCAGCGGCGCGAGGCCGAGCACCGTGGTCAGCGTGGTCAGCAGGATCGGGCGCAGCCGCTCGACGCTGCCGGCGACGGCCGCAGGAAGGATCGCCATGCGGCGGGCGTAGTCCTGAATCGTCGTCACCAGCACGATGGCGTCGTTGATGATGATGCCGGACATGCCGATGAGGCCGATTACCGTGAAGAGCGACATCGCGAGGCCGAACTGCGCATGGCCCCAGATCGTGCCGATCAGGCCGAAGGGGATGACGGCGAGCACGATGAGCGGGCGGAACCAGCTGCCAAAGACCCAGCCGAGCACGAGGTAGATGCCCAAAATACAGAGCAGGAAGCCGACCAGAGCCTCGCCTAGGAAATCGTCCTCCTGCATCGACAACCCGCCGAGTTCCCACTCGACGGAATGGCGCGCGGCGATGTCGGGCAGGATCTCCGTCCGAAGCGCGGCGCCGATCTCGGCCGCGCGCTCGGGGCTGTCCTCGGCGAGGCTACCGGTCACGGTGACCTGCCGGCGGCCGTTCTCGCGGTTCACGGTGGAGAAGGCGGGCGTGCTCGTGGTTGTCGCGATCTCGCCCAGCGGCACGTAGTCGCCCGAGGGTGTGCGCATTCGCGTGGTCTCGAGGAAATTGCCGGACTGTTCCTCCTCCGGCAGGCGCACGGTGATCGCGGTGGTCCGCGTGCCGGACGGAAATTCCACCGCGGTTATACCGTTCAGCCGCCCGAAGAGCTCGGCGCCGATTGCCTCGGTGGTGAAGCCGAGCGCTTCGCCCGCCGGCGTGAGCTCGAGAACCATGTCTTCCTTGCCCATGGGTAGGCTGTCCTGAAGACCGGTCACTTCGGGATACTGGCCGAGCGCCGCGATCAGCTCCTCGGCGGCGGCCTTGAGCGCGAAACTGTTCGGCCCATAGAAATTGACCGCCAGCGAGTCGCCGCCCGGGCCCGCGCCCTGGCTCCGGAAGGAGAGCAGCGCGAGCCCGGCCGGGCGGACGACCTCCTGTTGCAATGCGCGGACGAATTCCTGTGCCGAGAACTCCCGAAGGTCGGCGCCGACAAGCCCGATATCGATCGAGCCGAGCGTGTCGGGATCCATCGTCGACTCACCGGGGATACCCTTTGCGGCGGTTCCGCCGACCTGGGTCACGGAATGCACCACCGGATAGATGCCGCTGCCGGCCTCGAGCTCTGTCGCAACGGCGGCGACGGCGCGGTCGAGCTCGCGGGTGAGGTCCCGCGCATCCTCGCGTGTCGCGCCGGGCAGGAAGGCGAAATTGCCGGTGACCGAGCCGCGCTCGGGTGCGGTGAAGAAGGCCCAGGGCACGTCGCCGCGCAGCACATGGGAGAAGGAGAAGGCCAGCAGCAACAGCATCGCCGAGACGACGAGATAGCGCAGTCGCAGCACCCAGTGCATCAGCGGCGCAAAGACGGTCTCGGAAACCCAGGCGAAGCCGCGATTGAACTGGTAGCTCGGCCAGTCGTACCAGCGTCGTCGGGTACCGGCCGCCAGCGCGTGGCGCATGTGGTTGGGCAGGATCAGGAAGCTCTCGATCAGCGAGGCGACCAGCACCGCGCTGACCACGAAGGGAATGTCGGCGATCAGTGTTCCGAAACCGCCGCCGACGAAGAGCAGGCCGAGGAAGGCGAGCACTGTCGTGGCGGTCGAACTGAAGACCGGGCCGATCATCCGCCGCACCGCGTTGACGGAAGCGAGATCGGGGCTCTCGCCGAGCTTGCGGGCGCGGAAATCGGCGTGTTCTGCCACGACGATGGCATCGTCCACCACGATGCCGAGAGTGATGATGAGCGCGAAGAGCGACATCATGTTGATGGTCAGCCCGCCGGCATACATCACCGCCACAGCCGCCAGCATCGAGATCGGGATGCCCATGGCGACCCAGAGCGCGGTGCGCGCGGAGAGGAAGAGGAAGAGCACGACGAGTACGAGGACGAGGCCGGAGAGGCCATTGTCGAGCAGGATGTCGAGCCGGTCGGTGATGTCCTGCGCACGGGTGTTGATGAGGCGGATATCGACGCCTTCGGGAAGTTCCGGCCGGAGGTCCTCCGCCAGCCGCCGCACAGCGGCTTCGATCTTGATCGCGTCACCTTCGGCGGAGCGGTCGACCCGGATCAGAACTGCCGGCATGTCGTCCACGAAATAGGCGCGGCCGGCATCCGAGGAGGTCACGACAACCTGCCCGAGATTGCGGACATAGAGCTTGGTCGCGTCCGGGTTTACCCGGACGGGAAGGTTGCGGATGGCGTCGGCGTCGCGGGTCTCCTCGCCGGCGCGCAGCCGCACTGCACCACCCGGAACGTCGCCTGCGGGGCGTGTTTCGACCTCGCGCGCGATGCCCTCGGCGATCTCGCGCAGCGAGATGTCGTGGCGGATGCGGGCGACTTCCGGCACTTCGACCTCGATCTGCGGCGCGGCGACGCCGAGGATCGAGGTGCGGGTGATGCCCTCGCGGTAGAGCCGGGCGAGAAGGTCGTCGCCGATCAGGCCGAGCTGGTCGGGGCCGATCGGCCCGTAGAGGATGACCTCGGTGACCTTGTCACGCCAGACGCCGCGGCGGACCACCGGCTCCTCGGCCGCTTCGGGCAGGGTCTTCACCGTTTCGACGGCGGCTTTCACCTCCTCGGTGGCGCGCGCCATGTCCCATCCAGGTTCGAGAACGAGGGTGATCGTTGTCGAGCCGTCCCTCGAGACGGCGGTGGAATCACTCACCCCCTCGACGCCCTGCAGCGCCGGCTCCAGCAGCGCCACTACCGCGCGGTCGATCTCCTCCGGTCCGGCGCCGTCCCAGTCGACAGTCACGGTCACCGTGTCGATCACCACGTCTGGGAAGAACTGCGAGCGGATCTTGCCAGTGGCGACGAGGCCGAGCACCAGCATCACCACCATCAGAAAGCTCGCCGCCGTGCGATGACGGGTGAAATAGCCCAGCACGCCGCCTGTCCCGCCGGTCATCACTGGCCCTCCGCCATCTTGGCTTCGAACTTCTCGACCGTCTCGCGCGGCACTTCCGGATGTGCGAGCTGCTCCAGCCATTCGGCGCGTTTCTCGGGCTTCATCTGCTCGCTGGCCTCGATGAAGGCGACGATCGCGGCGCGACGCGCGTCATCGAGCGCGATCATGTCGGGACCGGCGGCGGGCGCGGTTTCGGGTGCCGCGGCGGCCTCGGTGGATTCCGGCGCTGCGCCGGCCTCGGCCGGGGCAGGCGCGGCGACCGGCGCGACCTGGATGCCGGGGCCAAGCTGCAATGCCCGCTCGGTTACATAGCTCCGGCCAAAGGGAACGTCGCCGAGGATCACGCTGTCGCCCTGGTGGCGCAGCATCGTCGCCTGAAGCTCCTCGAGCCGGTTGTTCTCGCCGATGAGCAGCAGGCGCCCGTCGGTCGTCACCGCCGTCGCCGGCACACGGGCGACGTTTTCCAGCGGGCGCTCGGGGATCTGCACCGTGACGAAGTCTCCCGGCTGGACGACATTCGGATCGGGATCGATGAGGCTGGCATAAACCAGGCGGCCGATCTGCCCTTCGTCGCGCTCGGCGCCGGCGCGGTCGAGCCGGGCGGGCAATGTGGTGACGCCGCGGCCGCGCTGAATCAGCACCTCGATCTCGGCCTTCCGCAGCGCGCCGCTGTCGTTCAAAAGCCGGGAAAACTGCGTGTTGGTGACCCGGAACGCGACTTCGATCCGGCTCGGATCGACCAGCACCCCGAGTTGTTCATTGGCCGAGGCCAGCCCGCCCTCGACGGCGCTCACCTCGCTTACAACACCCGCGAAGGGCGCGCGCAGGGTCGCGTCTTTCAGCGCCCGGCGCGCTTCCTCGAGCGCGATCTCGCGCCGGCGCAGGGTGATCTCGGCCTGCGCCAGCCGCGCCTCGTCGCCGGCCACCACCTGGCGGCGGTTGAGCAGCGTCTGTTCGGCAGCGGCGCGGGCCAGAACGGCCGCTTCGACATCGGCCTCGGTCGCGACGCCGCGCGCGCGCAGCCCGGTCTGGCGGTCCGCGGCCTGTTTGCGCAGGTCGAATTGTTCCTCGGAGGCATCGGCCTCGAGCCGCGCCAGTTCCAGGGCCGATTGCGCTTCGGCGCGCCCGGCCTCGGCTTCCGCGAGATCGGTTTCGGCCAGCGCGACCGTGCTGGCGAGCTTCGCGGGGTCGATTGAGAAGAGCTCCTCGCCTGTCTCGACCAGCCCGCCATCTCGGAAGTTCTCGGAGAGCGACACCAGTTGTCCAGGGACGGCGGCGCGCAGCTCGAGCGTCCGGCCGCTGACGAGATGGCCGTAGGCGGTGATGACCGGCGCGAGCGTCGCGGCCTCCAACGTGCCGACATTCACCGAATAGGCGCGTTCGCGCGGCTGTTTCTTCGCCGCAGAGCTGCCGACGCGATCGCCCCAGGCATCCACGAGGATATTTCCCGCCGCGAGCAATAGCGCGAGCGATACGCCTCCAACGGCAAGCCCGAAACCGGCGCGGAAAATGACACCCATCCCATTAACACCCATGAATATGTTGTTGCGATTTTTCCATCAGGAACACGAGACCGCAGCCGCGGTCAAGGTCCGTCGAACCGGTTTGACCTGACGGCCGGTCTCCGCAACGTGCCCGACAACCCGTCCCGCCAAAGGTCGGAACTCACCCGGGCAGTCGCAGGCTCATTGTCGTTGCGTGCCGGAAGCCGAAGAGCCGCGAGAATATCCCGAGTTCCTTTTGCTCCGTCGGCGTGAAGCCGATGCGCTCGTAGAGTGCGCGGGCGCGCGGGTTGCTGTCGACGACGTCGAGCCGAACCTCGGCCATTCCGCGCCGTGCCGCTTCGGCCATCACCGCCGCGATGAGTGCCGAGCCGATCCCCTGGCCGCGGGCGGCGCAGGTGACGAAGATCCCGTCCATCAGCAACTGTCCGTCTCCAAGTGGTCGGTCCAGAAGATCCAGCAACGGCCCGCGCCAAGCCGCGCCCAGCAGGCCGTAGACCCGCGCCATGTCGCCGAAGCCGGCGGTGATCAGCCCGCCGGTGGCGGTCTTGAACCCGGCCACGCCGAGAAGCACCCCCTCCCCCGAGACCGCACAGAGCGCATGATCGGAGTTTAAAGCAGAGGCAATGAAGCGCAGCGCCTTGTCCTCCGGCGCCAGAAGCCGCCCAAGCTTCCCCGAGAATGCTTCCCAGAAGAGCGCCGCGACCCTCAGGCGATCCGCCTCCGGAAATCCGGCCTCGATCTTCATCCCCTTGTCACCCTGCCCACCGACTCCATGCCGCGCAGTCTGGGCCGGGCGGCCGGGCAGGGCAAGCCGCCGGGGACGGTTGCATGCCGCAGCGCAGAGGCGTAAGCGGCAGGGGCCAGTTCTGGAAAACATCCATGTTCGCAACAGCCTCCGTGACGTCCTTCTTCGAAGGTCTACGCGTCTCCATGCCCTTCCTGCTCGTCGCCGGCCCGTTCGGCCTGCTCTTCGGTGTCGTGGGCACCGAGGCGGGGCTGAACATCGCGGAAGTGATGGGATTCACCATCTTCGTCGTCGCCGGTGCGGCGCAGCTCACGGCGCTGCAGCTTCTGGCCGATAACGCGCCGGTGGTGATCGTGCTGCTCTCCTCGCTCGCGGTGAATCTGCGGATGGCGATGTATTCGGCCTCGCTCGCGCCGCATCTCGGCGCCGCGCCGCTCTGGCAGCGGGCGCTTGCCGCCTACTGGATGTTCGATCCGAACTATGCCGTCGCGATGGCCCGCTATGAGACCGGCCCCAAGATGCCGCTCGCCGAGCGGGTGGCCTTTTATTTCGGCTCGTCAATGGCGATCGCGCCGCTCTGGTACGCGATGACCTTTGTCGGCGCCCTGATCGGCCGCACCGTGCCGCAGGGACTGGCGCTCGATTTCGTCCTGCCGATCAACTTCCTCGCCCTGATCGGGCCGGTCCTGCGTACACCGGCGCATGTGGCTGCGGCGCTTGTGGCGACGCTGCTGGGGCTGCTGACGGCGGGGATACCCTACAATCTCGGCCTGCTGGTCGCGGCCGCGGCCGCCATCGCCACCGGCGCCGAGGTCGAGCGGAGGATGAACCGGAGGACTGTCGCGTGATCCCCGAGACCTTGAACCTGTGGCCGATCATCCTCGTCCTGGGGCTCGGCACCTTCCTGATCCGGTTTTCCTTCCTCGGCCTTTTCGCCGACAAGGAGCTGCCCGGCTGGCTGCTGAGGCATTTGCGATACACGCCGGTGGCGGTCTTTCCGGCGCTGGTCGCGCCGCTCGTTGCCTGGCCCGAGGCTACTGGCGGCGCGCCCGATCCGGCGCGGATGCTGGCCGCCTTTGCCACGCTCGGCGTGGGCTACTACTGGCGCAACCCTCTTTACGGATTTCTGGCCGGTTTCGCGACGCTCTATCTCGGGCTGGCGCTTCTCTAGCTGGCAGTCAACAGCGGCCCGGCTCAGCGCGGGTCGGGGCCGTATTCCACCAAGATGCCTTCGCGTGCTGCGGGTGAATCGACGATGTCGGAGCGGTCGTCCGGGCTGTCGTCGTAATAGCGCCGGATGGTCACGCCGGGGACCTTGTCAAAGGCCCGCATCGTCGCCTTGGGGAAGGGCGAGCGCGGGACCCATTCAAATCCGGGAACGCGGCGAAGGATCGTGTTGATCGAGGTGGTGCAGAGCGCGTTGGCCACCGCCCCGCGCGCCTCGACGCCTTGCAGGACCATCTCTGCCTGCTCCGGTGTGACCACCACGTCATGGCGGATCACGCGGTAGGTTTCGCGGGCATGGTAGTCGATGAAGAAATCGACCTTCTCGTCAGTGATGCCATAGAACAGGTCTGCCCGCTGGGCCAGGAACGGGTGCTTGAACGTGCCGGCCGGGTTGAAGATCACCCGTTGAGAGGCACTCACCATGAGGGCGCTGTGGGCGCCCTCGTTGGAGCGGTTGTTGACCATGGTGAACAGCGTCACCATCGGCGGGCCGTCGTCGCGATACGCAACGCGTGCGACATCCGCATCGCTGGCCCAGGGGCCAGGATCGCCGCAGGCCGCGAGCAGGATTGGCAGGCAGAGGGCCAGCAGGAGCTTTCGCATCAGGCCCTCCCCGGGCAGCTTTGTCACGGATTGCGGTCGGATCAGCCGTTGACGATGGCGAGCAAGATCAACACCAGGATGCATGCCACGATCGTCTTGGCAACAAAGCGAACGAAGCCCTCGAAGGTCTTCTCATGCACGGCAATGTCCATGCTCCCGGCGCTCGATTTCTTCTCGGACATTGGCGTGTCTCCTCATCAGTCTGTCCTGTCGCCCGACCTGACTACCCGAGTTTTTAGGTCCTGTTAAGACCGGGCGGACGGAAAGAAAAGGATCCGCGGCGACATGTGAATTCCATCGCCGCGGAGAGCCGGCCGGGACCGGCGCGCGGTGCCGCTAGAGATAGAGGCCGGGGTTCTTCTGCCGGCGTTTTTCCTTCTCCGCCGTGAGCCGCCGCAGGGTATGTTCCATGTTCTCCGCCGCTGCGGGGACCTTCTCGTGGTCGGTCGGCTTCGCCTGGGGCGCGGGCTCCTTTTTTGCGGCGTCCGGGGTCTTCGATGTGTCGGTCATGGATGTTCAGCCTCCACGCCTCCCGAATCGGGATGGCTCTCCTCCTGTTGGTTTCCTGTCCCGGCCGCCGGTTGCCGCGTCGGCCCGGACCGATGAAATGGTGCCACGCTTTGCCGGTCTGTCCACATGATTCGGATCAACTGGCGGTCCGGTTCCCACCGGCCCGCCGCGCGTCAGCCCCGATCCTCGCCTTCGGCAAGCTCCTGCGCCAGGCGGAATCCGATGCGGCGCGCGGCGGTCGCCTGCGGTTCCTTGGGCAGCGCCCGCAGAATCACGTTGAGTTGGCTTACATGCTGGATGAGCTGGGTGCGCGTGCCGTCCGCGTCCATGCCATAGAAGGTCACGATATCGGGGTCGAAATAGCCGATCCCCTCGATTCGCAGTACGCCGGCGGTGGCGCCGGTGAAACCCATTGCGATCTCGTGCTCGCCGTCGAGTTGTTCCTCGAAATTCTTGATGTAGAGGATTAGCCGCTCATAGGCCCATTTCGCCGGGCTCTTGCGCTCCGGCGATTCCAGCACCCGCTCGGGCAGCGGCTCGATCTCGACGCTGCGGGTCTTGGGGTCGGCATGGATTGCGCGGGCACAGGGTGCCTTTGTCTCGGTCATCGCGTCTCCCCACCGCTCAGGCGCGGCGCCAGAGCCAGGCCCCGTCGGCGCGTCGCGCCCGTGTTGCCTGGCGGGTTTGCAGGAGATGATTGAGGTGTCCGACGGATTCCGCAAGGGCAAGCCCGTATTCGCCGGCGCCGATCTCGCGCCGGAAGAGCGGTGCGAAGCAGTCCTGCGCGGTGCGGGGCTCGCCAAGGTAGCTCAACAGGCGCTCGAGAGCGGAATGGTGGTTCTCGATCAGCTGTTCCATGCGCGCCGGCAGGCCGGTGAATGGCAGCTTGTGGCCGGGCAGGACGAGTTGGTCCTCGCGGGCGAAGGCAGAGAGGCGGGTGCAGGACTCGATCCAGGCGCCGACCGGGTCCGCCTCGGGCTCGGTCGGGTAGACGCCGAGATTGGGCGAGATCGAGGGTAGCAGTTGGTCGCCGCCGAGCACGAGGGCGTCATCACGGCTCCAGAAGGTCGCGTGTTCGGCGGCGTGGCCGTCGCCAATGCGGATGTCCCAGTCGCGCCCGGCCATGCGGATCACCTCGCCCTCGGCCAGCCGGGTGAATCCGAGTGGCATCGGCCAGACGACGTCGGCGAAGTTGAAAGGCCGCTCGGCGGCGCGTTCGGCATAGGTCTCCGGGTCCATCCCGGCCGCGCGCCAGAACGCCAGGGTCTCCGGCGGCGGGAGGTGCTGCTCGTCGAGCGTGAGCATCCGCGCGTAGAGCCAGGCGGTGCGGGTGGTGGCAAGCTCGGCGCCGTGCTCGGAACGGAACCAGCCGGCGAGCCCGACATGGTCTGGGTGATGGTGTGTGACAATCACCCGGATGACCGGCTTGCCGCCAAGCGGCCCGGACAGAAGGGCTTCCCAGATCGCGCGGGTCTTGCGGCTCGACAGGCCGGTATCGATCACCGTCCAGCCGTCGCCCTCATCGAGGGCATAGATGTTGACGTGATCGAGCGCCATCGGCAGCGGCAGCCGAAGCCAGAGCACGCCCTCGGCGATCTCGAGCGCGGTGCCCTCGGCGGGTGGTGTCTCATGCGGGTAACGGATCGGCCCGGCGGCGTCTCGCATCTCAGACCGCCTCCAGCGCGTCGACCGAGAGCGCGTAGAGACCCGCCGCGCCCTCGCGCAGTTCGGCGATCAGCGCCGCGTGTTCGGGCAGGATGCGCCGGATGAAGACGCCGGCGAGCGCGCTGCGCGGGCCGTCGCCACCCTCTTCCATCGCCGCCATGAGGTGATAATGCGCACCGAGCACGCGGGCGAAGGCGCGCAGATAGGCGGTGCAGCCGGCGAACCGGTCCTGCATTTCCTGAGCGACGAGCCACTCGGTCGCCTCGCGGAGGTTCTCGGCGGCCTCGAAAACGGGCTGGGCGAGATCCGGCAACCGTTTCCGGGCTGACTCGGCGACGGTCTCGACTTCGTCCAACAGCGCCTGCGCCGCCGCGCCGCCATCGGCCATCTTGCGGGCCACCAGATCCATCGCCTGGATGCCGTTGGTGCCTTCGTAGATCTGGGTGATGCGCACGTCGCGAGCAAGCTGCGCCGCGCCGGTCTCCTCGATATAGCCCATGCCGCCATGGACCTGGAGACCGAGCTGCGCCACCTCATGTCCGATATCGGTGCCGTGCGCCTTGGAGATCGGCGTCAGCAGGGCGGCGCGCGCCTCCCACTCGCCCTCGCCGGTTGCCCGGGCGAGGTCGATCGCCACCGCATTGGCAAGCGCGACGGCGCGCGCTGCAAAGGTCTCTGCCTTCATCCGCGTCACCATCCGGCGCACGTCCGGATGCTCGATGATCGTGCCGGTGCCACCGACGCGGCCCTGCTTGCGCTGCGTCGCATAGGCGATGGCCTGCTGCGTCGCCGCCTCTGCGAGCCCGATCCCCTGGGTCGCGACACCGAGCCGGGCGTTGTTCATCATCGTGAACATCGCCGCCATGCCGCCATTCTCCGCGCCGACGAGCCAGCCCGTCGCGCCGTCGAACTCCATCACGCAGGTCGGGGATCCGTGGATGCCCAGCTTGTGCTCGACGGACAGGACCTTCACCGCATTGGCCGCCCCCGGCCGGCCCTCCGCATCGGGCAGGTTGCGCGGCACCAGGAAGAGCGAGATGCCCTTGGTGCCCGCTGCGGCGCCTGGCAGCCGGGCCAGCACGAGATGGCAGACATTCTCGACAAAGTCGCAATCGCCCCAGGTGATGAAGATCTTCTGCCCGGTGACGGAATAGGTGCCGTCGCCGTTCGGCTCGGCCCGCGTCACCAGTGCGCCGACATCCGAGCCCGCGCCCGGTTCGGTGAGGTTCATCGTCCCGGACCATTCGCCGGAGATGAGCTTCGGCAGGTAGAGCGCCTGGATCTCGGCGCTGGCATGGGCGCTCAGCGCCTCGATCTGACCCTGTGTCAGCAGCGGATGGAGTTGCAAGGAGAGGCAGGCCGAGGACATCATGTCGTTGATCGCGGTCTGCAACGCGACCGGCAGGCCCATCCCGCCATGGGCCTCGGGCGCCGAGACGCAGACCCAGCCGCCCTCGGCCAGCGCGTGATAGGCCTCCGCATAGCCCGGCGAGGACCGCACCCGTCCGTTCTCCAGCACCGACGGGTGGAGGTCGCCGGCCCTGTTGACCGGCGCAAGTGCCTCTTCGCAGAGCTTTCCGGCCTCCGCGAGGATCGCCTCGACCATGTCGGGTCCGATCTCGTCAAAGGCCGCTGTCTCGCGCAGCCGGTCGAACCCCACGACCTTCTCAAGCAGGAACCGGAAATCGGTGAGCGGCGCACGGTAGGACACTGAAATCTCCCTCGACGTCTTGGCCTTGGCTTGGGCCGGCGCGGGGCGTATCACCCCCTGAATCGCGTTTCACCCTAGCCAGTGCCGGAACGCGGAACAAAGTTGGACGCAGCGTCACGGAACTCGCATGGACCGGAACACCGATTGCCTCGCCGCCGATCCGGCCGGCATCGACCGCGCCTCGGAGCTTCTGGCGGCTGGCCAGCTCGTAGCCTTCCCGACCGAGACGGTCTACGGCCTCGGCGCGGATGCGCGGCAAGGTGCGGCGGTGGCGCGGATCTTCGAGGCCAAGGGACGGCCGCGGTTCAATCCGCTCATCGTCCATGTGGCAGATCTCGCGACAGCGGAGCGATACGGGCACTTCGACCACGACGCGCTGGCGCTCGCCAATGCCTTCTGGCCGGGCCCGCTGACCCTCGTGGTGCCGATCCGTGCCGAGGCTGGCCTCTCCGATCTTGTCACCGCCGGGCTGGGGACCGTCGGCCTCAGGGTGCCGCGCGGTGACGTGGCGCAGACGCTCCTGCGTCGCTTCGCAGGGCCGGTCGCCGCGCCCTCGGCCAATCCCTCAGGCAAGATCAGCCCGACCCGCGCCGAGCATGTGCTGGATGGGTTGGCGGGGCGCATCGCTGCGGTTCTCGATGGCGGCGCGGCCGAGGTCGGCGTCGAATCGACGATCGTCGGCTGCTACGACCATCCGCGACTGCTGCGCCCCGGCGGGCTTCCGATCGAGGCGATCGAGGCCGCTCTCGGCCGCAGCCTTGCCCATGCGCCGCCGGGCGGAACGCCCAACGCGCCGGGCCAGCTCGCCTCGCACTACGCGCCGGATGCGGCGTTGCGGGTTGGGGCGGAGACGGCCGAGGCGGGGGAGATCCTGATCGGCTTCGGGCCACAGGCCAGCGACGCCGCGTTCAACCTCTCGCCCTCGGGCGATCTGGTGGAAGCGGCAGCCAATCTCTTCGAGATGCTGCGCCAGGCGGATGTGTTGGGCCGTCCGATTGCCGTATCGCCGATCCCGGAGCACGGGCTGGGGCGGGCGATCAACGACCGGCTGAGTCGCGCTGCGCATCCGCGCTGAGCGGCTGTCCATCCGCGACGTCGGACGCGTCCGGCTCGAGCGCGAGGCCGAGCCGCTCTCCGACGTCCGTATCCGCAAGCCCCAGGCAGTCCAGCGCCTCGCGCGCGCTGCGGAAGTTCTCGATCTCGAGAGCTTCGATATCGGACATGAGCGACTGCATCATCCGCGCCATGCCAAAGGCGAGGTCACCATATGCAAGATGGACCCATTTTACCCGTCCGGCGAGCCCTTCGTAGCTCGTCCGCAGGCGCTTGTGCAACTCGTGCTGGTCCTGAAAGCCGATATCCGTCGAGGTCACATCATGCACGTGAACCAGTTTCGCCATGTCAAAGCGGTGTCGCGGATCGGCAATCACGCTGGACAGAAGGTCCTGCTGATCCTGCCGAGTCACGTCACCCCAATATTCGACGTAGAGCAGATCGATGTCCGCAAATATGAGGTATCTGTAAGGCAATCGCCGTCTCTCGAGCTGGCACGTTCGCCTTATGATTTTATCATGCGCGTCGAGGTTAGTGAAACGCCGTTGCCGAATAGGTGCTATTCTCTCAGACGCGATCCGCGTCGCCAGATAGGTCCGCCTGGCGCGGCGCCGGGCGGTCCGGGCGTTGGAACTTTCAGCTTCCGGTTGAGAGTGCCTCTAGGATCTGCCGGGCCGAGTCGCTGTCCCATTCGGCATCGCCAATCAGGCGGCCCACCTCGGCGCCCTCCGGGTCGAGGATCACTGTTACCGGCAGGCCCAGCACTGCGAAGGAGCGGGCGAGCGCTTGGCGCGGGTCGCGATACTGCACCAGATCGGTGGCGCCGATCTCCTCCATGAACCGCGTGATCGCGGCCGGGGGATTGCGACCAACGGCGACGGTGATCACCTCGACCGGTTTGCCTGCCATCTCGGATTGCAGGTTCGCGAGCGTTGGCATCTCCTTGCGGCAGGGCGCGCACCACGTGGCCCAGAAATTGACCACCAGCCACTTGCCGCGATGGTGGGCGAGGCTCACGGGGGCATCGGACATGTCGACGACGTCGACCGCTTCGACCGACTTTGGTGCATCGTGCAGAACGAGCTTTTTCATGTCGCCTTCGCGCAGCGCCGCGATTGCCTCGATATCCGCGGCGAGCCCGGGCGCCGTATTTGCCAAGAGCGCGAGGCAGGTATAGACCGTCGCGGCCACGAGATGCTTCATTTCCAATCCTTCCGGGGTCCGAGACCATGAGTGATGCCAGAGCCGAGGCCGCCAACCAGATGTGGGGCGGGCGCTTTTCCAGCGGGGTCGATGCGATCATGGAGGCGATCAACGCCTCGATCGGTTTCGACCGCCGCCTTGCCCGACAGGATGTCGAAGGCTCCCGCGCTCACGCCGCGATGCTGGCCGCGACAGGCATCATTAGCGATAGCGACGCAGAGGCGATGCGGGAAGGGCTGCTCACAATCTTGTCAGAGATCGAAGGCGGTGCGTTCGAGTTTTCCACTGCGCTGGAGGACATTCACATGAATGTCGAGGCGCGGCTGAAGACGCTTATCGGCGAGCCCGCCGGCCGGCTGCACACGGGCCGCTCGCGCAACGACCAGGTCGCGACCGATTTCAAGCTCTGGGTGCGGGACCAGTATGACGCGGCGATTGCAGGGGTGGAGGCACTGCAACGGGCACTGCTGGCACAGGCCGAGGCCGGTGCCGACTGGGTCATGCCGGGCTTCACGCATCTTCAGGTCGCCCAGCCGGTGACCTGGGGCCATCACATGCTGGCCTATGTGGAGATGCTGGGCCGTGACGCGGGCCGCCTTCGCGATGCCCGCGCCCGGATGAACGAGAGTCCGCTCGGCGCCGCGGCGCTGGCCGGCACCTCCTTTCCTATCGACCGGCACATGACGGCCGCCGCGCTCGGCTTCGACCGGCCGGCGGCGAATTCGCTCGACGCGGTGAGCGACCGGGATTTCGCGCTGGAATTCCTCTCCGCGGCGAGCATCTGCGCGATGCATCTGAGCCGGCTTGCCGAGGAACTGGTGATCTGGTCCTCCGCGCAGTTCCGTTTCGTCACCCTGTCGGACGCATTCTCCACCGGCTCCTCGATCATGCCGCAGAAGAAGAACCCCGACGCGGCGGAGCTGATCCGGGCCAAGATCGGCCGGATCTTCGGCGCCAATGTCTCGTTGATGGTGGTGATGAAGGGGCTGCCGCTGGCCTATTCAAAGGACATGCAGGAGGACAAGGAACAGGTCTTCGACGCCGCCGACAGCCTGATGCTGGCACTGGCGGCGATGACCGGTATGGTCGCGGACATGAGCGCCAACCGGCCGGCGCTGGAAGCCGCGGCGGCGAGCGGCTTCTCGACAGCAACCGACCTCGCCGACTGGCTCGTTCGCGCGCTCGGCTTGCCGTTCCGCGAGGCGCACCATGTCACCGGCGCGCTGGTGGCGATGGCCGAGGCGGCGGGCTGCGACCTGCCGGATCTGACGCTGGAACAGATGCAGTCGGTTCATGCGAAGATCGACTCCTCTGTCTTCGAGGTGCTCGGCGTGGCAAACTCGGTGGCAAGCCGGACGTCCTATGGCGGCACCGCGCCGGTTCGGGTGCGCGAGCAGGTGGCGGCCTGGAAAAAGCGGCTTGGATGAGGAGGGGCGCGATGCGACGCAAGGCGGCACTTTTCGGGCTGGTTCTGGCGGCGGGGCTCGCGGGCTGCGGCGCCGACGGGCCGCCGATTCCGCCCGACACGCGGGAGCAGCCGCGTGCTGGGATCACGATCTCGGGCAAGGCACAGATCGGCGTGGCCGGTGGGTCGGGCGGCACGCGCACGGTGAGCCGGATCACAAACTGAGCCCGCCGATGCGTCGGTGGCGAGGCGGTTCCCGGCCCCATGTCTTGCGGTCAGTCCTGAACGCCCAGATCGCTCAGGATCTCGACGATTTCTTTGTAGGCTGTGACGTTTCGACTCTTAGCCCAGTCGAGAGGCGTGAGGCCCGACAGATCCCGTGGAGAGGTCTCGACACCCCTGTCGACGAAAAACCGGATGAGTTCGTCGCTACCGACATTTCGAAAGGATTCCGTCGTGGTCGAATAGAAGAAGGGCGTGCGGCCGTTGGCGCTGACCGCCTCGATATCGGCGCCGGCTTCCACCAGAAGCTTCACGAGATCGACATCGCCTTGCAGGCTTGCGATCAAGAGCGGCGTCATGTTTTTGGCGGGCTCGCGGCTGTCGACCACTGCGCCGGCGTCGAGAAGGGCCGCGACCACAGCGGCATGGCCAGCCCTCGTCGCAAGATGGCTCGCTGTTTGTCCGCTCTGGCTTCGGGCCCGCAGATCCGCGCCATTGGCCAAGAGCAGCATGACCATGTCGTGATCGCCGAGTTCGGCCGCGATGTGGAGCGCCGTCTTTCCATCGATTTCGCTGGCCCCATTGATCATGGCGCCGCTCTCGAGGAGACGGAGTACAATGGCGGGACGTTGCTCGACCACCGCGACATGGAGCGGCGATCCGATGCGGAAGTCGGTCTGGTCAACGTTCTCCGTATCGCGCAGCGCCGCGTCGACCGAGGCGATGTCTCCGGTCCGCACGGCGGCGTGCAGCGCGTCGGCCTGCGCCGCATCGCCGGTAGAGGCAAGGGCGAACGGTAGGAGAAACAGATACTGTCGGAACGGAAAAATGAGCGACATCGTGATTGTCTCCTGTCAATGGTTTGGGGCAGCCTCTCGAGCCTAACACGATCTCGTGCGACCTCCGAGGCAACAGAACAAAGGGAACCGACCAGATGAGGGATATTCCGAACGACCCGACCCGGCGCCGGGCGATCAAGGTGACGACATTCCTGGCGGCGGTCACGCTGCCTGTCCTGCTCGCCGCGGCCGGAGCGCAGGCGCAGGGAATGGGGCCCGCCATGGGGCCGGGGATGCATGGGCATGGCGCATTTGGCGCCGGGCATGACGAGGTCACCATGCCGGGGCTCCGGGGTCTCAACGCGACGCCGGAGGAGAGCGCCGAACTGGCCGTCATGTTTCGGAACTTCCCGACGATCAGCCGCGTGGTCACCAACCTGCCGGATGGCATCCGCACGGTGACGCGCTCCTCAGATCCCGCGGTGATGGATGTACTGGTCAGCCATGTCGCCGGGATGATCGGGCGGGTCGAGGAGGGCGACGACCCGCAGATCTTAATCCAGAGCCCGACGCTCGACATCTTCTTCGCCCGCGGCGACCGGATCGAGTCCGACATTTCCGTCACCGATGACGGCATCGTCGTCGTCCAGACCTCCGAGGACCCGGAGCTTGTCGAGGCGCTGCAGGTCCATGCGGCCGAAGTGTCGGCCATGGCCGACCGCGGCATGCAGGCGGTGCACGAGATGATGATGCGCCGCGCGGGCAACTGAACGGCCCCTAAAGTGTGCGGCGGAGGAGGTGTCAGGCGATCAGCCCGTCATGCCCCATCCGTTGGTCGGCCTCGAGAGTCAGCGCATCGAGATCCTGCTGGAGCTTGAGCCGCAGCGCCTCCCGCGCCTGCGGGTCGAGCTTCTTGGGGACCTCCGCGTCCCATTTGCGATACATCATCACTCCGCGCCCGCCGGGTCGGGGCAGCAGCATGTCGTCCCAGCTCGGAAGGGTGCGGTAGCGCTCGACGGAGTTGGTGTAGAGCCAGATCGGCGCGCCGGTGAGGCGGGCCCAGTCGATCGGGATCGGCTTGGCGACGCGCTTGGGCCCCTCGGGGCCGTCGATGGCAAAGCCGATCGTGGTGCCGCCGCGAACCATGCGCGCCACCTGCAACACGGACGCCGTGTTGCTGCGCTTGATCTTCATCGGCATCGTGTCGAGGTCGAAGCGGCGCATGACGCGGCCCACCAGCCGGCCCGGGATCTGCGCCGATGTGACGACGCAGAAGGGGCTCCAGGCCGGGTCCCAGCCGCGGGCGGACATCGCCAGGCGCCCGTGCCAGAGGGCGAAGATGATCGGCTTTCCGCCGGAGACGGCATCGATCACAGCCTCGCGGCCGTCATACTCCCAGTCCGTCCTGCGGTGGAGCCGGTCGATATGGCCGGCGACGAGACGGGCGACCGGGCCGGAGACCGCGTCGCTGGCTGCGGCGGCCTCGAGCCGCTTGCGGATGCGTTTTTCCATCGAGGCCATGGGCCGGCTCTCCCTCCTGTTCGGGCGGTTCTTGCAGCGGGTGGGGGCGGCGGCAAGCGCCAATGTCCGGGTCCGGGGGCGTGTCCCCGAAATGTGACCCGGTCCGCGTCGGGGAAGGGCACCGATGGCCGGCGCAGGTGTGTCCGCGGTCTGGCCCGCGTGTGGATTGCCCCGCGCCGCCGCTGTGGTAAGAGCGGGGCTTGGAGCAGCCAGGACGGGAGCGCCCGATGGATCATTTTCTCTACCGCGACGGCGTGCTCTTTGCCGAGGACGTACCGGTTTCCGAAATCGCGGCCGCCGTCGGAACGCCGTTCTACTGCTATTCCACCGCGACGCTGGAGCGGCATTTCCGGCTCTTCGACGAGGCGCTGGCGCCGCTGCCGCATCTCGTCTGCTTCGCGATGAAGTCGAATTCAAACCAGGCGATCCTGAAGACGTTGGCGGCGAAGGGCGCGGGGATGGACGTTGTCTCCGGCGGCGAATATGCACGGGCGGTCGCGGTGGGCGTGCCGGGCGAGCGGATCGTCTTCTCGGGCGTGGGTAAGACGGTGAGTGAGATGCGGGCGGCGCTGGCAGGCGGTATCCGGCAGTTCAACGTCGAGAGCGAGCCCGAGATGGAGGTGCTGAACGCGGTGGCGGTGTCGATGGGTCTCCGGGCGCCGGTCGCGATCCGGATCAACCCGGATGTCGACGCGCGGACCCATGCCAAGATCGCCACAGGAAAGTCGGAGAACAAGTTCGGTATCCCGATTTCCCGGGCCCGCGCGGTCTATGCGCAGGCGGCCGCGCTGCCGGGGCTCGAGGTCGTGGGGATCGACGTTCATATCGGCTCGCAACTGACTGAGCTCGAGCCCTTCGAACTGGCCTATCGCAAGGTGGCCGACCTGACGGAGGCGCTGCGCGCGGACGGACACGAGATCCGGCGGCTGGATCTCGGCGGCGGCTTGGGCATTCCCTACACGCGGTCGAACGAGGCACCGCCGCTTCCAAGCGACTATGGCGACCTCATCAAGCGGACGGTCGGCCATCTCGGCTGCGAGGTGGAGATCGAGCCTGGGCGACTGATCTCGGGCAATGCCGGGATCATGGTGAGCGCGGTGATCTACGTGAAGCGTGGCGAGGGGCGGGATTTCCTGATCCTCGACGGAGCGATGAACGACCTCGTGCGGCCCTCGATGTATGATGCGCATCACGACATCGTCCCGGTGGTGGAGCCCGAGCCGGGCGTCGAGCCGGCGCATTTCGACATCGTCGGCCCGGTTTGCGAGACCGGCGACACCTTCGCCCGGCAGCGTGCGATGCCGCCGCTGGCGCCGGGCGACCTTGTCGCCTTCCGCTCGGCGGGAGCCTACGGCGCGGTGATGTCCTCGGAATACAACACCAGGCCGCTGATTCCGGAGGTTCTGGTGAAAGGGGATCACTTCGCCGTCATCCGGCCGCGTCCGACCTTTGACGAAATCATCGCGCGCGATAACATTCCCGAGTGGCTCCTGTAACGGAGCCCCCCTGGGTTCGCGGGGCGTGCGGGCCGCCGAAAGGAGCGGGATGACCGACCAAACGGCCCGAGACACCGCAATGCGGCAGCTTGCGCGACCGTTGCGCCTGACCCGTTTGGGGATGGCGGCGGAGCGATTCACCTACTGCTTCTGGCGTGCCTGGTCGGTCTTTTTTGCCGTGCTCGCGGTCCTCATGCTCGGATTGCACGATTCGGCGCCGCTGGAAGTCGTCTGGGCCGGTGCGCTGGTCACCGGCGCTGCGTTCCTCTGGTTCCTCTTCGTCGGACTGCGCTGGTTCCGCTGGCCGAGCCGCGCGGAGGCGTTGGAGCGACTTGACGCGACGCTGCCGGGTCGCCCCCTTCAGGCGCTCGGCGACGATCAGGCGATCGGCGCCGGAGACGCGGCCTCGGAGGCGGTCTGGGCGGCGCATCTGGAGCGTATGGCGGCGCGGGCGGCCGCGGCACGGCGGGTGCCGCCGGATCTGCGACTGGCGCGCCGCGATCCCTACGCGTTGCGATACGTGGCAGTGACGGCGCTGGCGATGGCGCTGCTCTTTGGCTCCGTCTGGCGCGTCTCGACCATCACCGAGGCGGTGAGTCCCGGCAGCGGCGAGACACTGGCCGCGGGTCCTTCCTGGGAGGGATGGATCGAACCGCCCGCCTATACCGGCAAGCCGAGCCTCTATCTCAACGATATTGCCGCCGGCCCGCTCGTGGCGCCGCGCGGCAGCCAGGTCTCGATCCGGCTCTATGGCGAGGTCGGAGCGCTCACGGTCGACGAGACCGTGTCCGGGCGCACCGGCGAGGGCATCGAGCCGGCGACCGCAGCGGCTCAGAGCTTCGACATTACGCAGGACGGGCGGCTCGTCATCCACGGGCCCGGCGGGCGGGAGTGGGCGGTTACCATCGCCGATGACGCGCCGCCAAGGGTGCGGTTCGAGGGCACGCTCGAGCGCGAGGCGAGCGGCCGAATGCAGCAGGCGTTCCACGCCGAAGACGATTACGGCGTGGTTGCCGGGCGCGGGCTGATCGCGCTCGATCTCGAGGCGGTGCAACGGCGCTACGGGCTCGAGGTGGAACCCGACGCGCGCGATCCGATCGAGATCGACCTGCCGATGACGATCAGCGGCGACCGCGCTGATTTCGTCGAGACGCTGGTGGAGGATTTCTCCAAGCATCCCTGGGTCGGCCTGCCCGTCACGCTCACGCTGACGGTCGCGGACGCTGCCGGGCAGGAGGGCAGCTCGGTGCCGCTGGAGATCGCGCTGCCGGGGCGGCGGTTCTTCGATCCGCTGGCGGCGGCGCTGATCGAGCAGCGCCGCGATCTGCTTTGGGCGCGCGTGAATGGCGCCCGCGTGGCGCAGATCATCCGCGCCGTGACCAACCGGCCTGACGAGATCATCCGCGACGGCGCGGCCTACCTGCCGCTCCGGGTGGCGCTTCGGCGGCTCGAGGCGGGCGTGGCAGCGCCCGGCGGGCTGCCAACGGAGGTGCAGGAAGAGGTGGCTGAGGCGCTCTGGACCATCGCGGTGAAGATCGAGGAGGGAGATCTCTCCGATGCCGCGGAGCGTCTGCGCCGGGCGCAGGACCGCCTCGCCGAGGCGATCCGCAACGGCGCGACGGACGAGGAGATCGCGCAGCTGATGGAGGAACTGCGGCAGGCGATGCAGGATTACATGCGTCAACTCGCCGAGCAGCAGGACCCGAGCCAGCAGCAGCAGCTTTCCGAGAACGCGCAGACGATCACCGGCGACCAGCTCCAGCAGCTCCTGGACCGTCTCCAGCAGTTGATGGAGGAAGGGCGGACGGCCGAGGCAATGCAACTCCTCGAACAGCTCCGTCAGATGATGGAGAACATGCAGGTCACGCAGGGCCAGCCGGGGCAGGGCCAGAGTCCGGGTCAGCAGGCGATGGAAGACCTCGCCGAGACGCTGCGCGACCAGCAGGGGCTGTCGGACGAATCCTTCGACGAGTTGCAGAACCAGTTCGGTCAACAGCAGGGTCAGCAAGGGCAACAGGGTCAGCAAGGGCAGCAGGGCCAACAGGGTCAACCAGGCCAACAAGGGCAGCAGGGACAGGGGCAACAGCCCGGCCAGGGCGGCGAAGGCGGCGCGCCGGATCCGCGGTCTCTGGCCGAGCGGCAGGGCGCGCTGCAACGACGCCTGGACTCGCTTCGCCAGAACCTTCCTGGCGCGGGGACCGAGCCGGGCGACGCCGCCCGGGAAGCGCTGCGGCGCGGCAGCGAGGAGATGGGGCGGGCCGAAGACTCCCTGGACAACGGTGACCTCGCCGGCGCGCTCGACAGCCAGGCCCGCGCCATGGAAGCGATGCGCGAGGGCATGCGCGATCTCGGCGAAGCGATGGCGCAGCAACAGCAGCAGAACGGACAAGGCCAGCAGAACGGCCGCGCCGACGCCCCCGGCCAGCGCGATCCGCTCGGGCGGCAGGCGGGAACGACCGGAAATTTTGGAAGCGACGACAACATGTTGCAGGGCGAGGATATCTACCGTCGGGCGCGCGACCTGCTCGACGAGATCCGCCGTCGGTCGGGAGAACGCGAGCGGCCGGAGCTCGAGTTGGACTACCTGCGGCGTTTGCTGGATCGGTTCTGACACATCGCAGCATGCAGATGGCCCTTGCCCACGTCCTAAAGGGCGTTGGCGAGGCCGCGCCGCACTCTGCCCGTAGGGTGCTCGGGCGCTGCGATCGTCCGGTCGCCCCCAATGCTCCCGAAAGTTCGTGTTCCTGCCGCCTAAAGCCGCCCGGTCATCACCATCCAGGTCACGAAGACGGCGAAGATCAGGAGGATGTTGAGCATCAGCGGTGCAAGGATTCCGATGAACCGTCCGATCAGGCGGTCGCGCGGGTCGACCGCTTCGAGGAAGCGGCGAAGCGCCGTCTGCGCCTTCACGACCTTCGCGGGATCAATCTGCCGGCGCAGCTTCGGATTCTGCCAGAGCCGCTCCATCTCGATCAGATACCGCACCTCGGGCTTAAGTCTGCGGGGCAAGGTGCCCGGCGCGCGCTTCAGCTTGGCCGCCAGCGTGTCGCGTCCGCGCACGCCGAGCTGCTGGCGCCACAGAAGGGCCAGTTCGGCGTTGGTCTCGGGCAGGTCGCTCTGCGTCATGGCGTCCTTCTAGCCGGTTGATCCTTCGCCCGAAACAGGGAATCAACGCCACACCCAACCGCAGGACCCGCCATGCTCCATACCCTCCGCCACGGCCCCGACTCCGGCATTCCGCTCCTCATCGTCCACGGCCTCTTCGGCTCCGCGCGCAACTGGGGCGTGCTGGCGAAGCGACTCTCTGTCGACCGGCCGGTGCTGGCGGTCGACATGCGCAACCACGGCGAATCGTTCCGCGCCGAGGCGCATGGTTACGAGGACATGGCGGCGGATCTGGCGCGGGTCATCGAGGCGAACGACGGGCAGGCCGACCTGCTCGGCCACTCCATGGGCGGCAAGTCGGCCATGGTGCTGGCGCTGACCCGGCCGGAGCTTGTGCGCCAGCTCGTCGTCGCCGACATCGCGCCGGTCGCCTACGAGCACACGCAGTTGCATCTTGTCGAGGCAATGCAGGAACTCGAGATCGAAGGTCTTCGCCGGCGCAGCGAGGCCGACGCGGCCCTGCGCCAGCGGGTGCCCGACAGTGCCACTCGCGCCTTCCTTCTGCAATCGCTTGACCTAAAAGCCGAACCGCCGCGCTGGCGGCTCAATCTCGACGTGCTGGCCGAGGAGATGGACAAGATCCTCGGCTGGCCCGAGATCGACGGCCGATACGAGGGCCGCACCCTGTTTCTCTCCGGCGGCGCCTCCGACTATGTCCGGACCGAGCATCGGCCGGCGATCAAGGCGCTGTTCCCGGCGGCCCGCTTTGTGAAGATCCCGGACGCCGGCCACTGGCTCCACGCCGACCGGCCGCGGGAGTTCGAGTCCACTGTCGCGGTCTGGCTCGATACGAAGAATTGATTTCGGTTAAGGACTCCCGCGCTCCGATTGTGATAGAAAGAACCTAGTGGATCAGCCGAAAGGGGAGGATAGGATGATCGCACTTGACGATGTCGAGAGCATGAACTGCCTCGACCGGGAGCAGATTGCCGCCATTGCCGAAAACGCGCCTGTCGGGGAGCCCGACGCAGCGGTGATGCGTGCCTACTGCAAGCATCTCCACAAGGGACGTCGGAAGGTTCAGCAGATGATCTGCGACGACCTCCGCGTGGCGATGCGAAACGGAGATCTCGCGCAGGCCAAGACGCTTTTCCGGACGCTCCGGTATTTCATGGGGGATCAACCCGAAGCGAACCGGGGGGCTGCATGAACACTAATATCAGACTGTTTACGAGCCGCTTTTCGGGCGCGGATTCACTCCTCGTAGAGTTCTTTCGCAATCAGCCGGGCTATCGGCCAGCCGAATACCAGGCCGCCAAGGATCGCGGCCCCGATGGCTATGCCCGAAACGTAGCCCAGCACGAGCGCGGCAGTGATTCCGGTGCCCATGAGGACCGTCGATACGATCGCGTGTAGCAGGAGCGTCAATCGGAACACGATTGGCGGCCTCTCGCGTCGGTCAGGGACAGAGGCCGGCTAGCAGTTTGTTAGTCTAGGGTCGTTGATTCGGATCAAGGCGATGCCGGTGCTGCGCGCCGAACCGGACGGACCCTTCGACCCCTTCGACCGGAACGGGCCGGGAGATCCGGCCCGCCGCTTGTGTCAATCCGGCCAATCCTGTCAGGAGGCGAGGTCGATCGACTCGAGGATGCCGGCATTGTCGGTATAGCACTGCCACACGGTGCCGGTGCCGTTATCCTGCACCTTGATCGACATGCCGTCGATCGCCGGCTCCCGCGAGACGAGCGTGGTGCCGGCGCCGCTGTTGGATTGTGCCGCGACGGCGGCCTTGCAGGCCATGACATCGGGCGGATCCATTTCCACATTGCAGGCGGCCACGGCGGTCAGGAGAATCGCGGGCAGGGCGAGGCGGGAAAGTCTCATGATCTCATCCTTCAACTGGTCTGCGGTCGGCGGGGCGCGCCGGACCCGTCAACAGGTTAGCGGGGAAATCGCGCGACACAAAGCGCCGTGATCGCGCGCCGTGGAACGGCCCTTGCCTTGAGCCGCTTCGGAGCGCCTGATTGGATGAGACGAAACGTGGGGGATGAGCGTATGGCACTGCACCAGATTGCGCGGGACGCGCTGGAAGAGATCAAGGCTATCGAGGGGACCAGCGTCACCGAGGGGCACGAAGCGGAGATCCTGGCGGCGATCGACAAGGCGATGCACCGGGCCATGGAGGTCTGCTGCCGCGAGCACGCCGAGGTGGTCGATGAGCATCTCGACCACAGCCGCGGCGTCGCCCGTCAGATCAATGAGGAGACCGAGCGGCGGCGCAAGTTGCTCATCGCCAACCTCTCGGCGCTGCGTTGAGGGTCGGGCCTGTTCTCGGTTCGCGGACCAGCGCTCAATAGGGATTCCGCGCTCCGCGATCGGCCGAGAGCGACTGTTGCCGGCGCTCGACCAGCAATTCGATGGCGTCGGCGAGATGCGCGCGGTCGATATGGTGGTCGCCACGGGCGACGCGGATCCGGTGGGCCTCGATCATCACGTCGGCATGCCGACAGCCCTCCGGCGGCTCGAAACGATAACTTGCGAGCTCGATCCGGAGGCCGAGCGGGTCGCGGAAATAGATCGAATCCATGAATCCCCTGTCGACGGGCCCGGAATGCGCGACGCCGCGGGCGTCGAGCCGTTCCGCCACCTGCCAGAAGGTCGCCTGGCTCACGTTGAGCGCTAGGTGATGGAGCGAACCGATGGCCTCGGGCACCGGATCCGCGTCCGCCTTGCGTCCTTCGTTGGTAAAAATTGTGATTAGCCGACCGTCGCCCGGGTCGAAATAGAGGTGCCCCTCGTCAGGATTGTCGAGATTGGGCTGGTCGAAGACAAAGGGCATGCCCAGCACGCCTTCCCAGAAATCGATCGAGGTCTGCCGATCTGCACCGATGATCGTGATGTGATGCACGCCCTGGGTCTGGATCTTGCGGATTTCGGTTTGTGTCATGGTGTCCTCCCGGTCTCTTCCTCTCCACCGTCCAGGCGCCATTCGCCGCGGAACGCCGGTGTTCTCCGTCGAGGATGCCGCGCGGCGTCGTGCAAGTCACGGCCTCGCTGCGGGGAGAAGTGACCCGATCTATCCCCTCTCGGCATCCGCCTGCGGTCGGCGGGTGCCGGTGAGATAGAGCACCACGCAGCCAACCATCAGCAGGGAGGCCAGCAGGAAGGCTGCGCCGGGGTGATGCCAGGCCGCGGCCTCCCGCGTCGAGAGATAGAAAACCTGGGTCATGACCAGCGGCGCAAGCAGGGTCGCCAGCGACAGGACCGAGGTGACGACGCCCTGCAATTCACCCTGTGCGTCGTCGCCGACGCGTTTCGACATGACGCCTTGCAGCGCCGGTACCGCGACCGAGCCGAAGGCCGAGGCGGGGGTGAGCATCAGCGCGAGCGGGCCGGAAGTAATCACCCCGAGCGTCGCCAGAATGCAGGTCTCGAAGGCGAGGCCGAGAAGGATCGTGCGCTCCTCGCCGAGCCAGCCGATGACCGGTCCGACCAGAACCGCCTGGACGATGGTGTAGCCGATCCCGAACGCGGCAAGCGACAGACCGACCATAGTGCTGTCCCAGCCGAAGCGGAGCGGGGTGAAATAGGCCCAGATCGCCGGGTAGACGAAGAGCGCGAACTCGTAGACCGCGAGCACCGCGAGAAGGCGTCCAAGGCCGGGCAGGTGGGTCACATGCGCGATCGCACCGAAGGGATTGGCGCGGCGCCAGGAGAGCGGGCGGCGGATCCGGTCCGTCACGGTCTCGGGCAGGACGAGGAAGCCGAGTGCCATGTTTGCAAGCGCCACCGCAGCGGCGGCGTAGAACGGGGCCCGCGGGCCGAGGGCGCCGAGCAGCCCGCCGATCAGCGGGCCGATGACGAACCCCGCCCCATAGGCGGCATGGGTGAGGGCAAAGCGGCGCGCCTTGTCCTCGGGGCGCGAGATGTCCGCGACAAATGCCATGGCAGTGGCATGGGTCGCGGCAAGGATGCCACCGACGATCCGGGCGGCGAGCAACACCCAGATAGAGTCGGTCAGGGCCATGACAAGATAGTCCGCGGCCATCGCTGCGAGCGAAACGAGCAGGACCGGCCGGCGGCCGAACGCGTCGGAGAAGGCACCGAGGACCGGGCCGAACAGGAACTGCATCGCCGCGAAGCCGGTCGCCAGGATGCCGCCCCAGACCGCCGCCTCGCCGAGCGAACCACCGCGCACCTCGCGGATCAGATCCGGCATGACCGGCAGAATCAGCCCGATGCCCATGGCGTCGATGACGAGCGTCGTCAGCACGAAGGCGAGCGAGAGGCGCGGAGTCTTGGGTATGTGGGGCGCTGCGCGCAAGCGGACCTCCCGTGGTGCAGGTGCCATCGAAGGACGTGTCCGGACGCCGCCAGGGGCAGCCGGACTAGTGACCTATCGCGGCGAGAAACTCGGTCAGGCGGGCGGCATAGGCGTCAGGCTGCTCGACGGGCGCGATGTGGCCGGCACCCCGGATGAGGTGGAACTCAGAGCCTTTGACGAGCTGTGCAGTCTCGCGCACGAGGTCGGGCGGGGTCGAGCCGTCCTCCGAACAGGCGATGGCCAGCGTCGGCAGGGTGAGCGCGGCGGTGGTTGTATAGAAATCCGTGCCGGCAATGGCCTGGCAGGTGCCGACATAGCCCTCCGCCGGGGTCCGTGTGACCATGTTGCGCCAGAGCCGGAGCTCCGGCGTGGCGCGAAAGGCGCGGGTGAACCATTTCTCCATCGTGCCGTCGGCCAGTGCCTCGATGCCACTTGTCCCAACAGCGGCGACCCGCTCCTCCCAGGTCTCCCGCGTGCCGATTTTCGCCGCCGTGTTGGAGAGCACCAGCGCGCGCACGAGGTCGAGCCGCTTGGCCGCCAGCCCCTGCGCCACCATGCCGCCGACCGAGAGGCCGACGAAGACGCAGTCCTTGACGCCGAGCCGGTCCAGCAGCTGCTCGGCGTCGCGCACGAGTGCGCCCATGGAATAGGGCGGGGGCGGGCAGTCCGACAGACCGTGGCCGCGCATGTCGTAGCGGATAACGCGAAAGCGCGCGGGCAGGCGGGCGACCACATCGTCCCAGATCCGGAAATCGGTCGCGAGCGCATTGGCAAACACCACAGGCGGGCCGGAGGGCGCACCGTCCTCACGCCAGTGAAGCGCAACATCGCCGAGGTCTGCCATATGCATCGGATGCTCCTCCCGGTGGTCTCCCTGCTTCCCTATCCCGCCCGGAGCCATGGCGGAAGGGTGCCTCTGGGTCGCACGCGCCAGGGTCAGGCCAAAACGAGACGGTAGATCGCGGTGTCGACGGTGCCACGCGCGGGGTCGTTGGTGAAGCCGGCCTTTTCCAGCACCCGGGCGGAGGCGGGGTTGGCCCGGTCGACGCCGGCGACGAGCGTGACGGGCGCCAGCGAGGACGCAGCGATGACCAGCCCGGAGACGAGTTCGGAGCCCAGCCCCCGGCCCCAGGCAGTTTCGGCGAGCAGGTAGCCGACATGCAGGGACGGGCTGCCGTCGTGCTTTCGCAACTCTGCGAGGATCAGCAGGCCGAGCAGGGTCGGTTCGGACCTGTCGTCGATCCTCAGCACTCGGCTTTCGGCGGCGCGCGCATCGATCCAACCGGAGATGTCCGGCGCTGTTGGGGAGAGGTGCAGCGGCGGCGGAAGATGCGCGAGTACGGCCGGGCTCAGGATCGCGGCGAGCCCGGCTTCGAGCGCCCGGCGGCGGTCGGGGTCCGCCAGATCGGCCTGCCAGCTTGTTGCCTTGAGCCGCTCGGTTGTAAACGATTCAAGGGGTTTCACGGCAGGTCGTCCGGGCCGGCCGCTCACGCGGCGAGACTGTCAAGCGCGCGCCGGAAGACCGCCGGATCGACATTGCCACCCGACGCGGTGCAGACCACGGCTCCGTCCTCAAGCGCCTCGCCGTGGAACAGGGCTGCGGCCAGTGCCGCCGCGCCTCCCGGTTCGATCACGACCTTCAGCCGCAGGAAGGCCAGCGCCATCGCTTTCAGGCAGTCCTCGTCGCTCACCACGAGGCCCGGGCCACAGAGCCTCTTCAGGATCGGGAAGGTGAGCTTTCCGGCCGAGGGCGTGACGATCGCGTCGCAGATCGACCGGCTCTGCACCGCGTTGCGCAGGATCTCGCCGGCTTCCAGCGAGCGGCGCACGTCGTCGGAATCCTCCGGCTCGACCGGGCGGACCCGGAGCCCGGGCGCCCGCGCCTCGAGTGCCAGTGCGATCCCGGAGGTCAGCCCGCCACCGCCGCAGCATGTCAGTACGGTGCCGTCCGTGACGCCGAGTTCGGCCGCCTGTTTGGCGATCTCCAGCCCGCAGGTGCCTTGCCCCGCGATGACATTGGCGTCGTCGAAGGGCCGGATCAGCGCTAGCCCGCGTTCCGCGGCGAGCCGTTCGCCGATGGCGTCGCGATCCTCTGTCGCGCGGTCGTAGAGAATGACTTCCGCGCCGTAGGCGGCGGTATTGGCACGCTTGAGCGCCGGCGCATCGGTCGGCATGACGATGACGGCGGGCAGGCCCCGCTGCCGCGCGGCCAGCGCGACGCCCTGGGCGTGATTGCCGGAAGAAAAAGCGATGACGCCCTTTGTGTCGTCAGGAAGCGCCGAGACCGCCGACCAACCGCCGCGGTACTTGAAGGAGCCGGTATGCTGGAGGCATTCCGCCTTCACCAGAACCCGCCGGCCGGCGATCTCGTCGAGAAAGGGTGAGCTTAGCATCGGTGTGCGCCGGGCGCGGCCGCTCAGGCGCCCGGCGGCGGCTTCGATGGCGTCGATATTCATGCGACCTCGTCCAGATATTTTTCGATGATGCCGAGCGCCGCTGGCTCATCGAGAAAGGGGACATGGCCGCGATCGGCCACTTCGCCAAAGAGGATGCCAGGGTGGCGGCGGCACATCTCCGCGGCGGTATCGGCCGAGAGGATGTTGGAATTCGCGCCCCGGATCAGCCCGACCGGAAGGGGCGCGAGCGCCTCGAAGAGCGGCCAGATCTCGGGAAGGGTGCCGTCGGCGGCGGCTTCGAGGATCGAGCGGCGCAGCGCCGGGTCGTAGCGGATGTCGAGCCCCTCGGGCGTCTCGATCCAGAGCGCCTCGGCATGGGCGCGCCAGGTCTCCCGCGGAACGCCTTGAAAACGCGGTGCCATTGCCGCCGGCAGCCGCTCCGTAGCGTCGTCATAGCTCGCGTAGCCGGGCCGCATGCCGATATAGCTCGCGATGTCGGCGAGGCCCTCGGGCTCGACCACCGGGCCGATATCGTTGAGGATCACGCCCGCAAGCCGGTCCGGACAGCTCGCGGCGAGGCCCATCGCGATCAGCCCGCCACGCGAGGTACCCAGGATCGAGACCTTTTCGAGGCCCAGGTGATCGAGCAGAGCCAGTGCGTCCATACCTTCACGCAGGACGTTGTAGTTCCTGTAGTCCGGGTCCCGGTCCGACTGGCCGCGGCCGCGGTTGTCGAGCCGGAGGATGCGGGCGCGGTCGGCGAAGCTGGCGACGACGGGCAGGAAATCGGCCATGTTGCGCGAGAGACCTGGCAGGCAGAGAAGGGGGTGGCCGCTGCCCTGATCGTCATAGGCCAGGCGCAGGCCGTCGTCGGTGGTGAAGAACTGTGTCATGGGGTTGTGGCGAGCTCCGGGATCTGGGTGAGATCGGTGAGGACATGGGCGGGCGCGGCGGGCAGCCGGTCGCGCGGCAGGCCGGCGCGGTTGACCCAGACGGTGGTAAAGCCGAATCCTGCGGCGCCGGCGGCGTCCCAACCGTTCGACGATGCAAAGAGCACCTCGCCGGGCGCGCAGCCGAAGCGGTCCGGGACCAGTTGGTAGACCTTGGCGCTGGGCTTGAAAATGCCGACCTCCTCCACCGAGATCACCGCGTCGAGCAGCGGGCCGATGCCGGCGGAGGTGACGGCGTCCATCAGCATATCGGGCGACCCGTTGGAGAGAATCGCCGTGGGCAGGCCGGCTGCCTTCAGCCGCTCCAGCATCGGCGGCACCTCCGGATAGGCATCGAGTTCGCGATAGAGCGCCAGGAGGCGGTCGCGCAGCGTAGGCCGGCCGGAAAGCCCGTGGGCGTCGAGCGCATAATCCAGAGCTTCGGTCGTGACCTGCCAGAACGGCGCGTGGTCGCCGGTGATCGCCCGGAGCCAGCTATATTGCAGTTGCTTGTCGCGCCAGGTGGCGGCGAGTGCCTGCCAATGGCGGGCGAGCTTCTCGCCGCCGGGCTCGGCGGCGGCGCGGCGGGCGGCGGCGGCAATGTCGAATAACGTGCCATAGGCATCGAAGACTGCGATCCTGATCGTCATCGGCTCCTCCCTCGGGGCGGAGACTGGCACAGCGGCACGGCGATGGGAACGGCGGAGTGGCCAGGTCGCGGCGGCTGCGATAGAGTGTCGTTGCGCGACGGGATGAAACACAGGGCAAGCGGGAGGCTGGCATGAGTTTCAATCACGGATCGGTCTGGTGGAGCGAGCTGATGACTCGCGACGTGGCGTCGGCCGTGGCCTGGTATCGCGACATCTGCGGATGGACGTTTGAGGCGACGGAGATGGAGGCCGGCACCTACCAGGTTGCGATGGCGCATGGCGAGCCGGTGGCCGGAATCATGGACATGTCGGGCATGCCGCATCTCGACGGGGTGCCGCCGCACTGGTTCACCTATTTCGCTGTCGATGACGTCGACGCGGCGCTGACACAGGTCAAGGCCTTAGGCGGCGCTTTGATCCGGCCGCCCTTCGACGTCCCAGGCATCGGGCGGATCGCCCTCGTGCAGGACTCGACGGGTGCTGCGCTTGGGCTGATTACGCCGCATTTCGCCACCGACGACCTGGTCGAGGCAGACAGGGAAGACGAGGAGGCGGACCCGGAGGAGAACTTCCCGGTGTGATACGAACTCCGGCTGATCGGTTCGGGCTATAGTTGCGAATGACTTCAAGCCGACCTCGACCGGGGCCGGTGGCAGAGCACCGCTGACAACGGGCCGTGGGGGCGGCCCGGCGATGGCGCGGCGGCCTTCGGCCGCTGCTCCGCGCCATAGTGCCGAGTTGGAGCGTCGGCTCGAGCACAATGACCGGCCGATGGCGGAACGGATCAAATGCAGTCCACTCGATTTCCGCAGCTCTGTCCCCTGCCGAGGCCGCATGCGCCTTTCAGAGATTGTCCGGCTGCGGCATGCCGAGCACGTGGTAGCCGCCATCGACATGGATGATCTCGCCGCTCGTGCAGGCGCCTGCCCCCGAGGCGAGATAGACCGCCGTTCCACCCACCGCGTCCAGCGTCGCGTTCGAGCGTAGCGGTGCGTTGGTGTCGGTGTGGCGGAAGGTGGCCCGCGCGCCCGAGATTGCAGCGCCCGCGAGCGTCTTCATCGGGCCAGGCGAGATCGCGTTGACGCGGATGCCGTCGGGGCCGAGATCGTTGGCGAGGTAGCGTACCGCCGATTCCAGCGCCGCCTTGGCCACGCCCATCACGTTGTAATAGGGCGTGACCCGGTTCGAGCCCTGGTAGGTCAGGGTCAGGATCGTGCCGCCCTCGGTCATCAGCGGCGCCGCCCGGCGGGCCACGTCGATCAGCGAATAGCAGGAGATGGTCAGCGACGTCTGGAAATTCGCCCGCGTCGTGTTGATGAACCGGCCGGCGAGTTCTGACTTGTCGGAATAGGCAATGGCGTGGACGAGGAAATCGAGACGTCCCCAACTGTCCTTCAGCTCCGCGAAAGCCGCATCGAGCGAGGCGTCGTTCATCACGTCCGCATCGATGAGGATCTCCGAGCCGAGCGATTCCGCAAGCGGCGCGACCCGCTTGCCGAAGGCCTCGCCCTGGTAGGTGAAGGCGAGTTCTGCGCCCTCCGCGGCCATTGCCTTGGCAATTCCCCAGGCGATGGAGCGGTCATTCGCGACGCCCATGATCAGGCCGCGCTTGCCCTGCATCAGTTCAGCCATCGCACCCTACCCGTCGAGTTTCGAAAGCAGCATGGACCCGTTCGTCCCGCCGAAGCCAAAGGAATTGGTCATCACCGTGTCGAGGCCGGCATTCTCCACCAGCGCCGTCGCGATCTCTGCCGGCTTCAGCGCCGGATCGAGCTCGGTGATGTTGATCGACGGGGCGATGAAGTCGTCATCCAGCATCAGCAGACAGAACACCGCCTCCATCGCGCCGGCCGCGCCCTGCGCATGGCCGGTCATCGACTTGGTTGAGGAGACCGGCGGCGTGGCGCCGTCGCCAAAGACGCGGCGAACCGCTTCGATCTCGCCGACATCGCCGACCGGCGTCGAGGTGCCATGCGCGTTGATGTAGCTGACCTTGCGGCCCTCGGGCAGCGTGTCGAGCGCCAGCCGCATCGCCCGTTCGCCGCCCTCGCCGGAGGGCGCGACCATGTCGTGGCCATCCGATGTCGCGGCGAAGCCTGTCACCTCGGCATAGATCTTCGCGCCGCGCGCCCGCGCGCGCTCAAGCTCCTCGAGCACGACGATGCCGCCGCCGCCGCCGATGACGAAGCCGTCCCGGGTGGCGTCGAAGGCGCGCGATGCGGTGGCCGGTGTGTCATTATACTTGGAAGACATCGCGCCCATGGCGTCGAACAGGCAGGAAAGCGTCCAGTCGAGTTCCTCGGCGCCGCCAGCGAACATCATGTCCTGCTTGCCCATGATGATCTGTTCCGCGGCACTGCCGATGCAATGCAGCGAGGTCGAGCAGGCGGAGGTGATCGAATAGTTGATCCCCTTGATCCGATAGGCGGTCGCGAGATTGGCCGAGATCGTCGAGGACATGCATTTCGGCACCGCGAAGGGGCCGATCCGCTTGGTCGCGCCGCTTTTCAGCACCGTCTGATGCGCGGCGAGCATCGCCGAGGTCGAGGGCCCGCCGGATCCCGCGATGAGCCCGGTGCGCGGGTTAACCACGTCTTCCTCGCCGAGCCCGGCATCGGCGATCGCCTGGCCCATGGCGATATAGGCATAGGCCGCACCCGGCCCCATGAACCGCAGCGTGCGCTTGTCGATATGCGCGGCCGGGTCGATGTTCAGCTGTCCGGAGACCTGGCTGCGGAAACCGTGCTCGGCCATCGTCTCGTCGAAGGCGATGCCGGAGGTCCCGGCCTTCAGGTTGGCGGTGACTTCCTCGGCGGAATTTCCGATCGGGGACACGATGCCCAGACCGGTGACGACGACGCGACGCATGGTGGATCTCCCCGAGATCGATTGCGGATCAGGATTCGGCTTCGGCCAGACCGACCTTCAGCCCGGTCACAGTGTAGATCTCCTCGTCATCGGCGAACACCTTGCCATTGGCCACACCCAGCTTGAGCTTGCGGTCGATGATACGGGTATAATCGATCCTGTAGGTGATCTTCTTCGTGTCCGGGCGCACCATGCCGGCGAACTTCACCTCGCCGGCACCGAGCGCGAAGCCCTGGCCCTTGAGCCCGCGCCATCCCAGCCCGAAGCCGGTGAGCTGCCAAAGACCGTCGAGCCCGAGGCATCCCGGCATCACCGGGTTGCCGGGGAAATGGCATTCGAAGAACCACAGGTCCGGCGTGATGTCGTATTCGGCGACGATATGGCCCTTGCCATGCTCGCCGCCATCTTCGGAGATCTCGATGATCCGGTCGGCCATCAGCATCGGCGGCAACGGCAGCTGCGCGTTGCCAGGGCCGAACATCTCGCCGCGGGCACAGGCCAGCAGGTCCTCTTTGTCGAAATAGGTTTGCCTCTCGGACATGCGCCTGCCTCCCATCCGCCGCATCGCGTGTTTCGCGCTCACTATCACCCTGCGCGCGCGCGGCGCAAGGGGGCCGCGGCAGGCCACCGATAGCAGTTGAGATCTGTTTTCAATTGAAATCCCGCGTGAAACCGGCATATTCGGAAGACCATGAAGAGGGAGCGTCTGGACAGCATGGGGACTGGGGAAGTGAAGCGCGGATCGGAGTGGTTGGCCGGAGGCGGGCTGCGCCCGACGCGGCAGCGTCTCGCGCTGGCGGAGCTCCTGGTGGGCGACGGCAAGAACCGGCACGTAACCGCGGAGAGCCTTTTCGAGGCTTGTCGGGACGCTGGCGAACGGGTCTCGCTGGCGACGGTTTACAACACGCTCAAGGCGTTCTGTGATGCCGGCCTGATGCGCGAGATCGTGGTTGACGGCTCCAGGAGCTATTTCGACACCTATACAGCCGATCACCCGCATTTCTTCTGGGAAGACACCCATCAGCTCACGGACGCGCCGGCCACGGACCTCGAGATCTCTAAATTGCCGCAGGCGCCCGATGGGGCGGAAATCGCCAGCGTCGACGTGGTGATCCGGCTTCGGCGGACCTGACGCAGACCCCGCGCAACCAGTCCTCCTCACATCCCACAGAAACCGCCCGGCTGCCGCTCCCGTTCACCTGCGGCGCTTGTTGCGTCGTCGATCCGCGTGATAGATCTTGCGCGCTGCCGCCTCCGGTCTTCAACCCGGCAGGGCGTCCGCGTGACGGGAGGAGGGACACCGGATGAAGCGCCCAATCGTGATCTCTGCGATCGTGCTGGCCCTGTTTCTGGGATGGTATCTGGCCGCGGACCGGTTGACGCCCTTCACCGGGAACGCCCGGGTCAAGACCATTGCGACCGAGATCGTGCCGCAGGTCTCGGGCGTCGTGACCGAGGTTCTTGTTGCCAACGGTCAGCTCGTCGCGGCTGGAGAGCCGCTGATCCGGATAGATCGCAGGCGCTACGAGATCGACCGCGCCGCCGCGCGGGCCGATCTGGAGGCGGCGACACAGGAGGTCGGCGCCTCTTCGGCCGATGTCAGCGCCGCGCAGGCAAGGCTGGCGCGCGCCGGTGCCGATCTCGACACGATCCGGCTCCAGGCCGAGCGGGTCTTTGCCCTCGAAGCGAAGGGGCTGATCGCGGTCGCCAAGGCGGATGACGCGCGCGGCCGGGTGGCCGAAGCCGAGGCGGGGGTGGAGAATGCCGAGGCCGAGCTCGAGAAGGCCAAGCAGCGCCTCGGCTCGGAGGGGCGGGACAACCCGAAGATCCAGCGCGCTCTGGCCGCGCTTGCCGCAGCGGAGCTGAACCTCGAATGGACCGAGATCCGGGCGCCGGCGGAGGGCATCGTTTCCAATCTGCTGATCGCGCCGGGAAGCTATGCCCGCGCTGGCAGTGACCTTCTGGTCTTCATCGATATCCGCGATGTCTGGGTGGAGGCCTACCTGACCGAGAACAATCTCGGCCGCGCCGAACTCGGCGCGCCTGCCGACGTTGTGCTCGACATGCATCCCGGCCGGGTGATCCCGGGCAAGGTCGAAAGCTTCACCCCGGGTGCCGCGCTCTCCGGGGCCGACAGGCCGGGACGGCTCGCCAGTGCGCCGAGCACAAAGGGATTCCTCCGCGAGCCCGAGCGTTTCGCGGTGCGGATCGTCCTGCCGGGCTACGAGGCCGGAGACCCGGAAGACGACCTTCGGATCCTGCTAAACGGCCAGGCCGACGTCATGCTCTACCTGAGCGACAATTCATTCCTTAACACTCTCGGCAGGGCCTATATGCGCCTCGTGGCCTTCCTGTCCTATGCCTACTGATATCCGGCGGGCGTTCGGCATCACCGCGGTGTTTGCCGCGGGGTTGTTTCTCGGCTGGCCGATGGCGGTGGTCGGCGCGGTACTGACGGCCCTGCTCCTGCGCGCGCCCGCGGCGCTTTCCCTGTCGGCGATCCTGCGGCTCGTTCTTGTTACTGCGGGGATGTCGTTGTTGTCCTGGCTCCTGTTCTCGGCGCTTCTGCCCTATCCGGCAGTCTATCTCGGCGCGATGTCGGTCGGGGTCGTCCTCTCCTTCGCCTGGGTGGTCTCCGGCGCCGGAACGGTGGCGGGCGTGCTCGCGCTGTTGGCCACGATGCTCCTGCCGAACGTCATCCTCATGTCGCGTGACCTGGGGCTCACCCTCGCAGTCTGGATTCCGCTTAACCTGCTCATTGCAGGCATCGTGAGCGGGCTGGCGTTCAGCCTTTTCCCGACCTCGCCGAGTGACGCCCCGGCGCGGCAGGCACAGGAGCAGGCGGATTTCCGTCCGGCGCGGCGGATCACGCGGATGTCCCTCGTGACGCTGCCCTTCGCGCTGGTCTTCTTCCTCTCGGGATCGTCGGCGGTTCTGGTGCTTTTCTTTGTCGCCTTGCTGAGCCTGCAACTTGCCGCAACGCCAGACGCCGGACCGGCTGTCGCGCGCGCCATGTTGCGCTCGAATGCCCTCGGAGCGGCGGTCGCGGTCCTCTGTTACGAACTGACAGTGGTTGCGCCCTCCGAGGTGACGCCGGTGCTGCTCTGCCTGCTGACCTGCCTGTCGCTGGACGCTCTGGCGCGGTCGGAACATCCGTTCGCGCCCTATGCCGGCTCGGCCATCACAACGGCGCTGATCGTCTATGGGGGCTCCATCGGACCCTTTGCTGACGAAGCGGACGTCAAGGGGATCACCCGGGTCCTCCAGATCGCCGGCGCGGCACTCTACGTGAACCTCGCCTATATCGTCGTCGACGCGTTCTGGCCGGAGGAGCCGTCGGGAGAGGCCCTGCGACGCAGCCTGCGCGAGGCCATATACGCCGGGCGCCGACACCGGAGCGGTGCGTCCGGAACGGCACCGAAGGAGATACCATGATCGACGCCGACGTGACCGACCTCTTCACCTGCGCCGACGGAAGCTACCGCTTCGCCCGCTGGTCGCGACCCATCGTGCCGGTGGTCTTCGGCGTCGAGGACCAGACGCTCGCCGTGGTCAAGGGCGCTTGCGAGGCCATGGTCGCGCTTGCCGGTCACCATATGGCCGAAACCGACCCCGAGATGGGTGCCAACCTGATGGTGTTCTTCTTTCGCGACTGGGAGGAGTTGCTCGAGGTTCCCGATCTCGACCGTCTGGTGACCGGGCTGGACGATCTGGTTGCGCAGCTGGTCGCCGCCGGAGCGAACCAGTATCGGGTCTTCCGCTTCGAGGAGGGCGGTGCCATCCGTGCCTGTTTCGTCTTTCTCCGGATGGATGCTGCGCTCTCGGAGGTGCCGGCAGAGGATCTCGCCCTTGGCCAGATGGCGCAGACGATCCTGCTCTGGTCCGACCGCGCCTTCGCCAAGCGCTCACCGCTGGCCACGCTGCCGTCCGGGCAGGTCGTGCTGCGGCCGGAGATCGGCGCGGTGATCCGCGCGGCCTATGATCCCCTGATGCCGGAGGCGGCACAGGACGCGAGCCATGCGCTGCGGCTTTCGGCGCGTCTCGCCGCCGCCGGCAGGGCGACGGAGTGAACGACGGACCGCGCGCAGGGAACGCCTCCTGCGGGACTGCACCGGTGAGATTGCCGCGTCTCCGAGGCCGGTTGCAACACGTGCGAAGCGGACACCGCGGCCCGCCTTGTGCCGCTGCCGCGAAGGGTCTATTCGTCCGATGAAAACACTCGGGAAATTGCCATGCCGCATCTGCTCGATATCAGGGTCTATTACGAAGACACCGACATGGCCGGGATCGTCTATTACGCCAACTACCTGAAATTCATCGAGCGCGGGCGGTCGGACTGGGTGCGCGAAGTCGGAATCGACCAGGCAGCGCTCAGGGACAAGGAGGGGATCGTCTTCGCGGTCCGCCGGGTAGAGGCCGATTTCCTTTCCCCGGCCCGGTTTGACGATGTCCTGACGGTGGAGACCGAGCTTGCGGAAATCGGCGGCGCGCGGTTCGTGGTGTCCCAGCGGGTGCTGAGGGGCACCGCGGTGCTATTTTCGGCGCGGGTGACGGTCGTCACCATGTCGCTCTCCGGCCGGCCGCAGCGGCTTCCGGCAGATCTCCGCGCAAAGATCGGCGGTTGACGCGCGGCTTCTGTTGTTCGGCGGCAACGGCCCGGTGCGGTCAGCGCGATGCAGGCTTCCGGATGCCACGCGTCGGCGTATGACAGGAACATGCCTGTCCCAATGGCTGGGTGGAGCATCCCCCTCCACCGGACGCGCCCCGTGCTCTGCTGCACGGGGCGTTGTCTTACCGGACTGTTGCAAGATGCATCAGACCGGCCGCGGGTTTGGCAGCGAACCTCGAGCCAAAAGGCTGGTCACCTGTTTGATCCGGCCGCCTGATCGGGCGCAGATACCTCATGCACAACAACGTCGATCGGAATGATCTCCAGCCGCAGAGAGACCTCCTCGCCCAGTTGCTTGGCGAGAAGGCTTCGAAAGGTCTCTGCCGCGGTGTCTACTCGGTCGAGATTGTCGCGTAGACCGAGCAGGACGACGGAGACCGCCAGCCGGCCATCGACGCGCTCCCCGCGTACCTGCCAGATGTAGCTGTCCTCGCTCACGATTTCCGTGTTTTGGTTGACCGCCTCGACGTACAGCCGTTTGACAAGATCCTCGACGAAGATGATCTCCAGGCGCCGATCGAGCCGATCCACCACGAAGAACGACGCAAGTGTCAGGACGGTGGCAACAGCGAAAGGCTTCCGCCAATGTCCATAGCCCTGAAGCCCAAAAACCAGCATTGCTGCCGCGACGATCCCGAGGAAATTCGTGACGAAGAGCAGGAATGCGCCTCCTGCCATGGAGGTACCGTTGCCCTGGTGGTGGAAATCCGACATGGCGATCGCCTGGGCGGATACGGCGCTGTCGCCGAGAGCCAGGCCGATTCCGACCACGGAAAGCGGTGGGACCAGCGCTACGGCGATTGCCACACCCGCGATCGAATTGGCAATGCCGATCCGCGAATGCGCGAATGCGGCCACGGCTCCCGAGCAGAGGGCGACCAGAAGGTCGAGGGTCGAGGGCGCCGTTCGCGCCATGATCTCGGACCCGACCACGCGCAGGCCGATCGCGATGGTGCAGGCGAAAGCTATTCCGATCACAAGAGCGATGCCAGTGAGGATGGACACGAGCGAACGCAACGCCAGTCCGTTCGCTCCCATGATCGCCGCGAAGGAGAAACCGACGATCGGCGACATCAGGGGCGCGACGATCATCGCTCCGATGATAGCCGGCGCGCTGTTGCTGAGCAGGCCGAACGATGCGATCGCTGTCGCCATGCCGAGCATAAAGTAGAAATTGAGGCTTGGGACCGAGGCTTGTTCGATCTGATCGAAAAGGAGGTCGCTGTCCTTGGCCACCTTGCTGGAGGCGCCGCCGCGCGGGCCATTGAAGAGTGGTTGATCCGACTTCGTCTCTTGGTGGTTCTGCACCGGGAAGATCTCCGACGCCGTCCCGTGCTGACGGCCAGCGCGGTTCTTCGCCGTCCATCACATAATAGTAAGGGAAACACAGACGCAATTGCGATCTGCGGCGCTTCGATCCCGGAGAACCGTGGCTGTCCCGGGTCGGTGCGGCGAAGACGTCGACAGCGGTCCGATCGCCACCAGTACTGTCTCGCCGGCGCGCCTCGGCCGGCCATCGTCAAACGCGCCCGCAGAGGTCCGCGAGCGCTTGATCCCTTCCTGATCGGGTGTCTGTCTTCGCCTTCAGCCGAGTGCGGCGACCCCCGGCAGTTCCTTGCCTTCCATCCATTCGAGGAAGGCGCCGCCGGCGGTGGAGATATAGGTGAAATCCTCCGCTGCGCCGGACTTGTTCAGCGCCGAGACCGTGTCGCCGCCGCCGGCGACCGTTTTCAACTTGCCGGCCTTGGTGAGCGCTGCCGCGGCGAGCGCCGCATCGAAGGTACCCTTGTTGAAGGGCTCGATCTCGAAGGCGCCGAGCGGGCCGTTCCAGATCAGCGTCTTGCTCTGGGCGAAGACGCCCTTCAGCGCTTCGACCGTGGCCGGGCCGGCGTCGAGGATCATCTTGTCGGCGGGGCACGCGTCGACGGGCAGCACCTCGTTGGCGGCGCCGGCGGCGAATTCGGAGGCCACGACGATGTCGACCGGAAGGTGGATCGTGCAGCCGGTGGTCTCGGCCTTGGCGAGGATCTCGCGGGCGGTGTCGGCCATGTCGCGCTCGGCGAGCGAGGTACCAATCTCAACGCCTTTCGCCACCAGGAAGGTGTTGGCCATGCCGCCGCCGATGACCAGGTGGTCGACCTTCTCGATGAGGTTGCCCAGCAGGTCGAGCTTGGTGGAGACCTTCGCGCCGCCCACGACGGCGACCACCGGACGCTCGGGATTGCCGAGCGCGCTTTCGAGCGCGCCGAGTTCCTGCGCCATCAGCCGGCCTGCGCAATTCGGCAGGAGCTTGGCCACGCCCTCGGTGGAGGCGTGCGCGCGGTGCGCGGCGGAGAATGCGTCGTTGCAATAGACATCGCCGAGAGAGGCGAGGAACTTCGCCATCTCGGGGTCGTTGTCGGTCTCCATCTTGGTGAAGCGGGTGTTCTCGACCAGCACCACCGCGTCGGCAGGGAGCGCGTCGAGCGCCTCGCGCGACGGTATCTCCATGAAGGTAACCGGCTGGCCGAGCTTTTCCTCCAGCGTCGGAACGGTGATGCGGAGGCTCATCTCCGGGACGACCTGGCCCTTGGGGCGGCCGAAATGGGCAAGCATCACCGGCTTGCCGCCCTTGGCGAGGATGTCCTTGATCGTCGGCACGATGCGTTCGATGCGGGTGGCGTCGGTCACCGCGCCATCCTTGACGGGCACGTTGATGTCGACGCGGACCAGCACGATCTTGTCGGCGAGATCCATGTCATCGAGTGTCTTCCAGGTCATGCGATGCTCCTTCATGAGAGTCGCGCCACGCATACCCCATGCTCGGGGACGCAGCTATGGGCTTCCGGTTTCCGCTAACGCGGTTTAGGGTCGCGCCAAATTCGCGGGAGGATACCCGCAAAGGACAAGGAAGGAGATGCCCATGGCCGAGATCAAGGATCCGGAGAACACCGTCATCATCGAGCTTGAGGACGGCAACGTCGTCATCGAGCTCCTGCCTGACGTGGCACCCGCGCATTGCGAGCGGATGAAGGAGCTCGCCCGCGCCGGTGCCTATGACAATGTGGTGTTCCACCGCGTCATCGACGGCTTCATGGCCCAGACCGGCGACGTGCAGTTCGGCAAGGCCGACGCCGATGTGCGCATGGCCGGTCGCGGCGGCTCGGACCTGCCGGATCTGCCGGCGGAGTTCTCCAAGCTGCCGCATGGCCGCGGCACGATCGGCGCCGCCCGGTCGCAGAACCCGAACTCGGCCAACAGCCAGTTCTTCATCAACTTCACTGACAATGACTTCCTCACCGGCCAGTACACGGTTTACGGCCGGGTGATCGACGGCATGGAGCATGTCGATGCGATCACCCGCGGCGAGCCGCCCGCGAGCCCCGACAGGATGATTTCCGTAAAGGTGGCCGTCGATGTTGCGTGACCGTCTGATCGCCGGCGGGATCTTTGCCGCCGGGCTCGCCGTGCTCGCGATCTTCGCGCTGGTCCAGAGCGGGGCGCTGTCGCCCGCGACGGCGGCCGAGGACGGCCCCGGCCCCAACCTCGTGCTCACAGTGGTGGGCGGCGTGCAGGGCCGGATCGTGATCGACCTGCTGCCCGAACTCGCGCCCAAACATGTCGACCGTCTCGTGACCCTGGCCGAGGAGGGCGCCTATAACGGCGTCGTCTTTCACCGGGTGATCGACGGGTTCATGGCCCAGACCGGTGACGTGCAATTCGGCCGCGCCGGCGGCGACACCTCGCGGGCCGGCATGGGTGGTTCGGATTTGCCGGACCTGCCGGCGGAATTCTCAAACGAGCCGTTCGAGCGCGGCACGGTCGGCATGGCGCGGTCGCAGAATCCGGACTCGGCGAACAGCCAGTTCTTCATCATGTTCGCGCCGGCCCCGCACCTCAACGGACAATATACCGTTGTCGGCCGGGTGGTTGACGGAATGGACGTGGTGGACGCGATCAAGAAGGGGAAGGCGGCCGCCAATGGGGCTGTCGACGCCCCCGACAGGATCGGGACAGCGACCGTTCAGCCCTGACTCGAACGCTTTATCTCAACGCGCGCCGCTGCATGGCGGCGGCGCTGCCACCGACCGTTCGAGCCGGACCCCCGACGCGAACTCAGCTTCCCGGAGGCGTCCTGCGCAGTATCGCGCGCATCGCGTCGGGCCGATACGTTCCATATCCGATGCTACGCTTGTCGCGACAGATCCGCTCGCCGATCGCGGCGGCCTGCGGGTATGTGGAGCCGAGTTCGACGAGGTCCTTGATGAAGATCGGGGTGGGACGGTCCCGGGCATCGACATTTCGCAGCGCGCCACGGCAATCAATCCTGTCGTCAAATCCTTGTCCTTCCGGTCCGGCGGGCGCCGGTGCCCGGGCCTCGACCCAAGCTGTTGGAACGGGCGCGGGATCGGATCCTGTTCGCCGCGAACCAAAGGCTGCCGCCCGCAAAACGGGAAGGATCGAGGCAGGAACGGGTGCATTTGCGGCCGTATTTTCAGACCATGTGGCAGGCGCAGCCGAACCGGGGAAGAGACGCGCCGCCCCGAGCAAGCCCGCTTGGCCGCGCTGGTCCACAACATATCCGGCAAATTGTCGCCTTTGGGGGCGTATTTTGTGTCACTCGCGTGAAATTTCGTATCCGGTGCTTGCCCGAATCCGAAAGCCCGGTCAGCATGGGGGCGAGACAACCCGAGCAGTGGAGCGTCATTTTTGGGAATCAGCGCCCTGACCGACCCGACCAGAGCCGAAGAGATCATCGAGACGCCTCTGGAATTTCCTGACAATCGTCTTCTTGTCGAACTCTGCGGCGAATTCGACCGTAACCTTTCCCAGATCGAGCATCAGCTCGGACTTCAGATCATCCGCCGGGGCAATCAGCTGGCGCTGATCGGCGACAGCGAGGCGCGGGCGAAGGGCTCGGTGATCCTGCAGGAACTCTATGTGCGGCTCGAGGCGGGGCGGTCGCTGGAACCCGGCGATATAGACGGCGCGATCCGGCTCGGCACGCTCGAGGATCTGGCGGCGCCGCGGCCGGCGGACCAGCTCGAGATGTTCCAGGGCGGACAGGTCGAGATCAAGACCCGCAAGAAGATCGTCGAACCGCGCACGGCGGCGCAGAAGGCCTATGTTCGCAGCCTGATGAGCCACGAGCTCTGTTTCGGCATCGGCCCGGCGGGTACCGGCAAAACCTATCTCGCGGTGGCGGTGGCGGTGAACCTTTTCATCGGCGGCCATGTCGACCGGATCATCCTCTGCCGGCCGGCGGTGGAGGCGGGCGAGCGGCTGGGTTTCCTGCCGGGCACGCAGGAGGAGAAAGTCGATCCCTACATGCAGCCGCTCTACGACGCGCTGAACGATTTCCTGCCCTCTCGGCAAGTGGCCAAGCTGAAGGAGGAGAAGAAGATCGAGGTCGCGCCGCTGGCCTTTATGCGGGGCCGGACGCTGGCCAACGCCGCGGTTGTGCTTGACGAGGCGCAGAACGCGACGACGATGCAGATGAAGATGTTCCTGACGCGGCTCGGCGAGGGGAGCCGGATGGTCGTCACTGGCGACCGTACGCAGGTCGACCTGCCGCGGGGCGTGACCAGCGGGCTTGCCGAGGCGGAGAAACTGCTGAGCTCGATCGAGGGCATCGCCTTCAACTATTTCACCTCCAAGGACGTGGTCCGGCATCCGCTGGTGGCCAAGATCATCGAGGCCTATGACGCGGATTATGCGCAGGGCTGAGAGGGGTGGGGGGCGCTGCCCCGCGCGCTCTTGCGAGCGCTCCCCCCGGGAAATTTCCAAGCAGAAGAAACGACAGGGAAGCTCCCGCCCGGTCGGGGAGGCGAGATGGTCGCGACCGTCGATATCGTGATCGAGGCGGAGGCATGGGAGGCGCTCGGCCTGGAAGTGCTTGCCAACCAGGCGGCGGAGGCCACACTGCGCCATCTTGCTCTGACCGAGGCGGCTGAGCTGTCGCTGCTGGCCACGGATGACGCCCGGATCGCCCGGCTCAACGCCGATTTTCGCGATCGGGACGCCCCGACCAACGTGCTCTCCTGGCCGGCCGAAGACCTCTCGCCGGAGACTCCCGGCGGCCAGCCGGCGCGACCTGAGGCGGGTTTTCCCGGCGAGCCGGCCTTTCTCGGCGATATTGCGCTTGCCTGGGAGACCTGCGTGCGTGAGGCCGAAGCGGCAGGAAAACCACTCCGGGATCATGTCACGCATCTGATTGTTCATGGTCTGTTGCATTTGTTGGGGTATGACCACATCTGCGATGAAGATGCCCTCTTGATGGAGGGCCTCGAGGTTGCGATACTTCGCGAACTCGGTCTGCCGGACCCGTATTGAGGGGTGCCGCTCGGGCCGGCGCTTGTTGGAAAGGTAAGATGGGCGACACAGACGACGGGTCTCCTGGAGCAGCGCGCGGCGCGCAGGACCCCCAGATAGCCCCGAGACAGGGCTTGCTCCGCCGGGTGGCGGGGTTTCTTGGCGGCTACGACGCTGCCCAATCAGATCACTTCGATGAACCGACCACGGGACCTGCGCAGGCTGCCACCGACGGTTTTCGGCGCGGGATGGCGAACCTGCGCCGCATGCGGGTCGAGGACGTGGCCATTCCACGGGTCGAGATCGTCTCGGTTCCGGTCGATATCGCGCTCGACGATCTCGTCAGCGTGTTTCGCGAAAGCGGCAATACGCGGCTTCCGGTTTATGACGGCACGATCGACAATCCGCTGGGCCTCGTGCACCTCAAGGACGTGGCGCTCAGCCACGGCTTCAACGGTCATGACGCCGACAGCTTCCACCTCGCCGGTATGCTTCGCCCGCTGATCTTCGCGCCGCCCTCGATGCCGATCGGGGTGCTGCTGCAGAAGATGCAGGCGGACCGGCAGCACATGGCGCTGGTGATCGACGAATATGGCGGTGTCGACGGTCTCGTGACGATCGAAGACCTTATCGAACAGGTGATCGGCGAAATCGCGGACGAGCACGATATCGACGAGGAGGCCTTCTGGACGCAGGAACGTCCGGGCTCCTATCTCGCGCTGGCCCGCGCGCCGCTCGAGGAGTTCGAATCCGAGATCGGCATGAAGCTCGCCGAGGAGGGCGACGAGGAGGAGATCGATACGCTGGGCGGGCTGGTCTTCATGGAGATCGGCCGGGTGCCGGCGCGTGGTGAGGTGATCCCGCATCCCTCCGGCGCGCAGTTCGAGGTGGTCGATGCCGACCCGAGGCGGATCAAGCGGCTGCGCGTGCGGCTGCCCGGGTCGGCCCCGGCGCCGGGACCGGGCCAGATCTCTCCGCATCTGCGTCCTGCTGCCGAATAACCCGTGAGCACGGCATGAGCGGCCTTCTGCCGAGGACGGCCGCGGCCGTGCGAACGCCCGTTACGCTGTGTTTCGCGCTCGGCCTTGTCGCCGCCACCGGGCAGGCGCCGCTCGGCTGGGCCTGGGGCGCGCTCGCGGCCTATGCCGGCGCGATCGCCCTGATCTCCCGTCCTGACAGCTGGCGACGCGCCGCGCGCCGTGGCTGGGCCTTTGGCACGGGCCATTTCGCGGGCGCCCTGTTCTGGATCGTCGAACCCTTTCTCGTGGATATTGCCCGCGACGGCTGGATGGCGCCGTTCGCGCTGGCCCTGCTGTCTGGTGGGCTGGCTCTGTTCTGGGCAGCCGCCGGGGGGATCGCGGCGCGGATCGGGCCATCGCCGCGTCTGCGCGCGGGCTGGCTCGTCCTGACGCTGACCAGTGCCGAGATTCTACGCTCGGTCATCTTCACCGGTTTTCCATGGGCGCTGATCGGTCATATCTGGATCGGCGCGCCGCAGATGCAGGCCGCTGCTCTGGTCGGTGCCCATGGCCTGACTCTCCTGACGCTGACCGCCGCCGCTCTGCCGAGCCTCGTAGGCGCGCGCCACGCCGCGATCGGCACGCTTGCAGGCATCGCGCTTGTGGCACTTCCAGGCGGCTGGGGCATGCTGCGCCTGCCCGCCGGTGCCGCGGTGCCTGCCGATCCGGCCGTCACGGTTCGCCTGATCCAGCCCAACGCGCCGCAGCACCTGAAATGGGCGCCCGAGATGATCCCGGTCTTTTACGAACGCCAACTCGCGCTTACCGCCGCACCGCCGGAGCCCGATGTGCCGCGCCCCGATGTGGTGATCTGGCCCGAGACCTCCGTCCCCTGGATACTGGAGGCCGCCGCCCCGGCCTTCGTGCAGATGTCGGACGCCGGGCAGGGGGCGCTGGTCCTCGCGGGGCTACAACACCGGACCGCCGACGCGGAGTGGTTCAACAGTCTCGCCGTGGTCGCGCCCGACAGCCATCTGATGGACCGCTACGACAAGCATCACCTCGTTCCGTTCGGCGAATACATGCCCTTCCTGTCGGTCTTCGCGCAGTTCGGGATTTTCGGCCTCGCTGCGAACGAGACGGGGGGCTACACAGCGGGGCCGGGGCCGCGGCTGCTCGACCTCGAGGCGGCGGGGCAGGTGCTGCCGCTGATTTGTTACGAAGTGATCTTTCCCGATGAGATCGCCCGCGCGCCGGGGCGTGCCGACTGGATCGTCCAGATCACAAATGACGCCTGGTTCGGCCGCGCTGCGGGCCCCTGGCAACATCTCGCGCTTGCCCGGCTCAGGGCGGTCGAGCAGGGCCTGCCGCTGATGCGCGCGGCCAATACCGGGATCTCCGCCGCGATCGACCCCTATGGCCGGGTGACCGGAGCGTTGCCGCTCGGCGAGGCGGGCAAGCTCGATGCCCGGCTCCCGGCGGCGCTTGCCGCCACGCCCTATGTTCGTTTCGGCGACGTGCCGGTTCTTGCGCTCCTTGCCGCTGCGGCTGCGGCCCTTGCCATTTGGTCGCGCCGTCGGCTTTCTGTTGACCGGCCGGGCGGAGGCGCATAGTCACATCCGGACAAACGCCACAACGGCTTCCTGACGTGGCGCCATTTCTGGACCAATGGAGCACTCATGTCCCGCGCGAACTACACATTTACCTCCGAATCCGTTTCGGAGGGGCATCCCGACAAGGTCTGTGACCGGATCTCCGATGCCGTCCTCGACGCGTTCCTTGCCGAGGAATCTCAGGCGCGTGTCGCCTGCGAAACCTTCGCGACCTCGGGCATGGTGGTCATCGGCGGCGAAGTCGGGCTTAGCGACGAAGGGCGGATGAAGACCTTCATGGGCAGCATCGGCCAGATCGCCCGCGATTGTATCCGGGACATCGGCTACGAGCAGGACCAGTTTCACTGGAACACCTGCCGGGTGTTGAATTTCCTCCACGAGCAGTCAGCGCATATCGCGCAGGGCGTCGACCGCGAGGGCGCGGGCGACCAGGGGATCATGTTCGGCTATGCCGTCGACGAGACGCCGGAGCTGATGCCGGCGCCGATCCAGTATGCCCACGCCATCCTCCGGCGACTGGCGGAGGTGCGCAAGTCCGGCGCGGAACCGAGCCTCAGGCCAGACGCGAAGTCGCAGCTCTCGATCCGCTACGAGGGGGGCGAACCGGTTGAGGTGACGTCGATCGTGCTCTCGACCCAGCATTCGGACGAAAGCCAGACCTCGGACGACATCCGCGCCATCGTGGAGCCCTATATCCGCGAAGTGCTTCCCAGGGACTGGATCACCGCGAAGACCGAATGGTGGGTCAACCCGACCGGCACCTTCGTGATCGGAGGGCCGGACGGCGATGCGGGCCTCACGGGGCGCAAGATCATCGTCGATACCTATGGGGGCGCTGCCCCGCATGGTGGTGGTGCCTTCTCGGGCAAGGACCCGACCAAGGTCGACCGCTCGGCGGCCTATGCCGCGCGCTATCTGGCCAAAAACATCGTCGCCGCCGGCATGGCCAAGCGGTGCGCCCTGCAGCTGAGCTATGCGATCGGCGTTGCCAAGCCACTGTCGATCTATGTCGACACTTACGGCACCGGCACGGTGGACGAGGCGGCGATCGAGGCCGCCGTGAGCAAGGTGATGGACCTGACGCCGCTCGGCATCCGCACCCATCTCGACCTGAACAAGCCGATTTACGAGCGCACGGCGGCCTATGGCCATTTCGGCCGCGCACCGGAGGCGGACGGTGGTTTCAGCTGGGAAAAAACCGACCTCGTCGACGCGCTGAAGAAGGCCGTGGTCTGAACCCGGAACTTCGTCCCGGCTCATGTCGCCCGCCTCCGTCGCGAGGCGGGCGTTTTCGTGATATGTGTGCGGCACGTTTACCGGCCAGCCAGACGTGGTCCGGCGCGGTCGATCAGACCTCTTGACCCACGCCGCCCCGCAGGGCGGCGTCGACCTGCGGGGCGGCGGTACACCACTCCTCCTCGCGCGCAAGCCAGACCGCGTCGCGGAGCTCGGCATGGACGACGATCCGGTCCGGGCCGGTCTCGACGATGTGCTGCGGCAGCAGGGAGAGAAAGAGCATCAGGGCTTCGGGGGAGAGACACATGGCGGGTCCTTCCTGTTTTCAGGACATCCTCCCTCCCGCAAGCCTGTGACTGTTCTGTGATGCGGGGCAACCGAGGCGGGCGCTCGCGAGGGCCGTCTCCCGCGATGGCAAGTGATCTGCTGAGAATTTAGGCGAACTGAGCGAAATACTGGCTGGATGACGTTAGGTCACCCTGATCAACCGTCCAGCGAGGCCAATCGGCTCGTGAGGAAGCGCCGAGCCCGGCGTTCGGCGAGGCGAACGCGGAGCGACGTGCGATAGTTCTCTTCCATGGTCTGGGACGTCGCACCGAGCTGCTTGGCGACCTCCTCGAGGATGTCGTCGTTGCCAAGTGTCTCGGCGGCTTCGATGGCGTCGGCAGCGAGGCTGTCGGCGAGATCCTCCAGAACGCCCATCTCTTCCTCAGCGCGTGTTTTCGGTCAGCCGGCGGCGCACGTAGCTGTCGACATGGTCCAGCATTGGCTGCATGTAAGGATCTTCGAAGAAATGCCCTGCGCCCTCCATCTCCTCATGGGTGATGGTGATGCCCTTCTGCTCGTGCAGCTTCGCCACCAGCGCCTGCGTGTCGCGCGGCGGCGCCACGCGATCGGCGCTGCCGTTGATGATGAGTCCCGAGGAGGGGCAGGGGGCGAGGAAGGAGAAATCATACATGTTGGCCGGCGGGCTGACCGAGATGAATCCGGTGATCTCGGGCCGCCGCATCAAGAGCTGCATGCCGATCCAGGCGCCGAAGGAGAAACCCGCGACCCAGCAATGCTTGGCATTCTGGTTCATCGACTGCAGGTAGTCGAGCGCCGATGCGGCGTCCGAAAGCTCGCCGATCCCCTGATCGTATTCGCCCTGACTCCGGCCGACGCCGCGGAAATTGAACCGCAGCACGGTGAAGCCCATCCGGTGGAAGGTGTAATGAAGGTTGTAGACGACCTTGTTGTTCATCGTGCCGCCGAACTGGGGATGCGGGTGCAGGATGATCGCGATAGGGGCGTCCTTTTCCTTCTGCGGGTGGTAGCGGCCCTCGAGCCGCCCTTCGGGGCCGGGAAAGATCACCTCGGGCATGTGCGCCTTTTTCCTTGTCGCATGCCTGCGCCGTCGGTTGACCCTTTCGGTCAGGCAAACTAGATCGATTGCATTGCCGCCGCGGGAAAACTGCGCAGCGAGACGCAGTTAAGCTCACATGCCGGTGGCGTCAACCTTTGCGGGAGAGCGGGGCATGAAACTCAGCACCAAGGGACGCTACGCGATGGTGGCGCTGACGGATCTGGCGCTGGCGCCGGGGGACAGTCTGGTGACGCTTTCGGAGATCTCCGATCGGCAGGACATTTCGCTTCCCTATCTCGAGCAGCTCTTCGTCAAGCTGCGCCGGGCCGGGCTCGTGGAATCGGTGCGCGGCCCCGGCGGCGGCTACCGGCTCGGGCGGCCTGCGGAGCGGATCCGGGTGTCGGAGGTGCTGGCGGCCGTCGACGAGACGGTGAGCGCGCTGCACACCGGTGCGGGCGCCAAGGGCGGTGTCAGCGGCAGCCGGGCGCAGTCTCTCAACAACCGGCTGTGGGAGGGGTTTTCGGCGCATGTCTATGTCTTCCTGCATCAGGCGCGGCTTTCGGATGTCGTCGGCAACTCGCTCGCACCCTGTCCCGCCGTGCCCTCGCTGTTTCAGCTCGAGGATGAAGAAATCGAGGACGCCTGAGGCAGTGCGTCCACCGAGCGCGGTCCTGCCGACGCACGTCATGCAGCCGTAAGGAAAGGTCGGGTTCGGCGATGAAAAGATGCTATCTCGACTGGAACGCCACGGCGCCGCTTCGCCCGGAGGCGAAGGAAGCGATGATCGCGGCCATGGACCTGGTGGGCAACCCGTCGTCGGTCCATGCCGAGGGCCGGGCGGCGAAGGGGCTCGTCGAGCGGGCGCGGCGGCAGGTGGCCGAGGCGCTTGGCGCGCAGGCCGCCGATATCGTCTTCACCTCCGGGGCGACCGAGGCGGCAGCTCTGGCGCTGGAGGGTCGTGGTCTTCTGGGAAGTGGTATCGAGCATGATGCAGTGGGCGCCTGGATCGATCCGTCGTTGCCGGCCGATGGCAACGGGCGGGTGGAGGTCCGGGACCCGGCACGGTCCGTGCTCCAGCTGGCGAACTCCGAAACCGGCGTGATCCAGGACCTGCCCGAGGGGCTGGCGCTCAGCGACATGACCCAGGGATTCGGAAAGATCCCGCTGGCCTTCGACTGGTCAGGTGTCGAGATGGCGCTTGTCTCGGCCCACAAGCTCGGCGGGCCGAAGGGCGTGGGGGCGCTGGTCCTGAAGCGCGGGCTGGAGATCGCGGCACGCCTGCGCGGTGGTGGACAGGAGATGGGGCGGCGCGCAGGCACGGAGAACGTCATCGGCATCGCCGGGTTCGGCGCCGCTGCGGAGGCAGCGCAGCGCGATCTGGAGGCCGGCGTCTGGGAGCGGGTCGAAAAACTTAGAAGGATTCTAGAAAAAGCGCTGGAAACTTCCGCCGAAGATAGTATTTTTGTCGGGAAATCGGCGCGGCGACTCCCCAACACGACCTGCCTGGTGGTGTCGGGGTGGCGCGGCGAGACCCAGGTGATGCAGATGGACCTTGCGGGCTTCGCCATTTCGGCGGGTTCGGCGTGTTCGTCGGGCAAGGTCAGGGCGAGCCGGGTGCTGCGCGCGATGGGGTTTGACGAGGGCGAGGCGAGTTGCGCGATCCGGGTATCGCTCGGCCCGCTGACGACAGAAGAAGACGTGCTGCGCTTCGCGGATGCCTGGGGCGCGCAGTATCGCAAGATGAAGGCCAGGGCGCGCTGAGCGCCGGTGACAGGATTGGATGGACGATGACGGGTGTGAAGGAAGAGCTTGAAGTCCGCGAGGGCGTGGATCGGGAGACCGTCGAGACCGTCCAGAACATGGGCGCCTACAAATACGGCTGGAACACCGAGATCGAGGAGGAGCGCGCGCCGAAGGGGCTGAACGAGGACATCGTGCGGCTGATCTCGGAGCGCAACGAGGAACCGGAGTGGATGCTCGAGTGGCGCCTCGAGGCGTTCCGGCGCTGGCAGCAGATGGAAATGCCCGAATGGGCGATGCTGAAGATCCCGGAGATCGACTACCAGGACCAGTATTACTATGCCCGGCCCGCCTCGATGAAGGAGAGGCCGAAATCGCTCGACGAGGTCGACCCGAAGCTTTTGGAGACCTATGCCAAGCTCGGTATCCCGCTGAAGGAGCAGGCGATTCTCGCCGGGATCGAGGGCGCGGGCGCGACTCCGGAGGAGGGCCGAAAGGTCGCGGTGGACGCGGTCTTCGATTCGGTCTCGGTGGGCACGACCTTCAAGAAGGAACTGGCCGAGGCCGGCGTGATCTTCTGTTCGATCTCCGAGGCGATCCGCGAGCATCCCGAGCTCGTGAAGAAATATCTCGGCTCGGTCGTGCCGGTGACGGACAATTTCTTCGCCACGCTGAACTCGGCCGTCTTCTCCGACGGCTCCTTCGTCTACGTGCCGCCCGGCACGCGCTGCCCGATGGAGCTTTCGACCTATTTCCGGATCAATGCCGAGAATACCGGCCAGTTCGAGCGCACGCTCATCATCGCCGACAAGGAGGCCTATGTCTCCTATCTCGAGGGCTGCACCGCGCCGCAGCGCGACGTGGCGCAGCTCCATGCCGCGGTGGTCGAAATCGTGGTCCTCGATGATGCCGAGGTGAAATACTCCACGGTGCAGAACTGGTTCCCCGGCGACGAGAACGGCAAGGGCGGGATCTACAACTTCGTCACCAAGCGGGCCGACTGCCGCGGCGCGCGCTCCAAGGTGATGTGGACCCAGGTCGAAACCGGCTCGGCGATCACCTGGAAATACCCGTCCTGCGTGCTGAGGGGCGAGGAGAGCCAGGGCGAATTCTATTCCATCGCCATCACCAACAACCACCAGCAGGCCGATACCGGCACCAAGATGGTGCATCTGGGGCGGAACTCGAAGAGCAGGATCGTCTCGAAGGGTATTTCGGCCGGCAAGTCGCAAAACGTCTACCGCGGGCTGGTCTCGATGCACCCGAAGGCGAAGGAATCGCGCAACTACACGCAATGCGACAGCCTGCTGATCGGTGGCGAATGCGGCGCGCACACGGTTCCGTATATCGAGGTGAAGAACAATTCCTCGCGCGCAGAGCATGAGGCCACCACGTCGAAGGTCGATGACGATCAGCTCTTCTATTGCCGGAGCCGCGGCATGGACGAGGAGGAGGCGGTGGCGCTCGTGGTCAACGGCTTCTGCCGGGAGGTGTTGCAGGCGCTGCCGATGGAGTTCGCGCTCGAGGCGCAGCAACTCGTGGCGATCTCGCTCGAAGGCTCTGTGGGCTGACGCCGGACCCAGGAGGCAAGGATGACCGACCCGGTCCTGCAGATTGACACGCGGGAGGGGCTACCGGCCGGACCGGATATCCGGACCGTGCATCGGCACGTCCCGGGCGAAGACACCGACGGCCTGCGCGACAGCGAAGGAGACGAGACATGATCGTGACCACTACGCCCGCCATCCAGGGCCGCCAGATCGACGCCTATCTCGGCATCGTCGTCGGCGAGGCGATTCTGGGCGCAAATGTGTTCCGCGATGTTTTCGCGGGCATCACCGACATCATGGGAGGGCGCTCGGGCGCCTATGAGAAGAGCCTCGGTGAGGCGCGCGAAACCGCGATCCGGGAGCTCGAGGAGCGCGCCGCGGCGCTCGGGGCCAATGCCGTGGTGGGAGTGGACCTCGACTACGAGGTGATCAACAACATGCTCATGGTCTCGGCTTCCGGCACGGCTGTAAGGCTTTCTTAAGTGCCGATTCCGTCGAAATATCGCCCGTTTTCAGCGGCAGGATCTTCGCGTGGCAGGGAGCTGTGGGGAAGGAAACATGCCGGCAGACCAGGCATTCATGGATCGCGTGCACCGGATCGAGTGCGGCAGGACCTGGGCGCCCGAGGGCGTCATTCATGGCGGACGGCGCCATCGCCCGTCGGGCATGTTCCGGGCGCGCCAGCGGACCGTGAGTCTCGTTCTCTTCCTGACCATCAGCCTCGGCGTCCTTCTGGCCTTCTCCAAGGTCCAGCCGGAACTCTACAGCGAGTTCATGGCGGGCGATTTCTCGGCAGTGACCGGCGTGCTGGAGAAGCTTCCGGTCGAGGACCTGCCGCTTCCGGAGAGCGTGACGGACGCCTGACGCGCCGGAACGATTCTGCGGATCGTGCTTCCGGCAGGGGAAATTTCGAACAGAACAAGACTGGGGGCATCGCCCCGATGGACGGCGTTGCGTGGGCCTTGGCCTCCGCAGTCCGCCTGAGTGATACATATCGAGCCGGCGCCTTGGGGCGCACGGCTCTCTTGGCATGAGGATTGAAAATGCTGGAAATCAGGAACCTGCACGTCGAACTCGCGGAAGAGGGGAAGAAGATCCTCAAGGGCGTGGACCTGACGGTCGAGGACGGCAAGGTGCATGCGATCATGGGGCCGAACGGGTCGGGCAAGTCGACGCTGAGCTACGTGCTCTCGGGGCGTGACGGCTACGAGGTTACCAAGGGGTCGGCCAGCATGGATGGCCAAGACCTGCTCGACATGGAGCCCGAGGAGCGGGCTGCGGCGGGGCTGTTTCTTGCCTTCCAGTACCCGGTCGAGATTCCGGGGGTCGGCAATATGACCTTCCTGCGCACCGCGCTCAATGCGCAGCGCAAGCTGCGCGGCGAGGACGAGATCAGTTCGGCAGACTTCCTCAAGCTCATTCGCGAGAAAGCCAAGGCGCTGAAGATCGACGCCGATATGCTGAAGCGCCCGGTGAACGTGGGCTTCTCGGGTGGCGAGAAGAAGCGCAACGAGATCCTGCAGATGGCGCTGCTGGAGCCGAAGATGTGCATTCTTGACGAGACCGATTCCGGGCTCGACGTGGACGCGATGAAGCTGGTGGCCGAGGGCGTGAACGCGCTTCGCAGCGAGGGGCGCTCCTTCCTCGTCATCACCCACTACCAGCGGCTGCTCGACCACATCAAACCGGACGTGGTGCATATCATGGCCGATGGTCGGATCGTGAAGACCGGCGGTCCGGAGCTCGCGCTCGAGGTCGAGCACGAGGGCTATGCCGACATCCTGGCCGAGGAGGCGTAAGATGGCGCTGCCGCAGAAGAAACAGCAGAAATCGGACGCGACCGCGGCGCGGCTCTCTGCGCTGAACCTGCCCGAAGGCGGCGCCTGGGCGCGCGAGGCCCGCGGCGCGGCGAAGGCGCGAGTCGAGGCGATGGGCCTGCCGCATCCGCGCGACGAATACTGGAAATACACCCGTCCGGAGACTTTGGTGGCACCCCAGGCACCCAAGGCGGCGACCTTTGCGCCTTATGAATCGGCCGTTTTCGGCGATATCGATCGGGTCAACCTCGTCTTCGTGGACGGTGTGTTCGACCCCGCCCGGTCGGACGACCCGGCGATCGGGGGCGTCGAAATCGAGCCGCTGGCCGGTGTCGCGGCGAAGGACATCCACTGGGCGCGCGACCTCTATGGCGTGCTCGAGGCGCGCGGTCAGGCACCGGTCGAACGGCCTTTGGCGGCGCTCAACACCGCCTATGCCACCGAGGGCGTGGTGATCCGGGTGACCGGAAAGGCCGCTAAGCCGGTGAACCTGAGCTATCTTCAGGAGGCGCTGGACACCGATGTGATGATCCACAACCTCGTCAAGGTTGAGGCAGGGGCGGACCTGACGCTTCTGGAAAACGGCCCGGCGGCCGGCCGGCTCAGCAAGGTGCTTGAGGTCGAGGTAGCCGATGGCGGCGCCTTCCACCATGTGCGCACGCAGGGGCGGGCGCATGAGCGCCGGGCGGCGACGCATATCTTTGCGCGGCTCGGCAAGGAGAGCACTTTCAAGAGCTTCACGCTCACGGTGAACGGGGCGCTGACGCGCAACGAGGCGGTGATCGAGTTCACTGGCGACGATGCGGTGGCGCATGTGGCCGGCGCCTGCCTCGGCGACGGCAAGGATTTCCACCATGACGACACCGTCTTTATCACCCATGACGCGGTGAACTGCGAAAGCCGGCAGGTCTTCAAGAAGGTGCTGCGGAACGGCGCGGTAGGTGTCTTCCAGGGCAAGATCCTGGTAACGCCGGTGGCGCAGAAGACCGATGGCTACCAGATCAGCCAGTCGCTGCTGCTCGACGAAGACAGCCAGTTCCTCGCCAAGCCCGAACTCGAGATCTATGCCGACGACGTCGCCTGCTCGCACGGGTCGACCTCCGGGGCGATCGACGAGGAGGGGCTCTTCTACCTGCGCTCGCGTGGCGTGCCGAAGGCCGAGGCGACCGATCTCATGGTCATCGCCTTTGTTGCCGAGGCGCTCGAGGAGATCGAAGACCCGGTCATCGCCGCCGATGTGCTCAGCCGGCTCGAGGGTTGGCTGCACCGCCGGCGCAACGGTTGAGGCCATGTCGGCCACAGGCGAGATCCTCCGGACCTACCGGGCGCCGCGCGCGGTGATCCGGCGCCTGCTCGGCGCGCTGAGCGGCGACGACCGGCCGGAGGCACGGCTGCTGGTCTACCTGCTGGCGGGATGTTTCATCATCTTCGTCGGTCAGGTGCCGGGGCTCCTCGCGCTGCCGGTCGTGGCGCCGGATGCACCCCCGCGGGAAGCGATACTCGGTATCACGTTTTTCGGCTGGCTGTTCGTCTGGCCGCTGCTGTTCTACGGTCTTGCGGCGCTGGCCCATCTGGCTGCCCGCGCCTTCGGCGGCCGCGGCGACACCCGCGGCTCCCGCGCCGCGCTGTTCTGGACCGTGCTCGCCGTCTCGCCGCTGATGCTGCTGCGCGGCCTCGTCGAAACCGGGTTCGGTCCGGGCCCTGCGCTGATGGCCGCGGATTTCGTCGTCGGGGTTGCGTTCTGCGCCCTGTGGGTCATATCGCTCGTCGAGGCCGAAAGAGAGCCGGCGCGCTGAAGGCATTTTCATGAGCACAGAGATTCCCTCCATACCCGTCCTCGTTTGGCAGACGCTCCGCGCCCCGCGCCGGACAGCGGAGCGTATCCTCGGCCTCCGCCTGCCGCCGAACGTGCTCTGGGAGGCGCTGTTCCTGGGTGTCGTGATTACGGTGATCGCCGTTGTCGGTCTGATGCTCGCCGCACCGGCCGACCCGACCGACCCGGCGACAATGGCGTTGCAGGAGATGTATGCCCAGCCGATTCCGGTCGCTATCGGCCAGACACTCAGCGCGGTGATCACGGTTTTCGCGATTACCTGGATCGGCCGCTTCTTCGGCGGCACCGGGACGCTCGAGGGCGCGCTGGCCTTGGTCGCCTGGCACCAGATCTTCCTGCTCTCGGTGGCGCTCGCCGGCATCCTGGCCGGCCTGATCTTCCCGCCGATCCTGTCGCTCCTGCTGATCGCGATGATCGTTCTCTATTTCTACGTGCTGACGCAGTTCATCTGCGCGCTGCACGGATTCGCCAACCCGGTGGCTGTCTTCGGGATGATCCTCGTCAGCTTCTTTGCCCTGCTGCTCGCGGTTTCGGTCCTGACCGGGATTCTTGCGGCGATCTTCCTCGGAGGCACACCCCATGTATGACGTCGCCAAGGTGCGCCGCGATTTCCCGATCCTCTCCCGCGAAGTGAACGGCAAGCCGCTCGTCTATCTCGACAACGGCGCCTCGGCGCAGAAGCCTCAGGTGGTCATCGACGCGATCACCAGGGGCTATGCCGAGGAATACGCCAACGTCCACCGCGGCCTTCACACGCTCTCCAACATCTCGACCGAGCGATACGAAGGCGTGCGGAAGATTGTCGCGCGGTTCCTCGGGGTGCGGGACCCGGAGGAGATCGTCATGACCTCCGGCTCCACCGAGGGGATCAATCTGGTCTCCTATGCATGGGCCGCGCCGCGGCTGGAGCCGGGCGACGAGATCGTGCTCTCTGTCATGGAGCATCACGCCAATATCGTGCCCTGGCATTTCCTGCGGGAACGGCAGGGCGTGGTTCTGAAATGGGTCGATGTCGATGCGAAGGGCGATCTCGATCCGGACGCGGTGCTCGATGCCATAAGCCCGCGGACCAAGCTTGTCGCGATCACCCATATGTCGAACGTGCTCGGCACGGTGGTCGACGTCGCCACCATCGTCGCCGGCGCCCATGCCCGCGGCGTGCCGGTGCTGGTCGACGGCTCTCAGGCGGCGGTGCACGGGCCGGTCGATCTCGACAGCATAGGCGCGGATTTCTATGCCGTCACCGGGCACAAGCTCTATGGCCCCTCGGGGTCGGGCGCGATCCATATCCGCAAGGAGCGGATGGCGGAGATGCGGCCTTTCCTCGGTGGCGGCGACATGATCCGCGACGTGCGCAAGGACGGGGTGGACTATGCCGACCCGCCGATGAAATTCGAGGCCGGCACGCCCGCCATCGTCTCGCAAATCGGGCTCGGCGCGGCGCTCGAATACCTGATGGCGCTCGGTATGGAGAACGTGGCCGCACATGAGCGGGGGCTGCGCGACTATGCGATGGCGCGGCTCGGCGGGATTAACTGGCTCGATCTTCAGGGGACCTCGGCGACCAAGGGCGCGATCTTCTCCTTCACGCTCGCGGGCGGGGCGCATCCGCACGACATCTCCACTGTCCTTGACAAGAAGGGTGTCGCGGTGCGCGCGGGACACCACTGCGCCGGCCCGTTGATGGAACATCTCGGACTGACGGCCACCTGCCGGGCTTCCTTTGGCCTCTACAACACGCATCAGGAGGTGGACGTGCTGGTTGAGGCGCTGGAGCTCTGCCACGAGCTTTTCGCGTGAGCCGCAAGCGCCGCTGCCACTAGCGGAGATGGATGAAGACCGACTCGGCGAAGAAGACCTGGCGCAAAATGCCGATGGTTAGCACGAAGAGCGCCGGGTATCCCCACCATGTGACGTGCCAGTCGATCGCGCGCGCCCGTGCCTCCAGACCGGTCATCGACAATCGCCTCAACGCCACGTTGTAGACCACCGAGCCGACCGAGATGATGAAGATGGCCATCATCAGTGCGTCGAGGAAGGTCAGGTAGCCAAGCCGCGGCAGGTCGCCCGAGATGGTGAAGTTATAGGCGATCAGTGCGAGAAGGTTGCCGGTCGCGATGTCGATCCGGCGGCGGTATTCCTCGAGGAAGAGGTTGGCCCAGCCGATCAGCGTCAGCAGGATCACAGGCACGAAGATCCGCGCCCAATAGTAGAGAAGGTGGCGGTGGGCCTCGAAACCGAGCGAGAAGCGCGAACTGGTCAGGCCCGAGAGGCCGGTCACTTCGTCCACCTCGGTCCAGTCCGAGGCAACCACCCATTCCTCTTCGCCCAGCGTGTCGCCCAGTCCGCTGGCGCCCTGCAACGGGACCAGGCGGACGAAGCTGACCGGCCCGTTGGCGATGATCCGGAAATAGAATTTCTGGCTGTCGAAGGGGAACTGGACGAAATCGAAATCCGGCGCCTGCAATGTCAGGATGACTTCCTGCAGGAAGATTGCCGTGCCGTCGGCGAACCAGTTGACGACACTGGCTTTCTCGAAACTTCGCGACTGCTGGTTCTCGATCGTGAAAGCGGGCAGGTTGATGCCCATCCTGCGGGCAAGGACGTTGAAATCGTCACTCTTCATCGACTTGAGGCGGGTCCCTTCCGTCGCTTCGTCGAAGGCCAGGTCGGGGTCCTGCCAGCGCATCCGGATGCGCGCGACAACGCCGAAATTCTCGGCTCTCTGATCTACTCCGGTGATCTGGGTGATCTCGACGCCGACGGCGACTTCGAGCGGCGCCTCGGGCGCGATACCGGCGACAAGCGCGTCGAGGTTCGTGTCGCCTGGTGCGGCCGTGGGCGCGATCACCAAGAGCGCTGCGATCAGATAACCGGTCCATCTGCTAAGGATCGTGGCCACGTCATTCCTCGTGATTTGACCGCTTCTGCAAGGACATGTGATATTGACCGCAAAAGCAAGCCTCTGCGCGGTCGTGGCCATCCGAAAGTCCCGAAGCCGAGTAATCCAGTCGGGACCATACGCAGGCGCTTGCAAAGCCCGCCGCGACTTGTTACGTCCCGCCCACGACGGTCGCTTAGCTCAGCTGGATAGAGTGTCGCCCTCCGAAGGCGAAGGTCACAGGTTCGAATCCTGTAGCGACCGCCATTAATTTTATTTAATCCATTGATTTAGTGATGAAATCCGCCTTTTACATTTCGTCGTTCCCCCAATAATTCCCCCTTGTGAGGCTGGAACCCGCCGGAAAACGTCGGAACGTACGGCCACCATTTTCGGCATCTTAGTCGTCGTTCTTCTGCTTCGGGCATGGTCTGACTTGTCGTCGTCGCCTTCTGATGTGCATGGCCGGAGGAACTGGACAAGCATACATCGCGCCGACACGAGCACTCCCCGCTCTGTGTTTCAGCGTCTCGCGCTCAAGAACCGCCAGGATACCGAACGAACGATGGCCCGCTCGCCGGACGCCTTGGAGTGAAGGAACTCCTTTGCGAAGCGCTCGAACTGGGCATCAACATAGGTCTTGGACAGGTGCGGAAGTTGCGTTCCTGGCGACGTAAGCAGTAACGGACGCGTACGAACCGCGTCCAAGTCTTTCCCACGCATGGCATCCCCCTATAGCCACAGGAGCCATACAAGCCCAAGACGGTTAACGTCAGGTTAAGGGGTGGTGTCACCTTGTGAGCTGGCAGGGCGAGTTATCTCAGGCCCAGCGACGTTCAGACTCAATCAGGTGCGTTCGCGCGCGCGTGGACGGTGTCGAAAATACGGCAAGACCTCGATGCCGAGCACCTTGAACATTCGCCCAGGTGCCCAGCCCTTCAGGTCCACGACGGGCTTGGTCTCCCAATAGCTAACGGCATGGCGCCCAATACCAGCGCGTTCCGCCAACCTGGACTGAGACAGTCCGGCGAACTTTCGAATGGCCGCCAGATCCGCGCCGCTCATGCATCGGAAAGCGCGGTCGCTCATCTGCGATACATCCTCCTACTCCGCGCCGCCCTCTTCCGGCATCCTTCGCAGCAATACCGCGCATCCACGCGCCGCCAATCCGGCAAGGCATCACCGCACCAGCGACACGTCCAGTCGCCGCGAGCGAGACGGCGCAGCATCGCAATGGCGCGCTTGCGACGGTTTCCGTTGTTCCCTGTCCAGCAATAGGCTTGGTACGTGACGGTCGGACGGTCTGCCTCCTCGTCAATCCAGAGGGCTTCGGGGTCAGGTCCAGGCATCGGCATTCCCTTTTTCGGCACCTATAGACGGGTCAAGTCGCTTGAAAGGCTATCGGTTGAGAATATACCTACCATAGAACAAATGAGGAACAATAACCATCATGTCCCGACGCAGACAACGCGGCAGCGTGGATGACTTGCTGCCCGATGACATTGTGCCCTGGGCGAGGGATGTCTGGCGTGACCGGGTGGAACTCGCCAAGCTAGACGGCGGGCCGTGGATGCTCAGGAAGGCCACCGAAGGGCTGGGCATCGACCAAGAAGAGGTGGACAAGCTGCTTGGGTCGAAGAAATGAAATCGCCCGCGTCGGCTTCGTCGGCAAACTTGCCCTTCCGGCGCGGGCGGCGATGCCGGTGCGCCAGCAACGACGCCGACGGCAGCTCACTGCGCATAGCTGCCGATCGCGGCCAATGAGAGCTTCGCTCGTGCAGCATCCTAGTTGACCCGAAAGCTGCCACTTGTTCCCGGGGCGGCGAAGTTCTGGATCGAGCCTAAAGCAATTTTTTTCTGCTCCCGGAGAAAGTTGTTCCAAACGTGAATACTGGACGCGGCACCCTTCGTTGTGCGTGTGACTGGCGTCATGACTGACTGGCGTCATGACCTACTGCTGTGTCTTGATCGAGTGATGTGGGGAGGAATTCACTGATGCCAGGATTTTTGAACCTTGTCTATCTGGCGAGTTTGGCGGTTGCAGCCGGAGCCGCGAGTGCCCAAGAATTTGCCGACACGATCTATACCGGCGGTCCGATCCTGACGATCGACGATGAGAAGCCGCGGGTAGAGGCCGTAGCAGTAAAGGACGGGCGCATCCTCGCCGTTGGTCCTCTCGCTGAAGTTACCTCGCATCAGAGTGACACAACTGAGGTGTTCGACCTCGATGGGCGGACGATGCTTCCGGGCTTCGTCGACAGCCACGGGCACGTGGTCATGGGCGGCCTGCAGGCGCTGTCGGCCAACCTTCTGGCGCCGCCCGACGGCGATGTTACCGACATCCCCAGCCTGCAGGCGACCCTGTCAGGGTGGGCGGAAGGCAACGCCGAGGTGGTCGAAACGGTGAAGATGATCATCGGCTTTGGCTACGACAATGCGCAACTCGCGGAACTCCGGCACCCGACGCGCGAGGATCTTGATGCCGTCTCGACAGAGTACGCGGTCGTGATCGTGCACCAATCGGGTCATCTCGGCGTCGCCAACTCCAAGGCGCTGGAAAGGGCCGGAATCGACGCATCGACTGAGAACCCGGCGGGCGGCGTAATCCAGCGTGGTTCGGATGGAGAGCCGAACGGAGTGCTGGAGGAGTACGCGTTCTTCACTGTGCTCGTACCGCTGCTCGCGAACCTTGGCGACGAGGGCCTCAACTCGTTTGCCCGCGCTGGTGCCGAGCTCTGGGCAAGTTTTGGCTACACCACCGGGCAGGACGGCCGCTCTTCCGGCGGTGTGGTCGAGGCCCTGAAGAGGATCGACAGTGTGGGAGCGTTACCCATCGACGTCGTTGCCTTTCCGGACATTCTCGAAGCGCAGGACTACATCGATGCGAACGTATCGAGGGAGTACACCGGCCATGTTCGGGTCGGCGGCTGCAAGCTTACCATCGACGGCTCGCCGCAGGGATTCACGGCGCTTCGCGACCGGCCCTACTATGATCCGGTAGGCGACTACCCTCCCGGCTATGCGGGCTACGCTGCAGTTACAATGGAACAGGTCCAGAATGCGGTGAACTGGTGCTATGCGAACGGCATCCAGATCATTACCCACGCCAACGGTGAAGGCGCATCTGACATGCTTATCGCGGCATTGCGAGCAGCGCAGGCGGAATACGGGGACCCCGGCAATCGACCGGTCCTGATCCACGGACAGTTCCAGCGAGAGGACCAGGTAGACAGTTTCAAGGAACTCGGAGTGTTCTCGTCGCTCTTCCCGATGCACACCTTTTACTGGGGAGACTGGCATCGCGACCACACCGTTGGGCCGGTAAATGCCGAGAACATCTCACCGACGGGTTGGCTGGTGGAGCGCGACTTGATGTTTGGCTCGCACCATGACGCTCCCGTCGCCTTCCCCGACAGCATGCGAATCCTCGATGCAACAGTGACGCGACGGACCCGGTCCGGAGACATCCTGGGGCCGCACCAGCGGGTCGACGTGATGACAGCACTCAAGGCGCTGACGATCTGGCCCGCCTGGCAGCACTTCGAAGAGGACGACAAGGGTTCGATCGAGGCGGGTAAGTTCGCCGACTTCGTGCTTCTGTCAGACGATCCAACCACCGTGGACCCGGAATCGCTCGACACGATCCGTGTGCTGGCAACGATCAAGGAAGACGAAGTCATTTACGAAGCTGAAGAGGGCGTGCAGAAAGGCGAACTGACCAGACCGAATTTCGCATTCGATCCGGTCATGGCCGACCAGTTCCTCCACGCAATGTACGACGGACTCAGTCCGCACATTTAGTCCTCCGGAGCGGGTAACGAGCCGCTGGCGACTGTCACCGTCAGTGGCCACTTGGTCCGCTGACTTTCCATTGTTGTGGGTCGCCGCGAACGTCCGGCTTTTCCTCGCATGGACCGCCGTTGAGTGACGACGCCGAGAATTGCTGCGCTGGCAGCGAACGGCTGCTAGGTCGGCAAACCCGCCGTTCGATCCAGTCCGATGACAACCAGGACTGAACCGACAACCCCAACTGCAGTGAACTGTGCCAAGCCGACATCGTTCTGCGTCCTTTTCACAGGTGCGGCAATGCAATCGTATCGGGCGAGCGTTTGGCCCCGGGGTTAGACGTTAACGCAACGCGTGGCGAATGGCGGCAAGCCCGAAACGGAGGCCAGAGTCACGGACCGGACGGGTGCTTAATGCGCCGAAGACAAATGGTTCGAGAGAGTCAGATGAGTAGGCGGGGCTAAGTTCACGCAACAGCTTCTTCTTGATAGCCCGCGGGTAGTCCGAAAATCCGATTGTGGCCAGGCTGAATGCGCCCGGACCATGTATTACTTCTCCGGTGAAGTAGTCCCAAAGATGAGGTCGAGATTTCCCACCGACAACGAGCGCATTTACGGTTACCTCTGTAGGGCTTTTCCCGGCGTAGAACTCGCCTGGGGTCATCCCGTCACTGCTGTATCCATCACTTGAGATATCGACCACTTCTCGGACACATCCGGGCCCCTCTTCCAGAAGAGCATAAGAGAAATCCAGAGCCGATCCCATCCCGGTCTTTTGACCAAGCCCTCCGCGCTCATGGTTTTCCAGAGCGCTAGCAAATTCTTCGATGTCCTCACGGGATCGAAGGATCGACCAGTCATGCACCAACTGCTGGTAATTCTGCCCGCTCCATTCAAAGGCGCTCAAAGCTACCGGCGCGGCTTGGCCGAGGATGGCTGCCTGAACTTCCGCACTTCTCAGAGCTGCGGCCGTGCCATGAAACTCGAGTTCGAAGTCCGAGCTATCCATACTTTTTGATGCATCCATCGCAAGAACCGGTGCCAGACTGCAGCCCTCAGCGAATGTCTCAGCGCTGCCGAGCCCGAGCGCGAACCCGACTCCCAAAATCGCGGAAATTGAAGTCCTGGCGTCCATGAATAGACGTCCCCGAGATAGGCAACATTCAAGGATGGATGACCGCGCAATCTTTCAACCTGTCTTCTTGAGCTTATCACAAACCTCGATTCTCGGCCATCGGCACGGCCGGGGTCGTTTGTGCCTTCACGACATTGGCGCTCGCTTGAGTGCGCGCAGGAGTAGATGCCGGTGACCGGATGTCCCGGAATCCGTGACCGGATCAAATTGGAATCACTGACCGGATGCTATCGGAATGCCCGACCGGATCGTCCCGGAACGCGCAGACCGATCAACGTCTCCCGTTCAGGAACCGCAAACCATGCTGCGTGTGCGAGGTGCCGTGACCTGCCAACGGCAGGATTGCGCAGGGAGCGGCCTTGTAGGTTGAAGCCGACGCGAGCGATTTCATTGCTTCGACCTACGCAGCTTGTCCACCTCTTCCTGGTCGATGCCCAGCGCGTCGGCGGCCGTCCTGAGCATCCACGGCCCGCCATCCAGTTTCGCAAGTTCCTGCCGGTCGCGCCAGACTTCTCTCGCCCAGGGCACAATGTCATCGGGCAGCAAGTCATCCACGCTACCGCGTTGTCTGCGTCGGGACATGATGGTTACTGTTCCTCGTTTGTTCTATAGCAGGTATATTCTCAACCGATAGCCTTTCAAGCGACTTGACCCGGCTATGGGTGCTGAAAAAGGGAATGCCGATGCCTGGACCTGACCCCGAAGCCCTCTGGATAGACGAGGACGCAGACCGCCCGACCGTCTATTTCCAAGCCTATTTTGGTACCGGAAACAACGGAAACCGGCGTAAGCGCGCCGTGGCGATGCTGCGCCGTCTCGCTCGTGACGACTGGACGTGTCGCTGGTGCGGTGGTGCCTTGCCGGATTGGCGGCGCGTGGATGCACAGTATTGCTGCGAAGGATGCCGGAAGAAGGCAGCGAGAGAGCGGCGAGCCCACGTCGCAGCGCTGCGCCAATATCGAGCCAAACTCGCAATTGATTTCGGAAAAACCTGAGGCGGCAGATGGGCGGAATAGGCAGCGGAGAATCCAGCTTTCCCGACGCCGCGCAGAATATCCAGATCAGATGCCGAGGACCGACCTGCCGCCGACTTCGGCAGGTCGATGACAGAAACACGGTGATTTGATCGGAATCACAGTGAAACAGCTTTTTGGATCGATAAACAGTCGCGCCCGGCTTGCGCGGGTGTGCGACAATGTCTCCACCTCCTTTACCTCGGGGGAGAACACCATGCGCTGGATGCTTCTGGCAGGGTTATCGGCGTCGTGGCCGAATTGTGCTACGGCTGATAACTGTCTTTTTCTGTCCCAAAGCACGCACACGGTCCAGGTTGCGGAGGCAACAGACCTATGGACATGGGTTACCGACAAAATGGAAATTGATGTTGAAGGCAAGCCGCCATGGATTTGTGCTGTTCCGGAGGAAATTCTCGTCAGCCTTCGGTACGGCAGTGACGTCTCGGTGCCACCAGCCGTGGGCATCGAAGCACTCTACGATAGTGCGAGTCGACATGTGCTCGTATCAGATACTTGGAAAGGTCTCGACCCGGCGTCCCTGTCCGTCCTCGTCCATGAGTTTGTTCATCATGCTCATGCCGTGACCGGAAGACGCTTTGCCTGCGCCGAGCATGGCGAGAAAGAGGCTTACGCAGTCCAAGCCGTGTGGCTCAAGCAGTGGAATCTGGATCTGCAGACTGCCATTGGCATCGATGACTTTACACTCCTGGTGCTGACTACCTGTTCTTATTACTGGTTCTGACTATTGTTGGCGCATATCCGCCAAAGAAGAGTGAACTATGAGGGGCGCCTATTCTTCCTTTAATGGCGACTTGCAATCGATCATCCCTCCCGAAGTGATGCCGCAATTGCAAAAAGCCCAAGAAACGCGAACGGCAGTTATGCGCAGAAAGCCAACTTGTTAGACAAGGGGGGGCCGGTCTCGCCCGGCGCGGCCGCCAATGGCAAGTTCGCCGACTTTGCAGCCGATCGCTTCGCGAGCAGCGTCACCTTTCGCTCCCACGCGATGCACAGCTGCTTGCCGAGAACCGGACCC
>NZ_SELO01000059.1 GCF_004146235.1 Tropicimonas sp. IMCC6043 | reverse complement strand
GCGGACCAAGGCGCCCCGGCAACCGCCAGCTACATAGGGAGCGCGTCTGCCGGGGCGCCGATCACGCTGGAACTGGCCGGATTTTGTGCTGCCCTCTGGCAGGAAATCGCACCGCCGTTGACACCGAGAAGGTCGACTCGCAGATCTTCTGGCTGCCCTTGCGCGCCCGCTGCGTCCTGGTGCTGACCAGACCGGCATCTTCGAGCATCTGCAGGTTGGACGACACGGTCGATTGCGGCAGGCCCAAGGTCGCGGCGATCTGGTTGACGTTCTTCGGCCCCTCGGCGCCGAGAAGCTTGAGGATCGAGACACGAACCGCGCTGGCGAGACTCTTGATGATGTCCTGCCGCTCTTCCGGATCGACGACAAGATACTTGCTGGACATGCCCTTAGCACCACCCCGGCTGCGTAGTCGATTTCAATATCAGGATATCCGATATACAAATCTAAGCCGCGATACAATGAAAGGTGACGCCGGACGGGATCGAACCGATCCCGGGTTGGGTTGCCACCCTCCCCCGTGGTCGGTGCACAGACTTGGAGAGCCCATGTCTCGGGAAAGGAAATGCCCCACGGGTTACGACCGTCCCGAGTGGGCCAGGATGGTCCCAGCCTTTCGGACGAGGCCTCGGCTGGCGCGGCCCGGTGTCGTCACTGTCCGGACGGATCGCCCGCCCTTACCAACTCGCAATCCGGCCGTCGGGCAGCACGGCGTCGAGCGCCCAGATGACCTCCTGCGCAAATGGGTAGCGCGCGGCGGCGGCCTCGTCGATCTCGATGCCCAGACCGGGCGCCTCGGGAACCGTCCAGGCGCCGTTCTCCAGCGTCAACGGATGGGTTGCACAGATCTCCTCGAACCAGGGCACCATGCCCACGGCCTCCTCCTGGATGACGAAGTTCGGCGTGGCCGTGTCGAATTGCAGCGCCACCGCGCCGGCGACCGGACCCATCGGGTTGTGCGGGCAGACGCCGATATGCGCTGCCTCGGCGATTGCCGCGATCCGACGGCCCCCGCTGAAGCCCAGGCAATGGGCGAGGTCGGGCTGAATGTAGGTGACCGCCCTCGTCTCGGCCACCTCGGCGAATTCGCGCGGAGTGAACAGCCGCTCGCCGGTGGCAAGCGGACAGGACACCTGGGCGGCGAGGGCCGCCATTGCCGGCGTGTCGCCGGGCTGGATCGGCTCTTCCACGAAGAGCGGCGAGATCGGCGCGATTGCATCGATATAGGCCCGGGCGGCGGCCAGCGAATCCGGGCGGCCGTGGAAATCAGTCATGATGTCCACGTCATCGCCGACGCGCTCGCGCACGGCCACGGCCAATGCCTCCACGTGGCGGATGTCGGGCAGACGCGCGTCATATCCAGTATAGGGAACGAGACCGAGCTTTATCGCGTTGTAGCCCATTTCCACAGTCTCCTGCACGGCATCGCAAAAGGCGCTGATGTCGCGCGTGTCGAGGCTGGCATCGGCCCGACCGCGATGCAGGTGGGTGTAGACCCGGACGCTGTCGCGCACCCGGCCGCCAAGCAGCTCCCATACCGGCACGCCGAGCGCCTTTCCCTTGATGTCCCAGAGCGCCTGCTCGATCCCCGAGGCCGCGGACATGCCGATGGAGCCGAGCGGCCAGAAACTGAAACGCGTCATGCGGGCCACCACATGCTCGATGCGCATCGGATCCTCTCCAACGATCAGCGGCGCCAGATCCTCGACCGTACCGACGACGGCGCGGGTCTTCCATTCCAGCGTCGCCTCTCCCCAGCCATTCAGCCCGGGCTGATCGGTGAGCACCTTCACGAAAACCCAGTTGCGGTGGATCGCGTTGACAACGAGGGTTTCGACGGCGGTGATTTTCATGGCGAGCCTCGGGACGTCAGTGGTTCAGGAGATATGGCAACCAGGTGGAGAAGCCGGGCACGAGGCACAGCAGGACCACGGCGCCCAGTTGCGCGAAGAAGAACGGGAGCAGCGCGCGCAGGAGCGGCATCATTCCGATACTGCCGACGCGCATGACGACGAACAGCACGACCCCCACGGGCGGCGTCACCAACCCCATCGCGAGCGTCAGCATCACGACCATGCTCGCCTGCAACGGGTCGATGCCCAGCTCCCGCACCGCCGGCATGAGCAGCGGCACGAAGATCAGGATCGCCGCGCCAATGTCCAGAAACGTGCCAAGCACCAGCATCAGCAGCGCCGTCGCCAGCAGGAACAGCACCGGCTGCCCCTCGAACAGTTGCGCGGTGCTGCGCACGAATTCCGCGATGCCAAGAAGGTTTAGCGCGTAGGACAGGATCGTGGCGGCGGCGACCAGCAGGTAGATGGTCGCGGAAATCCGCGCCGCGCGCAGAAAGGCGTTCCACAGGCCCGCCATGTCGAGCTTCCGGAAGACCACGGTGGACAGGAAGATCGCGTATGCGACGGCGATGCCACCGCCTTCGGTCGCCGTGTAGGCACCGATCACCATGCCACCGACGATGATCAGCGGCAGGGTCGCAACCGCGACGCCCTCGATCACCATGCGCAATGCGGAGTCGCCGGACACACTGGAATGCGGGAACGGAATGCGGCCGCGCAGGGCGTCAAAGGCGACCACCACCATGCAGGCGCCCCCGGCCAGCAGCCCCGGAACCACTCCGGCCAGGAACAGATCGACGATGGAGATACTGGCAACCGCACCGATCAGGATGGCCAGACCCGAGGGCGGGATGATCGGCCCGACGATGGAGGAGGCCACGGTGACGGCGGCCGAATACGGGCGCGAGTAGCCTTCCTTCGGCATCTCGGTCATGAAGACGCGCCCGAGCGCCGCGGCATCCGCCACCGCCGATCCGGAGATTCCGGCAAAGACGATCGAGGTGCCGATATTGGCAAAGGCCGTGCCGCCGCGCAGCCAGCGGGTCGCCGACTGGGCGATGGAGATCAGCCGGGAGGTGATCCCCCCCTGCCCCATGATCTCGGCGGCCAGAATGTAGAATGGCACCGCGAGAAAGACGAAACTGTCCACCCCCGTGAACAGGCGCGTGGCGACGATCGCGAAAGGAATGTCTGCGATCCAAATGCCGACCAACCCCGCGAGACCAAGCGCGAAGGCGACCGGCACGCCGGCGAAGAGAAGCACGAGCCCCGTGATCGCGACCCAGATCATGAGAGGGTCTCACCGCGATCGATTTCGTCGGTGTCGGGCTCGAAGCCGGAAAACCACGTGAGAGCGATCTGGAGCAGCATGAGCGCAGCGCCTACGGGCAACGCCATATAGGGAAGGATCATCGGGATCTGGGAAGCTGGCGCGACCTGGCGCGCGTTTCGGAGCGTCAGCGGCCATCCATAGACCAGCACGAAGACGCAGAAGATGGCTGCGATTGTATAGAGGGCCGATTTGACCAGCCGCGCCCGCTCCGGACGGACCATGTTCTCCAGCGTCTGGATGCCCATATGCTCGGCACGAAAGATGCACGCGACCGACCCCAGCATCATCAGCCAGATCATGAGATAGCGCATGGCTTCCTCGGTCCAGCTGAAGCCGGTGTTGAAGAGATACCGCCCGCCGACCTGGGTCAGGTTCAGGCAGGTGACGACGATCAGCAGCAGGGTTGCGACCGTTTCGGTGGTGCGTGTCAGCAACCGCGATGCGCGAAGGGCGATCTTGTTCATGATGGCAGGCGGGGCGCCGGGCGTGCCGGCGCCCCCGTTTCTGTCACTGGTAGAGATCTTCTTTGGCGGATTCGACTTCGCCAAGAAGCTCGTCCACCAGTTCCGAGCCGACATTCTCGCGGATGAAGGCCAGGACCGGTTCCTGCGTCAGCGCCTTGAAGGCGGCCTTCTCCTCGGGCGTCGACACGTGAACCTCCATGCCGAGTTCTTCCTGAAGCAGCTTGCTGAACTTCCAGTCGCCTTCCGTCTTCTGGAGATTCTCGGTCCAGGCCATGAGTTGCGCTGCGTCCTGAATGATCTGCTGGTGGCCCGGGGACAGGCTCTGGAACCAGTCCTCATTGGCGAGGATGACATGCAGGCCGAAGACGTGCTCGTCGAGGGTGTAGTATTTCTGCACTTCACCCAGGCCGCCGCCATAGACAACCGCCGGCGGGTTTTCCTGGCCGTCGACCACACCCTGGCGCAGCGCCATCAGCACCTCGGCGCCGGCGATCGGCACGGCAGTCGCGCCGAGCGATCCGACCAGCTCGATGAAGACCGGGCTTTCCATGGTGCGGATCTTCATCCCCGCCAGGTCGTCGGGATTGACCACCGGCCGGACGTTGTTCGTGAAGGAACGGAAGCCGTTCTGCGAGAAGGCAAGCGCGCGCATGCCGGTTTCCTTGAGGATGTCCTCACGCATGTTGTCGGCAAACTCGCTCTCCATGACTTTCCAGGCCACAGGTGCGCTTTCGAAGAGATACGGGATCGCCCAGACCTGCATCGGCGGATAGAAACCGGCCATCGCGCCATCGGCGGCAAAGGTCAGCTCAAGGCTTCCCTGTTGCACCTGCTCCATCATCTCCCGCTCGCTGCCGAGCTGGTTGTTGGGAAAGAGGCGCACGGTGATCTCGCCATTCGTCTTGAACTCGACGTATTCCTTGAACCGGACCAGGGCGTTGTATTCGGGGAAATCGCCTTCACCGATACCGATGCCGAACTTGATTTCCTCGGCAGCTGCCGGGGCCAGCGAAAGGCTCCCCAATACAGCCGCGACGGCCACGATCTTCGAAAACTCCATCTCTTCCTCCCTTGGTGTGGACTGTCCCGAAAGCGGAGCGCACTCCCATTGTGCGACGACTCCTGATAAGCGGTATTGAAACAATGACCATCTCTAGATCATATGTAAAGACCAATCCGGCGCTTTGATCATACCTAGAGGCGATTCCGGAAGAGAGAGAGGTTCGCGATGGAAGCCGACAGGCAAGACGGAAGACCCACGCTGACGGTGCCGCTCGATTCCGGCCTCTCGCTGCCCACGGGCGCGGCAAAGTCCGCCGTGGAGGAGCTGGGGCGGCGGATCGCCAACGATCTCTACAGACCCGGCGAACCCATTCCGACAGAGCCCGAACTCGCTGCCTCGCTTGGCGTCAGCCGGGCGACCGTGCGCGACGCGATCAAGGTTCTGTCCGGGAAGGGGCTGATACGCACCGCGCGACGCTATGGCACGCGGGTCCGTCCGATCGAGGAATGGAATCTGCTCGACGCAGATGTCGCGTCCTGGCACGATCCGACCCACCCGCGTATCGGCAGGATGTTTGCCGAAACGACGGAACTGCGCTGCATCATCGAACCCGCTGCAGCGGCTCTGGCGGCCGAACGGGCGACGCTGGCCCAGACAGAGGCCATCTCGGCGGCCGCCAACGCGATGCATCCCGGCAAGAGCGACGTCGCCGAAATGTTCGCGGCCGACTGCACCTTCCACGCCACGATCCTCGAAGCGACCGGCAACATGATGATGCGTCAGTTGAAGCCGATCATCCTGACGGTGCTGCGCATTTCCTACGAATTCGGCGTTTTGGTAAAGGATGGAGAGCCGGTCACCCGCGAGGGCCATATCCACGTCGCCGATGCGATCGGCCGCCGCGACAGCAGCGCCGCACGCACCGAGATGGAGCATATGCTGCAAAACAACCGTCGGACGGCCGAGCAATATTGGAGCCGGAAAGCCTCCCAGGGCTCTTCCTGAAAAGCGCGGTGACGTAGCCGGGAGCGACCTGTCTGGAGGTTGGGCCGGGCGTTTGACCTGCCTCCGGGCTTTTCGACCCGTTCATCCCGAAAGCGCCTCGCGGAAAGGACCCTTGTCTGCCGGACCCAAACGCCCGGTCAGTCAAAGGTGCCGGAGACCCGGCCGATCAGCATGAAGGCGCGGGCCGAACGGGTCTCGGCAAAGGCAGCGATATCGGGATCGCTTGCCGTCTTCTCGAAATTGGCGAAGGTCGAATCGAACTTGCGCAGGAAGTGGTGCGCGCAGTCGCGGAAGACCGGGTCCTGGCGCATCCGCCCCGCGGTCAGCGCGAGGCTCGACCGGTCCCGCACGCCGCCGAGGCTCGCCACCGCGCGGCCGCGCTCGCCTTCGGCAAAACGCCGCCAGACCTCCGGTTTCGCGCGGTCGGGCGCGAGGTCATCCATGTAGATCCCGTCCTCGGCCAGGAGGGTCAGGATGTCCTGCGCCGAACGCACCAGCGGCGCGACGCCGCGATCCTTCAGCGCCGCGCGCAAGGCGCGAAACCCCTCCTTGTCGCGCTCGTCCTCCGGGAAGTTCATCGCACGGATAAAATCCTCCGAGCTGATCGGGTCGGCCAGCGCGTCGGCCGGCGTCCCGAGCGCAAGCGTCGGCTGGACGACCTCGTCAGACCGTTGCGCCTGCCGTTTCGGCGCCGCGACCGGCGCGCGCTTGCCCTCATTCACCGCGACCGCAGCGGCGCGGGAATTGACGGAGGTGAGATGCGCGAGCGCGGCCTCGGTCTTCTTCTGCGCGCGAGCAATCTCGTCGAGCTTCTGCTCGAGCGGCAGCCGCGTGCCGCTGGCGCCCTGCGGCGCCTGGCTGGTATAGGCATGGCGCATCGCATCTATCGCCGCCTGCAGCCGGTTGCTTTCCTCGCGCATCATCCGCGCGCTCTTGGCCGCGGTCGCGCCGACCCAGATCAGCGCCACCGGCATGAACACCGCCAGCAGCATCATCACGAAACGGGCCGGGTCAAAGCTCGCCTGGGCGGGTAGCGGCAGCAGCAGGAAGAAGAGACCCACGGCGAAGAACCAGAGCGCGCTGAGCAGCAACGCGATCCAGTCAGACGCGGAAAGCCCGCCGCGGTCGGGATCCGGGCGGGTCGCGTCGCCGATATGCGGCTTGCGCGGGTCCTGGCTCATCTGGGCGCTGTGTCCGACTCAGACATATTTGATGCTGAGAATCTCATAGCTTTTTTCGCCGCCCGGTGTGCGAACTTCGATGTTGTCACCCTCGTCCTTGCCGATGAGTGCGCGCGCAATGGGCGACTTGATGTTCAGCAAGCCGCGTTCGAGATCGGCCTCCGGTTCGCCGACGATCTGGTAGGTCTTCTCCTCGTCGGTATCCTCGTCGACGATGGTCACCGTGGCGCCGAACTTGATCGGACCGGAAAGCGTCGCGGGGTCGATCACGTTGGAGAGCGAGATGATCCCTTCGAGCTCCTTGATCCGGCCCTCGATGAAACTCTGCTTCTCGCGCGCGGAGTGGTATTCGGCGTTTTCCGACAGGTCGCCATGCTCACGCGCCTCGGCGATCGCCTTGATGATCGCGGGGCGGTCGGTGGACTTCAGTGTCTTGAGTTCTGCGGCCAGCGCGGTGAACCCCGCGCGGGTCATCGGTATCTTTTCCATTCTGTCCCTGCACGGTCTGGATTGTGGGGATTGGGTTGAAAGCCCTTAATCCAAGCGTGCAGCCGAATGTCAAGCGAAAGCCCGGGATCGACCGGCGGCGGTTCGCGCAGTGCAACCTCCTCGCCGGTCCCGACGGAGCAGGCCATTCGCGGCGGTCGCGCGCCGACACAGCGAGTCCTGCGAAAAGTCACCGGTCCCGTCAGGGTCAGGACGGGTCTGCGACGACTCCACGGGACCCGCCGCTGACCTTGCCGGACCGGAGTACCGGACCGGCAGCAACCGTTCACTGGCCAGAGCGGTCCGCGCCGATCGCATAGGTGATCGACACCGAAGCGGCGATCTCGACCTCTCCCGCGGCGACCGGCAGGCCGCTTTCGGCCATCGCCGCCCGCATCATCCTCGGCTCCACGCCTCCGCCATGCTCGTCGATCGACAGGATCGGACCAAGCGTAACCCCCGCCGCCTCGGCATAGAGCTCGGCCTTGCGAATCGCATCCGCCACCGCCGCCCGCCGCGCTTCGTCCTCGACCGGCTGCGGCGCCTGCAGCCCGAAACTCAGGCCGCGGAACTCGTTGGCCCCGTCCGAGACCAGCGCGTCGAGCAGGCCGCCGAGCGCGTCGAGATCGCGCACACGCACCACCGCGCCCGAACGCGCCACGAATCCCTCGATCCGGGCCGGCCCCTCCCTCGTTTCCTGCTGCCAACGCGGCTCAAGCGTCAGCGTGTTGGTTTGCACGTCGGTGGCGGCGATTCCGGCCGCCTCGATGCGCTCCAGCACCGTCCCCATCCGCGCGCCGACGCCCGCCATCGCGTCAGCGGCCTCGTCAGCCTCGGCCACCGCGCCGAATGTCACGGTCGCCATGTCGGGAGCCACCGCCACCTGGCCCTGCCCGGTCACGGTCAGCCGGCCCTCTTCCGCCGCAAGAGCCTGCATCCCTGCCAGTCCCGATATCAGTGCCGCGGCCAGGGCCGCATTTGCCAGTCGTCTCATCAATGGAATCTCCTTTGTCTCGCATCTCATCGAATTGTGAGACGCCTCCCGCCCTCCAATCCTTGGCGGATCCTGTTTATCTGCGCGAATTCCTGCTATAGAACTCCGCTACATCAAACGACAGCTTGCGCCACGCGCACGTCCGGTTTCAAGAAGGGCGGGATGACCCCGAGTTTTGCACTCCTCCTCGACAATGATGGCCTCACCCTGCTCCACGATGCGGGCCGGGGGTGGCGGCGCGTCGATACTGTCCTCTTCGAAACGCCGGACCTGGCCGCTGCGCTGGAGGCAATGCGCACCCGCGCCGACGCGCTCGCTGGGGGCGCGCCGATCCGCGCCGCCCTGGTACTGCCCAACTCGCAGATTCTCTATGCCGAGGCGGACGCCGGAACCGACGCCGCCGACAACGCGCGCCGGGCGGCCCGACGGCTCGACGGCGCGACGCCCTATGCGCTGGAGGAACTGGTCTTCGACTGGAAGACGCGCGGCGGCAAGATCCTCATCGCCGCGGTGGCGCGCGAGACACTGGAAGAGGCCGAGGATTTCGCCCTGAAGCACGGCTTCGGCCCGATGAGCTTCACGGCCACGCCGGCGGAGAGCGACTTCCCCGGCGCGCCCTTCTTCGGCCCCTGCGACGCGGCCGCGCATCTGCTGAATCCCGGCGAGATTCTCGAGCGCCCTGCCCGGCCGATTCTCTCGCTGGGCGATCTCGAGCCGCCGGCAGAAGCAGCGACAGCCGCGGAACCCGTCGCGGCCGAGGCGCGTGACGGGACTGACACGGCGCCAGCGGTCGAGACTCCAGCAGAAGAGACGCCGGAGGCGGCAGGGCCATCCGGCGCGCAGGCACTTGCGCCAGCGACAACGCCTCTCCCGGCGCCCGAGACCGACCTAAAAAAAGCGAACTCCGTCTCCGACCCGCAGGTCGATATCGCCGAGGAAACTCCCAAGGAGAAGGCCGCGCTACAGTCCGACGGGACGGCCGAGCCTTTGGAATCGCCCGACGAGGCCGGGCCCACCGCCGACGCCCTGCCGGCCCCGTCCTTCGCCTCGATTCGTCCCCGTATCCAGTCGGAGATTGAGACGCCTCCGCCTCCCTCGCGCGCGCCCGCCACGCCCGCAACCGGGGCTTCGACGTCCGCAGGGCAGGAACCTCGGGCGCCGTCGCGCAAAACAACCGCACGGCCACCGCGCAAGGACAGCCGCAACCGCGTGGAGCCCGTGCTCTCGGCAAGATCCGCCGCGGCCGCGGCGACACCGCCGAAACCCGTCCCTGCTACGCCGCCCGTCGCGGACACGGCAACCGCGCCGCCCCCCGCCGCCGCGACGAAGGCGAAGCTGACGGCCGCGCCCGCAGCGCCCATCCTGCCGGCCGTCGAGACCAGCGTGCAGGAGGCCGAGGCGCTGACGGTCTTCGGAGCCCGCAAATCCCAGCAGGATTCGCGCCCGCCGCTTCGCCTCGAGGTCCTGGCCGCGGCGGCTGGCGTCGCGGCGATCGCGATTGTCGGGCTCTGGAGCTTCGTCGGCGGCCCGTCCGAGGACACCGCCACGCTCTCGGCGCCGTCAGATCTGGTGAGTGTTGCCCCGGTCCTTGAAGACTCCGCACCGGCCGTCACCGATCTTGCGCCCACGGCACCAGTCGAGTCCGGCGCCCCCGACGCGATCGCCCTGACCGAACAGGACAGCGCGTCCGCTCCCGACATGCCCGCCTCCCTGCCGGAGAGCCCGGTGGCGGCCGAGTCCGCCGCGGCGCCAGTTACTGACGCGGAGGGCACGCAAACATCGCCCGTATCGGAGACCGCCGACGCGCTCGAGCTTGCCGGCGCCGGCACCCGGTCGCCCACGCCGGGCGACGCGCTCTCCGCGACGACACCCGCGACACCTGCCGCAGCGGAGGACCCTGCCGGCGAAGTCGAGGATCTCACCGAACCCGAGATCGCCGGCGCGGCAGAAACTGTCGGCGTAGAGCCCGACCCGGCTGAGGGCGAAGAGCTTGCCCTGCTCACGCCGACGGAGGAACCTACCAATCCGGAACTGCCCGCCGCGGCCCCGCTCGACCCGGTGAGCGCCCGTGCGGCCTATGCGGTCAGCGGCATCTGGCAAGCCCCGCCGGAACAGGGGATCGAGCCGAAGACGGAGGATATCGAGGATATCTACATCGCCTCGATTGACCCCTCGTCGCCCGTTCAGGACGCCTATTCGCTGCCCGATCCGCGGGAACTGGCGGAAACGGCGCCACAGGCTGCGGAACCGCCGGTCGTGCCAGCGCCGACACCCGACCCGGAGGCAGCGGCCCCAGAGAGCGGACTGACGCCGGGCGGAGTGGCGATCCGGCTCGGCCCGCCCGATATCGTGCCGCCGCGCCGCCCCGACGGGCTCGCACCGGAACAGGCCGAGACGCCTGCGGAGACGGCGGATCCGGACGCAGAGGCCGCGCCCGAGGCCGAAGACCCTCTGCGCGAATTCCGTCCGCGGACTCGTCCAGACGGGTTGATCGAGGAAACCGAGCGGACGAATCTCGGTGGCCGCACCCGGTCCGAACTGGCGCTATTCCGGCCGGCGAAGCGCCCCGCCTCGGTCCAGGAGACCGCGGAGGCGCTGGCCGAGGCGCAGAGCATGGCCGACGCACAGACGGAGGCCGGCCAGCAGGCCGAACTGCTCGGCGAGGACACCGCGCAATCGGCGGCGGATGCGGACGCGCTCGCCCTCGATCTGGCCACCGCAACCGATCGGGCGATCGCGGAATCACCCGAACCGCGGCTGCGCCCGGCCAATATCGCCCAGATCGCCGACCGTGCCCGCCGCCGAGCCGAACTGGAAGCGGCGGCGGAACAGGAAGCGGCGGAAGCAGCCGAGGCCGCCCAGCTCGAGATGGCGCGCAAGCGGGCCGCCGAGGCCCGCGCCGCGCAGGAGCGCGACGCCAAGGAGGCCGAGGCCAAGGCCGTCGCCGCGGCGGCTGCAGCAGCCCGTGCAGCGCAGGAGGCCGAGGCAGAGGCGGAGGAAGACGCCGCCTCCAGCGGCCCTGCCGTTCCACGCCGCGAGCGCGCCAACCCCACCGGGCCGATCTCGGCCAGGGTCGCCCGGGAGGCGACGGTGGCCAACGCCGTTTCGCTCCGCAAGGTCTCGCTGATCGGGGTCTATGGCACCTCCTCGCAGCGCCGCGCGCTCGTGCGGCTGCCATCGGGCAAGATGGTCAAGCTCAAGGTCGGCGACCGGCTGGACGGCGGCCGCGTCGCCGCCATCGGCGCGAGTGACCTGAGCTACCAGAAGAGTGGGCGGATGGTGACTCTCAAGATGCCGAAGGGCTGACGCCGCCACGTCATCACAACCTCCTGATCGGAGACCTACGCCTTGCGCTGCGGTGCGGCACCATGACAATCTGGCCGGGGCCGCCTTGGCCGGCCAAGGAGGATGACCATGGAAGGCTTTTTCGACGACGCGACGATTCTGCTCGGCGCCGCCGTCATCGGCGTTCCGATCGCTGCCCGGCTCGGGCTCGGCTCGGTGCTCGGCTACCTGCTCGCCGGCATCCTGATCGGCCCGCTTCTGCACATGGCCGGCGTCGAGGCCGAGACGTTGCGCCATTATGCCGAGTTCGGCGTGGTCATGATGCTCTTCCTGATCGGGCTCGAACTCGAGCCGCGCGTCCTCTGGGAGATGCGCGACAAGCTCATCGGCATGGGCGGCATGCAAATCGGCCTGACCACGGGCGCGGTGACGCTGATCGCCTGGGCGATGGGCGAGACGCTCAATATTTCGCTCGCGATCGGCCTTATTATGGCGCTCTCCTCCACCGCCATCGTGCTTCAGACCCTCTCCGAAAAGGGTCTGATGAAGACATCGGGAGGCAAGGCGACCTTCTCGGTCCTGCTCACCCAGGACATCGCCGTCATCCCGATGCTCGCCCTGCTGCCGCTACTGGCGATGCCCGCGGTGCCCCGGCTGGACCCTTCGGGCGCGATCCTGCGCCCCGGCGAGCTGCCCGCAGGTGCCGAGGAAGTGCATGAGGCATTCTCGCTGATCGAGGGGCTACCCGGCTGGCAGGCCGCGCTCGTGATCATCTCGGTGATCGTCGCGGTCGTGCTCGCGGGCATGTATCTCTCGCCGATCCTGTTCCGTTTCGTCCACATGGCCCGGCTGCGCGAGATCCACACCGCGACCGCGCTGCTCGTGGTCTTCTCGATCGCCTATCTGATGGTGCTGATCGGTCTCTCACCCGCGCTCGGCGCCTTCCTCGGCGGCGTAGTGCTGGCCACGTCAGAATTCCGCCACGAGCTCGAGGCCAATATCGAACCCTTCAAGGGGCTGTTGCTCGGCCTCTTCTTCATGTCGGTCGGCGCCGGCATCGACTTCCGCGTGATGGCTGACAATGCCGGCACGGTGGTCGGGCTGACCGTCCTGCTGGTGCTGGTCAAGGGCGGCGTGCTGTTCCTGCTCGCCAACACCTTCGGACTGCGCAAGCGCGACAAGTGGCTCTTCACACTCGGCCTCGCCCAGGCCGGCGAATTCGGCTTCGTTCTGGTGTCCTTCGCCTTGCAGGAAAACGTTCTGACCGGGCGGCTGAGCCAGATCCTGCTCCTCGTCATCGCGCTGTCGATGCTGGTGACGCCGCTGCTCTTCATCCTCTACGACTGGATCGCCCACCGTGTCGGCGAGCATGGCGCTGCGACTGACATCCACCGCAAGCATGACGAGATCGACCAGCAGGCCCCGGTCATCATCGCCGGCGTCGGCCGTTTCGGGCAGGTCGTGAACCGGATGGTCCAGATGGCGGGGCTGAAATGCACCGTGCTCGACCACGATCTCGCCGCCATCGAACTGATGCGCAATTTCGGCTTCAAGGCGTTCTACGGCGACCCGACGCGGCCGGTCCTGCTGCATGCCGCCGGGCTGAAGGATGCCCGCGTGCTGGTCGCCGCCCTCGATGACCCGCATGCGACGACGAAGCTCGTGGCCTATGCCCGCGCGGAGCGGCCGGACCTGCACATCATCGCCCGCGCCCATGACCGGGTGCATGTCTACCAGCTCTACCAGGCTGGCGCCGATGACATCGTCCGCGAGATGTTCGACAGCTCTCTGCGCGCCGGCCGCTACGTGCTTGAGAACATGGATTTCTCCGCTTTTGAGGCGAACGAGATGGAAAAGGCCTTCTTCAAGCACGACCGGATGACCCTGCGCGAACTGGCCCCGCTCTGGGACCCGTCCCGCTCGCTCAAGGACAATCCGGCCTATCTCGCCCGCGCGCGCGAGCTCAACCAGGTGCTCGCAACTTCGCTGGTCACCGCCCTCGAGGTGCAAGAACTTGAAAGCCGCGAACAGCCGGAGGAACGGGCGCCTCAGACGGTGGATTGACGGGGGCGCGGCAAGCTGCGGAGCCACGCTGCGCAGGGGTGACGTTGCTCAGCCCGCCGAAACGCCCGCCTCACCGAACGTCGCCATGCCGGAATGGCAGGCGATCGCGCCCTTGAGCACGCCGATAGCCAGCGCCCCGCCGGTGCCCTCTCCGAGCCGCAGGCCAAGGCTCAGAAGCGGCTCCTTGCCGATCTTCTCCAGCAGCCGTGCATGGGCGCCCTCGGCCGAGACATGCCCGGCGACGGCATGGTCGAGCGCGCCCGGCACCGCCGCCTCGAGCACCGCGGCGGCGGCGGTGCAGATGAACCCGTCGAGCAAGACCGGAACCCGATGATGGCGTGCGGCGAGGATGGCGCCGGCCATCGCCGCGATCTCGCGCCCGCCGAGCCGCCGCAGCACTTCGAGCGGGTCGCCGAGCGCCTCGGCGTGGCACGCGAGCCCGGCATCGACCACGGCCCGCTTGCGCGCCAGCCCTGCGTCGTCAACACCGGTGCCTCGGCCGACCCAGGTCTCCGCACCGCCGCCAAAGAGCCCCGCGGCGATGGCTGCCGCCGCGGTCGTGTTTCCGATTCCCATCTCGCCGGTCACCATCAGCCCGGCCGCAGGATCGACCGCCTCCCAGCCCTTGGCCATCGCCGCGACAATATCTGCCGCGCTCATCGCCGGGCCTTCGGTGAAATCGCCGGTCGGCCGGTCAAGCTCCAGGGAATGCACGCTCATCTCCGCGTCGAAAGCCTTCGCGAGCTGGTTGATCGCCGCGCCGCCGGCCTCGAAATTGGCCACCATCTGCACCGTGACTTCAATCGGGAAGGCCGAGACGCCCTTCGCCGCGACACCATGGTTGCCCGCGAAGACGAGGATCTGCGGCCTGTCGAGCATCGGCCGTGCCTCTCCCCGCCAGCCCGCATACCAGATCGCGAGATCCTCCAGCCGGCCGAGTGCCGCCGGCGGCTTGGTCAGCATCGCGTTGCGCTCTTCGGCTCCGGCGATGGCGCCCAGATCGGGTTGCGGCAGGTTCGAGAGAGCGGCGCGGATACCGGCGAGATCGGTGAAGGGGGCTTGCTGCGTCATGTTTGGCCTCTGTCTTGTTTCCCGCCTTCTGCCCCTCTAAGCCGGGGAGGACAAGCGACAGGGATGCCGGGCCGCCATGCACGAGACGCGACAATTCAAGCCATTTCAGGATCTTGCTCTCGCCTGCGCGCTTCTGACCCGGCTGCCGGTACCGGTGAATGCCGATTTCGCCGCAACCCGCGGCGCCAAGGCGGCCTGGGCCTACCCGCTTGCCGGGGCGTTGGTGGCGGCGCTCGCGGGCGGCATCGGCTGGGTGGCGATAGCGCTTGGGATGCCGACGACGGTTGCGGCGGGGCTGGTGATTGCCGGTCAGGTCGTCATGACCGGCGCGATGCACGAGGACGGGCTGGCGGATGCCGCCGACGGGCTCTGGGGCGGCTGGGACCGGGCACGACGGCTCGAGATCATGAAGGACAGCCGGATCGGCAGCTACGGCGTGCTGGCGCTGATCCTGTCGCTGGGACTGCGCTGGAGCGCGCTCGCTTCGCTCGGTCCGGCGCTGCTGCCGTTTCTGGTCGCGGCGGCGCTGCTCAGCCGTTCGGCAATGGTCTGGCTCATGTGGGCGCTGCCCAACGCCAGGGAGGGCGGGCTTTCGCGATCGGTGGGGCGCCCGGGAGATGCCACCGTTGCGGCGGCCATGCTGATCGGCCTTGCGGGCAGCCTCGCCCTTGTCGGGGCCGGGACGCTTGCCCTGCTCGTAGCGTCGGCCGTCGCAGCGCTGGCCTGCGCCGCGATCGCGCGGGCGAGGATCGGCGGCCAGACCGGCGACATCCTCGGCGCGACTCAGCAGATCGCCGAGATCTGCTGCCTGATCCTCGCCGCGGCGCTCGTCAACTGACCGCCGTCAGCGCATTTCGTAGAGCTTGGCGATCACGCCGTCGGGCGTGCGATAGGTGCGGAAGCCCATCGCGTCGTAATAGGCGAGCCCGTCGGCGTTGTCCGCACCGATAGAGGCGTCGATCCTGTCGATACCGGCCGCTTCAGCCGCCGCCCGCGTGGCATCGAACAGCGCCCGCCCCACCCCGCGCCGCGCCGCGCCGCGGTCGGGCTGACATGAGTGCCGATGATTCCCCAGCCAGGCGTCACTCCATAGGGATTGCCCGGCCCCGCCCACTTCAGCGACTGGAGCCCCAGGATCGCGCCGTCCGAATCCTCGGCAAGGAAACAGATAGGTGGCTCGGGTTGTCTGAACAGTTTGGAGCTGTGTTCTAAGTGGATCTTCCGCTCAGTTATGCCGCGACCGGAATTGGCCGGGACGGGGTGAGATATGCCTGATCGGGCGTTTTCCCGTCCAGCGATGAATGCGGTCTCCGCGTGTTGTAGAAAGCCAGGTAGCGGGAGATCCCCGTGCGGGCCTCGGAGACGCTGTCATAGGCGTGCAGATAGACCTCTTCGTACTTGATCGTTCGCCATAGCCGCTCGACGAAGACGTTGTCGCGCCAGGCACCCTTTCCGTCCATGCTGATCTGGATCTCGGCAGCCTTCAGAGACTTGATGA
>NZ_SELO01000182.1 GCF_004146235.1 Tropicimonas sp. IMCC6043 | reverse complement strand
GACCAGCTCGATGGATCCCGACCTGCTCGAACTCGACCGGCCGTTCACCTGCCGGCGACGTGGCGCCGAGATGAAGATCGTCGCCGGCAGCCGCGCGCCGGAACCTGACCCCGTAATGATCCGGGCGCTCCGCAATGCGCATCGCTGGTCCGACGCCCTGAAGTCCGGAACCTCACTCAAGCGGCTCGCGTCCGAGGCGAATGTGTCTGAGCGCTACCTCGCCCGGATCGTTCAACTGGCCGGCCTTTCGCCCCGAATCCAGGCATCCATTGTCGAAGGCAGACAGCCCATCGACCTGACCCTGAAGCGCCTCCTGCGTTCAACCCCACCACTGGAGTGGAGTGACCAGGAGC
>NZ_SELO01000181.1 GCF_004146235.1 Tropicimonas sp. IMCC6043 | reverse complement strand
CGACGCTGACGGCGGCGATCACGAAGTATTTCGGGGAGTTCCGGGCCTACGACCAGATCGACGGTGCGCCGGAGGAGAAGGCGCGCGGGATCACGATCTCGACGGCGCATGTGGAATACGAGACGCCTGCGCGTCACTACGCGCATGTCGACTGCCCCGGCCACGCGGACTACGTGAAGAACATGATCACGGGCGCGGCGCAGATGGACGGCGCGATCTTGGTCGTTTCGGCAGCCGATGGCCCGATGCCGCAGACCCGCGAGCACATCCTGCTCGCCTACCAGGTCGGCGTTCCGGCGATGGTTGTCTACATGAACAAGGTGGACCAGGTCGATGACGAGGAACTCCTCGAGCTCGTCG
>NZ_SELO01000180.1 GCF_004146235.1 Tropicimonas sp. IMCC6043 | reverse complement strand
CGGTTCGGGCGGTCTTGTTGGCGATTGCCACCGTGACGAGCCTCGTTGGCTTGCGTTCCAGCAGGGATCGGACCCAGGCCCCGGTTCGTGTCTGGGTGGTTTCAGCCCGCCGCGTCACCGACGTGGCGCCAACGACCAGCAGGCGACGCAGGTAGCAGTTGCCCATCTTCGACACCCGCCCCAGCCGCTCCTTTCCACCGGATGAGTTCTGTCGTGGCACGAGCCCCAGCCAGACCGCGAACTGCCGGCCCGAACGGAATACGGAGGGATCCGGAACGCTGACTGCGAGCGCCGTGGCGGTGATGATGCCCACGCCCGGGATCGTCTCGAGCCGCTGGCTTGCGGCGTTCTGCCGATGCCA
>NZ_SELO01000179.1 GCF_004146235.1 Tropicimonas sp. IMCC6043 | reverse complement strand
TCCCCGGATGACCAAACGCGACCCGTTCAAATACTTCAAGACCAGCCCTGAGATCATCCGCCTGGCGGTGATGCTCTACGTACGCTTCCCCTTGTCGCTGCGGAACGTCGAAGACCTGCTGCACGAGAGCGGCATCGACATCAGCCATGAATCCGTCCGCTTCTGGTGGCAGCGTTTCGGCCCGATGTTCGCCTCCGAGATCCGAAGGAAACGCGCCGAGCGGCTGCGTTCAGGGCGGTGGTGTCATGTGTGGACGTATATGGACCCCGCCTGATTGCAACGCCTGATCTGGTCGGGTTCGAGTTTCGCAATTGCGGACGTATATCCGGCTTCCTTGAGCGGCCCGATACTTCGCCGCCGCGAGCC
>NZ_SELO01000178.1 GCF_004146235.1 Tropicimonas sp. IMCC6043 | reverse complement strand
CCGACGCTCCGATACCTTCATCTCGCTGCGGATCAGGTCGATACAGGCTCGACGACGAGCGGGGCTCAGAAGTTTCCCCGTGCCGCCTCCTTCAGAATGAGCTTGTCCAGTGTGAGGTCTGACACCGCCTTCCTCAGCCGCTCGTTCTCTTTCTGAAGGCGTTTGAGTTCCTTCAGTTGGTCGGTTCCCATCCCACCATACTGCTTCCGCCAACGGTAGTAGGTCTGCTCCGTTATGCGTACCTCGCGGATCGCATCAACGCGTGCCATGCCTTGCCCGACAAGCACATCAACCTGCCGCAACTTCTGAACTATCTCCTCTGGCTTGTGCCGCTTGTTTGCCATTCTCTGTCCTCCGCTTCCTAAA
>NZ_SELO01000177.1 GCF_004146235.1 Tropicimonas sp. IMCC6043 | reverse complement strand
ATCGCACAATCGATGAGCAGTATCTCCAGCATGTCGCGCTGGGCGATGCTGCCGCCCATATTCTGAAAGTCGAACCTTACGTCATTCAGGATATCTGTTGCAGCCCCCATGTCTCCAGAAAGACGGGCGCATAGTGCATTGACAAGCGGGATCGTGAGGCGGGCACTCGCCTGCCGATCAAACGAGTTGCCTCCATGTGCGTATTCCTGCACGGCTTCGAAAAATCGCTGCAAAGCCCCGGCTTCGCCCGCCATTGCAAGTGCGATGGCCATGTGCACGTCAGAGAATATAAGCGCCCGGTCAACAGCTAGATGTCGCGTGTGCGCTAGCAACCGTTCCCAGCGTTCACCGCAGCCTCGCCCCGCGGC
>NZ_SELO01000176.1 GCF_004146235.1 Tropicimonas sp. IMCC6043 | reverse complement strand
CAGCCTGGCTCGGGCTGGTGCCACGACAGCACTCGTCAGGTGGAAAGGAGCGGCTGGGAAGGGTCTCCAAGATGGGGAATGGCTATCTGCGCCGGCTGCTGGTCGTCGGCGCGACGTCGGTGACGCGGCGCGCTGAAACCACTCACACACGAACCGGGGCCTGGGTCCGATCCCTTCTTGAACGCAAACCAACGAGGCTCGTCACTGTGGCTATCGCCAACAAGACCGCCCGAACCGCATGGGCACTGCTTGCGAAGGGAGAAACCTACAGGGCCGAACCGGTCATTTGAACAAAGGAACGACACGCGGCGCAAACATCGCCGCGAAGAGATGCAAGGGCGAATGTGAGTGATGATGATCAAATGGATCCGC
>NZ_SELO01000175.1 GCF_004146235.1 Tropicimonas sp. IMCC6043 | reverse complement strand
GCTTCCTGTTCCTTGATCATCCCGATGATCTGCGCCTCGGTGAAACGGCTCTTTCGCATTTGTTTGCTCCTTCGAAAGGTTGAGCAAACTCTACGTCAGCGTGAGGGAATTTTCGGGGGGCAGGTCAGAACGGAATGAAGAGATCACGGTTCAGCGAAGAACAGATCATCGCGATCCTGAAGAGCCAGGAGAGCGGCGTGGCGACGGCGGATGTGTGCCGCGAGCACGGGATCAGCTCGGCGACGTTTTACAATGGAAGGCGAAGTTCGGTGGGCTCGAGGTTTCGGATGCCCGGAAGCTGAAGGCGCTCGAGGACGAGAATGCGAAGCTGAAGAAGCTGTTGGCCGAGCAGATGCTGGACAACGCGATGCTGCGGGA
>NZ_SELO01000174.1 GCF_004146235.1 Tropicimonas sp. IMCC6043 | reverse complement strand
TGCCGAAACCTGACCCGTTCAAATACTTCAAGACGAGCCGCGAGATCATCCGCCTGGCGGTGATGTTGTACGTCCGTTTCCCACTCTCACTGCGGAACGTCGAGGACCTGCTGCACGAGCGCGGGATCGAGATCAGCCATGAATCCGTCCGGTTCTGGTGGAACCGGTTCGGCCCGATGTTTGCCGCCGAGATCCGCAAGAAACGCGCAGAGCGCCTGCGTTCAGGACCGCAGTGGCGGTGGCATTTGGATGAGGGTGTGCCGCGAGGCTCCTGCACCTGATGCGGGTGCCGAGCTGCACGAAAGATGAGGGTAGGCCCCTCGGAGCCGGCCGTCAGGGGCAGGCTTCAAGCCACTGCAAGCTGCGACGGTAAAGAGCCGTG
>NZ_SELO01000173.1 GCF_004146235.1 Tropicimonas sp. IMCC6043 | reverse complement strand
CGCGATCGTTGCCCTGCATCAGCGCTTTCCGGACTCTGGCGGGCGGGCCGCCGGACCTGCGGGTCTGGATCTCGGTGGCAAGGAAACGTCGCAGGAAGGACTGGCTCAGCCCTTTCGGTACCGGCGTGCTGAAGATCTCTGTCCAGGCCGCGATCAACGCGGCCCGGTTCATGGTTTCGAGATCCGCGACACGGATCATTCGGCCAACTCGGGCTCGGCGGTGATCCGGTAGAGGGACGGACCGCCTTTCTCGGCGGCCGCCTGCCGCTTGACTGTGTAGCCGGCCTTGCGCAACCCGCTCAGGACCGCGCGAGCGGAATGCGGCTGCCAGCCGGTGGACTTGCAGATCGCCTCAAGGCTCGTGCCCTCAGGGCGAGCGAGC
>NZ_SELO01000058.1 GCF_004146235.1 Tropicimonas sp. IMCC6043 | reverse complement strand
AGCCTGCGTCATCCGCCCGTCATCGTCTGACGGGGTGTCTGCCCCCGGTGCTGCCGAGATCAACAGCGCCGGTTTGCACGGGTTCTTCCTGGTCAACGATGTTTCCCGGTCCCGAGAGATCCTTGAAACCCTGCAAGCCCGTGCCTGGACCGAGGGGCTGGCATGGATCGCATTGAGCAAGAGCGGTGCCCAGCTCGTCCGCTCTGTTGTCGATATTTCCGTGGGATCGCCCGAGCGTCTGATTTTCGAGGCCCCGCCGATCCTCGAAACTCCGGTGAGACGGCAAGCCCGAAAGCCGGTCATGCGGGAAGGCTATGCCCTGACGGCCCCGCAGCTCACACCGGTACAGACTGTCCAGGCGCAGGAAGCCGAGCGGGCCGCACGCCATGAGATCAGCCCGCAGGCCGCCGAAGCCGAAACCGCCTATATCGAGGGCCGCGCCCAGGATGACGCCAAGCGCACCGGACGCCCCCTTGAGGAAGCCCGCCAGCATGTGCGGCGCATGTTGCAGGGCACCGTCCTGGCCGACGACCACTTGTTGCAGCTCAAGGATGGCTCTTACCTGACGGTTGCCGAGATCCTCGATAGCCCCGACCTGTGGGACCGGCAGTCTATTCCTGATCCTGTCGAGGGTCTGGCCTATGGCAGGGACAAGGCCACGCTGCTGTTGAAGCCGAGACCGGGCAAGGCCAGTGACAAGCCGGTCCTGCTGTCTCACGCTCATGGTGTCCGAACCCGCTACACCTTCGCCAGATATGAGGCCCCACAGAAGGAACGCCCCCGAAAGGAAGATATCGCCCCTTTCTACCCAGCCCCCGCCGGTGATCGTGAAGAACAGATAGACGCTCATGAGGCCACGTGCCGAGCGTGGGGCTACAGGGCAATTCCGGCAATGCAGGCCATTGCCTGGGTGCGGCAGCGGTATGCAGAACTGGACACAGAAGCTACCGACCACAAGGCGCAGCAGCGTAAGATCCGCAAGGATGCCCAACGGCGTTTCGGGTTGGACTTCCTGCCCGCTGCCCGCGTGACGAAGTCCACCCCCCTGCCCCGCTTCATGCTCACGGGTGCGCAAGGCGTCGGCAAGACGACAGCCCTTGTCGGGCCGAACGGCGGCACACCCCAGCCCGGTGTGCTGCACGAAATGCGCGGGCTGGTGCCTCTCATGCTCCTGCCTGATCATGGCATGGCCAGCGAGGCGGCACGTCGATACCACGCCAACGCTCCCGATGACGCGCCGCCCCATATCGCCATTCGTGGCCGTGGTGCCCCCGATCCGACCGCCCAGGGCGAGAAAATGTGCCGGATACCGGATATAGCGCGACGGATCGTGGAGAACGGCGAGAGCGTGAAATCTGCCCTGTGCGGGCAATGCCCGTTCAAAGAAATCTGCGGGTATCTAGCACAGGAAGCCCGCGTGCGGAGGCTTGCCGAAGATCCTGCGGGCTTGGTGATCTTCGCGCCCCACGAATATGCACAATTCCCCCTGCCCGCTAACGTGCGGCCCGATGCTGTTGTGTATGACGAACGCCCGCGCGACATGGGCGTAGAAGACGTCACCCTGAGTTTTGACGCCCTGACGGAAACTCTACCATTCGAAGGTGGCGAGGCCGCCGTCGGACGGTTTGCCGAGACCAGCGAAAAAGCCGACGCGGCGCAGGCGCAGTTGCAGTTTATCCGCCCGTTGCGGATCGCCCTGCGGGATGCGGCGCAGAACGCCCCCGATAGGATCATGGACTATCTGCGGCACCGCGCCCAACAGCCCGTGGATCGCAATATGATCGAAGGTGCAATTTCTGGCCTGTCCTACTTCGAGAGCAAGGCCACGGGCCGGGTAGTCCGGCAGGTGATGCAGGAAGCGTCCTTTGCCGAGCTGGGCGGCAAGCCCTTCAATGTCGAGGACCGGTTGGAGCGTGAGATTGCCAAACTGGTGCCAAAGGTGACGCGCCAGCTCCGCACCGTGTTCAAGGCGCTCTTGCAGGAGATCGACGGGACGCACGAAGCCTCTGCCGGGATCGTGGCCAGTCGCGTGCCCGTGCGGCGTGGTTCCCGTGAGCTGGTGCAAGGTGTCCGCGCGGTGCTGATCAGAGAGCAACGCCACGTGGACGGCGTGCCCTTCCTTCACCTGGACGGAACCGGCGACGCGGATATGTCCCGGCTGATCTTCGGAGAGCTGGACCACTACCACCACCCGGTTGAGCGCAACGCCCGCATTACCCAGGTGACAGGGGCCGATTTCTCGAAAACCTACATCACGGGCGTGGACGCCAACGGGAAGCCTTGGACCGGGGATTGGCGGCGCAAGTCACAAACCCTGCGGGCCGACCTGATCGCGGCTATTTCCCGCCTGCCCGATGTTGCCGTGTTCTCGAACAAGACAGTCCGCAAGGCGTTGGGGCTTGAGAATGACCCACTGGCCGGGCATTTCGGCGCGCTACGGGGCCGGAACGATTGGGAGAACTACAGCACCGGTATCGTGATCGGGCGAGAACAGCCCGCGCCCTGGGACGTTGAGCGGATCGCTCGTGCCTATGCTGCGAAGGCTGGTGACACCTTCACCCCTGCCCGGCGATATAGTGACAGCGCCCGAGGTGTCCGCGGCTATGACGGCACCGCTGATGTGTTTGAGGTGAAAGCCCACCCCGACCCGTGGGTCGACCGTGTTCTGCGCCAGATCCGCGAAAAGGAAGTCGAGCAGGCGATTGACCGGCTGCGGTTAATCCACAACAAGACACCCAAGGAGATCTACCTTCTAAGCCCTGTCGTGATCGACTGCACCGTGGATCGCGTAATGTCCTGGCAGGACTTCCGGCAAGGCGGAACGCGTGTCGAACGGGCCTTGAAGGTTCACGGCGTCTTACCTCTCAACGGGCAGGAATGCGCCGCCCTCCTGCCCTCGATCTGGAACAATGAACGCACCGCGAGACGTGACCTTGTCGACCGAGGGCTTAACCGGACATTTGGTAATAAGAGAATACTATTTACCGAATGTCCGGCTAAGGAATTGACGGTTTGCAGCTACGTGACCCCTGTAAAACAAGGGCAGAGAAGGACTGAGCGCGCGGCGGTGGTGGCTGGCCCGCCAGATAAGGCGCGGGAGTTGTTGGAAGCCCTCACAGGGCCGCTGGATGCATTCGAGGCGCTGGAACACCTGACGGACGTTCAGGCCACGGCAGAGGCCGCGGAAGCCGCGAGAGACGCTGCAGAGGCCCGCGAGGAACGGGCCGCTATCGCAGAACATGACGGCGGGCTTAGCCGCGAGAATGCCCAGCGTGTTGCCGCCGGCCTGCCTCCCCTGCCCGATCCGATCCAGCCCGAACATGTGCGCCCCCTGCCCAAGCCCGAGATCCCGAAGGCGGCCGAAGTCATACCCCTGCGACGACGACAGACAGGGACATGATCGAATGCCGCCGCATTGGGATAATCAGCAACCATGAGCCCGCAATCCATGATTGGCAATAAAGAAGTAGCAATGAGCAAAAGGCCAACATCGGTTGACTATGACAGCCCGCCCAGGATTGGGACGCGCCACGGCGGCGCCCGGCTCGCGCGTGTCGAAAATGGCGTGGATCGGTGGGGCAACCGGATCGCGGTGCTGCACTGGCGGCAGCAGAACGGCGAGACCACTATCACGGGTCTGCGGGTCGACAGCTCCCGTGGCCCCAGCCGCAAGGTCTGGATCTTCTGAGGGGTAAAATATGATCGATACTCAGCAACAAGGGGTTAGCAATGACTGAAAAGGTGCCAGAGAAGACGGCGGACAAGACGAAGCCGAAGAGACCCGACAAGCCGAAACATGACCTGTTTTCCTTCAACACGGAGGGCGACAACCTGAATGTGACCCAGCACAGCGACGACGCCTTGCAACGGATCTACGGCAGCGAAAGCGAGGCGGTGAACGAAGGGCTATTCATGCAGGGGTACATGACCCTGAAGACTGAGGAGGTTCAGCCGGGCACGAAGGACATGCGGGGATTCCTCCCGGCAATCGTCCGGGACATCGCCCCGCGTGACGGAATCGAGCGGATGCTAGCAGTGCAGATGGCGACTACCCATGTTGCAATGATCCGGCAGGGCGGGCGCATGGCGAATGCCGAGCAGCTACCGCAGTTCGAAGCGCACGAGCGGGCTTACAACAAGCTGGCCCGAACATATGCCGTCCAGGTCGAGGCCCTGAGGAAGCATCGCAGCGGCGGAAAACAGACGGTCACGGTGCAGCATGTTTCGGTGTCGGATGGCGGGCAGGCTATCGTCGGCAATGTCGAGACTGGGGGGAGGGGGAGGGCCACCGATGAAAGATGACGGGAACCCCATGCGTGCGGCCAATCAGGCGCCCAGGTGCACGGCACATTCGAAGCGGACGGGCGAGAGGTGCAAGGCCCCGGCAGTCAACGGCTGGACGGTGTGCCGGATGCACGGGGCAGGGGGCGGACACAAGGCAGGGCCGTCACACCCGTCATGGAAGCACGGCATGAGGTCACGCGAGTGGATTGAGGTCCGGAAATACATCAACGAGCTTACCCGCGAGGCGCGCGAGATAGAGACGCGGATCGAGGCTGAAGGCGCTGGAGTGGGAACCGTGCGCCGAGCGTAACCAACGACAGAGAACCGGAGGTTTGCCCAAGCAGGAAGTTGCTGGCCGCGATGAACATAATCAACAATTGTGGTTTGCCGATTATTTATTATCTGGTTAGGCGATACATATTTGATAGTTGCCGATATGGAAGTGTCGGGGAGGGGAGCTGTCGGGTGGAAATCGCGCTGAATAGAAAGGCGCGCAAGATCAAGGAAAACGACATTGCGACCGGATCAGATACGAGCAGCACGGGCAGCGCTTCGGTGGTCCCAGGCAGAGCTGGCACAGCGGGCCGGGGTGCACACAAAGAGCGTTGGATATTGGGAAAGTCGCGATGGATCGGAATCGACCGTGGGCGCAATGCCCAAGATCTCAGGGCAATCGCGTTTGGCTCAGGCGGCGGAGGGAATCGGTGAACCTTTGGCTGAAGAGCTGCGTTAGCAGGGGTCTTGATTCAGAGCGAAGCGCCATAAATGTCTATATTTTTGTCTAATCAGTCACCAACTTTCGCCTTACACCGCCTAATATCCCCTAAATTCGGACAAAAAATGACATCTATCTATATATGGTTTTGTCTGGCAAATCTAAGTGAGACAACCAAGGATCACGTAGATGCCATTCAAACCAGATCTCCTCCGAGAGAAGCTCAAAGCCGCAGGGAAGACTCAATCCTTCCTTGCGAAAAAGACTAACAGGACGGAACGCACGGTGAGCCGATGGCTCAACGGAAAGAACCCGCCCAAGGATAAGGACCTGAAAAAAATCGCCGACGCCTTGGGTTGCACGCCCCAAGAGTTCGACCCCAATTTCGCAGATGTTGGCAAAGGCGATGTTCCCATCCATGCCCGGATATCGAACGCCTCCCACAATGCATACGAAATACTGAACAGGCGCTATGGTACGTCCCAAAGGGATATCATTGAGGCCGGCCCGGTTCTATTTTCGATCGTGGCCGCACTCGGGCTCAAGATCCCAAGCGACGACGAAGCCTTGGGCAATGAGATTAGACGGCATGGCGGGACGCCTTGGTATGGTCGAGGCCCCGACATCTCGGAGGGATTTGATATCGACATGGCGGCCAGCCAAAACCGAGAGTGTTTCGGCAGACTACCCCCTCCCGATACCGCAAGCCCTACACGCAACCTGTTCTTCGAGGCCGTACTGAGGCTCAGTGATAATCTCAAGGATACGGTCGATACTGAATACCTTGTGACGCCGGCACCTGGTGTGCCCATATCTGCCGCCGGGTTCAATCCCGACGTTGATTTCCTCAACCTCATTACCGGCGGCGACACGGATCTGATCAAAGCCGTGATCTACGGCAAGGTTCGCCTGTCGAAATGCCTTGAGGAGCATGAGCAGAGCAAGGACAGGACGCTCGAGGCATTCATAGCCATTCTGCGCCGCGAGATGGCGCTAAGCGATCGAAAGGCAGTGGAGAGGCGCGAAGCATGGCACGCCTCATACAAGGATCGCCATCCGGATATGGCGCATGAATTCGATCAGATCGTTGAAAAATACTGCCGCGGCAACGGCCGGGAACACTTCTGGTCCGATCCGGAGCTGGATGAGGAGCTTCTACCCGAAGAACAAAGGGTTCGGGTAGAAAGGCAGCAGGTGGAAGGAAAGCATGGCGGCCTGAAGATTATCCCGCCCAAACATAGCACCATCCTGATGCGTTTCATTAAGCTGAAGTTCCACCGCGCCGAGGACTGGAGGGAGTTCGAGGAGGCGTACGATGAGTGATCGGTTCGCCCTGGACACATTCACTTTCAGCGATCACGCCACGACCCGGATGGCTCAACGCGGAATCCAGGAACAGTTCCTCGAAATTCTCCTGATGTATGGCTCCCGAACCGATGCTGGCGGAGGGTGTGAGCAGTATCGCCTCCTCGACAAGACGGCACGAGAACTCAAGAAGAGGGGCCATGAGAGCCGACCGCTTGAGGCCGCCGCCAGAATCCGGGCCATCATCGCGCCCGGAGGCATCGTTGTGACATGCTTTCATCGAGACCGGGAGGAGGGCAGGCGATCCCGGAGACGTCCACGCAGATCTTCCAGGCGGAAGGAACACGGATGGTTCCGGGCAAGGGAGGTTTGACATGGCGTCTGTCAATATCGATCCCAGCGATCTGGTCGGTGACTCAGAGACAACTCTCGTTCTTGCAGAGTTTGGAGAAGACCCAGAGCTGCCCCAAGCCCGTATCTTCATCGCCGGGCTGCAGTACTACGACTACAATGCCGTCGATGACATCCTTGGACGCATTCGGCCAAAGCGCGGAGACAGGCTGCAATTGGTGCGCCAGCCCGAAAACCCATACGACGGAAATGCGGTGGAGGTCTGGTGGCGGAACGGGAGATTGCAGCTCGGACATTTGCCGAGGGACGTGGCCACGAAGGTCGCACCGCTGATCGACGCCGGAGATGCCATCCGCTGCTATGCCGTGAACTCCGGCAACGGGGAGAGTTGGTCGGTACAGGCGCTGCTCATCTCGGAGCACCTCCCGGAAGAGTTGTCTGGCGGGTGACACTCCCCTGAAAACACCCCCAACCCCAAGTAACCGAAGGACGGTCCAACCATGCCCATCCTCAGAACCAGCAAGTTTCATCATGCAAGAACGCAATACAGGGCAGATGCCGGAGGCTTTACCTTGCTTCGCCTGACCTATGGAAAGAATGGCGGCGCAATCAAGACCGCAACCGCCGGAGATCGTGGAAGCAATCCCGCTTATCCGGATCGGGACCGGCTGATTTCGGCCATGAGGACCGCCCTCAATTCGATGGGGATCAAGGCTCACGTCGAGATCAGGCGGGACAGCAGTCTTCGGTTGTTCGGCGAGATCAGCGGCGAGGGCTCGAAGACCGACTTTATCGACCTACTGGGCAAGTTGGTCGGCGTCGTAGGCCAAGTTCTTGGCCTGCAGAGCCCCCTAAGGGATCGTGACCGTCCCGGAAACCGCCTGTCATCAATCCACAGCTAGCAATCCCGCTCTTTGCTTCATTCATCAAGCGATCGTTCCTGGTCAACACCTAGGCCCATATTTTCGACACCGCCTACGCGCGCGAGGATGCGCCCGCCTACCAGACGCGCCAGAGAATTAAGACTAGGAGAGCCAGCACCCCCCAAAGCATCCGAGAGGTCTTCCTATGATCGGCGTCGATGACAATCATCAATCCGCCGACCGCCGCTAAGGCTTCGTCGTGGTTCTTGCGGACTTCTTGAGGGGCAATCGGATCTTCAGGATAGTCCTCTTGTGCCTTGCGGATGATGTCATTCACTTGTTTATACAACAGCTTAATGTCCGGGTTGGCCATATATCAGATACCTCCACGGCTGAAGTTGCTTATCCACAATCAGCAATCCCGTTGCGCTGATCGACTATGATCGCTTAGGGATAGAGAAACGACACCGCAAGAAGCGGGCAACGGGCAGATACATGGGCATGTTCGATCTTCATGATTGCCAGATAGACGCCAGCTATTCTTGGCGTCCGGAGTTCGGGGATAACAAACCGCGCGTCAGGATCGCGATTTTTCCTGATCGCCTCACGGTCACCGCGTTTGAAGACGCCAGCGAAGAACTGACGCGCGGCATGACCCTCTTTGCTGGTGATCCATCAGCGTCCTGGCGCGATGTCGTCACCGCAGTTCTCGACAGCGAGGAATACTACACACTGAACCCCGACTGGCCATTCAGCACCACTATCGTAGGGCCCTTGGATCTCATCTTCACACCGGACGGGACCACCGCTCTGAAGATGATTGCCTTGGCCTGGTTGGGTGCTGAATGGACGGAAGCTGTGAGATTCCTGCTATCGCACTCCGATGACGACATCGCCCATCTGGACCGCACAGGTGATCTCCTCGGCCTGATCAATCGTGCCAGTTCAGAAACGACCGCAGCTTTCGTAGAGCCTTCGGGGGACTTGGGGGCAGACGAGTTCTTCCATGCCCTGCTGACAGCCCTGCTGGCTGGAGAAGGGGTAGAGCCCGCAGCCGATCACCTGATAGCGGAGCACTGGGAATGAGTGGGATCGTCGCCTTTTCGAGCCTGAAGGGCGGGGTAGGCAAGTCTACCCTCTCAGTCAGCGTTGCGGGCGCACTGGCCCCGCACAGCGCCCTGATAGACGCAGATCCGCAGGCCACGGCAACAGCCTGGGCCGAAGCCGACAACCTGCCTTTCCCGGTCCTGACGGCGCCGCTCACGGGGCAGAATGTCGAGGCGTGGATTGCCGAGGTGCTGGCCGTGGAAGCCCGATATGTCGTGATCGACCTGCCGCCGATGCTGGGAGCAGCGACCGCCGCAGCCCTGGCGATATGCGATCTTGCAGCGGTTCCGGTGACGCCTTCCGGCGCTGACCTGAAAGCCACGAACCGGACCATTGCCATGATCGAGGAAGCGCGGGCAGCTCGTGGCGACGGCAAGCCCCGCGCCCTCATGGTCCCGAGCAAGGTCGATCGGCGCACGGCGGCTGGGGCCGAGATCGAGGCGGTGCTGTTCGATTACGGGGAACCTGTGTCCCCGCTGGTGTCGCAGAGGATCGCCCACGTGGACGCCTTCACGGCAGGCCAGTGGATCGGGGACTACGCCCCAGGCACATCAGGGCATACCGAGATCAAGACGCTGGCGAGCGTCATCAAACGCGTATTGGACAAGGCATGACAGACCTCAGATCGATCGTTGCGGCCCTCACCTTGGCATTCCCCTCCCAGGGTATTTGTCAGACGTGGGTTCCGTCCCCGGAAATCTCATCAGCCGAGCTGGCAATACTAGGCTGGGAGATGAAGGGATCTTCGGCAATGTCCATGCCGGATGGCCAGCAGGCGGTGGTGACATTCTGGAGCGGCGAGGGGTCGGATGAAGGCGAAGATGTCTTCATCACGGTGCGGTGCATCACGTTCTTCGATGCCAACTTCCAGCAAACCGGAGAGGTGTGTGCGCAGCCGAGCGCCGCCCGAAACTGATCAAGGGGAGACAACGACATGGCAGCACGTCAGAGCCTCAAGGCCAATGTTGCAAAGCCTGCGCCGAAGGACGCGGGGGAGGCCGCGAAGGTGGCGCAGCAATTGGCGAAGAATGCCCCGGCAGCACCCGCCCAGGACGATGAGACCGAATTTGAAACGGTGTCCTTCAACCTGCCCGTCGATCTGATCGAACTGGTGCGCGACCTGGCCGACGCCCGCGTGAAGAAGATCCGGCAGATGCAGCGGGCGGCGAAGAAACAGCCCGGAGGATGGCAGGGACCGGAGGCCCGCCGATCCGCGTCTGCTGTCGTGCGTGAAGCTCTGGAATCGCACCGGGCCGTGTTGGAAGCCGAGCTGGAGAGACTAGGCAAATGAAAAGAGGGCTTAGGACAGAAAACGGTATAGAACTCGTCGTTCGCCAAGCAGGTTCCTACATGCCGGGAGAGCCTCACGGTGAATTCCTGGACACGTGCTTTCTTGATAAAGTCTCAGTTGGGCACCGAGGGGGACTTGTTGTGAAGGCATACATTGGCGGCGCACAACGAGGATATGCTGCAACAATCACTGTAACACCGGAAGAGATCGCCGCTCACCTTCCAGATATGCTGAAAGCTCGGATCGAGCATGAAAGAAGAACCGCCATGAAAGAGACGGTAAAATAGTCTCATGTCATGGTGGAACATCACTGCTCGCGACCCGTTTATCCTTCTCACGATCTTTTCGGTGTGGGCGCGGGCACAGTGAACTGCTGTTACTGCAAAGCTGATGTTTCCCCTGATGCGCATACCTGCCCACAGTGCGGACAGCCTTGGCCGGGGCATGATGGCGGGCGGCCGCTATGGGATAAGCTGGGGCGCGTAGTCGCCTTCTTGCTCATCTATGCGATCATTGTGGCAGCTGGAGTCTTGTGGCTAACTCTCAGTGATCTCTAACCGTAGCGGTATGAGATGGTGGGCGATCCAGCCTCTGTCTTCAGGACGGGCGAAAACCTCGAAAGGCCCAGAACAGCCCACCACCGATGGCCAGCAGCCCGAGGCTGACACCAGGGCCGATAGCTGCGAACGCCTTTAGGTCATTGGCCGCCCATCTATGTTGGCGTTCAGCACTTTCCTGCGCCTCTGCCCGCGCCTCGTCCAACTCTTTGGTTGCCAGCCGAACGCGGGCGCTTGCTATTGCCGCGTGACGCTTTTTCTCGATCTCCGTGTTCAGATTGTCTGGGGGTGGCGCGCTGGCATTTTCTTCGGCCCTTCGGAGTCCTTCCACTGCGACGGCTAACTGCGCAGTCGCTAGATCAGAAGCCGAAGGAGGGGTGGATAAGACCGAAACTGCCTGATCGGGTCGCATGGCGAGAAACCAAGCCCCGACCCACAAGATCGACAGCACAAGCCACAGGCGGAATAGACCGCGCGCCCAATTCACCGGACTGCGCCACTTTCCAGAGCGGCGAGACGATCCAGCACGTCCTTATCCGTGCGGCTGGCGATGTAGAGCAAGGCAAGGAACCAAATGCCGGGGATCAGGCACAACAGGAACCACCCGACAGATAGACCCTTGCGCCTATGCATGGGCCACGCGATGGCGGCAAAAACTGCTGTTATCAACAAGAGCGGAACGAACTGCATGAAAGCGTAGCTGTAGGAGGTTTGATCCATGATCGGGAACCTTTGCAAACGAGGACGCTCGTAGCGTTCCCGGATCTGGCACAGGCTGGCAATGACGCGGATCAGCGCCCCTGTTTCTCTACGTGAACGTACCCTGGAGTTCCGTCGCCGGATAAAAATCCAGACCGAGCTGTCGGCTCCTCAGGCAATTTCCACGGCATTCGCGACATCACCAGACTCGATCAGTTGATGCACTCGATCTTGATGTCGAAATGCCTCATCAGGTTCGGCACCTCGTTCTCATCGTAGAGAATGCCTTTCACGGAGAGACTCCTGTCCTCGTCGGCTTGCCCGATCCACTCCCAATCGCCACGTTCGGAGACAGAGTTGATGTTCAACTCTTTGGATTTGAAGCTTACGGTGCGACCGTTTGTGAAATCGAGCTCGAGGAGGTCGTCTCCGAACGGATGGTTCAGCCAGATCATCGGCCGATTCTTCGCCATCACCACCTCGACTGGGTAGGTTTCGTCTTCCGTCATGTTTGTCTGGACCATGGGCGATTCACCGTCTTTCAGAGAGAAGACGTCTAAGCCAAGGTGAGCAGACGCGCTCCGGACCACCTTCCCAAAACAGACTTGCCACTCGGTGTCGGCAAGCTCCGGCTTTATGCGCTCGATTTCCGCCTGCTTCGCCTGTAGTTCAGCATATTGTGCCGCAAGATCTGGGCGTGCTGCAGCGATTTCGGCCTGCCTCGCGTCAAGTTCGGAAGTCCTTCTTTCGATGTCCGTATAGGCCTTGTTCACCCTTTCTTGGAACCACGCCTCGAACTGGCCTTCGAGTTCGGTTCCTGGAATGACAATGGTTGCCGCTATCCGCTTGTCTTTCGGCAATGCCAGGTAATCGGACAGAGTGCGTTCCGGCAGAATGTAACAGCTGCCATACCCGCGATAGAATTCACAGGACACCTCCCGATCAGCTAGCAGTTCGCGAAGGAAGTCCTCGGCCAGTTCCTGTTCTTCGGGATCGGTGATCTTGGGCGCGTTCCTTAGGGAAAACATGGCTCCGCCCGGCGTTCTAATCGTGTCATAGTCGACGATTTCGAGGCCTGTGCCTTTGAAACTGTCTGCCGGGGCCGGAGCAGGGGGCATGATTGCCAGTGCCGCAATCATGATCTTCTTCATTTCGCCTCCCATCCTTGCTTTGGCGTACTGCTCCTCAAGGGCCAATAGTGACCCGGTGAGTGTATGTGCGCAACGCATATGCCGTAGGGGCTACACCATAAGTTTCGACTTCCATCCACCTGCGGTCTAGGCACCCTTGACGCTCGCGTCGGTTGCGGCGTTCTCTTCATTTTCTTCTAGAGTCTTCTTTCTTCAGAGCGTTCAACAATCTGAATTTGAAGGAGGATTCGTCTGAACTATTAGGAATCGGGCAACGGTCGCTTAGGAATCGGGCGGTTGTCCCTTAGTTCTCGGGCGGTTCACGCTTAGGAATCGGGCGGTTGGGGCCGCTGATGACTGGGGACACAAAACCTTGCGTCCGTCGCGAGTCTACTCTTAGCTGTGGTCGAGCTGCCAGCTAATGGAATCCCCTGTGTCGGAACCGAGCCGCCCCAAAACTAATATTACGCGAACGCTCGACGTGGTTCCTAATCCAGGCGAGATGGTGAAGCCCGCCGAGCTGGTCGAGGTGAAGGGAGCGGCGCGGCTCACGCTGGCTGACAGGCGCCTATTCAACGTCCTCCTGCGTCACGCCTTCGGTCCCGATCTGGCCACGGAGAACCGGCGCTTCGAGATCCCGGTTGCCGAGCTGCGAGAGACGCACGACAGCAACGATCGGCTCGTGCAGAGCATCGAGGCCCTGATGACCACCGTCGTCACGATAAAGCGCCCTGACGGCTCGACAGACCGTGTGCAGCTTCTCGGCTGGAACAACCTGGCGGACCCGAAGCGGCGGCGGGGCACGTTGAAGTATTCGATCCCGCCTGAGCTGGCCCTGGCCCTTAAGGACTCCACCGTCTTTGCCAAGCTGGAACTGGAAGTGTTGCGGTCGTTCACAAGCAAGTATGCCCTCGCTCTCTATGAAGCTGTCGCCCGCCGGGTAAGGTTGAAGCACGTGATGACCGAGCGTTTCAGCCTCGAGGACTTCCGCGAACTCTTAGGCGTGGAACCAGGCAAGCTGACGACCTACGGCAACCTCAACCAGTATGCGATCAAGCCGGCGCTCCTCGAGGTGAACGCCCTGTCGGACGTGATTGTCAGCGTTCTACCCGAGAAGAGGGGCAGGCGTGTGACCGGCGTACTGATCGGCTGGGAAGCGAAGGACATTGAGGGCCGTAAGGCCGCGTATCAGGAATTGCAGCGCCCGAAGGTGGGACGAAAGGCGCGGATTTCGGGCACTGTCGAGGTCGCATTTCCACCAGAGGTGTTCGAATAGTTATGGAAGAACTAGCTTGGGTAGTTGGTATCCTTGGCGCGCTTTTCTTGCTTTTTCGCTTTCCGCGTCCAAGCCTGATCTTTATCGGGGGGCTGGTTACCATTGGCGTATCTGTCGCCGGCTTCTTCTACGTTCGAGATCAATTGGCCAAGCAAAAAGCCGCAAAAGTGGAAGCATCCGTAGCCTATGATCTTGAAAGGTGCAGCCCTGAGTATCCGTTGTTCATTGGGATAGTGAACGACTCTGCCGACACCGTCGAAGATGTCTCATTTGGCGTTGAAGGCCATCACGCAGCGTATAGCGACCCGCTCTATAACAGCGGTTATCTCGGTTACTCCTCTGATCGGATCATAGCCAGTGGCGAGGGATGGGGATCTTGCTGGACTCTGCCCCCGCAAGCTTATGGCGCGTCTGAACAACGGATTGCTGCCAGTCCACCCGAAACCTTGGTTTGGACCGTAAAAAACGTAAGCCCGACTTTTCGTGAAAGATAGGCAACCGGGTGAGCCACGGGACGCCACCGGATACCATCATTGAACATGACGGGGCCGCGCCTTCCCCTGAGCAATGGATCTATTCCGAGTCGTCTTGCGAGGGATCGCGGGTCACGTTCCAAAGGACAATCAGCACAAGGCCGACACCATAGAACAGCCACAGCCCTTCCCCGGTTAGAACCCTGATCCCTATCAACAGATTCATTTCGCCAATCAGCCCCATGAAGCAGATGCACCAAATGAACATGAGAACGGACAGGACTCGATTGAGGCCCGCCCGCACGGGGTCAGCGCCCCTGCACTTGGGCGAGCATAGCGGCAGCGCTTTCCTTCACCTTCACCTGCCCGCCATACCGCAGCACCATGCGTTCCGACTTCCAGCCGCCCGATTGCTGGATCTGTGGCGTGGTGGCCCCGACCGTCATTGCATCCTGAGCAGCTCCGACGCGGGTGCTGTGGGCGCTGTAAACGGAACCGCAGCGGCGTTTTAGAATCTCGGTCACGTCCCGCGTACCGATGGCCGGGTTTTTCGCATTGAAACCGAGCGGCGGGAAAAGCGGGTCATTCTTGCCCATGCGCTCATGCGAGAGAGCTTCCCAGGCGCGAACCCATGCCATGATCCGGGCATATGTCGAAGCGCTTACAAAACGGAAATCACCTTCGCCTTCCTGGTCTGTCTTGCTGCGGGCGATGAATGCCGAGCTGTTGCCGTCATCGTCCTGCTGAATGTCCCGCAGCCGGAAGGCCACCAATTCAGACGCACGGGCGAAGGTGTCATAGGCGAGGCAAATCAAGGCGGCGTCCCGCAGGCTGTCGAGATCGTCACCCATGAGATCCAGCGCCTTCTGGATCGTGGACCATCGGAGCGGTTTGGCCTGATCCTGACGAGTGCCCTTGTCGCGGCGCAGCCGGCGCAGCGCGAGGCGAACAGCATTGGTCGCCCCCGGCGGGGTGAGATCGACGGCGCGGTGCATGTGGTCGATAGAGGACACGTAGCGAGAGACGGTGGCAGGCTTCCTGACTTCGCCCATTTCCCGCACGAAGGCGGCGAGGGTCTGCGGATCGGCGGGAACAGCGACGGCCCCGTGCTTTTCACACCATGCCGTAAAGATCCTGGTATCGGACGCGATGGCCCGTTCCGTGTTTTTCGAGAACGCCCCTCGCGACATCTCTGCATAGGTCGCAAACCGTTCAGAGAGATCCGAAGGAACCGTGACTGCCGGTTGCTGAGTCTGCGTGGCAGAGGTCAGGGCGTTCGTCATTGATCAACCTCGCAGCCAAGCGCTGACAGCATGTGACGGGCTTCATCTACCCTGAAGGCATCTGAGATCTCGCTGCGTTGCTGGATCGTCGCGCTGCGCGGCGATATCCCGGCTTCTTGGAGAAGTTGGTCTTCTAGATCGCGCGGTAGCTCGAGCAACGCACGCGCTGCCTGGTACTGCTGCCCCATGACGTAGCCAATCATGAACTCTCTGCTCATCGACCCTACCGGAAAAGGATACGTTTCTTGGGGAAGCGTCTCGGACAGCATTTCGTATCCCACGCGGAACCAATGTGACTGCAACTCGTCCTTCTCGAGGACACTAGCAAGGTGGGCACAAGCCACCGCGTCAAAAGCGAGCCCCGTCCGTACAGGCTCTGCTTGGCTTGCCAAAGTCGAAGCCAGAAGAATGGCAGAAGTGGCCCAGGAACGCATCATCACCTCCGATAACTGTAATTATCGGATATGAGAGTTATGGATATATTGCAAGGATGTCCCGCATTGATAGTTGGCAATTGTGGATTGCTTGCCGTATGGCCGTTAGCTGATGCAACGGGTAAGGGCCGTTAAACCGGACACGGCTGCGAAAGCCACAACCTGTTGTGGGCCGGTTGGGCTGAAACCGCCCTAAGTGCCGATCCCCACAGCAATTCGTGGTTTGCCGGCCTTCCGGTGCTAGACACGCACGCGCCCGGCTCTTATCATTCGCCGCATGATCGACGCGACTTTGGCATTCGCAAAAGAAAAGACCCCTCGCTGTTGGCGCAGCGAAAGGGTCTTGAATGTCAGCGCCCGGTGGAAGCCGGGGCTTCGATCTGTATCAAAGAAGGCCAGTGCGGCCACCTCCTGCGCTGAGGATACACACGTTGTGATTCCGCACGCAACAGCGTTCTTATCCCGCAAAGATAAGGGCGCTCTGGCGGTGGCCCGCTGGTCTCAACTGGAAATCCAAACGGAACCATTGAGGGCAGCAGTAAATGGCACATCGCCTCCCCCTTCCTGAACTCCCCGGCGTCCTGATCGAAGCCGGTTACGAAACCCCGACCTACCGCACCTTGTACGAGGCTGCGCGGGATCGCCGCTACCCTGCCCATCGTGGCAAAGGTGGTCGCTGGACATTCGACCCGCAGGACGTTGGCGTGATAGCCGATCGTCTCGGGTTACTGGCACATGTCGCGTAGGGCCGGAATTGAGAACGCCGCCGCAAGGACGATGCGACGGCGCTCAATGCCATTCTTCGCATGGTATCGGATGCGAGAGGCGCGGCACGGCGAATATACCCCAGCGATAGCGGTGTAGAAAGCCTAACAGGCCAAGCGCAGTTAACCCTTTTCACGTCAGCCCGCAGGCCGCTCTGCAAGCGGTTCAGCGTCGAGGCTGGCAAGATCAAGAAACAGGCCGTTGCCGATCTATATGACGGCACCGCCAAAACAGTTGCGGCCCCGACAGCCGCAGACCTGAATGCCCTGTTGGACGGGCTGAACCACCGGCAAGCCGTGTCGGCTGGCATCCTGGAACATGGACAGCGGGCCAAAATTACGACCGCTGCAAAAGAAGGCCAAAGCGGAGGCACCTCACGATCCCTGCGCAACTTCACCTTCCCAGCAGCCCCTGGGTGGTTGCTTTGGGACTATGACGACAAGACCATGCCCGGCAACGTGCGGGCGCGTGTCGAGGCTTTAGGCGGGCCTGTGCGGGCGTTCCTGCGCCTGTGGCCCGAGGCCAAGGGTGCAGCCTGCGTCATCCGCCCGTCATCGTCTGACGGGGTGTCTGCCCCCGGTGCTGCCGAGATCAACAGCGCCGGTTTGCACGGGTTCTTCCTGGTCAACGATGTTTCCCGGTCCCGAGAGATCCTTGAA
>NZ_SELO01000172.1 GCF_004146235.1 Tropicimonas sp. IMCC6043 | reverse complement strand
GGCTGTGCGGTTTCGGCTCTTGGAGTGTGTCGCCAGCACGGACGGCCGGATCACGCGTGACTGCTCACAATGGGACGGTCCGGCCCCTGACGGCAAATTGGGGATGAGCCGGGTGCTGGCGACACCAAACGATGTGTATTGTTTTCCGTAGACGTGCATGTGACAAAACGAGCGCGCTAGCCACATGTTGCTGATTTGCAGCAAATCGAACGACGATGTGGCCACCAAGGAGCAGCGAATGACTTTGGAGCCTTGTCGCCGCCGACATTGAGCGGTCCAGCTACTCCCTCAACAGCGCATAGATCGCCGGAACAACCTTCGGGATTGCATCCGCTGCGGCAGCTAGCGTGTCGTCGATCTCTTCTTGATGCAGTCCAAAGAG
>NZ_SELO01000171.1 GCF_004146235.1 Tropicimonas sp. IMCC6043 | reverse complement strand
CTCTACATGCTGACCAGGATGGGGGAGGCGCGGGATTTCGGCACCGGGATCGCGTTGAAGAAGAACATGCTGGGCAAGATGAGTTCTTTGGAAGTTCTTCACATCCTTCCGAAGGCCCAACTCTTGCAGCGGCATCGAGGGTTAACCGCCGCAGCAGCGCTCGCCAACCCTTCGGTTACGAATGACCGCACGGGAAATACTTGCAGGGACGGTCGACAGGGGAGGAACTCGCCATGAAGATTGATATCACCGGAAGGAATGTGACTAAGGACATGCGCAAGATCGCCCGTGACTGTTTTGCCGAGCATGGAAATGTCGGGTGCGTGACGGTGGGCGTGGCGCGCATTGGATCATCACTGGGTAGCTCGCCTCGGCAGGTCTCA
>NZ_SELO01000170.1 GCF_004146235.1 Tropicimonas sp. IMCC6043 | reverse complement strand
CGGCATCGCATTGTGCCATGTTGGTACTGTGTGAAAGCCAACAAAGGAGAGGAGCCGACCACATGGAGATTACAACACTCGGGATCGATCTGGCCAAGTCCGTGTTCCAGCTTCACGGGGTGGATGCTGATGGCGTTGTTGTTTTGCAGAAGAAGCTGCGGCGTGGCGCGGTGCTCAATTTTCTCGGCAAACTCGAACCCTGCCTTGTCGGCATGGAAGCCTGCGCGACCTCGCATTACTGGGCTCGGGAGATCGCCGCGCTCGGCCATGAGGTCCGGTTGATCCCGCCCGCATACGTGAAGCCCTATGTAAAGCGGCAGAAAAACGATGCGGCGGATGCCGAGGCGATCTGCGAGGCCGTTACGCGGCCGAACATGCGCTTCG
>NZ_SELO01000169.1 GCF_004146235.1 Tropicimonas sp. IMCC6043 | reverse complement strand
GAGCGAACATAGCATATCTTGCTGCGCCAGCCGAATCCGCAAGCGCCACGAAATACCAATAGGTATGTCCACTCAATCGTCCCGAACCGTTATCCGATGGTTTTCATCAGATGTCAGCAAGGTCGGCTTTGCTGCCAGTAGCGGCATCGATCGTGGGTGTGTCGGACAGAGAGGTGGACCGCATCGGCCTGTCATCGACATTATGCCGCGCGCATGAGGCGTGAAGGGCCGCCGGTGTTTCGAGACGGGCCAACCTGCGTCTAGCTAGGTGTTCAGTCCCGGCATTTGGTGGATCGGATCGACATTGAATCTGTCTGGCTCTGAAGTCCAGATCTTGCAGATGTATTCGTATGGCGTGAGACCGCTGAGGGTCTTGAGCCTTCGGGCGAA
>NZ_SELO01000168.1 GCF_004146235.1 Tropicimonas sp. IMCC6043 | reverse complement strand
GGGCGGCATGTCGAAGATCCAGGTCAGCCGGCTGTGCGCAGAGATCGAGGGCGAGCAGGCCTTCCGGACTCTGCTCCGGATTACACCGGGCGGTGACGGGGAATAACTCACACCGGATGAAGATTACGTCCCCAAGGCCGGCCCCGCGACCGTCAGGTCCTGACTGACCACCCCATCCGACCTTTCAGATGGCCCTGCCAGAGGTGCGGGGACTTCTGCGTTTCTGCGCCCTCGTCAGACATCTGTCCGGATACGTATCGAGGGGGCGACGCCACCTCCCGGTCCCGAAACTGTCCGGATACGTATGGGGAGGCAGCCCGCCTCCCGAACCAAACGGCAGGAGGCCACCATGCGCTTCCACCTCTTCCAGCCCATCCCCTCCGACGCGCGCTACCACGAGGTCAA
>NZ_SELO01000167.1 GCF_004146235.1 Tropicimonas sp. IMCC6043 | reverse complement strand
TGAACGGACGAAGAACATGCGTGGCGACAGGGACTCGCCAAGAAAAAAGCGCAAGTGCAGACGTGAGTGATGATGATCGAACGGAACCGTTGCCAGGACACCCCGAGGCGGTGTCAGGGCTTCAAAGCTCGCCCGTCTGATAGGAACCCGGCTCGCGGACTTCATCAAGGCCAGCGGTCACACATGCCGCGCGAACAGGCCGGACACATGACCGCAACCCGCGAAGATCGCCATCAGCTCAAATCAGCGCTTGCGAAAACGGAGCAATGGTATGGATCCCGCCGCCTGGCGGCGGTGACACTTCGACATCCACAGGATGAGAGAGGAGACATGCCATGGATATCGTTAGGATCGGCCTGGATCTGGCCAAGACTGTGTTTCAGGTCCACGGCGTTGGCAGTGACGATCGTACCG
>NZ_SELO01000166.1 GCF_004146235.1 Tropicimonas sp. IMCC6043 | reverse complement strand
CCTGCCGCTTGACTGTGTAGCCGGCCTTGCGCAACCCGCTCAGGACCGCGCGAGCGGAATGCGGCTGCCAGCCGGTGGACTTGCAGATCGCCTCAAGGCTCGTGCCCTCAGGGCGAGCGAGCATCGCGCGCACCTTTTCGGCCTTGGTCAGCTTGGATTTGGACATATTGGTCTCCTCAGGTAGCGGGCCGGCGGAATGCCAGCCCCGGTACCGAGGAGAGCCCGATGTCTTCGGGCGTGATGTCAGTGACGCTCTGTTCGCGGCAGCAGTCCAGCGGAACTTGCGAAACGAGAATGAGCTATGGCTGAAAATGGGTGATGGGGCCTGAGAAGGCGGCGTATCGTGGCGGGTGCTCAAGCCTGCCAGAACTTCCAGAAGGAACGATACGCCATGAAAGACGATACCACGATCACCCCGTTTC
>NZ_SELO01000165.1 GCF_004146235.1 Tropicimonas sp. IMCC6043 | reverse complement strand
CGGCGCGGCTGAACAAATCGGACACCACCGACGCCGAGGGCTTGGCCCAACTGGCGCGTACAGGCTGGTTTGCCGAGGTTCACGTTCGCAGCGAGGCGGCGGATCGCCTGCGCATGTTGATTGGGTCACGCGAACGGCTCGTTCAATTGCGCAGGGACCTGGAGGCTCATGTCCGGGGCATTCTCAAGACCTTCGGCATCCGCCTGAGCGCGATCAACAAGGGGCACATGCGTCAGGGGTTCCGGGACCAGCTGGCTGCCGTCACTCAGACTGATCCGACGCTCGCGCGCGTCATGGCTGGTTTCATCGACACCCACGAAACGCTCTGTACCGCGACTGCAGCACTCGATGCCGAACTGCGATCCATCGCGCGAAAAACTCCCGTTTCACGGCGGCTCATGACGATCCCGGGCGTCGGCCCGATT
>NZ_SELO01000057.1 GCF_004146235.1 Tropicimonas sp. IMCC6043 | reverse complement strand
CGCCGCTCGAACCTACGAACCGCTTTGGCAGGTCGTCGGACACGTCTGCAACCTCTTCACTGAAGAAGAATGCTACAACTTCTTCAAGGCCGCAGGCTATGAAACCGAATAGATTGGGATCGCTCTAAACATGATCGAGGGGCAGTTCGTCACGCCGGCGCTGGTGGGCCGCAGCCTGGCGATCAACCCGCTTCTGGTCTTTGTGACGCTGACCGGCTGGCTTTGGATCTGGGGGCCCGTCGGCGGGGTGGTCGCGCTTCCGCTGCTGATCTGGGTGCTGGCGATGACCGGCTGGAAGGCAGGGTGGAGCCTCGAGGAAACGCCCCCGCCGCTGGTCTCTGCCGAAGTTCAGGAGACGGATTGACCCTGGGTCAAACCGTCTCCGCTACAGCGTCCTCGGCGCTGGCGGTGTCTTCTGCCGTGAACGGCGCACTTTCGAAAACGACGCTCAGCGTGTAGCTGTCCTCACCTTCCTCGATCGTCTCCTCCGCCTCCAACTGGCGCGCAAAGGCGCGGATCAGCTGGCTTCCGAGGCCGGTTCCGTCGGCTGAAGCCTCTGTCGACGTGTCGCCGCTGTGCCGCTCCGGGTCCAGCGAACTGACGATCGCTAGCCGCACCTGGTCCGATCCGAGATCAGTCAGTTCGACGCGGAGCCAGCGCTCGCCCGAGCCGTCGGGGCCCAGATATTTCAGCGCGTTGGTCGCGGCCTCGACCGAGAGCAACGCCGCCGGCACGGCCTGGTCGGGATAGAGCGTCACCGGATCAAGCCGAAGTTCGAGCCGCGGCCGCTCGCTGCTCGAATCTACAAGGTCGACCAGCGGAAGAATGACGTCGCGCAGCAGGTCGTCGGCACGCACCCGGCCGAGATTCTCGGCCTGATACAGACGGCGGTGCACCGTGGCCATCGAACTGACGCGGCGGTTCACCCGCTGCAACGCGGCCGCCGTCGCCGGGTCGGCGGTGCGGCGCACCTGCATGGAGACAATGGACGAGATCAACTGGAGGTTGTTCTTCACGCGATGGTGGACCTCCTTCAATAGCACGTCCTTGTCGTGCATCGCGTCCATCAGTTCGGCCTCGTCCTGCACCAGCCGCTCGGCCAGCGCGCCGAACTCGCGCTCGATCACCTCGAGTTCGTTGGGCAGCCGTCCCTCGGGCGGTGGCACCGGCAGTTCGCGGTTGCGCGCGAAGCGGCGCAGCTGAACCGCAATCACCCGGACATGCCGCACAAGCAGCCACTCGACCGCCATCATCACCATGACGAGGCTGGCGACCCACATGACGATGGGGAAGAGTGCCGGCGAGTGCAGGAGGTCCAGCAACGGACTCTCAGACGTAGCCCGCGTCGGCAGCCAGGCGCCGACCGCGTAAACCGCCCCCTCGGCGATCGGCACGACGGAATAGACCCGGCGCATTCCGTAGCCGTTCAGGGCAGTAAAGCGGTGGGCGCCTTCGGTCAGAAGCGCCTGGCTCAGCCGGTCGCCGGGGAGACGCATCGCCGCTGTCTCCGGATCGCCCGAAGCCGTCAGGATCTCGCCCGCGGCGTTGATCGTGAAGAGGTCCATGGCCCGCCCGGCGATGATCTCGGAATAGGGGTTCTCGAGCTGGACATGCGGGATCGAGACCGTGACATAGCCTTCGGGAACGCTGTCCGCGTCGCCGCCGACCGGCAGGCTTGCAACCAGCACCGGCTGACCCGAAATCGGTCCGGTCCGGTCAAGCAGAACGGTCCGCGTGCGCGTGGCAACGAGTTCGCGAAAGCCCGCCCTATCGGAAACATCCACCGGACGGCCGAACGATGAACAGGTCACCTGTCCCGAAACAGGGACGTAGCCGGCAAAGCTGAAGCGGTCGCCGGCGCCTTCGAGGAAGCCGCCGAAGACGTCGGCACAGCGCGCCGGGTCGTCGCGGAACGTCGGCAAGACCGCGGCCATAGCCGCCGCCCCGCCGAGCGCCGCCTCGATCGTCTCGCGCTCCTTGCGGGCGACTTCGCCTGTCAGCGAGATCAAGTTCAGCGCGTTGACTTCCGTGAGCTTCTTCTGGAGCTCGGCCGTCTGCCATACGGCGATGACGCCGAGTGGCAGCATGACCAATGAAAGAAGACCGGCAAGCCGGAGCGAAAGGCCGCGACGAAACGGCAGCCGCGCCTCGCCCGGAAGCTGCAGCCGCCAGGAGCGCATCAGGCCGCCGAGCTTCCGTTGGCCGTCACGACCCCGTGCGTCACCGCATCGGTCATTTCGATTGGCCCGTCGCCGTCCAGATGCAACGCCACGGCCAGCGCCTCGCGGCCGCGGTTGAGCCGGGACTTGACCGTGCCCACCTTCACGCCGCACATCTGGGCGGCCTCCTCATAGGAATACTGCAGCGCACCCACCAGCGTCAGAACTTCGCGCTGCTCGGGCGGCAACCGGTCGAAGGCAGCCCTGAAGTCGGCAAGCTGCAGGCGGCCGTCATGAGCCGGTTTTTCGGCGAGTTGGCCGGCAAGGACGCCGTCTGCATCCTCTGCCTCGCGCGCCGCCTTGCGGCGGTCCGAGTAGAACGTGTTGCGAAGGATCGTGAAGAGCCATGCCCGCATGTTCGAGCCTTCCTCGAAACCGTCCATCTTCGTCCAGGCCTTCAGAACCGTATCCTGCACGAGGTCTTCGGCTGCCGCGGAATTGCGCGTAAGACTCATCGCGAAGGCGCGAAGCACCTTCATGTGACCGATCAGTTCGGCCTTGGCATCCTCTCTCCTCACGCGGGCTCACCATCCGTTCCGGCGTCGTCCGAAAGGCCTTTACCGGGCGCGGGCACCTCGTCCAACCGCTCGAGCAGCTTGAGAAGCCTGTCAGGAAGCTCCGTCTGCGCATCTTCGTCGAATATCCGACGCAGATTGTCATCTATCTGTGTCTGAAGCGTTTTTTCCGTCGGGCTCATTGCCGGCCATTCCCTCCTGGCGCTATGGTCGAAGTAAGATCCTTTTACACATCTTGGAACAAACGCGAGCGTCGCGCGTTTGTTCCACGAAAAAACTGCCTTTTGGGAGAAGAAATGTCCAATCCGACCCGACCCGCCACGATGTCTGATCTCATCGGCCCGAATCTGCCATATCTTCGTCGCTACGCGCGCGCGCTCACAGGGAGCCAGGACAGCGGCGACGCCCATGCTGCCGCGACGCTGGAGGCAATCCTCGCCGATCCGTCGGCATTCGATCAGGGGATCTCCGCCAAGGCGGCCCTCTTCCGCGTCTTTCACTCGATATGGACGAGTGTCGGCGCGCCGGTCGCCGAACCCGATGAGGGCAACCGGGGACGGCAGGCGCTCGCGCATCTTACGCCCAACACCCGCGAGGCATTGCTGCTGAACTCCGTCGAGGGGTTCACGGCCGAGGAGATCGGCGCGATCATGCAAGTTCCCGACGACGAAGCCACGGCGCTCATAGACCTGGCGCGCGCCGAGATGCAGGATGCCGTGAAGGGCCGCATCCTGATCATCGAAGACGAGGCGATCATTGCGATGGATCTCGAGAGCATCTGTACGACGATGGGACATGACGTGACCGGCATCGCCCGCACCCGGGATGCGGCGGTCAAGATGGCGTTGCGCGAGCGACCGGACCTGATCCTCGCCGACATCCAGCTTGCCGACAATTCCAGCGGCATCGACGCGGTCAACGCGATCCTGCCCGAACACGACGTGCCGGTGATCTTCATCACCGCATTTCCCGAGCGGTTGCTGACGGGAGAACGCCCCGAACCCGCCTTCATGATCGCCAAGCCCTACCAGCCCGAGCAGGTGGTCAGCGCGGTCAGCCAGGCGATGTTCTTCGCCTCGACGGAGACGCTCGGAGCCTGATGCCGAGGTGGCAGCGCACAAATTCATGGTCTAGGATTGTGTCGGGCAGTGTCGCGTTCCGACAGGTCCGATTATGTTCAGGAGATTGCGGCCCATGTCCTTTCGAAAGTCGCAGGTGGCGGTGATTGTCGTTAACTACGGCACGGCTGAGCTGGCGCTTGACGCCGTCGGCAGCGTCATCAGCCACGATCACGCGGGCTATGTCGTTGAGATCCACCTCGTCGACAATGCTTCCCCGGGCGACGACGCGGCAGTTCTGGCTACTGCCATCGCTGAGCGTGGCTGGAAGGACCGCGTGCGATTCTTCCCGCAAACAGAGAACCACGGATTCGGCCGCGGCAACAACCTAGTTTTGAGAACCCTTGCGGCACGAAGGAGGCCGCCCGACAAGGTTTTCTTGCTCAACCCCGACGCGCGACTCGACAATGAGGCCATCGCAATTCTCGCACGCTTTCTTGACGCGAATCCTGAAGTGGGCGCCGCCGGGCCGCGAATATCCAAGCCGGGCAACCAACCCGTCTCAGCGGCATTTCGGTTCCCGAGCCTTGCCAGCGAATTTGACCGAAGCCTCGGCTTCGGGCCAGTCAGCCGCTTGCTAAAAAATGCCAGTGTCGCCTTTCCTCCGGAGCAACCTGCCGGACAGGTTGACTGGGTCTCAGGTGCAGCAGTCATGTTTCGCTTTGAGGCGATCCGCGGGATGGATTTTTTTGACCCTGCATATTTTCTTTACTACGAAGAGCTCGACCTGATGTGGCGCCTTAAAAGGGCGGGCTGGACCTGTTGGCATCTCCCAGAGGCCCGTATCGTCCATGCCGAAGGCACCGCCACCGGGGTGCGCAGCCATGACATCGAGCGCAGTCGACGCCCGACCTACTGGTATGATTCACGCCGAATCTTCTCTCGCAAGGTCTGGGGCCGTGCCCGGGGCAGCCTCGTTGCCGGAGCAGTGATGTTCGGCGCCGCTGCGCACCTAGTGATAAGCGCGCTGCGCAGGCGAACGCCGGGCCTTCCGCTACATTTCTTATCGGACTACTGGGAGGGCGTGTTCCGGCCCTTGTTGACCGGGCGGGATCCAGCGCGATGAACGACGCGGAGCGCTTGGTTTGTGCGATCGCAATCGGACGAAACGAGGGAGCAAGGCTAGTGCTTTGCCTGAACTCGCTGAAGCCTAGGGTCACACGGATGATCTACGTGGATTCTGGCTCGACGGACGGGTCTGTGGAGGCTGCGCGGGCCATCGGCGCAGAGGTAGTGGAACTGGACATGGTAAGTCCTTTCACCGCTGCACGTGCTCGAAACGCTGGCTTCGAGCGCCTGCGAGCGCTTGGCCTTCCGGAATTCGTGCAGTTCATCGATGGGGATTGCGAGATTAATCCCGGGTGGATCGAGGCCGCTCTTGCGGTGATGGAAGCCAACCAGAAGCTTGGTGTGGTTTGTGGGCGCCTGAGTGAGCGCTTCCCCGACGCCTCGATCTACAACCGGCTCGCGGATGCGGAATGGGACGCGCCCGTGGGGCCTGTCCGGGCGTGCGGCGGGATAGCGCTCTACCGCACGGTCGCCTTCGTCGGAGCTGGCGGCTTCAATTCGAGGCTGATCGCCGGCGAAGAGCCCGAACTCTGCCTTCGCATCGCGCGAGAAGGATGGGGCATCGAACGGCTTGCCGCAGACATGGCTTGGCACGATGTGAACATGAACCGCTTCGGCCAATGGTGGCAACGCTCGCGCCGTGCCGGTTTCGCCTTTGCCGAGGGGGCGGCGATGTATGGCGCCGCGCCCGAGCGCTACCGGCGCACCGAGATCCGCCGGATCCTGATCTGGGCCGCGGCGATCCCGCTGGCGATCCTGCTCGCCGCGTTTCTCGCAGGTCCCTGGGCCTTTCTGGGGGTGCTGCTCTATCCGCTTCAGGTTTTGCGTCTGGCGCGCTCCGTGGGGTGGGAACGCGCGTTTTTCCTGACGCTTGGAAAGTTTGCGGAGTTCCAAGGAGTTACGGCCTACTGGCGCAGGCGGATGACCGGCGGGCGGCAGGAACTCATCGAATACAAGTAAAACGAATGACCCGCCGCCGATACCGGCGACGGGTCGTCGTCTGCACGCCCTGGGAGACGGGCGCGCATCCGGGGAGGATCAGAAGAAGCCGAGCTTGTTGGGGTTGTAGCTGACCAGCATGTTCTTGGTCTGCTGGTAGTGGTCGAGCATCATCTTGTGGGTCTCGCGCCCGATGCCCGACTGCTTGTAGCCGCCGAAGGCCGCGTGCGCGGGGTAGGCGTGGTAGTTGTTGACCCAGACGCGCCCGGCCTGGATGTGCCGGCCGAATCGGTAGCAGGTGTTGATATCGCGGGACCAGACACCGGCCCCGAGGCCGTACATCGTGTCATTGGCGATATGCAGCGCCTCTTCCTCGTCCTTGAAGGTCGTGACCGAGACGACGGGGCCGAAGATTTCCTCCTGGAAGACCCGCATGGAGTTCTTGCCCTTGAGGATCGTCGGTTGGATGTAGAAGCCGCTTTCCAACTCGCCACCCAGATGCGCGGCATCGCCGCCCACAAGCACCTCGGCGCCTTCCTCGCGGCCGATAGTGAAGTAGGAGAGGATCTTGTCCTGCTGCTCGGCGCTCGCCTGGGCCCCGACCATCGTCGCCATGTCGCGCGGGTCGCCCTGCTTGATCGCCTTCACCCGGGCAATCGCCTTCTCGATGAACGCGTCGTAGATATCCTCCTGGATCAGCGCCCGGCTCGGGCAGGTGCAGACCTCGCCCTGGTTGAAGGCGAAGAGCACGAAGCCCTCGACCGCCTTGTCGAGGAAGGCGTCGTCCTCACGCATCACGTCCGAGAAGAAGATGTTGGGTGACTTGCCGCCAAGTTCCAGCGTCACCGGGATCAAGTTCTCGGTGGCGTATTGCATGATCATCCGCCCGGTCTGGGTCGAGCCAGTGAAGGCGATCTTGGCGATGCGCGGGCTCTTCGCGAGCGGCGCGCCGACCTCGGCGCCGAAGCCGTTGACGACGTTCAGCACACCCGCGGGCAGCAGGTCGGCGATGAGTTCGACCAGCACCATGATCGCCGCCGGCGTCTGCTCGGCGGGCTTCAGCACGATGCAATTGCCGGCAGCAAGAGCGGGCGCCAGTTTCCAGGCCGCCATCAGGATCGAGAAGTTCCAAGGGATGATCTGGCCAACCACGCCCAGCGGTTCGTGGTAGTGATAGGCGACGGTGTCGGCGTCGATCTCCGACATCGAACCTTCCTGGCCGCGCAGAACGCCGGCGAAATAGCGGAAATGGTCGATCGAGAGCGGGATGTCGGCCGCGGTCGTCTCGCGGATCGGCTTGCCGTTGTCCCAGGTTTCGGCACTGGCCAGAAGATCGAGATTCTCTTCGAGCCGATCGGCAACCTTCAGCAGGATGTTGGAGCGCTCGGCGGCCGAGGTCGTGCCCCAGGCTTCGCGCGCGGCATGGGCGGCGTCCAAAGCCAGCTCGACATCGGCCCCGTCCGAGCGTGCGCATTCGCAGATCTTCGCACCGGTGATTGGCGTGGTGTTGTCGAAATAGCGCCCGTTCACCGGTGGCGTGAACTTGCCGCCGATGAAATTGTCGTAGCGGGCCTTGAAGGGCGAGACATAGGTGCCGGAGTCCGGCCGGGTCATTTCGTTCATGGGATGTCCTCCTGTTGCTCCGGGACCTCCTTCCCGGAGTGCAACAAGCAAGCCTGACGCGCGTCGCGCCGTCATCCCGGGGGGCGGCGGCTTGCACCGCCTCCTGTCTCAGGAGTGAGACAGTCGGGCTCAGATTTCGCCGAGACCAAGCCGTTTCATTCGGCGATAGAGGGTGGCGCGGCCGATTCCGAGCTGGCGCGCGGCCTGGCTGACATTGCCGTCGGCGCGGGCGAGGGCGCGAATCACCGCCGCCCGCTCGGCGCGTTCGAACCCGGTCGGCCCGTCCTCGCGGCCGAGAATGTCGACCGCCGGGCGCGGGGCGATGGTCCCGTCCCCGAGTCCGAAGGCTCGGCGTGCCTCGCGGGTGGCGCCGACGACGAGATCGTGGCCATCCACGGCCAGCAGCGCGGCCGTCTCCGGCGCGTCGCTCTCGGCAACAAGGATCCTGTGCCCCGCGAAGGCAGCGCGGAAATTGGCCTCTTCGATGGCGCGCGCGGTCTGGGCGACCTGCGCGGCGATCAGTCGGTTGAACCCCTCGGTGTGGTCTGCGCGCGCCGAAGAAACGTCGATCGCGGCGAGGATCTCGCCATTGCTGCCGTAAATCGGCGAGTCGATGCAGCTCATCGCGGTATTGCGGGCAAAGAAATGCTCGTCGCGGTGGATGATCAGCCGGCGCTGCTCGGCAAGGCAGGTGCCGATGCCGTTGGTGCCCTCGGCCGCCTCGCTCCAATCCGCACCGAGTGCAAGGCCCCAGTCCTCGAAGGTCTGCGCGTCGGCGTCCGAAACGCGCTGGTCGAGGATGATGCCGTCGAGATCGGTTAGCAACACCGCGCAGCCCGACTGGCCCACAAGCGTGAAGAGCTGGTCGATCCGCGGCGCGGCGATGGTCAGGAACAGGTCCAGCGCGTCGCGGCGCCGCCGAAGGTCGGCGGCCTCGACCCGGTCGGGCGCGCGCCTCTCGGCCGGGTCGAGCCCGTGCCGGTGCGCCGATCGGCGCCAGCTCGCCGCAAGCCGGGAACGCGCGGCGGCGCTCGGCGAATCCGCCGCTTCGAGCACTTTCTCGACATGACCGTAAGACTGCATTCCCCCGCGCTCCCACTTCCCCTTGGGAAAGCTTCTTGTAGATTGTTCGCGGGGAGCCGGCAATCTTGTGCCTCTTCGCACGGTTTGCACGCCCCGATTGGGGGCGTGCGGACAACCCCAGGTCGGGCGAGGCCGGTGGACTCGGCCGCCGGAGCGGTGGGAGTCAGAGAGCCCCGCTGCTCAGCGTGGTTGCGATCTCGTGGATCGACGGGCCGATCAGGATGATGAGGAGCGGCGGCACCGTGAACATCATCGTGCCGAGCGTCAGCTTGGTCGGCAGCACGTTGGCCTTTTCTTCGGCCCGCATGACACGCTTGTCGCGCATCTCAGAAGCGTAGACCCGGAGGGCCTCGGCGATCGAGGTGCCGAAGCTTGCCGACTGGATCAGCACGGTGACGAAGGAGGCGACATCCGGAACGCCGCAGCGCTCTGCCATATCCTTGAGAACCTGCACCTTCTCCTTGCCGGCCTTCATCTCGTGGGCGACGATTTCATATTCGTCGGCGAGCGCCGGGAAGCCTGCGCGCAACTCCTTGCTGACGCGGATGATCGACTGTTCGAGCGACTGGCCGGCCTCGACGCAGACCAGCATCATGTCGAGCGAATCCGGGAAACCGTTGGTGATCTCCTGCTGGCGCGTCTGCAGCCGGCGGTTCACCCAGTATTTTGGGATGTAGTAGCCCACAGCGCCTGGAATGATGATCGACAGGATCATCTGCTGGGTCGTGACCTCGCCGGTGGCCGAGGTCACGATGGCATAGAGGATGCCGAGCATCAGGAAGCCGATGCCGAGAATGAACTGCGCCGCGTGGAATGTGCGCACGGCCGATTTGGAACGGTAACCCGCCTGCAGCATCGTGAGCCGGGCAGTCGACATTTCCTCCTCGTCCTGCGGTTCGAGGAAGTCAGCGAACTTGTCGAGCTTGGCACTGCCGCCGCCATGGCGCAGCGCCTTCTTCTCGCCCTTGCCGTTGGCGCTGAAACCACCAGAGCGATTCTGGGTCTTGAGCTTGTCGAGCGGGTCGGCCCGACGGGCGAGAAAGACGGGGAGGGTGAGAGCGACGAGCAGCGTGCCGAGCACACCGACGGCATAGAGCGGACCGAGTTCGCCGAATTTGGCAACCAGCCAGTCGTTGATCTGGATGAGGATTTCCATTTCGGGTTCAGACCTTGATGTTGACCATGATCTTCATGAAGATCATGTTGACCAGGAGGAAGACGCCGACGACCAGGCAGGCGGGAATGAAGGCAGCCGTGTCCTTGACGTCGTCGTAATAGTGCGGGTCGGCCACGTTGATGCCGATCAGCGCGATGATCGGGAAGAACGACAGGAACATCCCCGACCATTTCGCCTCCGCCGTGATCGCCTTGACCCGCCGGAACAGTTTGAAACGGGCGCGGATGACCTTGGCAAGACCGTCGAGGATCTCCGCCAGGTTGCCGCCCGATTGCTGCTGGATGGTGACGGCGACGGCGAGGAAACGCAGGTCCTGCATGTCCATCCGCTCCGCCAGTGCCTTGAGGCTCTCGGACATGTCGCGGCCATAGGCGGCCTCGTCGGCGATGACGCCGAATTCGGAGCCGAGCGGGTCGGCAACTTCGCGAGCGACGATATTGACCGCCGAGGAGAACGGGTGCCCGACGCGCAGCGAGCGGACCATCAGTTCCACGGCATCCGGCAGCTGCTCCTCGATCAGCGAGAGGCGCTTCTTCGCCTTGTTGTTTACCCACATGTAGACGCCGCCCACACCCATGCCAACCGCCACCACGATCCGCACGGCCATGCCGGCATCGGTGCCGAGCGTCAGCGCGACGAAGGCCACGCCGCCGAGCACGATCATCACCATGACGAGCTGGCGCGGTGTGAAGGCGATATTGGCCTTCTGCGCCTTGTCGGCGAGGATCGAGTAGAGCGGGATGCCGCGGGAGTTCATGTGCTGCGTCATCTCCTTGCGGAGCTGTTCCAGCACTTCCTCGCGTGCACCGCCCTTCTCGAGCAGTTCCAGGCGTCGGTTGACCTTGCTGTTGAGGCTGATCGACTTGCCGAAAGCGGTGAGATAGATGCCTTCAACCAGCAACACCACGGCCGCGAAGATCAGCAGATAGATGATCGGTTCAATGGAAATCGTCATCGCGTCACTCCGTGATGGGTTCGTAGATGGCGGCCGGCAAGTCGTAGCCCCATTGCTTGAAGCGGTCCGAATAATAGGACCGCACGCCGGTAGCGTTGAAGCGGCCGATGATCTTTCCGTCGGGCGCGAGGCCCAGCCGCTCGTAGCGGAAGACCTCCTGCATCGAGATGACCTCGCCCTCCATGCCGGTGATCTCGGTGACCGAGACCATGCGGCGCGAACCGTCCTGCAGGCGCGAGGCCTGGACGATGAGGTTGACCGCGCTCGCGATCTGGGCCCGCACCGCCTTGAGCGGCATCTCGATGCCGGCCATGGCGATCATGTTCTCGAGCCGGCTCACCGCGTCGCGGGCGGAGTTGGCGTGGATCGTGGTCATCGAGCCGTCATGGCCGGTGTTCATGGCCTGGAGCATGTCGATGACCTCCTCGCCGCGCGTCTCGCCAACGATGATGCGGTCGGGGCGCATCCGGAGCGCGTTCCTGAGGCAGTCCCGCTGGCTCACGCGGCCCTTGCCCTCCACGTTGGCCGGCCGGCTCTCCATCCGACCGACATGGGTCTGCTGGAGCTGGAGTTCCGCGGTGTCCTCGATGGTGAGGATACGCTCGGAGTTGTCGATGAAGGACGAGAGCGCGTTGAGAGTCGTCGTCTTGCCCGAACCGGTGCCGCCTGAGACGATGATGTTGAGGCGGGTCGAGACCGCAGCCTGGAGGTAGGCGGCCATCTCCTCGGTGAAGGCGCCGAACTTCACGAGTTCATCGACGCCGAGCTTGTCCTTCTTGAATTTCCGGATCGAGACCAGCGAGCCATCGACCGCGATCGGCGGCACCATGGCGTTGAAACGTGAACCATCGGCAAGGCGGGCGTCCACGTAAGGGTTCGATTCGTCGACGCGCCGTCCCACGGCGGAGACGATCTTGTCGATGATCCGGAGCAGGTGACGCTCGTCCTTGAAGGTGATCTCGGACATCGAGAGCTTGCCGTTGCGTTCGACAAAGATCTGGTGCGGGCCATTGACCAGGATGTCGTTGACGTCCTCGTCCTTCAGGAGCGGCTCAAGCGGGCCGAGGCCGGTCACCTCGTCGTAGAGCTCCTGGTGGAGGGCCTGCCGCTCCTCCTTGTTGAGGACGACCGACATCTCCTCGAGGCTCTCGGCGGCAATCGCGGCGATCTCGGCCTTGAGGTCCTGCTCGGTCGCAGTCTCGAGCGCAGCAAGGTTCAGGCTGTCGAGCAGTACCTTGTGTAGCTCGACCTTGATCTCGCTCAGGCGTTCCTTACGCTTCTTTTCCTTGTCCACGGGCACGGCGCGGGCCGGCACAGTGATGGGCTTGTCTGTCGTGGAGGGCTTCCGTGCAATACGCTCGGCCGCGGGCGCCGCTGTCGCAGTCGCGGCGCTTCGCACGGCCTGCGGCTGTCCTGGGGCTGTCTTCTTGTAGCGTGAGAACATCTTGCGGTCCTTCGTTCAGAGGCTGGCCGGATCAGGCCCCTGCGGCTTCGTCCGAGATCAGGTCGTGCAGGGAGGCGGCGAGCTTGGCGATTTCCTTACGGAGCGGGTTCTTTGCGGTGTTCTGAGACAGCGGCAGGCCGTGGTCGCAGGATTGAGAAACCTGTTTCTGCCCGTCCGGCAGCAGCAACTCGATGTCGATATCGAGGCTTTCGGCCATGCGCTTGACGCGGGCCTTTCCCTGCAGGTCGGTGAAGCGCGGCGCGCGGTTGAGCGCGAATCGCAGCCGTTCGTGCGGCAGGTCTTCGCTCTTCAGCAACCGCACGAAGCGAAGCGCGTTCTGGGCCGAGCGCATGTCGAGCTCCATCAGGGCGAAATAGACATGCGCCTCGCTCAGCACGGTCTCGGTCCAGGCGACCAGCGTGGTCGGCATGTCGATCACCACCACGTCGAAATTCGCGCGGGCAAATTTCAGCAACGTGGTGACGTCTTCCGGCCCGATCAGGTCGAGAGGCAGCATGTCCGCCGGTGCGGTCAGCACATGCACGCGATCTTCGAAGACCTGCAGCGCCTGGTTGAAGCTGTCGTGATCCATCGTGGCCGTGTCGGACAAGAGCTCGTAGACGAATTCCTTGCGCGGCAGGTCGAGATAGGTCGACGTCGATCCCATCTGCAGATCGAGGTCGAGAATGCAAACGCGCGGGCCGTCTTTCTTCTGCTTGGTGGCGATCTCCCAGGCGAGGTTGACCGCGAATGTCGTGGCGCCGACGCCGCCGGCGAGGCCGTGCACGGCGAGAATCACCCCGTCATGGCCGCCGCCCGCACCCGCCTGTGGCGTCGCAGCGCTGGCGATGGCCGCGGGGGCCGCCGGTTCGGGCATACGGAGCCGCTCGATGGCATCGTGCAGCGCGCCCTCTGGCAACGGGTAGGGCAGGAATCCGTCCGCGCCGAGATTCAGCAACTGATGCAGGACGACAGGGCCGACATCCTGCGCAATCAGCAAGACCTTGATTCCCTTCTTGCGCGAGGCGTTGATCAGTTCCCCGATCAGGGAGACCTCTTCCTCGTCCTCGCTGTCGAGCGCGACCGCCAGGAATTCAAGGGCGGAAGCGTCCGGCTGCTCAAGGAATGCCATGGCATCCGTAAAGCCCAGATCGCCCCAGCTTTCGCCGAGTTCGGTTTCCATGTCCTCGATCAGGAGGTCGAAATTCTGGACGTCCCGGCTGACGGTGCAGGCCGCCACGGGGGCGGGCTCGGGTTGCAATGCGGCACTGGTGTTCATACGCCTGTTGTCCTTCTCAGATGACGAGGTCGGTTTGGTCGCAAATGGCGCCCCGGTCGAACTCGTCGCTCGTGCGTCGATGTCACCCGCACTACTCTTGTTCTGTGTTTGGCGGGCAATCCGGGCGAAAGTTTGTTCGGAATGGCGTGGCTATGCGGAAATTGGCGCCGGTTTCGTCCAATTGCAGTTTCTGTTTCCGTAGGCCGGATAGTCGACCAGTCTTCCAGAAAGACGAACGGCGCCCCGAAACGGGACGCCGCATGGTTGTGGAAGAAGCGGGATGACGTTTACTGCTGCTCTTCGAAATCCGTCGCCGCCACGGCTTCACCGGAGAGTTCGGTGGCCGAGAGGATCGTCTCGTTATACGCGAACTGGGCGTATTTGCCGTCCTGGATCCGTCCGGGGCAGCCCGAAGCAATCGGTTGGCCATACTTCGTGATATTGGCCGGTGTCAGCTTCCGACAGGTCATCGCAAGCTGATTCTGCATCGTGGCATTGCCGAAATCGCCTTGGTCCAGGAAGGCGCCGGCCTCCTCGTTCCAATAGGCGCAACCGCTGAGCGAGAGGCTCGTGGCGAGCGCGGCGAGGGCGAGAGTGGTGGTTTTCATCTTCCTCACTCCATCACGTAGCCGTAGGAGCCGGTGAAGTCCTGACGCGCGACTTCGCCGGCGCCGCCGGTCACCGGGCGGGTGGTCACGGCCGTGAGGCCGCGCATGAAGAGCTGGTTCTCGCTCGGCGGACGCACCCGGTCGGTCGGCAGCGCGAGCGCGTCACCACGGGTCGGCGTCACGAGATGGGCAGTGACGATGATCACGAGCTCCGACTGGCCGCGCTCGTAATCGGCGCTGCGGAACAGCGCACCGAGCACCGGCACGTCGCCGAGCCACGGCACCTGGGCGCTGAGGTCGCGGAAATCGTCCTGCAGGAGCCCGGCGATGGCGAAGCTCTCGCCGTCGCGCATCTCCACGGTGCTCTCGGTCTTCCGAGTCGCGAAGCCCGAGATCGAGAAGCCGGCATCGGTGATGCCGATCGAGGGGTCGATCTGGCTGACTTCTGCCGCGAGGTTGAGGTTGATATTGTCGCCAATGACCCGCGGCGTCATGTTGAGCACGATGCCGAAGGGCTTGAAGGTGACCGAGACGGAGCCGTCCTCGTCGCGGACCGGAACCGGGTATTCGCCGCCCGCCAGGAAGCTTGCCGACTGACCGGAAAGCGACGTGAGGTTGGGCTCGGCGAGGGTCCGGATGAAGCCCTTCGATTCCAGCGCCTCGATCAGCACCGCGAATTCAACGTCGCCCGCGCCGAAACCGATCTGGAAGGCACCCTGGGTTCCGTTCGAGACCGTGGTGCCGGTGCCGTTGTCGCCGTCGAAGAGGTTGCGGAGGTTGTCGCCGGAAAGATAGTTGCCGGTGCCGCCGTTGTAGCCGATGTCGCCGCCGTTCGCGATGCCGTTGATCGCCATCGAGAAACCGAGCGACTTCGAGACGGTGCGGCTCATCTCTGCGAAACGCACCTTCATCATCACCTGCTGCGTGCCGCCGACCATCATCAGGTTCGACACCCGGTCGGGTGCGTAGCGGTTTGCGAGATCAAGTGCGCGGTCGAGCGCCATGGCGCTCGACACGGTGCCCGAGAGCACGATGCCGTCATTGGCCGGCCGGACCTCGATCGCTTCGCCCGGGAGCACCTCGCGCAGCCGCTCCTTGAGTTCTCCGACATCGGCGGTGACCTGCACCTCGACATTGGTGATGAGCGAGCCGTCCGGGGCCAGCAGCGTCAGCGTCGTCCGGCCCGGCGCTTTGCCGAGCACATAAATCGACCGCTCAGAGAGGGTCGAGATATCGGCGATGCCGGGATTTGCGATAGAAAGCTCGGCGAAGGGAGCGTCACTCTCGACTACGACGGCCCGGTTCATGGGCACCTTGAGCGCTCGCTGAACTGTGCCACCGGTGACCCGGAGCGTCTCCGCCTGAGCGACGGTGAATGTGGATGTGCCGGCAATCGCGAGGCCCAGTAGACCCGCCCGCACAAGCGTCTTGACTGTCATGGTGACCCTGCCTCTCGATCACGAATGTTCGGCGGGTCTTTTTGCCCGCATCTTTATCCACACTGCATGCAATTGCGATTTATTGCAAGAATCAAGACGTTGGCGAGGGAACCTTATGTAGTGAACCCGCAACACTACCAGAGGTTGCGGGTTCGATTCGTTATAGCCGTTTGATTTGCAACCCGTTTCCGGGACGTCAGTTCGTCGGGCAGGGGATCTCCTGCTGGATCACGTCGGCGCCGCGGCGGATCTTCGTGGAGCAGACCTGCTCTTTTTCGACGATGATCGGGGCGCTTTCCTGGATTCCCAGAAGCGTGCGCTGATCGACTTGACTGACCTGGGCGACAGTGTCGTCCTCCGCGCCCACCAGCGACAGCGACAGCTTTCCGGTCGATTGCGCCTGGGTGAGCTTGGCGACCTGCTGCGGTGTGGCCTCGGCGGTCACGGTGCGCGCGATCACCGGCGCGGTGCGATCGGTATCAGCGATCTGGTCGACGGCGATGAGCTTGATGCTGGTTTCGATCAGCTTGGTGATCTCGCCGCGCCCATCGAGCGAACCGGTATTGCCGGTCCAGTAGACATCGACCCGGTCTCCCGGCCTCAGGAAGCCCGAGACGCCGGAGGAGACATCAACCCGGATCGCAAAGGCACGCATGCCCTTGCTAAGCCGCGAGGTCAGCCCGGCATCCTCACCCGGACGCGTCACCTTGTGCGCGAGCAGCGGCTCGAACTTGCGCATCGACGTGATCACGAAACGCTCGCGGCTGTTCTCCGGAAACAGCGAATCGCCCGGCTCGACGGAACCTTCGGCGAAGCCCGACGCGTCGCGCACGAAGACGCCCTCCGGCAGGCTATCCTTCTGCCAGCGCATCCACTTGACATCTTCCTTGCTGAGCACTTGTCCATAGGTCTTGTCCTTGGTGACGACGACGACGTCTACCATCGGCGGCGCCGCGGCCTGGGCGGCCAGCAACCTGTCGCGCTCGGCGCCCATCTCGGACATGTAGTTCTGCGCCATGTAGACGGCAAAGCCCGCGAGGCCGATGCCGGCGATCAGGACGAGTGCGAAGACGAATCGCATGGGGCATCCTTTCATTCATTCCTGACGGTGCACAAAGCTCGCACCGGACAAATCTGTTTCGATACTGGGAAGCGAATGCGGCGGGAGCGTGGCTGTGCAGTGGTCGCTCAGTGACAGTTACTCCGAAACCCGAAATGTGGGACGGAACCAACTTGGAAGGCCGGTCAGTCTCCGACCGGTCGCTCCGCGACGGTCGAGGCGAGCCTGTCTGACGCTGTGCCTGTTCCAACGGTGATCAGCGAGGTCACGCCCAGGGCGAGGGTTACAACGCCGGCCGTGAGAACGATCCAGTCGACGGTAACCGCGCCCGTCTCGTCGCGAAGAAAACTTTTTGCCGAAGGTGGCATACTCTTTACTCCATTGTGCAACGCGTGGTGCCGAGGCGTCCGTGACGTCGCCCGAGGCACAAGAAACAAGAACGATCTTCTGCAGTGCTGGCGGCGTTGGTCTGCAAAAAAATTGGTGGGCTTGGCAGTTTTGCACGTTGTCGAGGAAACATTCGGTTTCAGGAAATCTGGCGAGATATGAAAAGGCCGCGTCCTCGATGGACGCGGCCCGTTCTTCAGGAGCGCGTTCGGCTCAGAAGGTGGTCTTGATCTGCGAGACGGCGAGCTGGTTCGAGATGTCGCCGGACAGGTCTTCCACGCCACCGGAAACCACGGCGAGCGTTGCGATGCCAAGGCCGACGATGGCGGCGGTCAGCACGACCCAGTCAACGGTCACAGCACCGTCTTCGTCATTGCGGAAGGATTTGATCAGGTTGAAGAGTTTCATGTTGGTCTCCAGATGGACAGGTCAAGGTCTGCACGGGCCTAGGGGCTGATCGGGCTGGCCTCTTTCGGGCCCGAGCTCCTCTTTGGCGTGCTCCGATGAAGCCACCTGACTCAGGCAAGAATGGGGCGCGGACCGCTCGAAAAGTGGAAGTTTAACGGAATTTTGAGGACTTTTCGGGGTGTGCGTGAAAGAGGTGTCCGAAACCGACCCAGGCAGGGCGCTCGATCGTCGGACCAGAACGGCGGCGCCACGGCTGTGTTCTGACCGGCCACCGCCTTCGCGGGGAGTGCGTGTTTAAACAGGCGAGGACCGCGCCCGGTAGGCGCGGCCCTTGCATTCCGGCCTCCGCCGGACTGCGATCAGAAGGTGGTCTTGATCTGCGAGACGGCGAGCTGGTTCGAGATGTCGCCGGACAGGTCTTCCACGCCGCCGGAAATCACGGCGAGCGTTGCGATGCCGAGGCCGACGATGGCG
>NZ_SELO01000056.1 GCF_004146235.1 Tropicimonas sp. IMCC6043 | reverse complement strand
GGAGACTGCTTGCCCCGGGATCTTGGTGGCAACGCTTCGACAGACGAAGCTACTCAGGCCGTGATTGACCGACTGGATTGAAGACGGAGGGTGCTGACGTCGTATGCGGACGGCTATGGAACCCGCCTGATTGCAACGGTTTGGCTGGTTCCGGGGCTGGCGTCACGATTGCTGACGTATATCCGGCTTTCTGAAGCGGCCCTATACATCGTCGCCGCAGGCCCCGATGGGTTTCCGCGTGCTTCGTCCTCAATGCTCCCGAGCATCGGCGTGCGCCGTGCCGGTCAGTAAGGGGCGAACTTCTGCCTTGGTTGCCGAACTCGAGCGGGTCAGGACCCTGGCTGGAGTTGAAATTGTCGAGTTCTCCGATGCCTGGTTGCAGGGGTGAACCCTATGGCCGTGTGTTCTTGGCTCCCATTAGTTGACCGTCACTCCGAGCGCGAGATTTCAGCTGTCACGGGTTCAACGGATGGAAGGACGGGCGGCAACCGGAATTTCGTTGCGGACACCCGCCACTCTTAGCCGATGGCAAAAGCTGACTTTGGATTCAAAGCCAGAGCACAGAGTCACTCAAAGTCGGTTATGGTTCGAACTGACGCTCGAGCGCTCCATCGGCCACACATTTGCCGCCGGAGCGTTGGGCTTGATGTAAAACTCGCGTGCCTGCCGCGCAAGGAGACAGGCATGCTTCGAAAACTTCCTCGCTGGGTTAGGAGACATCTTCGACGGTGAGCCAGTAGTGTCGACCGAGGTCAACGGCGGGTTCAAGAGTAGGGTGCGATTACCGGCCGAGGACGAAATCCTGGAGAGCGGTCAACCTCCGCGCGAACCGCGGCAAGGAAGTGCGTGCAGAAGTGCCGACACGTCCCTGCGCAATGTTTCATCCGCCTTTTCCTCCGTCATGTCATCCAGCGACACGAACTGGATGAAACGGGTGTTCTGAAGATGGAAAAGCCCCTTTCCGACGGCGATGGCAGAAATGTCCGCAGACACTCGGCCCGCTTCCTGCAGCCTCTCGACCTCTCGAACCAGGACCATAGAGAGCTTGTGGTCGAGTTCGTGATAGGTCTTCGCAAACCGCGAATCCGGGTCAACGATAGTCGCGGCCACGACTTGCCGCCATATCGGCTTGTTGAGATTCGTGACCGCGTGATGCCGGATGATCGTGGCGAAACTCAGCAGCAGTTCAAGCAGGTCATCGATGTCACGGGACAACGCCGCCCCCATTTTCTCCAGGAGTTTCCGATCGCTTTCGGCGACGATGGCCAGCAGCACCCCGGCCTTGGTGCCGTAGTAGTTGTGGACCGTCACGCCAGAGAGGCCGGCTGCGGCCGCGATCCCCTCAATGGTCGTCGCCTCGTAGCCTTGTTCCAGAATCAGCGCGCGCGCCTCTTCCAAGATGCGTTTCTGGCGGTCTTGCTTCTGGCGTTCTCTCAAACCGGCCACTGGCAGGACTCCCTGATTAAAATTTGTGCACAGCTTTCGCTGGTCCCGAACATATCTTATCTCGATAAAAATTTTTATTGAACTAAAAATTTGTCCGTGCATATGTTTTCTTAAGAACGTGACCAACGGGGATCAGACCATGAAGAATCTTTCGTCCTTCCTTCTCCTTTCGACACTTTCCGCCGGCGCGCTCGCCGCTCCCTCCGCGCATGCGGATGCGGTCAATGTGGGCGTCTGCGTGTCCTGGCCGGGATACGCCATGCTCGAAGTCGCCCGGCAAAAGGGCCTGACCGACGGGCACGACCTGAATATCACCATCTTCGAGGATCCGCTCGGCGGGCATTCGGCGCTCGCGGCCGGACAACTCGACGTCTATGGCTGCACCGCGGATTACACGCCGCTGATAGTCGACCGTGGTACCGACGTGGTGAACGTCGCCTTTCTCAACCCCTCATACGGGGTCGACCACATCATCATGAAGGGCGGTGTCGAGATTGCCGACCTGAAGGGCAAGAAGGTCTCCGCTCCTCAGGCCTATATCGGGCACCTGCTCATGGGCATCTGGCTCGACAGCCAGGGCATCGCGCCGGATGAGGTCGAATGGGTCAACCTGAATGCCGACGAGGCAGTGGGGCCGATGCTGTCGGGCGACCTGTCGGCGGCCTACATGTACGAGCCCTGGATTTCCAAGGTGCTTGAAGCCGCCCCGGGAGCGGAGAGCGTCGTCAACACGGCTGACCCGGAGGTGCTCAAGACCGGCATCTTCATGGACTCGCTCTACATGAACAAGAACTTCATCGCTGAAAAGCGGGACGTGGCGCTGGCGGTGCTGAAGGCCCGTTGGGAGGGGCTCGGCTACTGGCACGACAATGTCGAGGAGACCAACCAGATCCTCGCCGATTTTCTGCAATGGCCGGTCGAGGATATCGGCTACGTGATCGGGACCAACGGCAAAAGCTTCGAGGGCGGGATCTACATGAATGATTTCGACGAATCCGCCCGCGCCTGTGGCGTGCTGGAGGGCGAGCCGCCCTTCGGTCTGCCCAATGGCGGCATGGTGGATGCCATCGCCCTGACCAATGACTGGTGGATCAAGCTCGGCCTAATGGAGAACAAGGTCGACGCTGCTGCCGGCATCGACTGCTCGCTGATGGGGGACCTTGTCGAGGCGGGGTACCGCCAGTCCTTCACCGCCAACTGAGCCTTTCGGCGCGTCCCGAAGCGGGCGCGCCGTTGACACACGGAAAAGCCAGACACAATGCCAACGCCGCATCAAGAGCGCCACTTCTTCGAAATCCGCAAGCCGGTGTCGCGGCCGCAGGCGATCCTTTCGGCGATCGGAATCTGGGCCGTCTTTTTCGGGGTCTGGAGCCTCGCCGCACATTCCGGCTGGGTGAACGCCCTTCTGGTTCCGCCGCCCGAGCAGGTTTTCTCTACCACCTGGGACTTCTTCGCCGAGCGTGGCTTCGCCAGCGATGTGCTGATCTCGATCACTCGGGTGCTGGTGTCCTTCGCCATGGCCTGCGCCGTGGCGATCCCGCTCGGCGTGATGATGGGCACCTTCCCCTCGGTCGAGGCGATCTTCAACCCGTTCATCGGCGCCTGGCGCTACCTGCCGGCGCCCTCCTTCATCCCGATCCTGCTGATGTGGTTCGGCACCGGCGAGGCGCCGAAACTGGCGCTTCTCTTCATCGGCGTGGTGTTCTTCCTGATCACGCTGATCATGGACCACACCAAGAACGTACGGAAGGAACTCATCGAAACCGCGCTGACGCTGGGCGCCAGCCGCCGGGTGACGGTGACGCAGGTGGTCCTGCCCGCGGTGCTGCCGGACATCTTCACCGCCATGCGCCAGATGCTGGCAATGGCCTGGACCTACCTGGTAATCGCCGAGATCGTCGCCTCCACCACTGGCATCGGCGCGATGATGATGCGCGCCCGGCGATTCCTGAAGACCGACGAGATCCTTTCGGGCATCATCGTCATCGGGGCACTCGGGCTGACATTCGACCTCCTCTTCGGCCTGCTGCACCGCTGGCTCTTCCCCTATCGCAAGGAGACACGCTGATGAGCGAGGCGCTCTTGCATCTGGACGGTATCTCGAAGGTCTTCCCGGTCGCCGGCGGCAAGTCCGTGAAGGCGGTCGACCGCGTCTCCTTCGAGGTCGAGGAAAACCGCATTTGCGTGCTGCTCGGCCCCTCGGGCTGCGGCAAGTCCACGGTCTTGCGGATGATCGCAGGGCTGGAGGACCCGTCCGACGGTGCGGTCACGTTGCATGGCAAGCCAGTGGTCGGCCCGGCCCGCGATCGTGGCATGGTGTTTCAGGCCTATACCTCCTTCGACTGGCTCTCGGTGCGCCGGAATGTCGAGTTCGGCATGAAAGTGAATGGCGTCCCGCGGACGGAGCGCCGCGCGCGGGCCGCGCATTTCATCGAGCTGGTCGGCCTGACCAAATTCGCCGACGCCTATCCCTCGCAGCTCTCGGGCGGCATGCGCCAGCGCGTGGCCATCGCTCGGACTTTGGCCAACGGGCCGGAACTCCTGCTGATGGACGAGCCCTTCGGCGCCCTCGACGCCGAGACCCGCTGGCATATGCAGGAGATGATGATCGACATCGCCTGGCAGGAAAACACCACGATGGTGATCGTGACCCACGACATCGAGGAGGCTATCTTCCTGGCCGACAAGATCATCTTCCTGTCGAGCCATCCGGGCCGGCTCAAGGAGGTGATCGTGCCCGAGTTCAAGCATGGCAACCGGATCAACGACAAGGAACACATCGTGCAACTCCCCGGCTATGCCGAAATGGAACAAAAGATCATGCGGTTGATGCGCGAAGAAGGTGCCCGCGAGTGACAGTGAGGAAAGACCCGATGAGAACGGTGATGATGCCGGAGATGACCTGGCCGGAATATGCCGAGGCGCTGAAATCCAACCCGGTGATCTTCCTGCCGACCGGCACGCTGGAGCAGCACGGCCCGCACCTTCCGATGGGGCTGGATTACTTGCTCCCCTATGCCATTTCGCGCGAAATCGCTGTGGAAGTCGGCGGCGTCGTCGCGGCCCCCGTGACTTATGGCTACAAGTCCATGACCCGTTCCGCCGGCGGACCGTTCTTTCCCGGCAGCACCGGGCTGGACGGTAACACGCTGAGTTGCGTGATCCGCGACGTGATCCGCGAACTGGTGCGCCACGGTGCGCGGCGGATATGCGTGCTCGACGGGAACTACGAGAACCTGTGGTTCCTGAACGAAGGGATCGACCTTGCCATGCGGGAGGTTGGCGACAAGGGCGTTCGGATCATGTGCCTCCAGCACTGGGAGTTCCTGACCGACGAGACGCTCGCACAGGTCTTCCCCGACGGCTATCCCGGCATCGAACTGGAACATGCTGCCGTTCTGGAGACCTCGCTGATGATGAATTTCCATCCCGAACTGGTGCGTTTCGACCTCGTGCCGGACAACGAGGCCGCCGTGGCGCCCTGTTACGACGTCTGGCCGCCGCGCCGGGAATGGGTGGCGCCCGAAGGCTCGCTGATTTCCGCCAAGGGCGCGAGCCCCGAGAAGGGCGCGCTCATCGCCGCGCAGTATCGGCGGGACATCACGGCTGCCATCCGGCGCGAATTCTACGAGTTGGGCTGATGCGTGCGGACTTCGACTATTGCGGCCGACGCGTTCTGGTAACGGGGGCGGCCGGTGGTATCGGCCGTGCCGTGGCCGAGGGCTTCGCGGTTGCCGGCGCCGATCTGGTGATCGTGGATCTGGATCCAAGCATCCGCTCGGTCGGCAAGGAGATCGGCGGCAAGGCCACAGCAATTGAATGCGACATCTCCGATGGCGCGGCCGTTCGAGAGGCGCTGGGTGCCCTCGGCCCCATCGACGTGCTGGTCAACAATGCCGGGCTCGAACGCCCGACCCCGCTGGACGGCCCGGACCCGGAGACCGACGCGGTGTTCGACCGGGTCATCGACGTGAACATTCGCGGCACCCGTAACGTCACCCGGGCGGTAGTGCCCAGGATGCAAGCAGGCGGGCGCATACTGCTCACCGCGTCGATCTGGGGGCGTACGGCCGTGCCTGACTTTTCGGCCTATGTCGCTTCCAAGCACGCGATCATAGGGCTGACACGAACTTGGGCGCAGGAACTCGGGCCGCGCGGAATTCGCGTCAACGCGATCTGTCCGGGCTGGGTGCGAACCAAACAGGCCATGGGATCGCTGGCGCGGATGGCCGAGGCGCAGGGGCGCAGCGAACAGGACATCCTGGCGGAGGTCTCCGAGGCACAGGCGCTCGCGGGCGTGATGGACCCGGTCGATGTCGCGGGGCTATTCCTCTTCCTCGGTAGCGATGCGGCTGCGAATATCACCGGACAAGCGATCAACGTGGATCGTGGAGAGGTGATGTCGTGACGTTGCAAGGCAAGGTTGCGTTGGTCACCGGCGGCTCGCGCGGCATCGGACGGGCAATAGCCGAGGCACTCTCTGCCGCAGGCGCAAGCGTGGCGACCTGTCATGCCGACGACCCTCCTGCCGTCCCCTTTCCGGTCGCACTCGCGCTGCCTGCAGACGTGTCCAGCGAGGTCGACGTTGTCTGCCTTTTCGACCGGATCGAGGCGGAACTCGGCACGCCCGACATCGTCGTCAACAACGCCGGCATCCTGCACGAAGCACCGCTCGCCGAAACCTCCGTGACCGATTTCGACCGCGTGATCGCCGTCAACCTGCGCGGCAGCTTCCTCGTCGCGCGCGAGGCGGCGCGGCGGATGGAGAGCGGGCGCATCATCAATATCGCATCGGATCTCGGGCTGCTGGGGCGCGAGAACATGGCCGCCTACGGCGCCTCCAAGGGCGGAATCATCGCGCTAACACGCTCCATGGCGCGGGAACTGGCGCCGAAGATCCTCGTCAACGCCATCGCCCCCGGCCCGATCGATACCGATATGACCAGCCCCGGCGCGATGAGCCCCGAGGCTCTGGCCAAAGACCTTGATACGCCGCTGGCCCGCTTCGGCCGCCCCGGGGAGGTGGCCGCGCTCGCCACCTTCCTCGCCGGACCGGATGCGAGCTTTATCACCGGGCAATGCTACGGGGTGAATGGCGGCAGCGTGATGACCTGACAGGAGACGACGATGAGCGATCCTTTCTTCCAGCCGGTGTCCGGCTTCGACCTGCCGCGCTACGCGGGCGTGCCGACCTTCATGCGGTTGCCGCATGTGGGCCTGGACGACGCGCGCCTTGCCAAGGTCGATGTCGGCCTGATCGGCGTGCCCTGGGACAGCGGCACCACCAACCGCCCCGGCCCGCGCCACGGACCCCGCCAGCTGCGCGACATGTCGACGATGATGCGGGCCGAGAATGGCGCCACTGGCATCCGTCCCTTCGAGGCGATGAACTGCGCCGACCTGGGCGACGTGCCGCCCAACCCGGCCGATATCCAGGACTCGATGTCCCGGATCACGGCATTCTACCACAAGGTCCGCGCCGCGGGTGTCCGCCCGCTGACCGCTGGCGGCGATCATCTGACCTCGCTTCCGGTGCTGCGCGCGCTGGCCGCCGACAGCCCGCTCGGCATGGTGCATTTCGACAGCCATACCGACCTCTTCCACAGCTATTTCGGTGGCACGATGTATACCCACGGCACACCTTTCCGCCGCGCCGTCGAAGAAGGGTTGCTGGACCCGAAACGCGTGGTGCAGATCGGCATTCGAGGGTCGACCTATGACCGGGAGGATAGGGAGTTCGCCAAGTTCGTCGGCATCCGGGTTATCCCGATCGAGGAGTTTCACGCGCGCGGAGTCGAGGAGGTGATGTCCGAGGCCCGTGACATCGTCGGCACCGCGCCGACCTATATCTCCTACGACATCGACTTCATCGACCCGGCTTTTGCTCCCGGTACCGGAACGCCCGAAATCGGCGGCCCGACCTCCTTTCAGGCCATTAAGGTGGTTCGGGAATTGGGCGGATGCCATATCGTCGGCGCCGACCTGGTCGAAGTCTCGCCCCCGTTCGATGCGTCAGGCGGAACCGCCTATCTGGGCGCGACCATCCTGTTCGAACTGCTCTGCGTGATGGCTGGCGGAATGGTCCGTTCGAGCTGATAGGTCTTCCGGCGCAAGTTGCGGAACGGCGGACATGCAATTGATCGTAACCGTTGACGCTGCCCAAGACAAGGCGTGCCCGCGTCGGAACAGCTTCGCTTCGGAGAAAATGCACCGCCTCCGAAAGCAACAACAGAAAGGAAACGACTGGCCTCTGCAAACTTGCTGTGCAGTCCACTAATGGCCGCAAAGCGAAAGCTGCGGAGCGGCATAATAGCTCCTGTCGAGTGACCTCTCAGGGCCGGTCGCGACGCGTGAGTCGATGCCGCATCTGCGAAACGCTTGGCATCACCAACGGCAGTTTAGCGCAGTCAACGGACCTCTTGTCGCCCACAGGTCACCGCCAGTGAAGCGTAGGAAATCGAAGGTCAAGTTTGCCGACCAACCGGACCTTAGCCGCAGGCGCGAAACCTCGACCGATGCGCGCGCAGGATTCGCAAGACGGGCGGAAGTCGGCCATTCGCTGCGTTCGGCAAAATAGTCCGCTCAACATAAAGACAGATTAGTGACGTCCGTCATGGGCGGGATGGTGAATCGAGGTGCCCAGTATGTTTTTTCGGAAGGAACCTGTTTAAGCGGGGCAGGAAGGTCTCGTAGCGACTTTGGCATTACTAAAGACGACCCATCCGCTTGCTTCACGTCAATCCCTTTCCGTCTCACAGGTCACCGCAACTGAATTGGGCCGAGACAGCAGAATCGTTTCGTCCACCTCGGAGATTTCACGAAGCCCAAGCAGCCCAAGGTCCCGTCGCAGCTCATTCTTCAGGATGCCGATTGCTTGTGTAACTGCCCCTTCGCCGCCGAGACTGACGGCGAACAGGAAGGGGCGCCCGACAAAGACGAAGTCTGCGCCAAGCGCCAGCGCCTTGACGATATCGGTGCCCCGCCGGAAGCCCCCATCCACCATCAGCGCCATTTCGCCCGCTTCCTCGCGCGCTGCAGCGATGGCACGTGTCCCGGATATCGCGTGATCGAGCTGTCGACCGCCATGATTGGAGAGCATCACCCCGTCGCAACCGAAGTCACGCGCCTTGGCAACGTCGCGGGGCGAAAGCAGCCCTTTCAGCACCAGCCTCCCGGGCCAGAGATCGCGAATTAGCCGGATATGCTCCCAGTTCAGGTGATCCTTGCGGCCGAAATCGCGCGCAACCCTCTTGGACATGATCGGCGCGCCACGCTCCGCGTAGGAATTCTCGAAATGCGGCATGCCAGACGAGATTAGGGTGCGTGCGAAGGTCCCGAAGACCCACCGCAGACGCAGGCCGAAATCCCAGATCATCCTTGGCGTCAGCTTCAGCGGTGTAGAGAAACCGGCGCGCAGGTTGTTCTCGCGATTGGCGAGAACGGCGGTGTCCGCAGTCAGCATCAGCGTTGCAAACCCCGCGGCGCGCACGCGGTCGACCAGCGCTGTAATCCGCTCCTCCTCTCCGGGCAGGTAGGCCTGAAACCATGCGTCGGGATTTGCATCAAACACCCGTTCCATCGGTGTCAGCGACGAGCCGCTGAGCACGTAGGGGATTCCCGCCTTGGCGGCGGCGCGGGCGGTGGCGACATCGCCATCGAACCCCATCAGCGCGACGATCCCCATTGGGGCGATTCCGAAGGGGGCCTCCCACTTATGGCCGAGAAGCCGATGGGAGATCGAACGCTCCTCGACCCCGCGCAGCACACGGGGAACCAGCCGCATCTCGTCGAACACGGTGCGATTGTCGCGAAAGCCACTCGCGCTCTCGGCGGCCCCGGCAATATAGCCGTGCAGCGGCCGGGGCAGACGTCTTCGGGCGGCAATCTCGTAATCGTCGAGGTTCAGCAGCATGGCGCACCACTCACGCTTGCGGCGGTTCGAAGCCCGAGAACATCGGAGCGCCGGCGATATCCAGTTCCGGCGGGAAATCCGCGCGCCGCGATTCGTGTCATTTCCAGGGGGTTTCTTCCCAGATCGAACGTGCGACGTCGTTTTGTGCTTGGGCGATCTCCGCAAAGGCATCGCCCGCCACGAAGGCAATGGGGTTGCCCTGCTCGGCCATCATTTCCTGGAAGGCGGGCATTTCGTTGACTGCCGTCAGGGCGTCGCGCAGCTTGGCGGCAATTTCCGGATCCAGCCCTGCCGGCGCGACGATCCCGCGCAAGGATGACATCTGCACATCGTAGCCAAGCTCCTTGGCTGTCGGCACGTCCGGCCGGAAGGCGGAGCGTTCCTCGGCAAGCACAGCCAGAACGCGAAGCTCCTCCTGGAACGAGGTCGTCTGGCTGAGCGCCATGGTGCCGGCCGCGACATGTCCGCCCATCAGCGCGGTTCGCGCCATCGCGGCGCCCTTGAACGGCACGAGGGTAAACTCGGCGCCCGAGGCCGCCGCCATCATGTTGGCGCCGAAATGGTCGTTGCCGCCCAGAGACGAGAGACCGACGGTGATCGCGCCCGGGTCTGCCTTGGCCGCTTCGAGAAACGCCTCCAGCGTCTCGAATTCGGAGCTGGCAGCGACGACGATCGTGTTCGGATCCTCAACAAAATTGGCCAGATAGGTGTAGCTCGAAACGTCGTAGTCGGCCGCGCGATCATAGGTCAGCGCTAAGGCAGCGGGCAGGTTGAACGTGCCGAGCGTATAGCCGTCGGGCTTGGCACCAGCGACTTCTGTAAAGCCGATCTGGCCGCCCGCACCAGGCATGTTCTTGACCACCACGGATGCACCGCCAAGGGCCTCCTCCAGGAACTTGCCGACCGTGCGCGCCATCACGTCGGTACCGCCTCCGGCGGAATAGCCGACGATGATCTCGATGGGCTTGGCGGGGTAATCTTGGGCGACTGCAGCGCCGCTTGCGAATGCGGCGACAGCCACCGTTATCAGGTATCTTTTCATGACTTTGTCCTCCCAGTGTCGGTCGAAAAGAGTGCTTCATCAACTCCGTAGCAGCGCGCGGCGCTGCGCCAGAAAAGGTCTTCCCGCGCATCGGGGCCGAGTCCATCAGCGAGGCGTTTGAAAGCGTTCCAGAGCGTGCGATAGGAAAACTGCCCCTTGTCCACGGGGAAATTGCTCTCGAACATGGCGCGCTTCGGGCCAAAGGACTCCAGACAGGCCTCGACATGCGGCACCCAATCAGCGGCCAGCCTCTCAGAGCAGGGCGGCAGCTTGGCGAGCGCATAGCCGTACCCCATCACCGTGAGGCCGAAACCGCCGATCTTGATCCGTGTGTTGGGCCGTTCGGCCAGTTGCGCCAGCCGCGCCCGCCAATCCGCGAAACATGCGCGGTCGTCATGTTTGTAAGGCCCGGTTCCGAGAGGACCGCCGCAGTGGTCGACCACGATGGTCAGTTCCGGTACAGCGTCGGCCAGCGCGGCGACCTCGTCGAGTTGGCTCTGATAGGCCCAGACATCCAGTACCAGGCCGGCCGCGGCCACTTCCCGCGCGCCCTCCCCAAAAGCCTCGCTGCGCAGCAGACCGTCCGGCGGCGGGTTGGAGTTGGAGCGAACCGCGGGATGGGGATGAAAGGCGGTGGTGTTTCGGATGCCACGCACCTTGCCGTCCCCCGTCTCCACGAGTGCCTTCAATACCGGGCCTACGCCCGCGCCCAGTTGCAGATCGGCGAAGGCGATGAACCCGGCCGGGAAGTCGGGCTGGCCTGCCGACCAGCGGGCGATGGTCTCGACCTCGCCCAAGGGGCGCATTTCCTCGGGCCCCTCGCTGTGATACCCGGTCCGGCATTGCGCATAGAGGCTGGCCCGAACGTCGTGGCCGCTTCTCACGTCCTGCAAGAAGTCGGCGGTGACGTAGCGGCCCTCGGGGCGATCCCAAAGGTGGTGATGCGCATCGAGGATCGGTTGTTCCGGCGCCAGCACATCCTCCTCGACCAGCGCCAGCCAGTTTTCGCGAACCGGGAAATGCGGGCTCGCCTGCGCCACGGCTCACGCCTTCTCGTCCGGCCCGTTGGCCGATTTGTTGAAGTAGCGCCGCTTGATGATCGGGCCGACGATGACAGCAACCGTCATCAGAACCAGGATCTGGCTCGTCGTGTTGGCGAAGAGCACAGACCAGTCGCCGCGGCCGATCCGCAGAGCCAACCGCAGGTTCTCCTCGGCGAAGGAGCCCAGGATAAGGCCGAGCACGACCGGGGGCAGCGGGAACTTGAGCTTGTCCATCAGGTAGCCCACCGCGCCGAAACCCAGCATCAGGTAGACGTCGAACATCGGCCCGTGGATCGAGTAGACGCCGATCAGCATCAGCACAATGATCACGGAACCGAGCAGCGGGCGCGGCAGTTTCAGCAGCTTGGCGAAGCTGTTGGTGGCCAGCGAGCCGCCGAGGAAAACCAACAGGATCGCACCGAACAGGAACTGCCACATGAAGCCGAAAACGATGTCCGGGTTGTCGCGGAACAGCATCGGACCCGGTTGAAGCCCGTGGACAAGCAGGCCACCGAGCATCACCGCGGCAACGGCCGTGCCGGGGATGCCGAGCGTCAATGCGGGGATCAGTGCGGAAGCGGTGTCGGCATTGTTCGCAGTTTCAGAGGCTGCAATGCCCTCGGGCTCGCCATTGCCCCAGGTATTGGGGGTCTTCGAGGTCCGGCGGGCCTCGTTATAGGACATGAAAGCCGCCATGGAGCCGCCCGCGCCGGGCAGGATGCCGATCCAGATCCCGATGGCGGCGGAACGCAGCCAGGTTTTCCAAAAGCGGAGCATGCGCGGCAGGGTCCGCCAGATCGGCTCGGTGCCGAGCTTGTCGGAATTGCTCGTGTCGGTCTTCAGAGGCGTTTCGAGCAGGTCGATCACCGGCGGCAGCGCGTAGAGTCCGACGAGCAGGATCACGATATGGATGCCGTCGAGCAGTTCCAGCTGGCCAAATGTGTAACGGTCGGTTCCGAAGATCGGGTCGGAACCCACGACCGAAACAAAGACGCCGAAACAGGCCGAGATCAGGCCCTTCACCGGGTTTCCGCCGAGCAGGAATATGATCGAGCAAAGGCCGAAAACAGCGACCCAGAACACTTCCGACGGGCCAAAGAGCAGCGTGACCTTGGAGAGCGGCGGGGCCAGCAGCATCAGCGCGAAAGCCGAGGCGATGCCTCCGATGGACGAGGACACGACGGCGACCTGAAGCGCGAACCCGCCCTCGCCCTTCTGCGCCATCGGGTAGCCATCGAAAGTGGTGGCCACAGCGGCGGGGGTGCCGGGAATGCGCAAGAGCACAGCCGGAATGGCGCCGCCATACATCGCGCCGTTATAGATACCGGCCATCAGGCCGAGCGCCACCAGCGGGTCGAGTCCGAAAGTGAAGGGCACGAGCACGGAGATCGCCATGGTGGCCGACAAGCCAGGCATGGCACCGACGACGATGCCGGCGAGCACACCGATGACGAGCGCCGCGAAATTCGCGAAGGCGACGACGTTGGGGAGCGCGTGAAGAAGATCGGAATACATGGGGGCCTCAGTTCTCCCAGAGGCGACCAGCGGGGAAGTCCTGGGACATCCCGAAGTCGAAGATCATGAAGATCGCGCCAAGCACGATGGCGGTCGCGATGGCGAGACCGAGCGGATTGCGGTAGCCGAAGGCATAGGCCACCAGCGGAACGGCAATGGCCGTGCTGACGTAAAAACCGATGAAATCCACCGCGAGCGCGTAGCCGAGGATCAACCCGAACGCGCCGAGCACGCGCTTCGGCGCGGAGGTCATCGGCTTGGGTTCTTCCCCAGCTGTGGCCTTGCGCTGATCGTCGATCAGCAGCGCCACCGAGAGGATGATGAGCCCGACCAGCATGGCTGCCGGCAGCAGCGCCGAGATGGGTTTCAGCGAGGCGGTCGGGACGAGAAACGCGGTAGCGACCGCGACGATGCCGAGCGCCGTCAGGGTCTCGGGGCGTATCAGGCGATTTCTATGATTATTGGACATGGCTTCGGCTTCGTGACGGATGGAAATGGTGCGGGGAAGGGAGATTCCCCGCACCTTCGGGCGACAGGCTCAGTTCCAGGGCGTGGTTTCCCAGACCTCCTTGGCGAGATCATAGAGATCTCCGGTCAGTGCCTTGAAATCGGCCCCGGTGACGACCTCCACCGGATTGGCCGTGGCCTTCATCGCCGCGATGAACTCGGGGTCCTCGGCGAGCTGCGTGAAGGCGTCGAGCAACTTGGCTTCGACATCCTCGGGCAGGCCCGCCGGCGCCACGACGCCGCGCATCGAGCCGTTGATCAGATCGACACCCTGCTCGGCAAAGGTCGGCAGGTCGGGCGCGAAGTCAGAACGCTCGGCGAGGGCAACGCCCAGAACGTTCAGTTCTTCCTGGAAGTTCGCCACTTCGGAGATGTTGAGGATACCCATAGCGACATGCCCCCCCATCAGCGCGGTGCGCGCCGGTGCCGAACCCTTGAAGGGCACGATGGTGAACTCGGTCTCGGTCATGTTCTGAAGCTTGATCAGCATGAAGTGGTCGTCGCCGCCGAGGCTCGACATGCCGACCGTGATCGCGCCCGGGTTTTCCTTGGCTTCGGCGATCAGCTTGTCGATCGTGTCCAGACCGCTGTTCTTGGACGTGACGATCACGTTAGGGTCGTTCACCACGTTCGCGAGATAGGTGAAGCTGTCGCGGTCATAATCGGCTTGGCGATCGAGCGTGCGAGCCATCATGCCGGGCAGGTTGAAAGTGCCGAGCGTATAGCCGTCGGGATCGGAATTGGCCACTTCGGTGATGCCGATCTGGCCCGAGGCGCCCGGCATGTTCTTGACGACGATGCTGGCGCCTTCGCCCAGGTATTTCTCGATGAAGGGTGCGGTGGTGCGCGCCATCACGTCGGTGCCGCCACCGGCCGAATAGCCGACGATCACCTGGATCGGTTTTTCCGGGTATTCGGCCAAAGCCATGCCACCGGCAAGGATCATCACACCGGCAAGTGCGGCGCATTTCATGGTCGTTTTCATAGTGTCTCCTCCCATTAATCTCGAGACGTTTCAGACTTGCGGAAAGACGCAGCCCTTTTCCTTCAGGGCCTTGTCCACCCAGCTGCGGTCGTTGGTACCCTCGGCAATCGCCTTCATCTGTCGGGTTTCGGCGTCCTGCTTGGCCTGGGTCTTTTTCAGGATTTCCTCGGCATCGGCGAGCGGCACGCAAAGCACGCCGTCGGAGTCGCCGATCATGATATCCCCGGGTTCTATGACCATGCCGTCTAGGCTGATCGGGACGTTGATCTCGCCCGGGCCGTCCTTGTAGGGGCCGCGATGGGTTACGCCGACGGCGAAGGTCGGAAGGTTGGTTTCGACGAAGGCATCAACGTCGCGGATCGCACCGTTGAGCACGAACCCCGCAACGCCACGTTTCTTGGCATAAGCCAGCATCAACTCACCCATCAGCGAATTGGTCACGTCGCCTCCCGCATCGCAGACGATCACGTCGCCCGGCTCGGCCATGTCGATCGCCTTGTGCAGCACCAAGTTGTCGCCGGGACGCGCGCGAACGGTGAGCGCCACGCCCGCCATTCCGCCGCTTGCATGCATCGGGCGCAACCTTGCGCCGCCGGCGGTCATGCGGGACATGCAGTCGGAAACATTTGCGACGGGCAGTTTGGCGAAAGCCTCGACTAGAGCCTTGTCGGCAACCCGGCTGCGATTGCGGATCTCGAATCCGATGGTCATGGTCTTTCCTTATGCTTCAACGAGAGGATGGCGGGGTTGTGCGAGCTGGGCACGGTTCACGATACGAGACGGCGGGATCGGCCGGCCCTCGAGCACATCGAAAATGCCCTGCACCGCGGTCACGCCGACACGCGCGGAGGCCTGCGCGGTAACGCCGCCGATATGCGGTGTCACGACGAGTGTCGACACATCCCAAAACGGATGATCCGCGGCGGGCGGCTCCGTGGCGAAGCTGTCGAGACCGGCACCGGCGAGATGGCCGGATTTCAACGCCTCGACCAATGCCGCTTCGTCGATCAGCCCGCCTCGGGCGGTGTTCACGACATAAGCGCCCGTGGGAAGCTTCGCGATCGCGTCGGCATCGAGGATACCGCGCGTCTCGGCGGTCAGTGGGCAATGCAGGCTGAGAACATCGGAAACCGGCAACAGAGCCTCGAAGCTGTCGCAACGTGTCATGCCGAGGCCATCGAACACCTCCTGCGGAGCAAAGGGGTCGTACCCGGCCAGTTTCATGCCGAGCCCCTTCGCCATGCGTGCGGTCGCCTGGGCGATTGAGCCGGTGCCCACGAGGCCCAGCGTCGAGCCACCCAGTTCCCGGCCGGCAAAGCCCGGCTTTTCCCAGCGGCCCTCGCGCAGAGACTTGTCGAGCGGCAGCAGTTTCTTGACCGTTGCCAGCATCAAGGCGATGGCGTGCTCGGCGACAGACACCGCGTTCGCGCCAGTTGCCACAAGCACCGGAATGCCACGCTCGGCGGCAGCCGCGGTGTCGATATTGTCGACCCCCACGCCATGCTTCGAGATCACCTTCAGCGCCGGAGCCGCATCCATAACCGACGCATCAATACGCCCCATCCGCGAGACAAGACCTTCCGCACCGGTTTCCACCAGACGTTTCGCAATCACCTCCGCATCGGCATAGGGAGGTGTGTGCACGGTTTGATACCCTTTCTGCGCCACCAGTTCCGCTGCCTTCAGGTGAAGGTCCGGCCCGGTTACGAGGATGGTTTTCGTCATGACAAGTCTCTCCCTTCCCTCCGCCCGGAAGGACGAAGGGTGCAACAACGCGAATTCTGGTGTGGTCCGCGCACTGCCTCCCTGCAGCGACGGGCGTGTCCTCCATTTCGAAGGACGCTATAGAGAAGGCAAACTTTTCAAAAGCGAAAAAATCTTTTCACTTGATGAAGCAAAACTGTATATTGATCACGCTGGCGCGGACTTGCAGGTCAAAGTCGCCAAAAAACCGCTTTAATCTCAGGCGTGAAACGAAGCGAGCCTCGGTCGGAGAAGCAGGAAATGGACATCAGGCAACTGCAGACACTCGTCGCAATCGCCGACCATGGTACGTTTGCACGGGCCGCTGAAGTCGTTCACATCACGCCCTCAGCAGTCAGTCAGCAGATTCGTGCGCTCGAAAGCGAGTTCGGTGTTCCGCTGTTCAACCGGGAGTCCCGGCCGCCGAGCCTCAACCTCCAAGGGCTTCAACTCATCGAAATGGCGCGCAAGGTGTTGCGGACGGTCGAGGAGACAAAGATCATCCTCGATGGTCGCCGCGCCACGGGGACCTTGACCATCGGTTCGGTGCGCACCTCCACGATCGGGTTGCTGCCGCTCGCCATCGTCGGGCTTCGGCAAACATACCCCGAGTTGAAGGTCAACTTGCGCGTGGGTTTGTCGAACGAGTTGATCAACGACTTGCTGGCGGACCGGATCAACATGGGGATCGTGGCCGAGCATGTCGGCATGCCGCGGACGCTGAAATGGAGTCCCTTCATCCGCGAGCCCCTTGTGGTGATCGCACCACCGGATGCTGGGGGGGAGACCTTCACGGAGATCCTCGAAAACACGCCTTTCATCCGTTTCAGCAGTCCGGTGCCGCTCGCTAACCTGATTGACACGGAGCTTGCCAAAATGGGCATCTTTACCAATGACATCGCCGAGATCGACACGATCCCTGCCATTGTCGAGTTCGTGACCGGCGGGCTTGGCGCAGGCGTGGTTCCCAGTATTGCCCTACGTAGCAACAACTTGCCGTTGAAGACTCTGCCTTTTGGCGACCCACCGGTGTTCCGACAGATCGGCATCGTCCAGGCCGCCAATTCGCCCAAGGCGCGGTTTTTCGACGAGGTGCACCGGCAGCTTGCAAACGCCGCCGGAGAATGGGGCGTTTATCCCTCCGACGATACGAGCGTCGGGACAGAAACGGTGGCGTAGAGCTGAAAGAGCCCCCCCCAATGGTAAACGGAAAGGGCGATATCAGAGCAAATCCAGTGGAGCTTGGCAAGGTGGTCTCCTCGCCTATCAGGATTTCGAGCGGCGTCAGTTCAGCGCCGCATGATGGATTGAGATCCTGACCAATTTGAGAAACGTTTGTAGCAGTCTGGCTGCAACAAGCAGACGCTTGGACATTAGATGCCGAAAGGCAGCTAAGGGCCGTTCGCACCCATTGCGAATTCGGGTGACGGAATCTTTGCAAAGGTTGCTCTCTGCGTATCGCGGACGTTTGCACAGTGCGCAACGGACGACCGCATTCCGCGATAGAAATTGGATACTCTGGTGTCCGGAGGCCTAGGTGTTTGATCCCACGGTTTGATGGTGCGATCCATTCGCTGGAATGGAAGGAAGCCCTATGGGACAGGTACGTCACGGCAGCGCCACGACCACGCACGCCATCCGAGCAGCAATACAGCGATC
>NZ_SELO01000055.1 GCF_004146235.1 Tropicimonas sp. IMCC6043 | reverse complement strand
CGTAGAGCATCACCGCCAGGCGGATGATCTCAGGGCTGGTCTTGAAGTATTTGAACGGGTCGCGTTTGGTCATCCGGGGACGCTACTCAGCCCCCTGCCCCATCTCAAGCCACGTTCTTCTGACACCACCTAACTGACCTATCCCGCACCACGACGGTGCGACGATTGCTTCGCAAGCAGCTATTGCTCGGGGACAATCCAATTCTTAATTGAGACGATCCCCGAGCGACGTCGCTGCAAGCCTACTTCTTCTTTTTCTCGCCGAGCGATACAGGCGCTTTCCCCTTGGAAAAGTCAGCTGTGGCAACGACCTTTTCCTTGACCTTCTTCGGCTTCTTCGCTTCGCGGTTCCCGCGGCTCTTGTCGCCTTTGGACATTTGGTTTCCTCTCAAGTCTGGGTGATTGTGATGTTTGGCGATCGATCTGGTCTATTCGCCAGTTCAGTTTTGCCCCATCGGCCAAACCCTTTCGGCCGATGGGGCGCGAGAGTTACATCATGCCGCTCATGGCATCCATTTCGGACATGCCCCCACTGCCACCGGCTTTCTGGGGCTTGTCGGCGACCATCGCTTCGGTGGTGATCAGCAAGCCCGCGACCGAAGCCGCATATTCGAGCGAGATCCGGACAACCTTGGTCGGGTCGATGATGCCCGCCTTCAGCATATCGCCGTAGGTTTCCGACTGCGCGTCGAAACCGAAGGCGATACTGTCATTCTCGATAACCCGTCCGGCAACGACCGATCCATCGACGCCGGCGTTTTCGGCGATCTGGCGCAACGGCGCCTGGATGGCGCGTCGTACGATCTTGATCCCGGCATCCTGATCCCCGTTCTCACCCTTGAGACCGGCGAGGGCCTTGCCGGCATGCACCAGAGCAACACCGCCTCCTGGCACGACGCCTTCTTCGACTGCTGCGCGCGTGGCATGCAGCGCATCGTCCACCCTGTCCTTTCGCTCCTTCACTTCGATCTCGGTCGAGCCGCCAACCTTGATGATGGCAATCCCGCCCGCAAGCTTGGCCAGCCGCTCCTGCAACTTCTCTTTGTCGTAGTCGGAAGTTGTCTCTTCCATCTGAGCTCGGATCTGGGTCACACGGGATGCGATCGCCGCCTTGTCGCCGGCACCGTCGATGACAGTGGTGTCATCCTTGGTGATCACGGCCCTTTTTGCGACCCCAAGCATGTCCAGCGTAACTTTCTCCAGCTTGGTTCCCAACTCGGCAGAGATCACCTGTCCGCCGGTAACGATGGCGAGGTCTTCCAACATCGCCTTGCGACGATCCCCAAAACCGGGTGCCTTGACGGCCGCGACCTTGAGGCCGCCGCGAAGCTTGTTGACAACCAGCGTGGCGAGCGCCTCGCCCTCGATGTCCTCGGCAACGATCAAAAGCTGCTTGTCGGCCTGAATGACCGCCTCGAGCAGCGGCACCATTGATTGCAGCGACGAAAGCTTCTTCTCGTGCAGCAGAATCACGCAATCCTCCAGCTCGACTGTCATCTTGGCTGTGTTGGTGATGAAGTAGGGGCTGAGATAGCCACGATCGAACTGCATGCCCTCGACCACCTCAGTCTCAGTTTCCAGCCCCTTGTTCTCTTCGACCGTAATGACGCCGTCGTTACCGACCTTTGCCATCGCATCAGCGATCTGCTGCCCAATGGCGGTCTCTCCGTTCGCGGAAATGGCCCCCACCTTGGCGATCTCGTTGCTGTCGCCGACAGGGCGCGACATTGCCTTGACCTCGCCCACCACCAAGGCAACGGCCTTGTCGATGCCGCGTTTGAGATCCATCGGGTTCATGCCCGCCGCAACCGACTTCAAGCCTTCCTTGATGATCGCCTGCGCTAGGACGGTTGCAGTAGTTGTGCCGTCACCGGCTTCGTCATTTGTGCGCGAGGCGACCTCGCGAACCATCTGCGCGCCCATGTTCTCGAATGGGTCCGAGAGTTGGATTTCCTTCGCGACGGTCACACCGTCCTTGGTGATGCGCGGCGCGCCGTATGATTTGTCGAGAATGACGTTGCGACCTTTGGGACCGAGAGTGATCTTGACCGCGTTGGAAAGCGTGTTGATGCCATTGAGCATCCGGTTGCGGGCGTCGGTACTGAACCTTACGTCTTTTGCAGACATGTAGAGTGCTCCTGAAAGAGGTTTTCGGCGTCGGGATCAGGCAAGAATGCCGAGGATGTCACTCTCCTTCATGATCAGGAGGTCATCGCCGTCGAGTTTGATTTCAGACCCGGACCACTTGCCGAACAAGATCTTGTCGCCGGTCTTTACATCCATGGCGATGCGCTCGCCATCTTCGCCCCTGGCGCCAGCGCCAACGGAGACAACTTCGCCTTCCTGCGGTTTTTCCTTTGCGGAATCGGGAATGATGAGCCCGCCCTTGGTCTTCTCGTCGCCTTCGATGCGACGAACCAGAACCCGGTCATGGAGAGGGATGAATGGCACGGAAATACTCCTTCTCGAGTTTCCCTGAGGTGGATGCAAATGTCATGAAGTGGACTGGCACTCTCCGAACTTGAGTGCCAATTCAATACAGATGGTGGCCGGCACAGGCGGCGGCAATGGCACTCAAAGAAATTAATCCGTCGAACCTCGACTGAAGCCCCTCGTGACGTTGGAGCTTGGCAGGTGGCGGATGTCTCTTGTTGAACGGACTACACCGCAAGGCAGACCTTTGTTCAGGATGCAGCGAATTCCCACCGTCGCCGACCCGGCTTCCATTTGCGAAACTCGGCGGACCAATATGACCCGGACCGCCCCGGGGTGGCGCGCCACCGCCGTCTTTCCGCCACCCTGCGCCACCCCGCCACCCCTTGCCGTCTGCTTCGCTTGATATGGGCGCGAATCTACGCGTCATGTCAGAAGCGAAGGAGGCGAGTTGCATGGTCAACCGACTGCGATTGAATGAGAAAACCGTCCGGGACGCCGATCCGGCCGAGGGGCGCGACTACCAGATCTTCGACAGCGAGGTGCGGGGCTTCGCGGTCTGCATCTACAGGTCCGGAAGCCGGGCGTTCACCGTGGATTATCGCCATGCCGGCCGGCAGCGCCGGATGACGATTGGGCGCTGGCCGGAATGGACGACGACGGCGGCGCGGGAGCGAGCGAAGGAGCTGCGGCGCGAGATCGACGCCGGAGAGGACCCGCTGGCCCAGCGCGAACAGGGACGCGAGGCACCGCGGTTCCAGGACCTGATCGACCGCTATGTCGATGTGCACCTGCCGAACCTGGCGCCGACCAATGCCTCGGATCAGAGATCGATGCTGAAGAAGCTGGTGGCGCCGGACTGGGGCAACAAGCTGGTGGCCGAGACCACCCCCTACGATGTCGAGAAGCTGCTGAACAAGATCGCCGCCTGCCGGGCGCGGCCCTCGAAGGCCAAGCCCAACAATCGCGCGCGAAAGCTTCAGGGTGCGAAGCCCACGCCGATCCGGGCCAACCGTACCGGCGAGGTGCTGCGCAAGATGTTCACCTATGCGCAGAGCTGGGGCTGGCGGGGCGACGACCCCGCCTCCGGCTTCCGCCGCCGGATCGAAAACCCACGTGAGCGGTTCCTGAACCAGCAGGAGATCCGAAAGCTCGCCGCCGCGCTGGACGCCGCTGAGGATCGCCGCGCTGCCGACATCATCCGGCTCTGCATGCTGACCGGTGCCCGCGTCGGAGAGGTCCGGCAGGCCCGCTGCGAGCATTTCAACCTTGAGCACCTGAGCTGGACAAAGCCCGCCAGCATGACCAAGCAGCGAAAGATCCACCGGCTGCCGATCTCGGACGAGGCGGCGGCGATCGTGCGACAGCGCCAGATGCTGGTACCCCGCGGTTCCCAGTGGCTGTTTCCGGGCGATGTGCCCGGCCAGCCGGTCAAGGAGATCCGCCGGTTCTGGAGCCAGCTCCAGAAGGAGGTGAACATCCCCGATGTTCGCATCCACGATTTGCGACACACCTTCGCCTCTCTCCTGGTGAGCGGTGGCGCCTCGCTGGAGATGAAAGGCAAGCTCTTGGGCCACAGCCAGACGCAGACCACCCAGCGCTATGCCCACCTCATGGACTCGCCGCTGCGGGCCGGTGTCGATGCCGTGGCCAGCGCCTTCCGGCCCCGGCCGAAGCTGGTGCACGATACGGAGGAGACGCGGAGGGCTGGCTGAGCCCTCCCGCATCTTGCTCCCTCAATGTCAGGCGGATATCTGCAGGGACTTCCAGGCAGGGGTGAGGCGCCGGCGGATCGTTCGCTCGTCCGGCACCTCGCCGCTCTTCGAGTTCATCGCGAACCACTCCTGAATCCGGCCGATCCATTCCGCCTGGGTCGCCGGAACGCCCTGCTCATGGATCCGCAACATCTCAGCCAGGAATGCGTCGTCCCAGGCGTATCTCGGGGTGGTCCCGATATCTGAGGCCGGACGGCGCGACAGGTCATGCTGATCCTCGAAACGAATGACCTCCTCACCACGGATCATCAGGTCGGCGAGCGTCACCTCGATCCCCTCCTCGGGGTCCGTGACAAACGACCAGTCTGTCGCGCCGGGTGGCCGGATGTGGTGAATGCGCCCGGTCACCGGAATGGTGCCATATCGGCGGAACATCGGCAGGACATCCATGACCGACACCGCCACCAACCCCTCCAAGGGTGGTGTCATTTGTGGACGACCCCGGTTTTGCAAGGGATTTCTTGTGTGACTTTGGTCGAAGCAAGCTGCAGTCATTTGTCCGGCCTTTATGCGCGGCACCATTGACCGCTGGCCTTGATGAAGTCCGCGTGCCGGGTCCCGATCAGACCAGCGAGCTTCGAAGCCCTGACACCACCTCGGGGTGTCCCAGCAGCGGATCCATTCGATCATCATCTCTCACATTCGCCCTTGCATCTCTTCGCGGCGATGTTTGCGCCGCGTGTCGTTCCTTTGTTCAAATGACCGGTTCGGCCCTGTAGGTTTCTCCCTTCGCAAGCAGGGCCCATGCGGTTCGGGCGGTCTTGTTGGCGATAGCCACGGTGACGAGCCTCGTTGGTTTGCGTTCAAGAAGGGATCGGACCCAGGCCCCGGTTCGTGTGTGAGTGGTTTCAGCGCGCCGCGTCACTGATGTGGCGCCAACGACCAGCAGGCGGCGGAGGTAGCCGTTGCCCATCTTCGAAACGCGTCCTAGCCGGTCCTTACCGCCGGATGAGTTCTGTCGCGGCACAAGCCCCAGCCAAGCCGCGAACTGCCGGCCAGATTTGAAGACTGCCGGATCGGGAACGCTGGCGGCGAGCGCCGTGGCGGTGATGATGCCCACGCCCGGGATCGTTTCGAGCCGCTGGCTTGCTGCGTTCTGCCGATGCCAGGCCAGCAGCTGTCGCTCGATGCCTCGGATCTCTTCGGCCAGGTGCTCGAGTTGCGCCCCCAGTGTCAGAAGCGCGGAGCGGGCGATCGCCGGCAGGGTCAGGTCATCCGGCTCACTCAGGCGCGTGGCGAGGGCGACAATCCTTGCGGGACCTTGAGCCGTGACGATCCCGAACTCCGCAAGCTGCGCCCGGATCGCATTGAGGACCATGATCCTTTGCCGCATCAGAAGATCGCGTGATCGATGCAGGACCAGGACGCTCTGCTGCTCTTCGGTCTTGGCGGGCACGAAGCGCATGTTCGGCCGCGTAACGGCCTCGCAGATCGCCTCGGCATCCGCCGCATCGTTTTTCTGCCGCTTTACATAGGGCTTCACGTATGCGGGCGGGATCAACCGGACCTCATGGCCGAGCGCCGCAATCTCCCGCGCCCAGAAGTGTGAGGTCGGACAGGCTTCGATGCCGATCATGCAGGGCTCCCTTGCCGAGAAATTCGAGCACCGCCCCACGCCGCAGTTTCTTCTGCAAGACAACAGCGCCATCCGCATCCACCCCGTGAAGCTGGAACACGGACTTGGCCAGATCGATCCCGAGTGTTGTAATCTCCATGTGGTCGGCTCCTCTCCTTTGTTGGCTTTCACACAGTACCAACATGGCACAATGCGATGCCGTTCGGGTGGGGCCGTCCACACCATCAGACAGATTCGAACCAGTCTACGCAAGGGCAGGACCGCTGTCCCTTATGCCGCACCAAGTTGACGCCACTCGGCGAGAGCAGCGGCGCGGTTCTTCTTGAAGTTGGCTCTGGGGGAGAAGCTGCGCTCCGAGTTGAAATGGTTGAAGACCGAGGCGTGGACGGATGCGAACATCTGTAAACTTCGCATCCGCCGGAACCGTTGCATCGCCCGTTCTCGTCGTCGGAATGGCAGGTGCGAGTTCTCCGCCCGATTGTTGAGCCAGCGCCCAGTTTCCTGCCGGTCCACCGCGCCGACCTCCCGTAGCGCAGCACTGTAGGACCGCAGCTTGTCGGTGACGAAGACGTGCGGCCGACCATAGCGTTTCATTGTTTTCTTCAAGAATTTCAATGCGGCCTTCTTGTCGCGTGTCTTCGTCACATAGCTTTCGAGGACCTCGCCCTCTTGGTCGACGGCCCGCCACAAGTAGTGCCGTTCACCGTTGATCTTCACGAACATTTCGTCGAGATGCCAATACCATTGCGGCCCGGAACGCAGCCGCTCGGCGCGATTCATGCGGATCTCGGAGGCGAACATCGGTCCGAACCTGTTCCACCAGAACCGAACGGATTCATGACTGATTTCGATCCCGCGCTCGTGCAGCAGGTCCTCGACATTCCTCAGCGACAGCGAGAAGCGCACATAGAGCATCACGGCCAGGCGGATGATCTCCCGGCTTGTCCGGAAATACTTGAATGGGTCGTCTTTCGTCATCCCAAGACGCTACGAGACCACCCTGCCCTGCTCAAGTTTCATCGCCTTGACACCACCAGCACAAATGATCTTTCCGCCGAACGCTGATTTGAATCAGCACGGAAGCAGCAGACCTCCGCGATACTCCTAAAATGCACTGACGTACAACAGCGCAGCCGCCGGATTCCCGGCCAGCGGCACATGCTGTCTCCGCATAATCCATGCGAGATAAATTTCACATAAAAACAACTGTTTAGGAGAATACTATGGCGAAGGGCAGAAGCCGTCGCGGCAGAGAGGACAAGAAACCGAAGCAGAAGAAGGCCGAACCGGCTCCGGCACCCTCCTTCAGCAAGGGTTTGACGATCAACACAAAGTCGAAGGGGGAAAAGACCTGACCTGGGCCATCTTGTGCGATCGCCTGGACCGGGGCACGAAACGCGCATCCCCGGGGCAAGTGGGCAAATTCGCCTGCTTGCCAGCAGGATTCTAGTATGGGTGCATGGGCTCCGCCTCAACTCTACCTCGGCCGCACTCGCACCTCGCCTTGGAAGAGCGTCGCACCGGTACGCGCCGAGCTTTTCGGTATCGAAAGACTGGAGCAACATGCGAAGAGCTTGGCCGAGGTGCAACGCGTTTGCGCCTCCGCACCGCGTGTAGCATCACTGCGCCAGCGACTGGACGATAATGCTACTGCGCTGCGGGCGACCCGCAATGCCTGTCTCTCCGAGTTGGCGGCAGGGAGATCAGTTGTCCCCGCCGCCCAGTGGATGGTCGACAATTTCCACAGGGTCGAAGCGCAGGTGCGCGACTGCCGTACGGATTTGCCGCCCAGCTACTACAAGCTTCTGCCAAAACTTGCCCAAGGGCCGTTTCACGGCTATCCGCGTGTGTTCGAACTGATCTGGGCCTTTGTCGCCCACACGGACAGCCATCTCGATGCACCCGCCTTGTCGCGCTTTCTGCGCGCCTATCAGCAGGTGCAACCCCTAACCATAGGAGAGCTGTGGGCGGTTCCGATAACGCTCCGCCTCGTACTTCTGGAAAACCTGCGGCGGCTGGCCGACCAGATCAAATTCGGTCACAGAATGCGCCTCAATGCGGATGCCCTTGCGGACCGGCTCCTGAGTTCTGCCCAGACCGGGAGTAGTATTACTGCAGATATTGGCGCGTCGGAGCGCCTTTCCGAGATCTTTGCCGCGCAGTTGGCGAAACGGCTACGTGACTGCGACCCTGTCACGACCCCGGCCATCGGCTGGTTGGAGGATCGGCTGATCGAGCAGGGATCAAATGTCGATCTGGCGGTTCGGCATGCACAGGAGCGTCAGGGCGCATCGAACGTCACCGTGCGAAACGTCATCACCAGCATGCGCACGATCGCAGAGACGGACTGGCCAGAGCTCTTTGAAAGCGTCAGCCTGGTCGATACGAAGCTGCGGGAGCATCCCGGATTTTCCGCGATGGATTTTGCCAGCCGCAACCTGTACCGCAACGCCCTCGAGGATCTCGCCCGCCACAGTGACTATAGCGAACTGGATTTGGCCGAGCGCGTTCTGGCGACTGCGATGGCTGCGCCGGAAGCGGACGGCGGCCGGGTTTCCGATGCGGAAATCCTGAGGAGAAGTGATCCGGGCTGGCATCTCCTCGCCGAGGGCCGGGAGGCGTTCGAACGCCAGATCGGCTATCGAAACAGGGGATGGAATCGCCTCCGCTTCCGACCCGGTCTCCCTGGATACCTGGGCAGCATTCTTTGTGTCATCCTTGGGCTTCTCGCGCTAAGCGCGTGGAGCCTTGTGGCCCTTTCCGGCCCATCCGTGTCATGGACAGTGCTTGCGCTCTGGCTCATCGCAGCGGTCATCCCGGCCAGTGCCGTCGCTCAACTTCTCGTTGATACCATAGTGGCCTGGGCTGTGCCTGCCACGTCATTGCCGGGACTGGCGCTTGAGAGCGGTGTACCGGCCTCGCTGCGCACGCTCGTGGTTGTGCCGACAATGCTGACGAATGCCGCCGACCTTAACGAACAGCTCGAAGGGCTGGAGGTACATTATTTATCCGGTGCCCATGGAGATGTGACATTTGCCATCCTGACCGATGGGCTGGACGCTCCCGAAAAACACATGCCCGAGGATTCGCCGCTTATCGCATTGATCGACGTCGAAGTGGCCCGCCTGAACCAGCTCTACGGCGCGGGTCCTGCCGGCGAGCGTTTTCTGCATCTGCATCGTGACCGCCGCTACAACGCCACGGAACAGGTCTGGATGGGATGGGAACGCAAACGCGGCAAGCTGCACGAGCTCAATCGCCTATTGCTCGGTGCCGCCGATACCAACTACCGCACGGCAGACGGTCATGCGCCGGCCGTGCCCCCCGGGGTACGATACGTCCTGACGCTCGATTCCGACACCCGGATGCCTCGCGACGCGGCCTTGCGGCTGATAGGCAAGATGGCGCACCCGCTGAACCAGCCGATCCTCGACACAACCCTCAGGCGGGTCAGTGCTGGTCACGCGATTCTTCAGCCGAGGATTACCCCCGCGCTGCCTCCGGAACGGCACGGCACGGCTTTTCAGCGCGCGACCTCGGGTCCAGGCGGGATGGATCCCTATGCTGCCGCTGCGTCGGACATCTATCAGGATCTCTTCGGTGAGGGTTCTTTCACCGGCAAGGGCATTTACGATGTCGATGTGTTCCAAGCGGCGATGACCGGGCGCGTGCCCGAAAACACACTTCTCAGCCACGACCTTCTTGAAGGTATCTTTGCTCGAGCCGGGCTCGTCTCGGACGTGGAACTGATCGAGTCCTTTCCGGACCGGCAGGACCTCGCTGCGCGGCGCATCCATCGCTGGTGTCGCGGCGACTGGCAACTCCTGCCCTGGCTTGGCCGGAAAGGCGGGCTGGGCGCCCTGGGACGAGTCAAGGTGCTGGACACGCTGCGCCGCTCGTTGTTGGCCCCGGTTACGCTTATCCTGCTGACGCTGGGGTGGCTTATGCCCGGACCGGCGGCCTTGCTGGCGACGGCTGTGGCGCTGGTCGCCATGAGCCTGCCCGCTTTCCTGCACGCAGCCCTTTCCGCCGTTCCGCATCAGCGCCGCCTTCACATGGGCAACCACCTGCGCCTGATGCAGGAAGACCTTTCGCTCGCCGTGCTGCAAACCGGTCTGGCGGTCAGCTTTCTCGCCGACGCCGCCTGGCGCGCACTCGATGCCATCGCCCGCACACTCTGGCGGTTGACGGTTTCACGGCGGCATCTTCTGGAATGGACCACGGCCGCTTCGGCCTCGGCCGCCCCGCGCCCCGATTTGCAGGGATTTTTCCGTGCCATGGCGCCGGGGATCATGCTGGGACTGTCAGCCACAGGTTTGGCCGGCTTGTCCGCCCCTGGTGCGCTCCCCCTGATCCTGCCCTTTGCAGCCCTCTGGCTTGCCGCGCCGCTCATCGCCTTTCGCGTCAGTCAGCCCTCCCGGGCGCAACCCGACGCCGCCCTTACCCCGCAGGACGCACAGAATTTGCGCCTGATCGCACGCAGGACGTGGCACTATTTCGAGACGTTCGTCACGCCAGAAGACAGCCATCTGCCCCCCGACAACTTCCAGGAGCAGCCACACCCGACGCTTGCGCACCGCACGTCGCCCACCAATATCGGGCTCTATCTTCTGGCCACGGTCACAGCTCGAGATCTCGGCTGGATCGGCCTGCGCCAGGCAGCCAGCCGGATCACCGCGACCCTTGGCACAATGGAAACGCTTCCACGGGTAAAAGGACATTTCTACAACTGGTACGACACGCGCGACGGCCGGGTTCTGGATCCGCCCTATATCTCCTCGGTGGATAGCGGCAATCTGGCCGGCCATCTGATCGCACTGGCCAACGCCTGCGAAGAATGGGCCTCGCGTCCCGGCCCGGCGACACATCAGAGATCTCAGGGGCTGGCCGATCTTCTTGACCTGGTGGAGCGTGACGCAGAGCGGCTCAAGGCCCCGCTCGATGACTCTTGCAGCGAGGCGATCGGATCGCTGCGCGATGGCCTGAAGCAGGCTGAAGTCAACTGGCCCTTCCTGCAACGCCTCGCGGCCAAGGCCGAAAGCGCTGCTCCGCCGCTGGCGGCTATGCCTTCCCATGCGCCCCAATGGCTGTCCTTGCTTCGCGACGGATTGGCCGAAGCTGCGACAGATGCCGCATCGAGCGAGGCCGACCATGCCGCTCTGGCCGCTCAATTGCGTCGGCTGGGTGCGCTGGCCCGGAGGCTCGCGATGGACATGGACTTCGGCTTCCTGCTCGACCCCGAGCGCAAACTGCTGTCCATCGGCTACTCGGTACATGAGAACAGTCTCGACCCTTCTTGCTACGACCTCCTTGCCTCTGAGGCGCGTCTGGCCAGCCTCTTCGCCATCGCCAAACAGGATCTGCCCCAGCGTCATTGGTTCCGGTTAGGTCGGACGGTTACCGCAGCCCGTGGCGGCGCCGTTCTCGTCTCCTGGGCCGGCTCGATGTTCGAATACCTGATGCCAGGACTGGTGATGCGAGAACCCGAAGGCGGTCAGCTGGGCCGCACATGTCGGCTGATCGTCGAGGGCCAGATCGCCTACGGGAGGGCGCAAGGCGTCCCTTGGGGCATATCGGAATCCGGCTTCAATGCGCGGGATGTACAATTCAACTATCAGTATTCCACCTTCGGTGTGCCAGGGCTTGGGCTCAAGCGCGGGCTTGCCGAGGATCTGGTAATTGCGCCCTATGCGACCGGGCTGGCAGCGATGCTGGATCCCGGCGCCGCACGACGGAACTACGAAGACCTGGAGGCCATAGGCGGCCTCGGGACCTGTGGCTTCTATGAAGCACTCGACTTTACCCCCGACCGCGTGCTGCCGGGTAGCCGCGTTGCCGTGGTGCAAAGCTACATGGCGCATCATCAAGGGATGACCATCGTGGCGATCGCCAACGCACTGACCGGTGGCATGATGCGCCAAAGGTTCCACCATGAACCGATGGTTCATGCTGCTGAACTGCTACTGCAGGAAAAGCTTCCGCGCGATATCGACCGTGCCTTGCCGCAGCTCGATTACGCCACGCCCCGCGCGCACGCCCCGTCGGAGGCAGACTGGGGTCGCCGTGTCGCCGGTCGCCCGAGCGGACCGACAGTCACCCATCTCATGTCCAACGGCCGCTATGCAGTGATGCTAACCGCCACGGGGGGCAGTTACAGTCGCTGGGGCGATATTGCGCTCACCCGCTGGCGCGAAGACGCGACACGCGACCAGCACGGAACCACACTGCACCTCCGGGATCTCTCTGACGGCTCCGAACAGAGGTTCGGACCGGGCGCGCCGGATACCGCCGACGAGGAGGACGTGCAGTTCTTTGAGGATCACGCGACCTTCACCGCCCGGACCGGCCAGCTCGAAACGGTGCTTGATGTTCTCGTCTCGGGCGAGGCGGATGCGGAGGTGCGACGCCTGTCGGTAACCAATGGCGGGCGCAAACCCCGTGAACTGGATGTAACGTCCTACGTTGAGTTGACGCTGGCGGATCCGGCCTCAGAACTGGCGCATCCGGCCTTCTCGCGGATGTTCGTTCAGACCGAGTTCCTGCCCGAATACGGCGCGTTGATTGCATGGCGCCGGCGGCGCAGCCCCGAGGAACCGGAAATCTGGGTGGCGCAGTTCACCGTGGTCGAGGGCACGACCGTCGCGCCACTGCAATATGACAGTGATCGCAACAGCGCGTTCGGCCGCGATCACGACCAGACCCAGCCTCGCGCGACAACTGATCCGGCCCCTCTCGCCGGGATCACGGGCACGGTGCTGGACCCGGTTTTCGCCCTGCGCAACCGGCTTCTGATCGCGCCTGGACGCACCGCACGGGTTCTGCTCTGGATGGTGGCTGCCGACAGCCGCGAGGCGTTGATGGATCTGATCGACCGGCACCACGACCGTAGCGCCTATGAGCGCGCGCGGACCCTGGCATGGACCCAGGCTCAGGTGCAACTGCGCCATCTCGCCATCTCGCCGACCGAAGCCGCCGACTTCCAACGCCTCGCCGCCCCGATCCTCTATCATGATCGCCGTTTCCGCCTGCCATCTTCCACCCTGATACGGGGCGCCGGACGTCAATCCGGGCTTTGGTCGCTCGCGATTTCCGGCGATCTGCCGATCGTGGTACTGCGCATCGACGATCCCGCCGATATCGGACAGGTTCGTGCCTTGCTTCAGGCCCATGAATACTGGCTGGGAAAGCAGCTTGCGGTCGATCTCGTGATCCTCAACGAGCATCCGGCCTCCTATGTCAAGGATCTGCAGATCGCCATCGACATCGCCTTGCGCAGCAGCCATTCCCGTCCCGGCGACGACAAGCGACCGGCCCGGGGTACCGTGTTTGCGTTGCGCTCCGACCTGATCGCAGCAGATACGAGGGCGCTGCTCCTGGCTGCATCGCGCGTGGTGATGCAGGCTCGGCGCGGCAAGATCGGCGAACAGCTCGACGCCCTTCTCGCCGATCCTGTCACGGCGGTCTCCATGACCGTCGACACTCGACAGGACGGGACCGATGCGCCCTCCCCCCATGCCCCCCGCCAAGGAGCAATCAGGTGGGGCAGGACTGCTCGGCATCAGGACGAGACCAAGCAGAAATCCGACGGCGCGGACCTCGAGTTCTTCAATGGTACAGGCGGGTTTGACCGGGAGGGGCGAGAATATGTCATCCGCCTCGGCCCATCGGACAGCACGCCTGCCCCATGGATCAATGTGATCGCCAATCCGGGCTTCGGGTTCCAGGTCTCCGCCAGCGGCAGCGGCTTCGCCTGGGCCGAGAACAGCCGCGACAACCAGCTGACGCCCTGGTCCAATGACGCTGTCGCAGACCCTCCGGGTGAGGCAATCTACATCCGCGACGACGAAAGCGGCGTGTTGTTTTCCCCGACAGCGCGCCCTCTGCCGCTATCTGCGGGGGCTGGTCCGCACATCGTGCGCCACGGTTTCGGCTACAGCCGGTTCGAGCATCAGGTGGATGGCATAGACTGCGATATGGTTCAGTTCGTGCCGCGGGCCGATCCGGTCAGGGTCTCGCGGCTGCTCTTGCGCAATTCTGGGACACTGCCCCGGAGGTTGAGCGTAGTCGCCTATAGCGAACCCGTCATGGGTCAATCGCGCGCCGCCTCGGCCCCGTTCCTCGTAACTTCGCATGAGCCGGAAACAGGCGCGCTTCTGGTCCAGAATCCGTGGAACACCGCCTTTCCCGGCCGGGTGATGTTCGCGGCGCTCAACGCGCCGACCGGTCCGGCCGAGGCGTGGACAGGAGATCGCGCCGAATTCCTGGGCTTCGACGGCAGTCATGCCGATCCCGCCGCGTTGCGTCTGGGTGCCGTGATGTCGCGGCGGGTCGGAGCGGGACTCGATCCCTGCCTTGCGCTGAAAAAGACACTTACCCTGGACCCTGGCGAAAGCATCGAGATCGTCCATCTCCTCGGCCAATGCACCGACGCGGCAGCGGTCGTCCCTCTTCTGAAAAAGCTCCGATCCGCCAACATGCAAGCCGAACTGGCCGCGGTACAGACCTATTGGGACGAAACACTGGGCGATCTCCAGATCACAACGCCGGACCGGGCGATGGATATCATGGTCAACGGCTGGCTGCCCTATCAGGCGCTCGCCTGCCGGATCGAGGCGCGTGCGGCCTTCTACCAGGCAAGCGGAGCATATGGGTTCCGCGACCAGTTGCAGGACAACATGGCTTTCATGCTGACGCGCCCCGACCGCACCCGCGCGCATCTGCTGCGGGTCGCGGCCCGCCAATTCCCGGAAGGCGACGTCCAGCACTGGTGGCTGCCGCATTCCGGCCAGGGGGTGCGGACGCGCATTTCCGACGATTGCGTCTGGCTGGGCCATGCTGTCGCCGCCTATGTGACGAGTACGGGAGATAGGGCGATACTGGACGAACAGGTGCCCTTCATCGAAGGGCATCGCCTCGGAGAGAACGAACACGACGCGTTCTTCCTTCCTGACAATGCGGGCCACGGTGCGTCCCTCTTCGATCACTGCGCCCTCGGTCTGGACCGCGCGCTCGACCTGACCGGGCGGCACGGCCTGCCGCTCATCGGCAGCGGCGACTGGAACGACGGGATGAACCGCGTCGGCGCCGCCGGCCGCGGCGAAAGCGTCTGGCTAGGCTGGCTGCTGCTACAGACACTCGGAGCATTCGTGCCGCTTGCGGAAAAGCACGACCCTGCCCGGGCACGGCGCTGGCGCGCGCAGGCCGAAACGCTGCGCCAATCCATGGAATCCCATGCCTGGGATGGTGACTGGTACCGCCGCGCGACGTTCGATGACGGAACATGGCTGGGAGCGGCCGGCTCCCCGGCCTGTTGCATCGACTCGATCCCGCAAAGCTGGGCGGTGCTGTCCGGACAGGCCGATCCCGATCGCGCGCGACGCGCGATGGAGGCAGTGGACAGCCATCTGATCGACCGCGAAAACGATTTGGCACGGCTGTTCACTCCTCCCTTCGGAACCGATCCCGACTTGCGCTCGCAGGATCCGGGCTACATCGCCGGCTATCCGCCCGGGCTGCGCGAGAATGGCGGGCAGTACAGCCATGCAGCAATGTGGTCCATCCTGGCCTGGGCGCGACTGGGGCGTGGCGAGCGCGCGGTGGACCTCTTCGCGATGCTCAATCCGATCAACCACGCCCGGACGCCCGAGGGCGTACAACGCTACAAGACCGAACCCTATGCCGTGGCCGCCGATGTCTATTCTGTTGCCCCGCATATCGGACGCGGCGGCTGGAGCTGGTACACGGGCTCGGCCGCCTGGATGCACCGCGCGGCCGTCGAAGGTATCCTTGGCGTGACCCGAGACTGTGACCGCCTGCGGATCGCACCCAACATCCCCTCGGACTGGCCGGGGTTTTCAATGACGCTGCGAGTGGCGGGCACGTCGAGCAGGATCCAGATCGAGAGAGCGGACCATGCGGAGGCCACGCTAGATGGCCTCCCCATCACGCCCGGGTCAGTCGTGTTCCTGCCGCTGGACGGCGGGTCCCACGACCTGAATCTGGCTCTCGGTCCCGTTGCGCCGGCCGAGACCGCGGCCGCGGGCGACGCCGCAGCCCGCCCGAGCCCCCCCTGACTGACCGCCGCCACCCAGCCGACCCGATTCGGAATGACAGCACCGACGCGCCAGCATGATCTGGCGCATTTCCAGAGTTGGCGGTTCCGACGGAAGAGCCGGCATTCGAAGGTGGTGTCATTTGTGGACGGCCCCGGTTTTGCAAGGGATTTCTTGTGTGACTTTGGTCGAAGCAAGCTGCAGTCATTTGTCCGGCCTTTATGCGCGGCACCATTGACCGCTGGCCTTGATGAAGTCCGCGTGCCGGGTCCCGATCAGACCAGCGAGCTTCGAAGCCCTGACACCACCTCGGGGTGTCCCAGCAGCGGATCCATTCGATCATCATCTCTCACATTCGCCCTTGCATCTCTTCGCGGCGATGTTTGCGCCGCGTGTCGTTCCTTTGTTCAAATGACCGGTTCGGCCCTGTAGGTTTCTCCCTTCGCAAGCAGGGCCCATGCGGTTCGGGCGGTCTTGTTGGCGATAGCCACGGTGACGAGCCTCGTTGGTTTGCGTTCAAGAAGGGATCGGACCCAGGCCCCGGTTCGTGTGTGAGTGGTTTCAGCGCGCCGCGTCACTGATGTGGCGCCAACGACCAGCAGGCGGCGGAGGTAGCCGTTGCCCATCTTCGAAACGCGTCCTAGCCGGTCCTTACCGCCGGATGAGTTCTGTCGCGGCACAAGCCCCAGCCAAGCCGCGAACTGCCGGCCAGATTTGAAGACCGCCGGATCGGGAACGCTGGCGGCGAGCGCCGTGGCGGTGATGATGCCCACGCCCGGGATCGTTTCGAGCCGCTGGCTTGCTGCGTTCTGCCGGTGCCAGGCCAGCAACTGTCGCTCGATGCTTCGAATCTCTTCGGCCAGGTGCTCGAGTTGCACCCCCAATGACAGAAGTGCGCAACGGGCGATCGCCGGAAGGGTCAGATCATCCGGCTCTCGAAGGCGCCTGACCAGGGCGACAATCCTTGCGGGACCCTGGGCCACGACGATCCCGAACTCCGCAAGCTGCGCCCGGATCGCATTGAGGACCATGATCCTTTGCCGCATCAGAAGATCGCGTGATCGATGCAGGACCAGGACGCTCTGCTGCTCTTCGGTCTTGGCGGGCACGAAGCGCATTTTCGGCCGCGTAACGGCCTCGCAGATCGCCTCGGCATCCGCCGCATCGTTTTTCTGCCGCTTTACACAGGGCTTCACGTATGCGGGCGGGATCAACCGGACCTCATGGCCGAGCGCCGCAATCTCCCGCGCCCAGAAGTGTGAGGTCGGACAGGCTTCGATGCCGATCATGCAGGGCTCCCTTGCCGAGAAATTCGAGCACCGCCCCACGCCGCAGTTTCTTCTGCAAGACAACAGCGCCATCCGCATCCACCCCGTGAAGCTGGAACACGGACTTGGCCAGATCGATCCCGAGTGTTGTAATCTCCATGTGGTCGGCTCCTCTCCTTTGTTGGCTTTCACACAGTACCAACATGGCACAATGCGATGCCGTTCGGGTGGGGCCGTCCACACCATCAGACAGATTCGAACCAGTCTACGCAAGGGCAGGACCGCTGTCCCTTATTCCGCGCCGAGTTCACGCCACTCGGCGAGAGCAGCGGCGCGGTTCTTCTTGAAGTTGGCTCTGGGGAAGAAGCTGCGCTCCGAGTTGAAATGGTTTGAGACGGAGGCGTGGACGGATGCGAACATCTGTAAACTTCGCATGCGTCGGAAGCGTTGCATCGCCCGCTCTCGTCGTCGAAACGGCAGGTGCGAATTCTCCGCCCTGTTGTTCCGCCAGCGCCCAGTTTCCTGCCGGTCCGCTGCGCCGACTTCCCTCAGCGCCGCACCGTAGGAGCGGAGCTTGTCAGTGACGAAGATATGTGGCCGGCCGTACCGCCGCATCGTTTTCTTCAAGAATTTCAATGCCGCTTTTCTTGTCTCGCGTCGTCGTCGCGAAGCTTTCCAGCACCTCGCCCTCATGATCGACGGCCCGCCACAAGTAGTGCCGTTCGCCGTTGATCTTCACGAAAAGGCGAGTGGCGCGGGGGACTTTCACCCCCGCGCTCTCTCAGAACCGGACGTGATACTCTCGCATCATCCGGCTCCCATTGTTCAGCCATATCCGTGCAACAGCGGCCAGTGGGCGAACATCCGGGGTTGGCGTTGCGCAATGCGCAGGAGCCAGTGCCGGGAACGCCGTTTGTGACCACGCAGGGCTTTATACTTTCCGGAAGCCCATCGCGCGAGATATCGCTCGATGTTCCAAAGGGTGGGATAC
>NZ_SELO01000164.1 GCF_004146235.1 Tropicimonas sp. IMCC6043 | reverse complement strand
CGGTGTTGAAGGCCTGGGTGACGGAGACGAAGGAACAGCCAGAGGCGTCCAAGCGCTCGACGAGCTTGGCGAAATCGGCGAGCGACCGGGTGAGGCGGTCGATCTTGTAGACCACGACCATGCCGATCCGGCCGGTGTCGATCTCGCCAAGCAGATGTTGCAGGGCAGGGCGTTCCAGCGTGCCGCCCGAGACGCCGCCATCGTCGAAACGGTCGCGTGCCAGAACCCAGCCCTCATGCTTCTGACTGGCGATATAGGCAGCGCAGGCCTCAAACTGGGCATCGAGGGAATTGAACCCCTGGTCGAGCCCCTCTTCGGAGGACTTCCGCGTGTAGATCGCGCAGCGGATCTTCGGCGCTGCCATCAGCGGGTCTCCTTCAATCCGAAGAAGCGGGGCCCGGACCAGCGGGCGCCGGTGATGGCGCGGGCGACCGCGGA
>NZ_SELO01000054.1 GCF_004146235.1 Tropicimonas sp. IMCC6043 | reverse complement strand
CTTGAAGCCTGCCCCTGACGGCCGGCTCCGAGGGGCCTACCCTCATCTTTCGTGCAGCTCGGCACCCGCATCAGGTGCAGGAGCCTCGCGGCACACTCTCATCCAAATGCCACCGCCACTGCGGCCCAGAACGAAGCCGCTCGGCGCGTTTCTTGCGGATCTCGGCGGCGAAGATCGGGCCAAGGCGCTGTCGCCAGAACCGGACGGATTCATGGCTGATATCGATCCCACGCTCGTGCAACAGGTCCTCGACGTTACGGAGTGAGAGCGGAAAGCGCACGTACATCATCACCGCCAGGCGGATGATCTCGCGGCTCGTCCGAAATTACTTGAAGGGGTCGTCTTTCGTCATCCCAAGACGCTACGAGACCAACCTGCCCTGCTCAAGCTTCATCGCCTTGACACCACCCCCTCGTTAGTTCCATCGCCAATTCAGCGAATTAGTCGGCCTCGATATGATCTCAGACCATCCGGGAAATTACACCAGCTTTACGTGGGTTACCGCCCGACCGTTGTTCAAACCGAGAAATCACTTCCCAATTGTTGACTGTGGGTGGACTATAGTGACGGGGCCGTTCAGTGTGCGCGATCTATCAAAGCACGTTCCGCCCTGACATAGACAAACCATCAATGGGAGGACACCATGAAGGACCATGGACTGACTATGGACGAATGGGACGAGGTCAACAGCCCTCGTCCTGACATTTCGGATTTTGACCTGGTCGTCGAAGAAGCGATTTCTCGGAGGGGATTCCTGGGTGGAGTGCTGGCCTTTGGTTCCGGTGCCGCCGTAATGGGAACTGGGGCTCTCTTCTCGTCCACATCCGCCAGAGCCCAGGCGGCCAGTCGTTTCGCGTTCAAGCCGATCCCGATTGCTACGGATTCAACGGTCCATGTTCCGGAAGGCTATAGCTGGTCTGTCGTCACCCGTTGGGGCGATCCGCTCCACTCGGGCGCTGCCGCCTTTGACCCGGCGAATGGACATGACGCAGCGACGGCCGAACACGTGTTTGGCGAGAACACTGACGGGATGTGGCTCTATTCTATCGATGGCCGAGAAGTGATTGCCGTCAACAGCGAGTATGCCAATCTCAAGACCAATCTGCCAAACTCGGACGGTGTGCCGCAAAGCGCTGATGATGTATTGATGCTGCAACGCATCCAGGGCGTCACCATCATGGAGGTCGCGCCAAAAGACGGCGGAGGATACGAGGTTGTTGTCGACTCTCCCTTCAATCGCCGGATCGATCACAACACACCGATGAAGTTCTCAGGCCCCGCAGCAGGTTCGGACCTATTGAAAACCGAAGCCGATCCCGAGGGAATGAACCCCTTGGGGACTATGAACAACTGCGGATCCGGCCCGACGCCTTGGGGCACCTACCTGACCTGCGAGGAGAATTTCAACGGCTACTTCGGCTCAACTGATGCGGATTTCGAACTTCCCGAAGACTACTCTCGCTATGGTATCGGCCATGATGGCTGGGGTTACGACTACCACAAGTTCGATCCGCGCTTCGATGTGTCCAAGAACCCGGCAGAACCACGCAGGCAGGGATGGGTGACCGAGATCGATCCCTCGGACCCGACCTCCACCCCGATCAAGCGCACTGCACTCGGTCGGATCAAACATGAGAACGCCGCTTGCACGCTAGCGCCGGACGGGCGTGTGGTGGTCTACATGGGCGACGACGAGCGCGGAGAGTACCTCTACAAATTCGTCTCGAATGGAGTCTACGCGCCCGGCACCGACGGCGGTGCCCTTCTTGATGACGGAGCACTGTTCGTCGCGAAGTTCAACTGGGACGGAACCGGCGAATGGCTCCCGCTTACGCCGGAGACTACCGGCATGGACGCCGTCGAGATCCTTGTCTACACCCGTATGGCGGCCTCGGCCGCAGGCGGCACGACCATGGATCGCCCCGAGTGGGTGCAAGTGAACCCAGTCGCGGCCGAAGGATATGCCTCGCTCACCAACAACAAGAACCGCGGCGTGAAACCAAATGCCGGAGGCGACGACACATCGGTCAATGGACCCAATCCGCGCGAGGTCAATAACTATGGCCAGATCGTGCGATGGTATCCCGCCAACGACGATCATGGCACGTCATCTTTCCGCTGGGATCTGTTCGTGATGGCCGGCAATCCGGTGGTTGGTGACGGCGCCTACAAGGGATCGTCAAACGTCAACGAAGGGAACATGTTCAACTCTCCGGACGGGATGATGTTCGACTCGACCGGGATTGTCTGGATCCAGACCGATGGGGACGACTCCAATGAGGGCGAGTTCGAAGGCCAGGGCAACAACCAGATGCTGGCGGGTGATCCGGCAACGGGTGAGATACACCGTTTTCTGACCGGTCCAAACGGATGCGAAGTGACGGGCCTATGTTGGTCGACGGACAGAAAGACGATGTTCGTAGGCATACAACATCCTGGTGGGTCGTTCCCTGACGGGGAAGGTCTGCCACGTTCCAGCATCGTTGCCGTCTGGCGCGATGATGGTGCGTTGGTCGGTTAAAACAACCGAAGAATAGACAGAGGGTCTCGGACACTCGGGGCCCTCACTCAAATTCGGGAAATTACCGGGGTTTGCCCGACGGTGGTCAAGCTTGACAGGCAATCTTGAATCCGAAAGGCAGCTAACTTTGGTTATGTCTGCGAGTGTCAATTTATCCTTTTGGACCAAGCCATCGTGGGATCAAATATTCCAAGGCAAACGCAACTGCACGAGGTGGTAGCCAAGCGTTCAGGAGTTCGCTTTGGCCTCGCTTTTTCCCTGATCCTCTGGCCCTGCAGCGTCGCTACCGAAGAACTGCACATGCCCAAGGGTCAGATAACGGCGGGACGCACACTGTTCCTTGAGATGTGCTCGGAATGCCATGGATTGGATGCCTCGGGCGCCAGTGCTCCGGATATTCAGGGTATGATCCTGAAGGACGTAAAGGATGCAGCTCGCGGCGTGGAGGCCATGCCGGAAATCGAGCTGAGTGACGAAGACGCAACGAGCATTGCGGTATTTCTGATGTCCCTCTCACCGGACGAAGCTCGCTTAAGACTTGGAATCAAATAACAATCCTAGGTGTTCAGTCCCGGCATCTGGTGGATCGGATCGAGGATGAATCGATCGGGCTCTGAAGTCCAGACTTTGCAGATGTATTCGTAAGGCGTGAGGCCGCTGAGGGTCTTGAGCCTGCGAGCGAAGTTGTAGGCGGCCATGAAGTCCGCGAGATGGGCTCGGAGCTGATCGTGGCTGTCGTAGTGGAAGCGCTTGACGGTGGCGTCTTGATCGTCCGGTTCATCCGCTCGACCTGGCCGTTTGTCCAAGGGTGGTTGGGCTTGGTCAGGCGGTGCTCGATCCCGTTCGCCTCGCCATTGTCTCTCGGACCAATGGCGTTCCAATCGCTCGATCGGTCAGGATTGTCTGGATCCGGTAAGGAACCACCTCCAGCAGGTGTTCCAAGGGCGCGCACCCTAAGTGTAACCAGAACTGAGATCCAAGGCTCAACGACGGTGGAGTGCGCCACAGATCGATCAGCTTGCGGCAGAAGAGAAACACCTCAATGGTCCCCAGGTCGAACGAGGGAAAGATCACGATTGGATCCTGGAAACCGAAACCACGGTGTCCATGTAGCGCTGCTGTCCACTGACCGGCTCTGGCGCGTTATCGATGATCCAGTTGGGATGGGCCGCCCGATCATTCCACCACTTCAGCGCCTCGTAGGGACGATCTTCGTCCACGCTGAAAGGAGCCTTGGAACCCGAAGCGTATCGTCCATACTCCCAACGGCCCCCGTGGCTCGACATGGCGATTACTCCCGGAACGACGTTCTCCGTCACTTTGGCCGTCGCTTCGATCTCGCCGATCTTCGATGTGATCGTGATCCGGTCACCGTCGCCGACACCTCGGAGCGCCGCGGTTTCAGGATGGATCCAGACTGAGTCCTCGGTGCTTATCTCGTCCAGCCACATGCAGTTCTGGCTTCGGGACAGCGTTTGGACGTTGACCCTGAAGCTTGTCAAAACCAAGTCGTCCTCCGTCAGTTCCTCATGTTCCGGGACCGCCACGTAACTCGGCAGCGGCGCGAGGCCCCTCACCGCCAGGGTCGCCGAATAGAGCTCGAAATACCCGGACTTGTTTGTCCGGCCCGGCCTGAACCCCTGGTAGACCTCGTTCCGGATCGATTGGCCGACATAGCCTTTGTAGGCGCCCGGTGTCCCAAAATAGCCGACGCTCGCGGCAGTGCCTTCGTCGCTCACGCCGGCTACCTCCCAGTTCCAGTAGATGCCGGACTGCACGTCAAGGATCACACCGTCGGCACTGAGCGCCGCCGGGTCGACAACGGTGCGGTAGGAGTGGAAGGCGGGCATGGCGTCGTCGTCCTGCCAGACACCATACCGCGTCATGCCGCTGAATCCGCGTGCCTTCTTCTGTACGTCGGGCGTCAGTTTGCAGGCCTCATCCACGAATTCCTCGGCCGACTCGAAGCCGAGCGGGAAGCCCATCCGCTGCGCCAGATCGCAGCAAACGTCCTTGAAGTCGCGAGCCTCGCCGCGCGGCGGGACCACCGGCTGCCGAATGGCGTATTCCGGGACTTGGGCGGGTGAGGGGCCGTCCTCGAAATCGAAGGTTTCGAGGAACACCGCGTCCGGGAGGATCAGGTCGGCCAACGCCGCCGATTCGTCGTAGAACGGGGTGACGGCGACGGTGAACGGGATCAGCGATTCATCCTTCAGGATGTCGATCGTCTCCCGGATGTTCCCGTTCGACAGGACCGGATTGTGGTTATACCACAGATACACTTCGGGCCGCCCGGCGCGCCCGTCCTTGATCATCCTCAATACCTGGTGGCCGACACCGTAGATTGGCAATGCTGCCGAATCGTCGAAACCGTCCAGGATCTCGAGCCGCCTCGCCAGTAGCTTGTCTTCCGGCCCCGTCGGATGGACCCATTCCGGAACGGCGGCCAGACACCTGCCGCCCGGATTGTCGATATTGCCCGTGATGGCGGCCAGCATCTGGATCGCCCGCTCGGTCTCGACGCCGTTGTAATGCGCGCTGGCACCGCGCGAGCTGATCACGCAGGCGGGTCTTGCCGCAGCGAACTCGACGGCGATTTCCCTGATCGTCTCGGCGCCCACCCCGCTGATCTCCTCCGCCCATTCGGGCGTGTAGTCGGCGAGGTGCTCCTTCAGTGCGTCGATCTTCTCGTCTCTCGAAGCGTCAAGACGGTCCGTGACCCTGCAAAACTCCAGGAAGTCCTCCCCCGGGCCCCGATAGAGCTCCTCGGTCATCACCACGTTGCACATCGCGAGCACAACGGAGAGATCCGTGCCCGGTCTCACCTGTATCCAGGTATGAGATCTGGCGGCGGTGTTCGACAGCCGCACGTCGAAGGTGACCATCTTCACGTTGCCGTCGGTCAGGGCAAAGGACAGCCTGCGGGCAAGCGCGACGTGGTTGGTGTCGGCCTCCATGACATTGCTGCCGAAGTTCAGGACATAGCGGGTGTTGTCGAAGTCCCAGCTGCCTCCATTGCCGCCCCAGGTCAGTTCCTGTGCGGTGCTCCTGGCGCTCTGTCCGAGACAGGAATTGTCGGCGATGGTGGCGGTGCCGTAGCTCGGCAGGAACACCTTGTTGATCAGCCGGTCGGCACCGGCCGAGATCCACCCGTGATGGAACATGAACCTTTCGGGATGGCCGTCGTCACGTAGCTTCGAAAGTCGGGCGGAAAGATCTTCGAGGGCATCGTCCCAGGAGATCTGCTCCCACTCGCCGTCGCCCCGCTGCCCGGTCCGTCGCATCGGCCGGAGAATCCGGTCCGGGTCGTAGACTTGATTCACGCTTGCCTGACCTTTGGCGCAGAGCTTGCCGAGGGTCCTCCTGGACTCGGGATTGCCCTCCAGCTTGACGACGTAGCCGCTGTCGACATAGCCGATCGCGGCGCAGCGGCTGGCGCACATCGCGCAGGTGGTGGGAACAGCCTCGTGTTCGGTTCCGGTCAGATAGCTGTAGCCCTCTCCCCCCGCAGTCAACTGCTCCGTCTCCTGGGCGTCAGCGCGCCCGGCCGGTATCGCCAAGCCGCCCGCGGCAGCGGCGGCGCCCAGCCCGAGAACATCACGGCGTTTGATCATTGCGTCCTCCGAGCATCCCTAGATTCCCATCGGGCCGGTCACCTGACCGGCAACAACGATGACGTAGCGCAGCATGAAACCGCCAATCAGCACGCCGATCGACACGAGCACCTCGACCGCCACGGGCGCCGCGTAGTGTCGGTGATACAGCAGCCGCGGGAGGACATAAGCCAGTTCCGCGAGGCCAGGCAGCAGGAGCCCGATCAGGACTACCCACACCCAGAACATCATCGCCATGTCTCCGCCCGGCAGGATGATCGATACAGCGTATTTCATGTTCCCTATCGTCAGATGCGCGAACATGATGAACAGGAAGATCACCATCAATTCGAAGCCGATCAGCATGACGTCAGATGCTGTCAGCAGGTAAGCGCTCTGGTGGTAGCCCTGTTCAGTCGCGGGATCGGCACTTTTCCGACGGAAGATCGCGCGCAGCAGGATAATCGCGGCGACACCGGTCGACAGGGCCGAGATCAGGAACAGCAGCGCCAGGATCGGCGAGTTCCACAATGGTCGCGATGGCATCGCGCCCAGCATGACACCCGTGTAGACCGCCACCCCGATCCCCATCGGGACATTGACCCAGGCGAACCCCCTGCGGACACGTTCCAGCCGGTCGCTCAAGTGTTTCATCTCTGGCATGAACGAAGGAAGGAAGGCCAAAGCGTAGAGCACGCTGGTGCAGATGAAGACCAGCAACAGCCACGATCCGATGTTCATCGGCGACAGATTGATCACCTTGAAAAGGTTGAAGGCGCGGGACGGCTGTCCCAGCTCGAACACGATCAACGTGGTGCCGACGATTACCGGTAGCGGCGACAACAGCGCCCCGATGCGCGCCAGGCGAAAATGGTCGCCGCCGAAGCCGCCGCCACCGCCGCGGAGAAGAACTGACGCGCTCACGGTCCCGACCCCGGCGCCGACTCCGGCCAGAAACAGATACAGGATGACGGGCAGGCCCCAAGTCAACTCCCCCCCCATTTCTACCTCCTCTTCTTGTCGCGCCGGTGCGTGATGACCTCGACCTTGCGCACCTCAGGCCGGCCCGCATCGATCTCGTCGGTATGGTCCGCGCTGATGTAGTAGACGTTCGGAAGGGTACCCATCTCGCCGCGCAGGACCGTGACCTGGTTCCGGGCGATGAGCTTCGAGATGTCGCTGTCGGGATCCCCAAGGTCGCCGAAGATGCGGGCGCCGCCCACGCACGTGTTCACGCAGGATGGCGTGAGCCCCTGCGAGACACGGTGGATGCAGAAATCGCATTTGTCAGCGACGTTGGTGACAGGGTTGAGAAAGCGCGCGTCGTAGGGGCAAGCCTGGATGCAGTATTTGCAGCCGATGCACAGGCCCGAGTCCACGACCACGATGCCGTCCTGCTCGCGCTTCCAGGTCGCATCGGTGGGACAGACACTCACGCAGGGCGGTTCAGAGCAGTGATTGCACAACCTCGGCAGGAAGCTCCGGCCCACATTCGGATAGACGCCCTTTTCGACATATTCCACCCAGCTCCGATTGACGCCCGGCGGGACGTCGAACTCGCTCTTGCAGGCAACTGTACAGGCGTGGCATCCGATGCACCGCCTGACGTCGATGACCATGCCGTACTGGACCTTTCGCTCCTTCGTACCCGGCTCGGAGCTGTTGCCATTGGCCTTGGCTTGTCCGCCCCTGAAGACCGACGTGGAGATCGCCGCGGCGGCTGTCATCACGGCGCCAATCATCGCGGTCACCAGTCCCCTGCGGCTGGAGGTCGGTCTCGGCTCGTCGTTCATCCTGGCCTCCTGAGGAAGCGGCTCCCGCGATCTTCGGTTTCGAACATGGCGCTCAGGTCCTCATTCCGCGGCCGCATCGGCTCTCTCGAAGGTCCCGTCTCGGATCTCCGTGTATCGGTGGACCATGTTGTCGTGGCATTCGATGCAGGTTTCCCCGCTCTCGAGGGCGTTCTCGTGCGCCTTCTGGCCGCGAGACCGTTTCGGCTTGATTTCGGCCTCGATGTGGCAGCTCCGGCAGGTGACGCTGTCATATTCGAACAATCGGTCCCGCACCCTGCTTGCGCGGGCGGCGCTGAGAGGAATCCAGTCTCCTGCGCGCTCTGACGCACGGTCGCGGAAGTGGCCGAACAGGTCAGTCGCGCTCATATAGTGGGTGTAGGTGTAGGTTGCCCCCCACAGACCCTCCGGCACGTGACAATCGACACAGGCCGCCAGTTCCGTCCCCGCCGGCAGTTCGACCGGGTGCGGTTGCGAGAAAGACAGCCTGGTCGTGTAATCATATTCGCGCTCGACGTGGCAGTAACTGCAGGCGTAATCCGATGCCACGTAGGTGCGGGTCACCGGCTCGAAGGCTAGAAACCAGCCGACCACAAGCACCGCGACGACCGCACCGGCAATGTAGGCAAGACGGCGCCCGTTGAGCCCGAAGATTCGCACCATGCCCTCCGCAGTCGAGATGTCGCCGATCGCTGATGTGCGGGCGCGGCCCCGATCAGGCCGCGCCCGCGCGCCTGCTTTACTGGGTTACCGCCGTGATGTCGGCGTCGGTTCCGATCCCGAGCGTGAGCGGGAACGAAACATGGTGGCCCCGAGTGGTGATGTTGTCGTCATGGACGGCGAAGTTGAAATCGTAGACTCCTCCGACCTCCATGATCTTGTCGTCCTCCGGGTGGCCGGTATCGAGCTTGCGGGTGAACAGGACCGTCCACATGCCGTCCTCCCAGGTTCCCGTGGCAGCGCTGTTGTCCGCGGCCGAGCCCTCAGCGCTCGCGCGGGTGACGAAGTATTCGGGGATCATGTCCCCTTCCGCCCAACCTGCATCAGGATCGAACGCGACCGCGTTCTCCTCGGCGATCAGCGAGCTCGGTTGCGAGAAATCGCGGATTTCGTCCATTGTCCGCGACTTGAACCCGACCTTGGCCTCGTCGAACATATACTTCGGCTGGTTTGCCTCCTTGTCCCAGTTCGTGCCGAAGACGTTCTTTCCGGCGTCGGTCAGCCGGTATTCGAGCACGTAGCCATCGTCCGCCATACCGACCGGGTTCGATCGATGCGCCCGCCATTGCATCAAGTCGACAAAGCCGCTCATGGCCTTGATCTCGGCGATCTCTTCCTCGGTCTTGGTGTCGTCCCAGATCGACTCGTCGTCGTTGCGGGTCGACGGCAAGTATTTGCGGACGTCCTTCTTGCCCAGCGCGTCGCCCAACAGTGGATGCGCCCTGACTGCATCGGTCTCGGCCAGTTCCGGCATGTCGCGCATGCCATTGTGGCAGGTCAGCCAGCAGCCCTGCTCGGCGAACATCGGCACGCTGCCGTCATCGACCATGATCGAGAACCGGTCCTCGTAGATGGCGGGCTGGCCCTCGTCCCAGACCTTGCTGTGCAAACGCGGCCAGCCGATCACCTTCCATTCGTTGCCGTCGAAGCGCCAGTGCGGATGCGCGGTGCCGGGGAAGTCGTTGAGAGTTTTCCACTGTACTCGAAGGTACAGGTTTTCGTCGTCATGGGCGGCCTGCACCGCTAGGTCGATCGTGGCCTGCTTGCCATCGATCGGGTGGGGCTCCAGACGGTCCCCGCTCACCATCACCTCGCCGAGTTCCTGCTCCTCCCCTTCATGGCACGAGACGCAGCTGTCGCCCTCTGCCGTTTTCCGGTCTGCCCGCTTGTGCTCGTTGCTGCGGAGCCATTGGTAGCTGGACTGACCGGGGTAGAAGAGCGTCACCGTCTTGGCGTCAATCGTCGACCAGTCGGCCGGCGGTTCGGCCTGCGCGGTCGACACGCCAAACGCCGCGACCAGCGTTCCGGCACAGAGCCCGATTGCCGGGATAACCTGTCGTCTCATTGCAGTCCCTCCTCTGACTGTGATGATCGCCGCCGGGAGTCCCAAAGGTACTTCAGAGCTGATTCGATCCGCTCGCTGGCCGGCAGTCGCGAGGCCTACCGGCGCCCATCGGACCTGATCGGAGGCAATGTTCGCGACTCAACGCTGCGTCAATTTTCGGAAACGTGCGTTGATTTGCGTCAATTCTATTTTTGGAATGTCAATCAACACGTTCGGCTTCGCCGAGAAGTCCGCCAGAAGGTGCTGCCAGACGAATTCGAACCGGTCTCTGAATGGACAGTGAGTTTGCCCTTTATTCCGCGCCGAGTTGACGCCACTCATCGAGAGCGGCGGTGCGGTTCTTCTTGAAATTTGCTCTCGAGTAGAAGCTGCGCTCCGAGTTGAAATGGTTGAAGACCGAGGCGTGGACGGCGGCGAACATCTGCAGACTTCGCATCCGCCGGAAGCGTTGCATCGCCCGCTCTCGTCGTCGAAATGGCAGGTGCGAATTCTCGGCCCTGTTGTTCCGCCAACGCCCGGTGTCCTGTCGGTCCGCTGCGCCGACCTCCCTCAGCGCAGCGCCATACGAACGAAGCTTATCTGTTACGAAGACGTGCGGCCGACCGTAGCGCTTCATTGTTTTCTTTAGGAATTTCAATGCCGCCTTCTTGTCCCGTGCCTTCGTCACAAAGCTCTCCAGGACCTCACCTTCGTGGTCGACGGCCCGCCACAGATAGTGCCGCTCGCCATTTATCTTCACGAACATTTCGTCGAGATGCCATTGCCACTGCGGCCCTGAACGCAGCCGCTCGGCGCGCTTCCTTCGGATCTCGGAGGCGAACATCGGGCCGAAACGCTGCCACCAGAACCGAACGGATTCATGGCTGATGTAGATACCGCGCTCGTGCAGCAGGTCTTCGACGTTCCGCAGCGACAAGGGGAAGCGTACGTAGAGCATCACCGCCAGGCGGATGATCTCAGGGCTGGTCTTGAAGTATTTGAACGGGTCGCGTTTGGTCATCCGGGGACGCTACTCAGCCCCCTGCCCCATCTCAAGCCACGTTCTTCTGACACCGCCGCCAGCTTCACCAACTCATGGCGCATGTCGATCATGTCGACGAGCCTGGGACGGAGAAGGTCATCCTGTTCGGGCGGACGCGGTCGGTGCTTCATCGGGCAATCCGAAATTGCAGGGTTTCCGCATGAATCCTATGAAACCCTGCCGTTCCACGCTACCAGAACCGCCCGCCTCCTTCACAAATTCAGTGACTTCGGACTTGTTCAGACCGAACTACTGAATGCCAAAAAAAACAAACGAACAGATCATCTCGAGGAAAGTCGACCACCGCCAGCAAAGAATCTGGAAAGGCGAAAATTTACAGTTCACGGGGTATTCTTGGTTAGGCATGATACCGGCCGGCAACACCAATGCACTATTCCGCATCCAAGTTTTCTATGTGATTCTCGGTAAATATCGGAAACGCCGAAATGTCGGGAAGTGGAACGTCCCGCGCATCAATATTTACACCAGATTTCTCGATGCCTGAGAGAAAGTTCTCTCCCTTCGTGAAGTCAGAATGGTTCCCAATCCATTTGTACACCTCCGAAGGATCAATTATGCTAAGCATCACCGATTCTTCTCCGGCTCTCGACCATTCTCTGGCCCGAGAAGAAAGCATAAGAGACCATACCGAAACACGCCGGCTGCTCGTTGAAAATAAATTAAGCGGAATTCTGATTTCTCTAGAGAAATCTTTATAATCAAAACTCACTCCAATAACCTCAAAGAAACTAAGAACAAAGCCGGCGCACCCAGAGCCATTACCATTGAGCGGTCGGTAATCTGCACGAAATCGGCGATAGACTCTGTTTGTCTTAAAAAATCGGTAGTATGAAATTGCTCGCACACATGCTTCGTCAGATATTTCGGCCCTGATCCACCTAGCCTTTCCGTTCCACACCCTTCGAGAGACAACTTCTTTTGCCTCATCTCCTTCTTGCAGTCTTCCATCGAATTCCATCAAAAGAATTCCGGCTCCCAAGCCATCAAATAGGAGTCGTTCGAGGTCGCCACGATTACTTCCGCCAGTAACCGCGGCCCAGATAGTTCTTTCCCTTTGGCTACGTGGACAATGTAAACTGACGACTGAGTGACCAATTGGATGGAGGTATGGGTTTGCCACGGCGAGCAAATAATTCCTTAATGCAGTTGTGGTAAGCCCTTGTGGTGATGACCAGTCAAGGTTCGGTTCTGCAGGAACAAAGAAGGCAGTCATTGTTGAGGCATCTCCTTCCTCGGCAAAGGCTGCGGAGATACCCACCATTTCGGAACATGGAAAGAGCAGAAGATGAAAAAGAAAAGAAATGTAGGCCCTATCTCGCATGTCGGATTACCGCTATTCGCCAAACACAACAGTGAGCACCGTTCCCGCGAGAACAATTAATGCGCTCACAAAAGTTACTCCTGCTGAGATTTTTGCAGCGGTAACTTCATCTCCCCCATGAACTTCCCATGTGCGCGAAAGATATGTCTTCAACCAATTTCGCAGCCTTATTCCGATCACACATCCGAGCATGGCAAGCAAAGCATAGAAAATTGAGAAAAAGGAAAAAAAGATTGCCAGATTTACCGCCGATTCAATGACGTCATTAGCCCCGGCAATTGCGGCAGCCACAAGTGTATAGCCAAGAATGGAAAGTACTGGCGCGGGAGCGGATATAAGAAAGGTTGTAAGAAGTGGCTTGGAAAAGTTAAAAACAGAGCAAGTCACACCTATTGCGAGGGCCGAAATCGTGAACGCCGGAACTCTCTCCATTAGATCATCGACTGTACTCCAGTCGGTGAATACATAGGCAGAATAAACAGCCGCTGCAAGAACTGCCAGGCCAATACGTAATACTAGATTCTGCACCATTTTGCATTCCCATTCGCGCCGAATGCTGTCACTATGCCATTATACAGATTTTGTTGATTTATGAAAGCGACCACGGTGGAAGGCGCATCTTCAGGCCTTCTGCTGTTCCTGACAGATCCAGAACATTGAGTTGGCGGCAAGTGATCTCATCTCCCTCAGTTGGATGCAGGTCGCACCTGACTCCGCGTGTTGTGTTGAGGAGGGTATATCCCTTGAAGACCGACGACAGCGGTCATTCGCCGGGCATTGCTTTTGGGCCGGAAGCATCAATCCGACAGCTTCACTCAGATGTCAGCAAGGTCGGCAAACTTGTCCATCCAGCATGGACGACGATGCCAGTACTTCAGCGCCCACGCTGACGGCAGCGATCCGCGCAAAGCTGCCGGTGACTGTGACCAAGCGCGACTATATCCGCGTCAATCCACTGCCGGATGCCGAAACCGTCCTGGCCTTGCTAAGCACCTGGATCGGGAACTACAACGATAACCACCCGCACTCCGTCCCGAAATGGCGCTCGTCCCGCGAGTTCATCAGGGCACAAACCGAAACCGCCTAGGTGTGCGGTCAAACGGGGGCAAGTTCACGCGGGCGATAGAGGTTGCATTCCGGTGAACAAAATAATGACGCGCGTTGCCTTTCTGGTCTTGGTCATAGGGGGAGGGATACTGATTGGCACGCTAACCGCGCCGGATATTTGGTACGCAAGCTTAACCAAGCCCTCATTCAATCCACCGAACTGGATTTTCGCACCTGTTTGGTCAGCCCTTTATGTTCTAATTGCGATCGCTGGGTGGCGGACTTGGGAAGCAAAAAAATCATCTCCACGGATGAGACTCTGGTGGGGGCAATTGGGGCTGAACTTTCTTTGGTCTCCGGTCTTCTTTGTGATGCAGCGGCCATGGATCGCCTTATTAATCATTCTATCGCTGACCGCTGTCATTCTGGTTTTCATTTGGCGAAGTTGGGCGTTGGATCGCGTCTCGGCTGCTACGTTTATTCCCTACGCTGCTTGGGTAGCTTTCGCTTCGTTCCTAAATCTGGCCATAGCTATTTTAAACTAAATCATGTTGACAAATGGCGCAGCCATAGGCGGATGAATGCGATTTCGATGAGCTGCCCATCGCAGGACCTTCGCAACAGCGGCGATGGCGGCTGGCGTGCTCGAGGAGATCGTTGGGAGGTTGCTCAACCACACTCCGCTGTTGATCACCGGGCAGCAATGCACCAGGTCCTCCATCGACGCGCTGCGGCCGGCCATGGGGTCGAATTCCAGCAACCGATGGATCGTCTTCGCCTCCCGTCCGGTGGCCTCGCTCATGCGCTTGGCAGCACGTCCGGTCGGTGCGCAGAGCAGAAGTTCCACGGATTTCGCAGCCAGAATGCGCAGAATGGAATTGACGATGGTCGTCTTGCCGACGCCGGGACCGCCGGTGACGACAAGGACCTTCGAGCGCAGTGCCAGCCGGATCGCCTCGGCCTGGTTGTCGGCCAGCGTGAGCCCCGTTCTTTCTTCGATCCACGGGAGAGCCTTGTCGGCATCAATCCTGGCCCATGGCAGAGGCGCCGCGGCCAGGCGCTTCAGGTGCTGCGCGATCCCGAGCTCTGCCTGATAGAGACCCGCGAGGAAGATGCATACGGTCTCGCCGACTGTGTCGCGGATCACGGTTTCGTCCGCGACCTCCATGACTGACCTTCGGGTGCGGTCAGACCGCCATGGAAGGTCGCATAGCCGTCGGCCAAATCAGCAACGTCACTTCTCGCCATCTCAAGGGCAACGGCTCCACCGAAACAGTAGCCTTCGACAACCAAATTATCGACACTGGAACGGGCAAGAGCCTGTTCGACGCCCGCTTCAACGAGAGCTCTCATGCGCTCTCTGTCCTGGTAAAGTGCACCGGTGGCGGCACGGCGATGATCCACCGTTTCGGTCGGCGTGTCGTCCCCAAACATATCGACCGCGAAGGCGTTGTAGCCCATCTCGGCCAACATTTCCGCGCGCTGCCGCTCGTAGTCTGTCATGCCATCCCAATCGTGGATGATCACGACCAGGCCATTGGGGTTCTCGGCCTCGGCCCAGTAGCCAGTGAAAGCATTCCCATCCATCGTGTAGGACACGTCTTGGGCAAGCACAGGCGTAGCGGCAATCAGTGATGCCAAGAGTGTCGTTGTTGATGTACGCAGCATAGTTCCTCCAAATCGTCGTTTCTCTCATCATTCGGCGTATCGGAAAGACCGAGCCCGACGGACGATGTAGATTGGAGTGCCGATCCGGCAAGTTGGCGCAAATTCGACCAGTCCAAAAGCGGTAATCCGTCCGGGTCCGGCATGGTGTTCGAATCTCCCGTTCGACCCGCCATGCCGTTCGCTGCATCGAAAACCGATGTCCGCTTTGGACCAACGTGAATGGCGCCGCGCCAAGATTCGACCGATCCCCGTTGGTGGGGTGGGGTGCCCAGCGCGGCTGCTGGCGTCTAGCACTGGCAAAGTTGGTGAGCACTCGTGTCCTGGGTCATCCAAGCTGACTTCAATTTCCGGGTGGACCGGTGCCGACGGTCCGACTATCCCCAGACACCGAAATCTGTCGGAGGTCCGCCACATGGCAAAGGTAAACGGTGTTGATGGCCTCATCGGGTTCATCGGAAAGGACAATACCTGGAGGGAGCGCCTGCTAGAGGTGCTTGGCGAGCACATTGGCCCAGCCCTTGAGGAGTTCGACCTCGAATTCGAGGATCTGGATGTGTTGCTCAGCGACCCTTGGCCGATGACCCTTTGGGGCTGCGCATTCGAGGACCTGCTAGGCCGAACCTACGGCAAAGGCCAAACCAACGTCGTCGACGTTTACCTTGGCAAGCGCGGTTGGAACGAGACCGCGGAAGACCGTGCATACCTTGCCGGTTTGCGGTCGGCCGCCCCCAGCCTCTATGAGGTGAGCCAGATCGTCCCGGGCAGGTCAATGGAGCTTCGTGACCTGCTCAGCGACGCCGATCCCGTCACCGTGCGGGAGAAGAGTGCAACTCGCAGCCTGAAGCCTTGGGACCGAATCGCCGTGCGCGTGGTTCCGCAGGGTGACGATCATGTGATATCCGGCGCGCTGTTGCAGTTCCCGGCAGAGGCCGCCGAGTTCCTACTCGACGGCTTGCGGCAGACGTTGGACCTCGATCCGGAAGCGGAACTCCGTGTTGATGAAGACGTACGGCGCCGGTGTGCACCGCTCTTCGCCAATGCCTGGCTCTTTGCCCAACTGCCAAAGATACTCGATCCAAAGATGCCAACGCTGACAAACAACAGCGGTGATCTCTTGGCGTTCCACGACCTACGGTTCCCCTTTTCTACTGGGGTCCTGCAGAGGGACGTGCGGAGTCGCCTCTCAGCACTGCCGGACCTCGTGCCTGAGGGTCAGAAAGTGTGGAACTGGATCACCACAGCGCCGGCAATACACAGCGGACCCAAGGGTGCCATGGCCCTCGATTCCTCGATGGATGGCCAGACCGTCCTTGGCTACCTGGAGCTGAAGGGGAAGGCACTTACCCTGTCTGTCAACTCGGCCGAACGCGCTGAGCGGGGGCGTGCAATGCTGATGAACGCACTCGGCGACCTAGTGAAGTCGCCGTTGACCTCAATACGAACCGTCGAGCAGGAAATGGCAGAGCGCGAAGAAGCGCCCGCCGACGAGATCCCGCCGGATATTGCTCGGCAAATTGTTCATGAGCATCTCGACCGACACTATCGGGACACGTTGGACCAGCCGATACCGTCACTCGGAGGGAAAACCCCTCGTCAGGCCGTTCGCAGTGCAGCGGGTCGCAAGAAGGTGATTGCCTGGCTGAAGCACATCGAAAACTCGAGCGCACGCAACACGGAGTCTCCGATGGCAGAGTATGACTTCCAGTGGATGTGGGAGGAACTCGGGGTGTTGGACACACGAGTGTGAATGGCCTTAGCCATGCCGCCCATCGATCCTCGCCGCGAACTCCGCCGTTCCTAGTGAGCCCCCTCGGGACTCGGCGTGCTGGGCACGAAGCCCTTTCCCGACCCGTTGTTGCGGTGTGGCGACCACATTATAAGAGCCAGGCTAAAGCCCACTCTTCATCGACGCGCGAGCAGCCGCGTCCTTGAGGAAGTCCAGGGTGGCGCGCACCCGCGCCGAGCGCCGCATGTCGACATGGGCAATAGCCCAAGCCTCGGACTCGCTGAGGCCAAATCCGGGTATGCGCTCCAGACTGGGATCGAGCTCGCCAACAAAGCAATCGATAAAGCCGATTCCGACGCCAAGCTTCACCAGCTCCGCAATGCGCGACTCGGTGTTTGCGCGCACGACAATCTTGCCGCGTGGGACTTTCGCAATAAGGCTTTCGTTGTAGGTAGCATGTTCGGGTCTGTCGGGCAGCCCGACGAGCGGAAGTTGGCCCGCCCAGTTCTTTCCGCGCAGTTGGTAGAAACCAGTGGGAAGGGTCCCTAATGAGCGGGCGACCAGTTCGGGCTGAACCGGCTTTGCCGACCGTACTGCTATGTCGGCTTCTCCTTCGGCCAACTCGAAGAGCCGCAGGTCTGATTCCAGAGTTAACTCTATCCCCGGATGTCTCTGCAGGAATTCCGGCAGCGCGGGCACGACAATCGCATCGAGAAAATTGTCCAGAGCCGTGATCCGTACGGGACCCTCTACCCGGCTATCCAGTCCCTTGATCTGCCGTTGCATGGCATTGGCCTGCAACTCCATTTCCTCGGCGCATGCAACCACGCGCAGAGCTGCGGGTGTCGGCTGGTAACCTCCGCCCATGCGATCGAAAAGCCTGGCTTCCAGACTTTGCTCCAGCGCGAGGATGCGGCGGCCTACTGTGCTGGTGTTCACATGCAGCAGCTTCCCGGCGCGCACCAGGGTGCCCGCCCGATGTAGTGCCAGCACGTATTTCAGATCGTCCCAGTGCATGATTGCAGAATTGCAAAATCGTTTCGCTAAAGTAAGACTATTTTGCACCTTCGCAGAGACTTATTCTTTGATACAGGGATTCCAACGGGTTTCCTGATGACCGACAAGGAGATCGACATGACCCAGGCCGCAATCGACGTCGTCAAACAGTTCTACGAGACCGTCTTTCAAACGGGGGATGTCTCAGCCACCGAGCACTTCATGGCGGAAGATTTCCTGGACCATGCGCCCTGGCCCGGGCACCCAGCGACGCGCGAAGGGTTCCGTTCAGGAACCGAGGAGATGAGGGCCGCTTTTCCTGACCTGGCAATCAGACCTCTGACTGTCTTCGAGGAAGACGGCAAGGTCGCAGCCGTTGTCCGCATCAGCGGGACGCACCACGGCGAATTCCTCGGCGAAAGACCGACGGGCCGTGGGTTCGAAGTCGATGGGGTCGACATTCTGCGCGTCGAAGACGGCAAGCTTCGCGAGCACTGGGGCGTCATCGACAGCGACCAGATGCTGGCTCAACTGAGATTGGCGCCAAGCGTTTGAGCTCCCTCCATCAAGACCGGATGTCCGCGGAAGAGATTCTTCCCTTAGGGTGACATTGGCGCACCGAGCGCAGCGGCCATTCGGGCGATGGCAGATATCTGCGGCGCGGTGCGGCTCAGGTAATCGTCGCCGGAATACCCCCACCAATCCCAGCATCCGTTCGGATTTCCCGCAAACCAGTTGTACCAGGGTGAAGGGATCT
>NZ_SELO01000163.1 GCF_004146235.1 Tropicimonas sp. IMCC6043 | reverse complement strand
GGGGCCCTTGTCGGACGCCATTGGCAGCCAGATGCCCATCGACCGCAGGCCGCAGACGCAATGGTCGAGCCGAGTTTCTTCGATCTTGATGGTAAGCGCAGTCAGCATGTCGCCGCCGGAGGCGACCGCAGGCGCTGGATCGCAGCGAGGATTGCGCGGATCATCGGCCCCGACACGGCCACCTCGGCCAATTGGAAGGTGATGGCGCGGGCATGCCGAACAACCCGCGCGCCGATCTTGATGAGCTTGAGTTGCAGGCTGGTAAGCGACCAGGCCGCCACGGGCTCTGGCAGACCGACATGAGCGAGAAAGACGGCGAGGTTATAGGCCAGCGCGTGCAGCTGGAGACGCACCTCGTTATCCCGGAACCGGCGGCACGACAGGCGCGTCCAGCGGATGGCGTACTTGCCTTCGCGGATGTGCTGCTCCGCGGTGCCACG
>NZ_SELO01000053.1 GCF_004146235.1 Tropicimonas sp. IMCC6043 | reverse complement strand
CGCTCTCCTGGCTCTTCAGGATCGCGATGATCTGTTCTTCGCTGAACCGTGATCTCTTCATTCCGTTCGTCTCCTCGTTTGGGACGGACTCTACTTCAAACCGGAGGAAGAGACGGGTCTCAGGTCACGGCAAAACGCGTTGGAGGCCACTCAATTCGCCGAGAGAACGACGGCAGGGGGTATCTTCGTGCGTTTCAGGTGTCCGCCTTGAGTTTTCACACAGCCTCGGCCGTTCACGTCATTCTCTTCCGACCCAGGATCACCCTTACTCGCGGATGCAGAAACCCGCACGAAGGGCGGAGTGCCGCTATTTTTGCGCGCGCAGCATTGCACTTGCGGAATGCAGCAGGACCGGACATCCAGATTTTCGCCGATCTTCCGCGCATCTCAGACCAATGAAAGCGATATGATGCAGCCGCGGCAACCCGCTTGTCGATGAAATCAATGCCAGGATTCCGCCATATTTCGAAAAACGCGACTACTACAGAGGTTCGTCAACTGATCATGTTCCGGAAATTACATCGAGGTCAGTTCCGTTTGATATAAACTTGCCAAGTCTGGCGATCTCAAGCGCCTTCCGGAACTTATCGTGTCGGCGACACAGACGATTCCCAGTGGATACAGTAATAAGCGCACCTGCCCGCAATTGCTTTGCGTTCCGACCTACCTCACTGCAGAACCATCCTGCTATAGAGGATCAACTCGGGCCGATATTCGAAGTGCATTCCGTCGAAATGATGCCACTTGCCGCCCCAAATGAAGCCAAAACGCTCCATCGTCGAGACCAACGCCTCTGGCACCTTGTTGTCATACGCGCCGACGTCGCCTTCGTTTGCGCCCGTCCATTTCCAATACTGTCCGAGCTCGGCGTTGATATCGACGGCGATCCCGAAGCTGTGCGGGCTCAGCCGGGAGGTGCCACTGATCCGGCGCCAGTTGAATGCGCCACCCGGTGACTTGAAGAATCTCGAGAAATCTTCATCCGACTCCGCCAGAACCTGCAAGGCCATCCGAAGCTGGCAATCGACACCCCATTTCCGCGTTACCCAGAAGGTCGCCTCGGATAACCCCGGCGCCGGAACTTTCACGAGTGTCTCGCGCGTCCGGTCCTCGCTGTCGAAATAGAGCGCCTTGAAAAAAGCGTCGTTTCGCGGTCGACCCGGATCGAAGAAGGGCTCCTTGCGCCGAGAGAGATCGAAGTTCAGGGGATAGTGGTAGAGGAATTGCTCGCTGACGGTTGCGGAGCGCAACACTTCGTTCGGTGTCACGCTCCGAATCTCACCCACGTCGATCCAATGCCTTCCATCAAGGGACAGTTTCGTCCCGTCCGCCGAAATCTCGATGTCCCGATAAGCCATGAGGAGGGCGTCGAGTACTGGTGCCCGAGTCCGCTCCACGATCGCCATGGAGGTGAAATCCACCGGCGAACAGGCAGCAACCGGAGATACGGAAAGGACAAGGGCAGTCGCCAGAACGGCCACCAGATGACCAAGTTTCGTCGTGCCACCAGCCATGACGCCGTCCTCCAATTGCTCTGTGCTCGGAAATGTCATGGCGGAAATTGCCATCCCGGCACAATTCTTTGCAAGCTTGCCACGGTATCTGGGCAGAAGACACCGACAAAAGAACTCGGCCCATGCATCCTGCCAGGGCAACGACCATTTCATGGTTTTCGGCACTTGCCCGACCAGTCACCTCAAAAACCTTCGGAAAGCTCCGGTGGCGAGATCGCATCCGTGGAAACATGTGGCCTGCATTCGATGGACCAGGAATTGGAACATAGCGGCGAACGGTCGAGTCGAAGACATTTCGCATCAAGGCCGCCAGGTTTCGCGCCGGGAAGACTCCGGAACTGCCTTCTCAACAGAGCATGCCGATTTCGCCGGTGACCAGCCTTTGCAGCTGCCATAGGTCGCCCTCGCGAATGCCAGGTGTCCCCTGCGCACTGGCAGTCAGGCCTGCCTGTCACATTCGGGTTCAATCATTGTTGAACGAGGGTGCGGAGCTTTGATTGTAAGCTCGAGCGGAAATCCCAATTAGAGAAGGCCATGATTTTCAGTCGATACCTCCATCTCACTTTTCTGATCCTGCTATTGTCCTGCGGGATTGCCATCGCCCAACGAAGCCCGGACGAGCGGGCTGCGGGTGAGCGAACGATCTTCGATCTCCTGCCGCCGGATTCGACGACGCAACATGTCTGGGACTCCGCGACTGGCCCGCTCGCCTACACGGCAACCGCCGGAACGATCGACCTGTTCGATAGTGAGGGCGAACTGAGCGCCAAGATGTATTACACCGCCTATCGTGCCGAGGACGCGACCGGCGCTCGTCCGATCACTTTCGCCTTCAATGGCGGACCGGGCGCTGCATCGGCCTACCTTCATATGGGTCTGGCCGGACCGCAGATCGCCGAGCTTGGCAAGGAGGGCGGATACGGGGCCACGCCGGATCTGCGCGAGAACCCCGACAGCTGGCTTGCCTTTACCGACCTCGTCTTCATCGACCCCGTTGGCACCGGTTGGAGCCGGGCGGTATCCGACGAGGCGACGCGCGAATTCTACGGCGTGGAGCAGGACGCCGGGAGCCTGGCGCGGGCGATCTCGATCTTCGTACAGCAGAACGGCTTGCTGTCGGCGCCCAAATTCCTGCTTGGCGAGAGCTATGGCGGCTTTCGGGCCGCGAAGGTGGCCACCGAGCTTCGAGAGCGCCACGGGATCGTGTTGTCCGGGATCGTCATGGTTTCCCCCTTCCTGGAAGGGCGCTACCTGTCATCGTCGTCCCACGACCCACTGAGCGCGGCGCTGCAACTGCCCTCGCTGGCGGCTGCGGAAATGGAGAGACAGGGCACCTTCAGCGAGACGGCTCTGGCGGAGGCAGAGGCCTTCGCAATGAAGGACTATCTTGTCGCGCTGGTCGATCCGGCGCCGCCCGGCGCGGTCGCCAATTCCTTCCACGAGCGTGTCTCGGACCTGACCGGAATCCCGGCGGCGGATGTCGCACGCGCAAGGGGCTATGTCGGTGCGCTCTACGCCTCGCGGTCGGCAGAAGATGGCGACGCCGTCAGCCGGTATGACGCGGCCCACGCCTTTCCCAACCCTTATCCCGCCTCCGGGTATCCGTGGGCGGCCGATCCCGTCCTCGACGGATACACGCGGGCCTACGGCGCCGCCTTTGCCAGCTATGCACGCCGCACACTCGGGTTCGACGGCAACATGACCTATGAGCTTCTGAACGATTCCGTGAGCCGTAGATGGGATTGGGACGGTGCGCGCTCGCGGGCTTCTTCCTCGAGTGATCTGGTAGACATGCTGACGGTCAGTCCGGGCTTCAGGATGCTGATCCTTCACGGCTACAGCGATGCCGTCACCCCGTATCGTGTCAGCGAATATCTGATCGACCAGTTGCCGCGTGACCTGACCGGAGAAAGGGTCATCCTGCGTAATTACCGGGGCGGCCATATGTTCTACATTGACCCCGCTTCGCGCCGCGCCGCTGCGGCTGATGCCGAGCGGTTCTTCCGCGACTTCGGATCGTGACTGGCTCCTTGGCGCGGCAGAATGGCGGAGGCCTGTCTTCCAACCCCGCAGGTAGTGGATCAGGTAGCGAGCACGATCTGCTCGGTCAGCTTGCGGAGATCGCCGAAATAGCCACCGCTGCGGGCCGGGCGTTGCGGATCGGAAGTGATCGCGATCGACAAGCGACGATCCGGCACCACGACCAGCATCTGCCCGCCATAGCCGCGGGCATAGGCCGCGTCCCGCCCGCCAAAGCGGGTAAGGAACCAGCCATAACCATATTGGTCGCCCGAGAAGGGCGAACGCGTCCGTGGCTGCCAGGAAGCCTCGAGCCACGCCTGACTGACCACTCTCTGTCCGTCGATCTCGCCGCCGCCCAGCACCATGTCCCCGATCCGCGCCAGGGCGAGAGGACTGATCGCCATGTCATTACCTCCGAGATAGCGCCCCTGCGGATCGGCGACCCAGGGCGGGATGACGATGTTCAGTGGATCGCCAAGCCAGACCTGCGCCATCCGATGCAGGCTCTCGCCGGACGCCCGGGCAAGCGCGGCCCCCAGAACGTGCCAACCGCCGGTCGAATAGATGAAACGCCCGCCCGGAGCGCCTTGCAGTGGCTGCGACAGCGCAAAGTCGACCCAATCGTCGCTGGCGACCCAGGCCCCGTAGTTCCCGCCCGATGTGCTGCCGAGGCCAGTCCGCATCGTCAGCAGATGCCCAATGGTCAGGTCGTCCCGAGCGTCTCCGGTGGGGGCGCGGCCGAGAAGGGGCAGGACACGCTGGTCGGACCCGTCGAGCACGCCCCTGTCGATCGCGATGCCGGTCAGCAGGGCAACGATGGTCTTGGAGACCGATTTGACATTCGCAGGCCGGTCGAGGGCCGGGCCGCGGAAACTTTCGGCAAAGAGCCGCTCGCCATCCTGGTGCACGACCAATGCGTGCAACTGGTCCAGTTGCGCTGCGTCGGCGGCAATTGGCGCGAACCGATCCTGAGCCGAAGCGCTCCCGCCAAAGAGCGCCGCTCCGAATGTCGAGGCGCCGTATGCGAGAATTTGCCGTCTGGAATGGGGCTGCATTTTGACGAATCCGCTGGTTCCGATCTGCCGGTACTCAGGTTTGTCCGGTGGGCATCCGGATCAACCACCCGTTTGGTGAAAGGATCTCATAACTCTTATCGACGCTGAGCATTCATCCGCCGTCCTGGGCATAAGTCGCGTCTGCCATCGTCATCCTTCGCGTAGAACGCCGCTCGGTTGGAAAGGCAGCATCCGCACGCGCGCGAGCCGGGTTGAAGCGGAACAGCCGTTCTATCGAGTGTGACGGATAGCCGGAAGTGCACCGATCCCGTAACAACGCGAAGGGTGCACTTGACCGCGCGGCGCCTATTGCAGGCCCTTCACGGCACCTTCGATGTTGAGCGGCAGCCATTCGGCATAGTTTGCCCAGCCCTCGTAGGCCGGCATGGACACCGTCGTGACGATCTCCTCCAGGCTCTTGCCGGCATCGAGCTCGGCCATGACCTTCGATTTGAGCTCTTCCAGGTAGGCCAATGTTTCGGTCACATCCTGCATGGTACCGTTGACCGAATGCCCGGGCACAAGGATGTCGAAGTCCAGCTCCGAAACGGCCTGCACCTGCCCGATGATCCCGTCGATCGCGGATGTCGAATCCCGGTAAGGCAGCCGCTTGGGCGAGACGATGTCCACGACGAAGGCCACGTTCTCGGGGCGCACCACCGTCACTACCATGTCGTCTCCATGGCCAGCGCCGACGTAGGTCAACTCGAACGTCTTGCCACCGTGTTCCAGCGACAGCTTGTCCGAGAAAAGGACGTCCGCTGGCGTCGTCGGCCCGAAGTCCTGGCCAACCGCCTTCTGATAGTTCTCATGTGCAATGATCGTGGCGGTATCGCCGAGGACCTCGCCGCCCGAGCCATGGTCTCCATGGCTGTGACTGGGCAGCATGAAAGTGACCTCCTTGCCGAAGCGGTCACGAATTTCGTTTTCCAGCCAGGTCGCCGCCTCGGCGTTTATCGGGTCGGTGACCACCGCGCCCTCGTCGGTCACGACCACCATCGAGACGTGGAAATTGTTGTCGAACCGCCAGACATCGCCGGTGACCTCGGTCAGGTTACGGGTAACGTCTCCCGACTGGGCAAAGGCACCTCCTGCAACAAATGCTGCAACAGCAAACGAAAAGACGGATTGGCGCATGACAACCTCCCTGATCCACGCGTATGCGAACCAGTCTACCCCGCAGATGACATTGCGTCATATCACGTGGCTGTGCGCCCATCGCCGGGGCCGGTTCGAGGTCAGCCTGTCGTCAATCCCGCTGCCGGTCATGTCGACAGCTCCACGTCTCCGACCTCAATCCTGTCGCCGCAGCCGGGCTGCCATTTCCGCGAACCCGCGAATTTCGGCATGCTGAAGCGGTGTCACACCATCTCTGTCCGCAAGCGTGCGGTCGGCCCCGGTCGCGAGGAGTGCATCGAGGACCTCCTGGTGGTTCGCACCTCCGTCACCCAGGACGACGGCCTCCATGACCGCCGTCCAGTGCAGGTTGTTGACGTGATCGAGCGGAGCACCGGCGGCGATCAGCCGCCGGACCACGTCAACATGGCCCAGATGCGCCGCTGCGATGAGCGCCGTGCCGTCATACGGGCTGGTGACGAGGCCCGGATCGTTGCCCAGTTCGATCGCGAGTGACAGGAGTTCGGGATCGTCGGCGACCGCCGCGATCGTGACCACGTCATAGGCACGGCCTTCCAGCGCGTTCATGTCAGCCCCGGATTCGGCCAGCGCGCGCAACGCTTCGTCCTGCGATGCAAAGGCTGCAACATGGGCAGGGGTACGGCCCTTCGTATCACGGGCATTGACGTTTGCACCGTCAGAAACCTGCTTCCGAATTGCTGCGACATCACCAACATGGGCGGCGCTGAATAGCCCCGCGTACGCAGCGATCTCGTGATCGTTTGGAGCCGTTTGCGCCATCGCCGCTGTACCAAAGCCGATCATGCAAACGATCATTATGAAACGACGCATGGCAGACGATTCCTTCTTGCAAGCTTCGGCGATGCGGCTGTTTCAATCTCTGCGCGACGCGGCATGCATCGAAGTTGCCACGCCAGACGCATTGCACCCGACAGTCGCTACGCCAAAACGATATCGAATACGTAGCGAGGTGGCGATCCCGCTTCCTTTCGGGCGATCAGGGCTCCGGGATCCCTTGCGCGGCGCAGGAGGCCATCTCGCTCGTTGCCCGGCTCACCGGGAAAGTACATTTGCGTTGTCAGATCCGCTCCATCCGCGCTGCGTACCTTCACGTGTATGTGGCGTGTGCGCCCCGGATAGATCCCGGGGCGGGTTGTACGGAAGCGATAATTTCCCGAACCGTCAGTCCTCACCGCGCCGTAACCCTGAAACCCAGGCGGCGTCGATTGGCCCACATGGGCATAAACTCCATTAACGTCGCAGTGCCAGATTTCTATGTTTCCGCCCGAAAGAACCTGCCCCTTGGCGTCGAAGAGTCGGCCAACCATCTCGATGACCTCGCCAGGCGCCCTCTCGCCGTTGAATACGGTAAGATCGGCATCGCTATCAGACGGGATACTGCGCGGATAGAACGGCCCCTCGCTCTGCGGGGGCGTCGAAGACAGCGCGCTCACTGGACCAGAGACAGTCGCCCCCAGCAGCAGCGCCGGAGCTCCGAGTAAAAGCCTGCGTCTTCCACGATTTGGGAAGTTCCCGTTCATTCTCGCCTCACTATTCACTGATCGTTTGACCGTAGCATCCAATGTCGCAACCGAGTCATCACACAGGCGTAGAACGCGGGATTGTGAACCACGCCGCAAAAAAACATGCCTGCTTGAGCTGCAAAGGGCGAACCATTCGGAAATGCCTTCGGTCTCCAACGGCAGCGACTTCTCTCGATCTTTCGCCGTGGTGGGTATGTACCGGCCTGACCAGGAACGTCCCACCATCTGTCGGTTTCATTCCCATCGTTCCATGGCTCGCCCCCTATCTCGCGGGAATGGCAGTCGTGAAGGCTTTGCCTCCCGCGAAGCTTGAATCCAGCTGACCGGATTTTATGCAAGCGGCCAGATTGGCCTGGCCGGGGCAACACAGCCTGACATTCTATGTGGTTCATCAACCCGTTCAGGTCGCGATGGTCTGGTTGATACCCTTGGTTGTGTCCTGAATTCGAACACCGTCTCCAACGTTGATCGATCGAGCGTGAAGCCTCACCGGGCCGAAAAGGATATCCTATCGGCTTTGCTGTCATTTGCAGGATCACTAAAGCGGACGCCTGGAAAGTCGATAGCGACAGGCAGCAACGGGCCGGTCGCGTTTGTTTGGACCGACCGTTTGAAGGTCTGGAAGGTGGTGTCAGACAGATTCGAACCAGTCTACGCAAGGGCAGGACCGCTGTCCCTTATGCCGCACCAAGTTGACGCCACTCGTCGAGGGCGGCGACGCGGTTCTTCTTGAAGTTGGCTCTGGGGGAGAATCTGCGCTCCGAGTTGAAATGGTTGAAGACCGAGGCGTGGACGGCGGCAAACATCTGCAGACTTCGCATCCGCCGGAAGCGCTGCATTGCCCGTTCTCGTCGTCGGAATGGCAGGTGCGAGTTCTCCGCCCGATTGTTGAGCCAGCGCCCAGTTTCCTGCCGGTCCACCGCGCCGACCTCCCGTAGCGCAGCACTGTAGGACCGCAGCTTGTCGGTGACGAAGACGTGCGGCCGACCATAGCCTTTCATTGTTTTCTTCAAGAATTTCAATGCGGCCCTCTTGTCCCGTGTCTTCGTCACATAGCTTTCGAGGACCTCGCCCTCTTGGTCGACGGCCCGCCACAAGTAGTGCCGTTCACCGTTGATCTTCACGAACATTTCGTCGAGATGCCAATACCATTGCGGCCCGGAACGCAGCCGCTCGGCGCGTTTCATGCGGATCTCGGAGGCGAACATCGGTCCGAACCTGTTCCACCAGAACCGAACGGATTCATGGCTGATGTCGATGCCGCGCTCGTGCAGCAGATCCTCGACATTCCTGAGCGACAAAGGGAAGCGCACGTAGAGCATCACCGCCAGGCGGATGATCTCAGGGCTGGTCTTGAAGTATTTGAACGGTTTGCGTTTCGTCATCCGCGGACGCTACTTAGCCCCCTGCCCCATCGAAAGCCACGTTCTTCTGATGGTGTGGACGGCTCCACCCGAACGGCATCGCGATGTGCCAAGCTGGTGCTGTTTGGAACCAGCTAAGGAAGGAACCGACCACATGGAAATTACAACACTCGGGATCGACTTGGCCAAGTCTGTCTTTCAGCTTCACGGGGTGGATGCCTGTGGCGCTGTCGTCTTGCAGAAGAAGCTTCGGCGGGGCGCGGTGCTCGATTTCCTCGACAAGATCCTCGGCGTGGATCTGCATCGGGCTATCGACGGTGCGGATACCATCTGCGCCCTCAACCTCCGGGAAGCAGCCGTTTACGATCATGTGCTCGTCCCGGGTGTTTTCCTCGGTCGTTTGCGCAACGCTGAAATTCACCCGAATTTCTGCAGGCGCTCCTTGACGTCAGCGAGGTCATGAGTCCCGACGATGCTCTGCATCTCTTCAAACAGCGCGCCTTTGCGTTCTGCAGCCGTGCCTGCGGCGTCGCGAAACGCTCATCCCCCTTCAGGTGGTCTGCGCCAAAGGCGTCGCGGAGATTGCCGATATTGTTCGGATTGATCTCCATGATGATGACGTAACGGCCATCCTTGGTCCTGAAACGGCCGCCGGAGACCGGGTTCCCGCCATCGTCGCTTATTCCTTGTTTGATTGATTGCACAAACGCTACGCGCGTCTTCCGTGAAAGGTGGTCGAGGAACTCATCCTGCAGCCGGTCGAAAATCCTCTGATACTCGTCAGCGCGATCCGGCATGTCCTGCCACCGAGCGCGCGCGGTATCGGCCATTTCAATCTCTTCACAGATGGATCGGAATTCCGGATCGTCGCGATACAGCCTCGTGATGCTGAGCTCGAGGCCAGGAAACCGTGAGATCAAGGTCTGAAGATTTGTGCCTGCCATGTGCCCCCTCTTGGAGGATACTTGGCATGTCGGGCCTCTGATGTGCACGTTGGAACATGTTGCAACGTAGCGGTGTGTCGATCGGCCAAGCTGTCAACGGCTCTATGCGGAGTGCGCCGTCGAGACAAACCCGAATGTTCCGGAAACTGTCGGCAATCTCGGTGTCATGCTCGGTTATCAAGGTCGGTTTTCAGAGGCGAGGCCGAAGCTCGAGTTTGCGGTCGAACGCTCGATATCACCAGCCCCGAGGTATTTCATGTTTTTGGCGATAGCTCACATGATGAGCGAGAGCTGGGACGATATGCTTTCGGCCGCCACTTATTCCGCCGCTGACGGCAGCAGCATCAGCTACATGCTGTTGGCCATCGCTAACGCCAATTTGGGGAATGTGTCGGCCGTAAGAATGGATTACCGAGACTGGCTGACCGCTGGCCTCTCCTTGCCGAGTACCCCAGAGCCGCCTTGAAGGTTTACAACCTTCCCTCAACGCTCGTCGATGCATTCGTGACGGGGCTCGACCAAGTGCGCGCCGTAGCATCGCAGTAGAAAGCTGTGAAGACTCTGGCCGCCCGCGGCCTGAGCTTGCTCGGGGAAACCTTGGCACAAAGGCATTGGGACGTCGTCGAAAGGCCGCTCGCCGCCCTTCTTGACTGATGCGCCAAGTCGCCCAGAGGACTCCCCAAACGTTGATATGGCGTTGATGTAAAACACGACATCAAAAACTTGATCGGCCGAAGCCGACTTCAAGTCTTTGAAATTGTTTTTGATTTTTGGTTGCGGGGGCTCGCAACCAGCGTTGTCGAACAAGGCTGGCGTGCCGCCTTCATCGCGTTTACGCTCTCAACTGAGAATGAGTCGCTACCGCCCATAGACTGTTTGAAGGACGAGAACGAGCCCCAAACGTAGGCTGCTGGAATTTTTTGCGTTCCGTTCTGAGGTTATTGGACCTATGTGGTCAAGTCTCGGTGTTCCGAACGGAAAACACGAAGAACCGGCACAACAAGAAAAATACGACCGAATAGATTCCGATCGCTACAGGTTGCAGGGCATAGGCCGCACCCGGCAGGATTTCTAGGCCTAGTGTTAGGATGGTGAGATTGGCGCCGTAGGCTATGGCGAAGGCGCAGAGGAACCGAGCAACGGGCCAGCCCGCCTCCTGCGCTCTGAAGGTCCAGGTGCGGTTAAGGAAGAAAGACAGCACTAGTCCCGCAGCATAACCTGCGACATTCGCAGCATAGGGACCGAGGCCTGCCAGCATCAGGCCCCAGATCACGAACAGCCCCAACGCAGTGTTGAGCAGGCCGACCCAAGAATAACGGAGGAACTGGGAAAATAGGGCACGCATACTGAACTTCCTCAGGCTCTTGCTAGGTTGGGGCAGTTGGTCACCCTGTTCTGGTGGCAGTGCTCAACGGAGATCTGCAGCGGAAAGCGGCTGAAGGACGAAGAGATAGGCTGGCGATCTCCCGTCTTTGGGATTTACGATGGTGACCGAGATATCGTTGGCTCGCGCCTTTCCGGCCAGAGTGGCGGCAAGAGCTTCCGTTATGGCCTCGGGATCTCTGATTCTCATGTGGACCGACCACAAAAGCAGCTGGCAGGTCCGGCGTCCCATTGCCGTGTCCTGCACCAGCGCTTGCACCTCCGGCCGCACGAGATCGGTCAGGAGGTCGTCGCGGTTAATGGGCAACCACTTCCGGTCGGGATTGGGGGGCAGGTAGAAGCCGTAGAACCGCTCGGGATCGTCTTCTCGGAAATAGGGTTGCTCCCACCAGACCACAGGCAGAGTGGCTCCTGTGCATCCCTCGAACGACGCGACTGCATTGGCCGAGTGGCGCCAGGGTTCCTTACTGTCTTTCGCACGGTTTAGCACCATGGTTCCGGAAAGCACCACTGTGAGTGAGAGTGACATCGCCGCCGCCGGGGCGCGAAGAGGGCCATTCATCAGAGTCAGAACGACATGTGCACCATAAGCTAGCGCGACCCAGACCACCGGCGCCAGCACGGTGAAAAGCCGCTCACTCAGCATCGGCGTGAAGACGAGCGTGACCCCGAGAGCGTAGAGATAAGCTAACAGGAAACTGCCGATCAATAGCAACAGTGCCGCCGCGACATGCGCGCGGACAAACGTTGCCCAGCTTTGCCTTCTCCCCCTCGCCAATAGCGACCAGACCGCGAGCCCCGCGAGCACCAGAATCATGAGTTGCGAGCGCCGCGTGCCGATCAGTCGTCTTAGTCCATAGAGAGTGGTGTGTTTCAGGGACTCGAAACTCGCCGAAAACCAAGTGTTGTGGATGTCTATGATCACCTGGGCTTGATGCCAGATCAAAAAGGCCAGGAACAAAAAAAGAACAGAAAAGCCGGCGATCACAACACCCGCTAGCGCCCGAAATGAGCGGCAAAAGAGTAGCAGAATTGTGAAAAGCCCACCGGCCAGCAGGATCGAGTAGTAGTGACTGAGGCCCGCCACGAGCGAGAGGAGAGCCAGCGCAGCGAGCGGAAGGACGGGCGTGCGACCAACTAGCAGGTCGTCGATACAGCGCAGGGCACTGGCCAGCATGCCTGCCACAAGCAAAAGAACGAACGCATAGGCCCGCGCCTCTTGCGTGTAGATAAACCAGACCGTCGAAGTCGCGGCGAAGGCACCTGCCAGAAGGCGCGGGGCCGTCCCGACCCCCTTGGTGGGCGCCACGACGACCGCAAGGATGGCGAGCCCCCCCAACACTGCCGAGAATCCCCGGCTGCCCGTCTCGATGTCCAGCCCGGTGCCACGCAGAATTGCCCACAACAACAGGTAGTAGCCCGGCGGGTTTACGTCCTCTGCCGCCCGCGTGAGAGCCTCGCCGAAGGTTGGCAGGGTCGGATCGGCGAAATAGGCCGAGAAAAGTTCATCCGTCCAGAGGCTGGACGCATCGAGGCCAACAAAGCTACCTAGGCAAGATATCAGGATGACAAGCCCGCTCAGGGTCGGTAGAAGAACAATGGAAGTTCTGTTTGCTATAGTCATATCAAAACTATGAAATTGGTTGTTGTCAGGCATTCCATACCAAGGGAGGGTGCAGTGGGAAACCGGCGTCATAAAAAAAAGGGAATTTTCAGTGGATCTGAAGGAGCGTGACGCCCTCGGCGACAGTGCCGATAGCCATTGGTACTATGTCTCTAAGGCACGCATGGTTGCGCGACATCTACCGCGCTCCCCCCGCGAAATCCTCGATGTCGGCGCCGGGCTAGGCTGGTTCAGCCGCTGGTTTCTCGACAACGGACACGGGGAACAAGCGACGTGCGTTGATCCGGGCTACGAGGCAGAGCGTGAGGAGGATCTCAACGGCGGTCGCAGAGTGTCCTATGTGCGCGCTGTCGAACGTACTGATGCTGATCTCTTCTTGCTGATGGATGTTCTCGAACATGTGGACGACGACGTGGCGCTTCTAAAGGAGTACTGGGACAAAGCAGCGCCGGGGACAGTGTTCGTGATCACGGTTCCGGCCTTCGAATTCTTATGGAGCGCCCATGACGATTATCTCGACCACCGCCGCCGCTATACCCGCGCGCGGTTGGCGAAGACGATCCGGGCCGTCGGCGCGGAACCACGGCTACTGCACTACTACTTCGGCTCGATCTTTCCCATCGCCGTCGCGGTACGCCTCCTCAAGCGAAAGAGTGATGCGGACAGTTCCGACATGCGCCCAATGCCGGCGCCGATCAACACGATTCTGACCGCGATTTGCGGGATTGAGGCGCAGCTCACTCGGTGGAATCGTCTGGCCGGTCTGAGCGTAGTAGCGCAGTTCATAAAACCCGTCGCATGATCTCGGCTCCCGATATCCTGCCCAAACAGAGGCCCTTCTCAACGCTGCCCGTGGGCCGCAAGCTGTCTTTGGTCGTCCCCGTGTTCAACGAGGAACAGGCCGTACCAATGTTCTTAGACAAGATGAAGCCACTCGTCCGAGAGCTTCGTGATAAGATCGAACGTGTCGAGGTCGTGTTCGTCGATGACGGCAGCGCCGACCGGACGGTGGCAGAGATCATCGAACGGGCCTCCGACGTGCTCGACATCCGGATCGTCAAACTGTCGCGCAATTTTCGCAAGGACAACGCGTTAGCCGCAGGGCTCGACCATGCCACGGGCGATGCGGTGATCCCGATGGATGTTGATCTGCAGGATCCGCCAGAGTTGATCCCGCAAATGGTCGAGGCTTGGCTGGACGGCGCCAAGGTGGTGAATGCCAAGCGCGCCTCGCGCCACAACGACAGTGCGCTCAAGCGATCCTCCAGCCGGGCGTTCTACGGGGCCATCAACCTCCTGTCCGAGTTTCATGTGGAGCCCAACGTCGGAGATTTCCGCCTGCTCGACCGGCAAGTCGTCGACGTGCTGAACGCGATGCCGGAAAGAGTGCGCTTCATGAAAGGCATGTTTGCCTGGGTTGGCTTCCGACAAGTGACACTTGAATACGAGCGCCCCGAACGTGCTGCGGGCGAGACGAAGTGGAATCTCTGGAAGCTGTGGAACTTTGCGCTCGACGGGATCACTGGCGCGAGCACTCTGCCGCTTCGAGCGTGGACCTATTTCGGCTCCATCGTCGCCGTTTTGGCGCTCATTATGGGGTTCCTTCTGACCATCCGCACGCTTGTCTACGGCATCGACGTGCCGGGCTATGCCTCGTTGATGGTGGTGGTGCTGTTCTTTGGAGCATGCAATCTGATCGCGCTGGGGATCCTGGGAGAATATGTCGGCCGACTGACTGTGGAATCTAAGAGACGACCGATCTACGTGGTCGAAGAAGTGATCGAACTTACGGCAGCGGAAGGATCGGTCGACCGCCAGCAAAGTGGCTTGCTGGGTATCGGTCCGGCATGACTGCCGTTGACTTTTACCTAGGCTGCCAATTTCAGGGGGCGAGTTCGTCGAGGCGGTTGATCCTGTGACCGGCGATGTAGGTTAGAAACTAGGTAAGCCAGGCCTCGGGATCCACCGCGTTCATGCGGGCGGTTTCGATGAGGGGATAGGCAGTCGCTGCGACCTTGAGGGACCTGGCGGTGGGTTACGTCGCTCGTTGAATTAGTGAAGTTTAAGGAATTCGACTGCTATAGACGGGTCACGAAGGGCGTCTATGTCCTCGTCTCTGATCTCGGTGCAAGCGTTGGCCGACGGCCCGGCAGCACCTCTCGGGATCTGAGTTTCAATCACAACGGCCAAACAGGTCAGCCCGCAGGGAGCACCTTCAGGAGCACTCGCTGGCGATGAACGTCACCGCGTGAGCGGTGAGACACCGGTCTTTCGGGCGCGGCCCGGACCGGGTCCTCAAGTTCATCGTCACGAGCGGTTCTATCAGAAGGATCCGCACGATGACATGTGCTCCCATTGAACCAGGGTGCAACGCACTATCTCTCCCGATCAATGACGCCTTGCTGGCGCTCGTCCGCGTGATGGCGCGCGAAGCGGCTCGGTCGGACTTCGCCACGCCTCGCGATGGGGAGGTCAACGATGACTGACCTGCCATTCTCCCCGAACGCCAAATTCCCCCGCCCCGGAGTTCTCTGAGACACCTTTGACGGCTTATTGAGAGCCAAACGGAGGTGGATGATGACGCAGGAGAAGCACGAAGGCGCCGCGGGCGCGGAGAGGTCCGATGTCGGAGCGACCGGGGCGCCGGCTCGGGAACGGCGCATGACGGCAAGGCGGAAGCAGGAGTCGGTTCTGCGGGTTCTTCGCGGCGAGCCGCTGGAAACCCTGGCGCGGGAACTTCGGGTCACCGTGGCGGAACTCAGCGGCTGGCGGGATGCCTTTCTGGAGTCGGGGTCTGCGAGCCTGAAGTCCCGCCCGAGGGATGATCGGGACGACCGGATCGCGCAGCTGCAGGCGAAGCTCGGGGCGGTCACCATGGAGTTCGCGCGTCATGAAATCGGTCCGGGGGACCGATTTTAGCAAGAACGAGCTGCTTTATGAAAAGGTCGCGCGGCTGGAGGGCGGTCGCCCTTTGGGCCGGCGGAGGTCGAGGCGATGAGCGCCGTGCTCTCGATCTCCGGACGGCGGTGCTATGGCGTCGCCCGGGTCTGCCGGGTCTGGGGCATCACCCGCGCTGGTATCTATCGCCGACGGCGGGCTGCCAACCTGCCTGAGACCCCGCGCCGCCGGCCAGGACCACAGGGTCCGATGCCGGATGCCGCCCTGGTGGACGAAATCCGCACCGTTCTGACCGACAGCCCCTTTCACGGCGAGGGCTATCGCAAGGTCTGGGCTCGCCTGCGTCACACGGGCGTGCGGACATCGAAGGAGCGCGTGCGCCGCCTGATGCGGGAGAACGGCCTCTCGGCGGACACGGGCCGGGCGACACCGCGCGGGCCGCGGGCTCACGATGGCACGATCATCTCTGAGACGGTCGATACGATGTGGGGTACCGACATGACGGCCGCGGTAACGACGGTGCACGGCCAGGTGGCGGTCTTTGTCGCCGTCGATCACTGTTCGGCCGAGTGCGTCGGCATCCATGCCTCGCTGCGTGGGACGCGCCACGAGGCGCTGGAGCCGGTACGCCAGGGCGTGACGGCCCGCTTCGGTGCGGTCGGCAAGGACGTCGCCGTCGGGCTGAGCCTGCGCCACGATCACGGCTCCCAGTACACGTCCCACGACTTCCAGAGCGAGATCCGGTGGCTGGGCATCTCGTCCTCGCCGGCCTTCATCCGGGCACCTGAGGGCAACGGCTGCGCCGAACGCTTTATCCGGACCCTCAAGGAGAACCTGCTGTGGGTGAGGACCTTCGACACCGTCGAAGACCTCCGCGAGGCGCTGATCGCATTCCGGAAGACCTACAACGAGCAATGGCTGATCGAACGACACGGCCACCGCTCGCCAGCCCAGTTCAGACGTGACCAGATGGACAGCCAACCCGTGGCCGCGTAGATGCAAACGGGTGTCTCAGAAACCGGGGGCGCTACAAAATACCTCACGGTGAAGGAAGTTGCCGCCATATTCCGCATCAATACGAAGACGGTTCGGCGATGGATCGAAGATGGCAAGTTGCCCGCCACCAAGCCGGGAGGGCACTGGCGGATTGCGAGATCTGACCTGAGGGCCCTCGCCGTCGCCCGCGGGAAACGGGGGCTGGCCGATGTCCTCTAATGTCCTCTTTTGGGGCGGTTTTCTCAGGTCTCGGGAAAACGGGATCACGGACTTGTAGTATCTGTACGGGGCTCAATTGGAACTTGGGCTGAAGCTCGAGCCGAGAACACGGGATGGCAGATTTCACCAAACCTTTTTCGCATCAAGCCCAATAGAAAGAGGGTAGACCACTCGTTTTTCAAGTTCGCATTTGATGAGCATATCAAGAGGCTCGTCCATCGATCTGTGCAGTCACAAGCGCTGCCGGCGTTAGGAGCAGGCGACATCAAAGGAATGCGCCTGGCGCTCCCCCCACTTCCCGAACAGCGCAAGATCGCCGAAATTCTGCGGACCTGGGACGAGGCGCTCGAAAAGCTCACCGCCCACCGCGCGGCGAAGGTGCGTCGCACCTCCTCGCTGCGGCAAAGGCTGTTCGAGGCAGAGTACGCCTCCCACATGCGCCTCGAACATGTTCTGGTGTCATCCGGCAATGCAGAAATCTTTGCTGGCACATCCATCGCGCCCAAATTCTCGTATGTCTACGCATCGAAGTTCATGTTCGATGCCAACGGTGTCGCTGTCTGGCCAGCCTTGGCCGTCAACTACACGACCAAGACCCAGTACCTGTTCCGTATCAACAAGGGCGCCCATGACCTGAGCAACAACGCCGCCGTTAACAAGTTCGTACCCAAGAAAGAACGGCCCGTGCCGTTTGAGAACATGGTCTTCATCGGAGACGGTTCGACGGACATTTCTTGCTTCAGCCGCGTCAAGGACCAAGGCGGCCTGTCCATCGCCGTATACAAGCCGCGCGCCAAGGGTACCCACGGCAAGGCCGACGCATACAGTGCCGATGGGCGCGTCCATTGCGTTGTCTTCGAGGAGGCCAAGGTCGATGCCCTGAAACGCGACTGGAAACAGTTCTCCGAACTCAAGCGCTCGGTCCAGCTCCGCTACCAGGAGACGGTCGATGTCCGCGAGTTCGAGCCGAAGATCCAGAAGCTCCTTGATGACCACGTCGTGGCAATGCCGGCGGAAACCATCATCGAGGTGGTCAACATCAACGATCCCGACGCGCTGAAGGCCGTCGTCGAAGAGACGGGGGTGTCCGAGGCCTCGAGGGCCGATCGCATCGCCAGCGCGACCCGGCGGGCGATCACCGAGAAGATGGATGAGGACCCGACGTTCTACAAACAGTTCTCCGAGCTGCTCGAAGAGACCATCCGCGCCTACCGCGAGAAGCGGCTGTCCGAGCGCGAATACCTGAACAGCGTCGTGGACCTCGCGAGCAAGGTCGCGCGCAAGGATCGCGGCCGCGATGTTCCGGAAAGCATTCGGGGCGATGAGGATGCGCAGGCGTTCTTCGGGATCCTGGACGGTCAGCTGAAGACCGAAGGCGATGAGCTGGTAGCCGGCGACGATGCCGCAGCGATCGCTCAACAGATCATCGACATCATCAAGTCCCACCTGATCGTGGACATCTGGTCGAACGAGGTGGCCCAGAACAATCTGCGGAACGCCATCGATGACTACTTCTTCGACGTCCTGCGCGACGAAAAGGGCGTCGAACTGCCCGTGGAGGTGCTCGACGAGCTCGAACTGAAGATCATGGACCTCGCCCGGGCCCGGTTCGCAGCATGACGCGGGAATTGCATTGCCTGCAGTACGGTGAGCAGGAGATCCGATACGAAATCGTCCGCCGCCCGAGGAAGACACTGGAGATCGCCGTCGAGCCGGATGCGTCGGTGGTGATCGCGGCCCCGGAAGACGCGACACTAGACGCCATCGAAGCCAAGCTGCGGAAGCGCGCGGCATGGGTGACGAGGCAGCAACGGTACTTTGCCCAATTCCTGCCGCGGACGCCGGAGCGCAGGTTCGTCGCCGGAGAAACGCATCTTTACCTAGGACGCCAGTACCGGCTGAAGGTCGTCCCGCATGTCCAGGAAAGCGTGAAGCTGATCCGCGGCTTCATCGTCGTGCAGACTCACCGGCCGACCAGGCCGGAGGTGACACGCGAACTGGTCGAGGCATGGTACCGCGATCGAGCTCACATCAAGTTTCCGGAACGGATCGAACTCTGTCTCGGTCTGTTCCCGGATCCCGAGGCATTCAGGCCGAAGGGTCTCATCGTACGTCAGACCCGGCAGCGATGGGGGTCCATGTCACCGGCCGGACGTCTGCTACTGAACCGCCGCCTCGTGCAGGCGCCGGTCGATGCCATCGACTACGTGATCACCCACGAATTCTGCCATGTGGCGGAGCCGCATCACGGTGCGGCGTTCTTCGAATTCCTCGACAAGGTGATGCCCGATTGGGAGCGTCGGAAGCAGAAGCTAGGTCGTGTTGACAAAAGGGATTCACACTCGGCAGTAGGCGTGATTCAAGCTGGTATCTGCGATGGAGACCAGCTTGGCACGAAACCTGATGTCGGAATGAGGCGGGTCAGAAAACGGTCCGGG
>NZ_SELO01000052.1 GCF_004146235.1 Tropicimonas sp. IMCC6043 | reverse complement strand
GGGGCTCGCGGCGGCGAAGTATCGGGCCGCTCAAGGAAGCCGGATATACGTCCGCAATTGCGAAACTCGAACCCGACCAGATCAGGCGTTGCAATCAGGCGGGGTCCATATACGTCCACACATGACACCGCCCAATGACGGGGAAGCCTCGATCTGGCCCGGGGCGCAGGAGATCAACGACGGCAAAGACGGGCTCTCGGACATGGAAAACCGCGCGCCGGTGACCGATGCCGAGGCTTTTGACGTCAAGCAGGACAATATCCCGACCGTGGCCGCGGTGACGCGTCTCGAGGGCGACATGGATGCCGACGGCAGCACGTTGACGGTGATTGCGGTCTCAGACGAGGTGACCGGCATCGCGAGCCTCGACGACAAGGGCGTACGGACGTTTCTAACGACGAGCCCTGGCTATGGCTGCGGCAGGAGGGTCCGGTTATAGGTCGGCGAGATTACGATCTCATTGAAACACACACGGCTCGGGGCCGCCGCGACAAAGGTGACAAGTTCAGCAAGATCGGCAGGCTGCAGCATGCGCTCGGCGTCTTCTTCGCTGACCGGAACCGGGCGCTGTTCCAGGATCGGCGTTGCGACCTCGGCCGGGCAAATACAGCAGCACCGAATGTTGTGCTGCATCTCCTCGCGATTGATGCTGTGGGAGAGCTCGATGACTCCCCTTTTCGACGCGATATAGGCTGGACCAGCCACCGCGAACTCATGCTGCGCAGCCCAGGACGAGATATTCACGATCAGACCGTCCTTCTGTGCACGCATCAAGGGAAGCGCTGCTGTCACGGTATTGGCCACACCGTTGAGGTTGATCGCGATCATGCGGTGCCAGTCGGCGATATCGAGATCGCGCCAATGCCGCTTCTTTACGTTTATCCCGGCACAATTGACAAGAATGTCTATCCCGCCCCAGTTGGCTCGGATATGCTTTGCGGCCTCGGCGACAGCCTCGGCTTCGCTGACATCCAGCGGAAAGCTCGCGACCTCTCCTCTAAGGGTCGAAAAAGCCTCCTGAACGCGCCGAAGAGCATCTGCGCGCCGAGCGGAAATGGCGACACGCGCACCGGCGGCGCAAAAGGCCTCTGCGATCGCTTCGCCGATCCCGCTGCTCGCGCCAGTGACCCAGACTGACTTCCCGGATAGATCTGTCAAAGGTTTCTCCATTCCAAACAACCACTCACCGCCCGAGGGGAACGGCTCGCGGAGCAGTGCCACGTTAACCGGCTGGGGCACTGTCGGAGGCTTCACGGTCGGCCGGGCATTATCAGGCTAATCGCGTCCGAGTGCCCTTCCCCGCCGCAAGCCACGTTCCCTGACATCGCCATTACCATGCTTGACTTGGGCCTGAAACACCTTACCAAAACGTTTAACTCGATGCGACGGGACAAGTTGAGGAAGAGCCCATTCTCCTTGGAGAACCGGCTCCGAACCGCATTGGAAGGAGGCAGACATGACGGACCGCCTGCTTGTGAGCGACCGTGATGGAGTTGCGACCATCACCTTGAACCGCCCAGAGAAGTTGAACGCAATCGACCCCGAGATGCTCGGAGCGCTGGACGCGGCGGTTAGCCGGATCGAGCGTGACCTTTCGGTGCGGGTGGTGATCGTGACCGGCACCGGCAAGTCGTTTTCGGTCGGTGCCGATATCGGCGCTTTCAGCCAGCTTGGCCCGCTCGACACATGGCGGGACTGGGTGCACGGCGGACACGCGCTGATCGACCGTATCGCTTCGCTGCGCGTGCCCACGATCGGGGTGCTCAACGGTTTTACCTTTGGCGGCGGGCTGGAACTGGCGCTGGCGATGGATTTCTGCATTGCCGTCGAGGGGGCGAAATTCGCCAGCCCCGAGGTCAAGATCGGCACAGTCTGCGGCTGGGGTGCGACGCAGCGCCTGCCGAAACTGATCGGGCGCAGCCGTGCCAGCCAGATGATTTTCACGGGCAAAGCGATCGACGCACAAACGGCCTGCGACTGGGGTTTGGTGACCGAGATTCACCCCACTGGAGCGCTGATGGCGCGCGCGCAGGAGATTGCCGCTGCCATCGCGGCCAATGCCCCAACCTCGGTGCAAGTCTCCAAGCAACTGATCGATGGTGCGCAAGGCATCCTGCTCGGCGCGACCCTCGAAAGCCTCGCCGGTGGTTTCTGCAAGGGCACCGATGACGGCATTGAAGGGTTGAACGCCTTTCTGGAAAAACGCCCTCCCAATTACACAGGGAACTGAACGATGTATGACTTCTTGAACGGCATACGGATCGTCGACTTCACGCATGTCTGGCAAGGACCGCTGGCCACGCTTCTGCTCGCCGATTTCGGTGCAGACGTGATCAAGGTCGAGCGCCCGGGCCGTGGTGATTGGTCCCGCGCCTGGGGACCGTTCGTGGGCGACGTCTCGATGCCATTCGCCGGGCTGAACCGGAACAAGCGCTCCATCGTGCTGGACCTCAAGGCTGACGACGGCAAGGAGGCGCTCGACAAGCTGCTGGGCACCGCCGATGTGGTGGTCCACAATTTCCGCCCCGGCGTGGACAAGAAGATGGGCATCGATTTCGACAGCCTGCACGTCCGCTTCCCGAAGCTGATTCACGCCTCCTCCTCCGGTTGGGGCGAAAAGGGGCCAGATGCCGAGCGCGGCCGGGCCGGTCACGCCCAGATGGCCGCTGCCGAGGGCGGGCTGTTCTCGCCCGCCGAGGGCGACCGCCTTCCCTCGATCCCGACTGTCTCGGTCGATCACATCGCCGGGCTGATGCTCGCCAATGCCATTCTTGCCGCGCTAGTGAACCGTACGCGCACCGGGCTTGGCACACAGGTCTTTACCGACCTGCACAGCGCCGCGCTCACCACCCATGTCTGGGACGGTCCGCGCTCGCTCAACCCGGCCGCCGCCGATACCGGCGCCGTCGACCTGACGCTGACCGAAAAGGCCCTTCCGCATAGCTGGCGCACCGCCGACGGTTTCATCGAGATCTCCCCGGTCTTCACCGATAACCCGGTGCAGCTCATCTGCAGGGGGCTGGACCTGCCCGACCTGACGCAGGACGAGCGTTTCGCAACGCCAGTTGCGCAATATGAAAACCGCGAGGCGCTGCGGGCCCAGATCGCCGCGCGTCTGAAGGAGAAACCCACCGGCGAATGGCTGGCGGCGCTTGAGGCGGAAGGTATCCTCTGTGCCCGCGTTCTGACCCCGGAGGAAGCGTTGACCCGGCCCGAAGCGGGCGTCAACGGAATGATCGTCGACGTTGAGCACCCGACGGCCGGACCGCTCAAGCTGATCGGCTGCGCCGTGCGTACCACAACCCCGCCTCGCGCCTCGACTCCACCGCCCGTGCAGGGCGAACATACGGATGAGGTTTTGACGGAACTGGGGTTAAAAGGCGTGACATCCCGGAGGGGTGCGCATCGAACAAGAAATTGACGGGGGAGTTGTCGTGACAACCGAGGTGTCCCAGCAAATCCTCGACGCCCTAACGGATGTCGAAATGCCCCGGCTCGCGCCGGAACCGGAGATCGGGGAGAGCATCGAGGCCGGCGGTTCCCGTATTCCAATCTTGCGCTGCGGTTGCGTCGTGGTTGGCAGCGGCGCGGCGGGGCTGCGTGCGGCTGTCGAGTTGAAGCGGCGCGGCGGCGACGTCGTGGTAATCAGCCAGAGCGCCTGGGGCGGCACCTCGGCCTGTTCGGGGTCCGACAAACAGACGCTTCATACTGCGAACACCGCCGATCAGGGCGACAATTACAAGGCGATGGCCCGCGCCATCCGCGCCGGCGGTGCGATGGACGAGGACACCGCCTATATCGAGGCGGTGGGCTCGGGCCGGGCGATGGCGTCGTTGCAATATCTCGGCCTGCCGCTGCCGCAGAACGAGTTGGGCGGTACGCTGCGCTATCAGACCGACCATGACGAGGTTGGCCGCGCGACTAGCTGCGGGCCGCGCACTTCGCGGCTGATGGTCAAGGTGCTGGCCGAGGAGGCGATCCGCCTTGGCATCCCGATCATCAACCACACAACAGGGACGCGCATCCTGACCGAAGGGGACGGAGAGAACCGCCGTGTTGCCGGCCTGTTGACGATCCGGCCGAAGCAACGCAGTGACGACAATCCATACGGCCTGACGGTCTTTCAATGCCCGACCCTCGTTCTGGCCGCGGGAGGCCCCGGCGAGCTTTTCCGCGATAGCGTCTTCCCGAATGGCTGTTTCGGCTCGCTCGGGATGGCACTGGAGGCAGGCATCGAAGTTGCCAATATCACCGAAGCGCAATTCGGCATCAGCACTCGGCGCGAGGGCTTCCCATGGAATCTGTCGGGCACGTATGTGCAGGTGATCCCGCATATCTACTCAGTGGGGGAGGACGGAAAGGAACGCCATTTCCTCGCGGACTACTACCGCACCACGCAAGAGTTGGCCTCCAACGTTTTCCGCAAGGGCTATCAATGGCCCTTCCATGCGACCCGGATGCTGGATTTCAAGTCGAGCCTCGTGGATCTCGCTGTCTATCGCGAAACGCAGGCCGGGCGCCGCGTCTTCATGGATTTCAACCGCAACCTGCTTCCGGTGCCAGGCGACCAGCCATTCTCGCTCGACCGGCTGGACAATGATGTAGCCACCTACCTGCGAAACGCTGGCGCAGATCAAGCTCTGCCCATTGACCGGCTGCGCCACATGAACCCGCTCGCGATCGAGCTGTACCGGCGCTACAAGGTAGATATCGCTACCGATCCGCTGGAATTCTCGGTCAACAACCAGCACATGAACGGCGGGGTGAAGGTTGATATCTGGGGGCAGAGCAACCTTTCCGGCGCTTACGCGTTGGGCGAGGCCGCGGGCACCCATGGCGTGACTCGTCCCGGCGGTTCGGCACTGAACGCAGGCCAGGTCTTCGGTACCCGCGCCGCCGAGCATATCGCGGCGAGCGGCAAGGCGCATGCAGCGGCGGAAGGCGACCTGCAACCCGCGCTGGCGAAAGCGGTTGCTTCGCTGGACGCACTTCTGAACGCGGACAGCCCTCACTCGGCGCAGAGCGTCCGCGCGGATGTCCAGGCGCGGATGAGCGACAAGGTCGGTATCATCTGTACACCGGAGGACATATCCGCGGCGCGTACCGACGCTCGGGCGCTCAATGTCGCGATCCGGGAGGAAGGAATGGCCTTTGCCCGACCCGCCGAGGTTGGCCGCGTTGTCCAATGGCAGCAGATGACGCTGGTCTCAGAGGCGGTGATCACTGCTTTGGACTATTTCATCGCGCACGGCGGCGGCAGCCGTGGCGCTCGCGCGATCTGCGACCCGGCAGGCGAAGCGCTGCCCATGGCAAAATCCGGCCCCCTCGACGCCTACCGCTTCCGCACCGAAAAGCCGGAGCACCAGGCCGAACAGATCATCGTCCGTTTCGAAGACGGTTCCTTCGAAATTTCCACCCGCCCCAACCGACCATTCGACGAAGAGGCCAGATCCTTCTTCGAACGCGACTGGCCGGATTGGCTGACGGGTAGGATCTATGCCGAGAGGGCGCAGAAACCGACCCGGTAGCGGTCGCCGCTGTCTGTCCGGGGCGACCTGTGGGAGGGACCGATGTACGCTGCTCCGATCAAAGCCTTTGCAGCGAAATCCCCCCATCGGGCCGGATGACCTGTCCAACGCAATAGGGCAGCTCACCATTTGCGGCCGCCGCCACCGCCTTGCCGATCTCGCCGGGCTGGCCGAAACGCGGGATCAGCGTGAAAGGCGTTTCGCGGTTCATCTTTTCGTAAGTCGCAAGCACTGGGGCGGTCAGGTCGGTTTCGATCACGCCCGGCTGGAAATCGAACACCTGTATCCCCTCCGGCGCCAGGCGATGTGCGAAGGTCTTGGCCACCATTGCGGCGGCCGCCTTGGACACGCAATATTCGGCCCGGTTGATGGACGAGGCCACGGCGCTGACCGAGGAGATGATGGAGATCGTGTAAGGCAGAGACGGGTCGCGCTCCCGCGCGACGAGATCGCGCGCAAAGGCCTGGGTCAGAAAGAACACCGCCTTGGCGTTGATGTTCATCACGTGGTCCCAGCTGTCTTCCTGAGCCTCCAGCATGTCGGCCCGGCGTAAAGCACCGACCCCCGCATTGCAGACCAGCGTTGTCAGCGGTGTACCGAGCCGCTCTGCGGCCGCGGCCAGCATGGTCTCGTGTAGAGACAGGTCAGAGACGTCGCCGGGCACCCTTGCCACCTGCACGCCCCGCGCTTCGATTGCCGCGCAGGTCTCATCCATCGCAGGGCCTTCGCCGCGGCCGTTCACGGCGATGCTGAACCCCTTTTCCGCCAGCGCCAGCGCGATCCCGCGTCCGATTCCACGGCTTGAACCGGTGACCAATGCTGCCTTCATAGCTTTTCCCTCCGTTGCGCTATCGAGCGCCGTTCTTGACGAGTTCCCGGCCGATAATCGTCCGTTGGATCTGGTTGGTGCCTTCGTAGATCTGGGTGATCTTCGCATCGCGATAGAGTCGCTCGACTTCGAAGCCCCGAATGTATCCTGATCCACCGAACACCTGGATCGCATTGGAGGTTTGGGCCACGCACATGTCGGAGGCAAAGCATTTTGCAATCGAACAGGCCATACCGGCGGGAACGCCGTTGTCCAACTTGAGCGCTGCCTCCCGCACCAGCGCACGTGCGGCGGCGATATCCTTGGCCATGTCGGCAAGTATCCATTGCAGTCCCTGGTGGTCGATGATTGCCTTGCCGAACTGCTTGCGCTGCTTCGCGTAGGCAAGCGCTGCCTCCAGTCCGGCCTGCGCAATCCCGGTGGCAAGCGCCGCAATGCCGACGCGTCCTTTCTCCAGCACGCTCATCATAATGTAGAAGCCGCGGTTCAACTCACCCAGCAGCGCGTCCTCTGACAGCTTCACATCGGTGAAACGCAGCGCCCCGATCTGGCTGGCGCGCTGGCCGAGCTTGTGCTCCTTCGGGCCGCGCTCCACTCCGGCGGCGTGCAGATCGACGATAAAGATGCTCATGCCCCGGTGCCCGGCCTCCGGGGCCGTTCGCGCCAGAACAAAGCCAAGGTCGGCAACGGGCGCGTTGTGAATCCACAACTTGCTGCCATTCAGAACCCAGCCATCGTCGCCCTTGGTCGACGTGGTCCTGAGCCCCGCCACGTCCGAGCCGGCCTCTTCTTCGGTGATGCAATAGGCGATGATGGTTTTCGCGGCGAGAATGTCGGGCAGGTAACGCGCCTGCTGCTCCGCAGTTCCGTATTGCGACAGAAGCGTGGCGATCAGTTCGACGACGCCGCATTGATCCGCCACCGAGGCATACCCTCGCGCCAGTTCCTCCATCACCAGCGTATAGGAAAGAACGTCCATCCCGGCCCCGCCGAGTTCTTCCGGCACCGTGATGCCGAACAGGCCAAGCTCAGCCATCTTCTCGTAAATATCGCGCGGAAATTCCGAACTTTGATCCAACGCCTCCGCACGTGGACGGACGATATCGTCAGAAAAACTGCGCACGTTGTCGACAAGTTGCTCGTAGGTTTCTGCGTCCTGTCGCGGCAGGTGAAGCATTAGAGCGCTCCTTTGCAATGAGGCCGACCCGAAGCGCCGTCGCCAAGGCGATCCTCCTGGTGACAAAATTAAGTTAAACGTTTCATTGGAAGCTGATCAACATATTCGTTCCATAACTCTGCGGCTAAGATACCGTTTATATACTAGCCGACCTTGAAATACTGTCGTTTTTAGTAAAATGTTTTACTACAGAAGTGCCTCAGCGTGGGGCGTCCCGGAGGCCTGCGTTGCGAAAACCGCGCGTCAGCATCAAACAGGTTGCGAAACATGCGGGCGTTTCGATCGCGACCGTGTCGCATGTGCTCAACAACAAGGGGAACATTTCCGACGCGACCCGCAAGCAAGTCCGTGATGCGGCGCAGGATCTCGGGTTCATACCGAACAGGAACGCGTCGCGCTTGCGCTCCGGCCAGTCCCTGTTGATCGGGCTGGTCGTAAATGACATCTCAAATCCGTTCTTCTCCGAACTGGCGGCCGACGTCGAGGCCGTGGCGGCGGACGCCGGATATCTGTCGGTCATGGCGAACTCGCGGGATTCGCTCGAACGACAAAAGACGGTGATCGAAACGATGATTGGACAGGGCGTCGCCGGATTCATCATCTCCGCCGCAAGCGGTTCCGACGAGACGACATTCGAAGTCCTCAAGGAACATGGTGTCCCGTTCGTTCTGTGTGTCCGTGACATTGCGACCTACGCGGCCGATTTCGTCGGCTTCGACAATTTCCAAGCGGGTGTTCTGGTCGGCAGGCACCTGCTGGAGCGCGGATACCGCGACATCTGCTTTATTGGTGGAGACCAAAGAAACATTAACCGGACGGACCGCCTGAATGGCCTTCTGCATGCTCTTGGCCAGCAGGAATCGGGCATCTGCATCCATTTGGACATGCCCGGACCTGCAACGCAAAAGGGAGGGTTCGAAGCAACGCTTTCCTCCCTGAAGCGAGCACCTCGAACCGATGCGCTCGTCTGTTTCAACGATTACGTCGCGATCGGCGCCTATGAGGCGCTCTACAAACTCGGAAAGCGAACCGGTGTAGACGTGGCCGTGATCGGGTTCGACAATGTTCCGGAATCCGCAGCTTGGAACCCGCCGCTGACAACCGTCGAACTGTTTCCGCGCACAATTGGACGGCGCGCGGTCATCGCCCTGTTGGCAAGAATTACGGACAACGGGAGCGCCTTCGAACGTGTACAACTTCCGCCATCACTGGTCGTGCGCGGTTCCACCTGATGACGCCAGAAACAAAAGAGACACCTTAGCCAATGCCTACACCTACTCCAATGCCGACCGAAGCAGAGATCGAACAACAGGAAGCAAGCCTTGTCTTTCCCGAGTTCAACGAAGAGACCGCCATTGCGCTTGGCACGGCGCTGGTCGCCAAGGCGCGTGCCGAAGCGGCGCCCGTCGTGATCAACATCCGCACGCCTGACCGAACGCTCTTTCATGCCGCGATGCCGGGGAGCGCGCCTGATAACGATCATTGGGCGCGGCGCAAAAGCAATGTCGTATTGCGCAAACATCACGCCTCCATTCTGGTCGGCCTGCAATTCGCCAGAAAGGGCAAGACGGTCGGCCCCAATCTCGGCCTTGACCCGATGGATTTCGCAGATCACGGAGGAAGCTTTCCGATCCGCGTGGCGGGAACTGGCGTCATCGGCGCGATCACCGTCTCCGGCCTCGCCTCAGAGGACGACCATGCGATGATCGTCGCCGCCCTCGAAGAAATGCTCGGCAAAGGCTGATGGCCAGCAGCGCCCCTTTTCTTCCCGGTGAAACCCATCGGTTCCGAAAGACCGTGGGTGAATCCGACGTCTACCTTTTTGCCGGAATCACCGGCGACTTGTCGCCAAATCATGTCGACGAAGCCGCGATGGCGCGGACGCCGTTCGGCGGGCGCATTGCTCATGGCGCTCTGATCGTAGGGTACATGTCAGCGTGCTCGACGATGGCCTGCGAGGGGCGCCGGAGCGGACCCTTTGGTACGCCGGTCTCCATCGGCTACGACCGGATCCGCTTCATCGCTCCCGTCCGGATCGGCGACACGATCGAGGTGACTTATGTGCTGGACGGTTTTGACAGCGACAGGCGTCGCTCCACCGCGAGTGTCACCGTTACCAACCAGTCAGGCGATACAGTCGCCGTTGCCACACATCTGATGGCCTGGGTTGAGGATTAACATTCTGCGGCGACCTTCGCGAGATGCAGTGAGGGTCTGCGCAAACCGGCGAGGTTTCAGGCTGCTGCGATGACCGAATAGTCTGGCGCAACTTCGTAGATACGACTGAACTGTATCTGTAGATACGACTGAACTGTATCTACTGGACAAAGTTCGGCATCAGCCAACGCGGCAAGGCGAGGATCAGATCCGGCACCAGAATGATGATCAGCAGGACCAGAACCATCGGAAGGAGGATCACCACGACATCCCTCAACGCCTCGATCAGCTTGATCTGACCGATTGCTGAAGCGATTAGAAGGCACAATCCATAGGGCGGCGTGACCAGCCCGAAGGCGAGACTCATGACGCCGATGATCGCGAAATGAATCGGATGCATCCCGACATGCTGGGTCACCGGGAAAAGAACCGTGCCAAGGATGATGATGGCGGGGATTGCATCGATAAACATCCCGATCAGCAGGAAGGCCAGTGCGCACATGATCCCCGTGCCGACAACGCCGAAGCCCATCTGGTCGATTTGGTCGACGAGAGTGGCGGGGATCTTGAAATAGGCGAGGCACCACCCGAAAGCCGAAGCGGTCCCGATACAGAAAAGCGTGATCGCGGCGAACCTGGCGCTGTCGTAGAGCACCCGCGGCAACTCGCGCGGCGCGATCGTACGATAGATGAACAAGCCAAGAACCAGCGAGTAGAGCACCGCCACGACCGAGGCTTCAGTCGGGGTAAAGAACCCTCCGACGATGCCGCCGACGATGATGAGCGGCGTCATCAGGGCGAGAGATGCGCCGGCCGCGGCGCCCAACAGTTCTGCCAGTGTCGAACGATGGTGCAACGGGTAGCCATGTCGCTTTGCATAGATGTAGACGGTGACCATCTGCGACAAGGCAACGAGGATTCCTGGAACCACGCCGGCAAGAAACAGCCCGCCAATCGAGACCGACATCAGTCCGCCCCAGACGACCATCAGGATCGAGGGAGGAATGATGACGCCCATGACGCTGGAACAGGCGGTGATCGCCACGGCGAAAGACGCACCGTAGCCCTCCTTCTTCATCTGCGGGATCAGGAGCGAGCCAATACCCGCGGCGTCGGCAGTGGACGATCCCGAAATGCCGGCAAAAAGCATGGACACGACCACGTTGACATGACCCAATCCGCCCGGAAGGTGCCCGACCATCGCTCGCGCCAACCGGATCAGGCGGTCGGTAATTCCGGCGGAGTTCATCAGGTTGGCGGCCAGAAGGAAGAATGGCACCGCGAGAAGCACGAAGGAATTGTAGCTCTTGAACATTTCGCGCATCAGCAGAACCGGCGTCAGCCTGTCGTCGATGAAGAACACGGGCACCACGGCGAGGCCGAGCGCGAAGGCCACCGGCACACGCAGGAAAACGAGGATACCAAAGGTGCCGAAGAGTATCGCGGCGACTTCACCCGGCCCCATGGCTGTCTCCTTCAATCTGTCCATGGCCGCGGATGTCGTCGTAAATCCGCTCGATGAGGAACAGCGTCCAGGTCGCACCGGCCAGCGGCCAGGCGATGTAGATCATCCACATCGGCAGGCCGAAGATCTCGGATTGCTGTCGTGACCCGAGGACGAAGAAATCCCGCCCCCACCACAGAAAGGACAGTGCCATCGTGAGCATCGCCAGGTTGACGAAGAGTTTCGAGGCGAGTTCCATCCCGGGAGTTGTGCTGTGCGGCAGGACGTCCACATCGAAATGTGTCCCGTCGCGCACCGCGATCATGGCGCCGATCAAGATGATCCACACGAAGCAGAAACGTGCGATTTCCTCTGTCCAGATGTAGCGTGGAATGAGGCCGGTATAGCGGCTAAGGATCTGCATCGAGACCGGCACGATCAGCGCGGCCATCAACACGGTAATCAATACCTTCAGAAGGCGGTAATAGCCCTCCAGAATCATTCGCATGGCGCGTCCTGCTCGATGGTTCGGACATCAGCCCCCGCGCCGTTTGCCGTGGCGCGGAGGCTGAAAGGTTTACTTCACGGCTTCTATGGCCTGAAGAACGTCGGTCGCGCCCAGTTCCTCGGCGTAGGCCGCTTTCACGGGGGCGGCGAGTTCCAGCAGCATTTCGCGCTCGGTAAACTCATGCGTCTGAAGCAGTCCCGCTTCCTGCATCTTCATGAGCTTCTCGGTGTCCTGGCCGCTCTCGACGTCTCGTCCGAGCTTGCCCCCCGCCTTGCCGGCTTCCAGAACGCATGCCTGCTCTTCAGGCGTCAGGCGCTCGAAGGTGGCATTCGAGAAGGCGATCGGGCGCACGGTGATCGCGTGTTTGGTCAGCGAGATGTCAGGGCCGACCTCGTAGAACTTCATCTGTTCGATGCCCGCAGCTTCGTTCTCGGCTGCATCGATCACGCCCGTCTGGATCGCGTTGTAGACTTCGTCATAAGCGATGACCGAAGGGGCCGCCTTGATCGCCTCGAAGATACGCGTCTGGATTGGCGCGCCCATCACACGCATTGGCAGGCCTTCCAGCTCGGCCATGTTGGTCACGGGCTTGTTGACGATCAGATTGCGCGTTCCACCGCCGGCATAGCCGATCAGCCGAACGTTGGCCTGCTTGAGCACGTCCTCCGCCAACGGCGCCAGCGCGTCCTGTTCCATCACTGCGTTCCAGTGATCGAGGTCACGGAACAGGAACGGCATGTCCATCAATGGCGCCTTCTGGCTGAAGGTCGACATGTGCGAGGGGCTGACGATGGCGTAGTCCACCGCAATGCCTTGGCTCATGTTTTCGAAATAGTCCTTCTCAAGGCCAAGCTCGGAATTGAGGTGGAGATCGAAGGTCAGCGAGCCGCCGGAGCATTCGCCCGCGACGCGTTCGAACTCTCTCAACGCCTTGGTGAAGGCGTGGTTCTCGTCGAACTGGACCGCGCCGACAAGTTCGGTCGCGGATGCGCCATTTACACCCGTCGCAAAAATTGCGCAAATTGCCGCAGTAGCTAGTTTTTTCATGATTTCCTCCCTTGAATTCGGCGTCCGCGACGCCGGATTATGCCGTACTATGGTGCACATTCGGAGTAGCATGCAACAGTTGAGTTCGACCGTGCCGAGAAAGTCTGCCCGACGCGGTATGCGCAGCAGAGAAGGAGCGAAGAATTGACCCAATCCTATGGCAAACTGCCGGATCTGGAAGGACAGCGAGTCCTGATCACGGGGGCGTCGACGGGCATAGGCGCGGCATTGGCCCGCGCTTTTGGCGCCCAGGGTGCGAAGGTCGCAGTTCACTACAACTCAAGCGGCGAGGCGGCCGAGGCAGTCGCGCGGGATATCGAGGCCGATGGCGGAACCGCCGTTCTTGTCCGGGCCGACGTCTCGGATAGTGGCGCGCTCGCTGCGGCCGTCGTTGAGGCGGCAGAGGCTCTCGGCGGACTCGACGGGCTGATCAACAACGCCGGTGGCATGGTCAAACGCATCCCCTATGCCGAGGCCACGGACGAAGATTACGACCGGATCATGGACCTTAACGCCCGCTCGATAGTTGTCGCGTCGAAGGCTGCGCTGCCCTATCTGAAAAAGCAGGGTGGCTATGTCATCAACACCACGTCCGTCGCCGCCCGCAACGGTGCTGGCGGCGGCGCGGGGCTCTACGGTTCTTCTAAGGCTTTCGTGTCCAATGTGACCCGCGGGATGGCCAAGGAATGGATTGGTGACGGCATCCGCGTCAACGCAGTTGCGCCGGGGGTCATCGCCACACCGTTCCACGAGCGTTACTCTACGCAGGCGCAATTGGACGCGATGCTGGCTACCATCCCGCAAGGCCGTCTCGGTGTGGCCGAGGACTGCGTCGGAGCCTACCTGTTCCTCGCATCAAAAGCGCTTTCCGGATTTGTCATTGGGCAAACCATCGAAGTGAACGGCGGCCAGCTCATGCCTTAGGGCAGTGTCGACCGGAGCTAGCAGAACGGGGTTTGGACCACCAGGGTTTCACCGGAGGCGGTTAGAGCCTTCCCCATATATTCGGTTTCATAACCTGCGGCCTTGAAGAAGTTGTAGCATTGTCATTTGCGGACGGCCCCGGTTTTGCAAGGGCGGAGGTGAGTGATGATGATCGAACGGATCCACTAAAGGGGCACCTAAAGGCAGTGTCAGGGCGTCATAGCCGGGTACCGTGACAGGGACCCGGCATGCGGACTTCATCGCGTCCGTCGGTCAATGGTGCCGCGCTTAAGGGCCGGAGAAATGACTGCAGCTTGCCTCGACCAAAGTCACACGAGGTATCCCTTGCAAAACCTAGATCCTCCACGGATGACTGCACAGGCCTGGGATGGCGCTCGCCGCGTGAGTTCATCGGAGCCAAAACCGAAATCGCTTATGTCTCCGGTCAAACGGGGCCAAGTTCAGTAGGGCGCGTGGGAGGGCGCCGCAATTACCGGCCAGGTCCGGCGTGATCGGCGCCCCGTGTTCGGAAATTGCTCCGCTGTTAACACGGATAGCTATGCAGTGCCCCTGCCCCACCTAAGCCGGGGTCTTCTGACAAGGCCCAATCCAGGCTCCCCTGACATCACCCGTTGGCCGGTTCCGGTCAGCGGTAGATCAAGGTCGGCAGCCACATGGTGATTGCCGGAACGAAAGTTACGAGAAGAAGCACAAGTACCAGCGGCACGAGGAAAGGCGCGGTGCCGATAAAGGCGCGTTCGAAGCTGACATTGGCGATCCTCGACAGCACATAAAGCACCATGCCCACTGGCGGCGTCAGCAGGCCGAGCATCAGGTTAAGCACCATGATTACTCCGAAATGCACCGGATCGACGCCGATGGCCACGGCAACGGGCAGCAGCACCGGCACCATGATCGTGATCGCGGCTACTGTTTCCATGAAGCAGCCCACCACCAGCAGGATCAGGTTGATCAGGAGCAAGATGACCCAGGGCCTGTCGGAAGCCGACAGCAACAGCGCGGCCACCGTCTCGGGAATCCGGTTCGAGGTAAGAATCCAGGCGAAGATCGCTGCGGCACCCACGACGAGAAGCACGACCGAGGTCGTCTCGATTGTGTCAAGACTCACCCGTAGAAAACGCCGCCACGTCAGAGTTCGATAGACGACAATGCCCAGGAGCATCGCCCATGCGCACGCCGCCACGGCGGCCTCGGTGGGCGTAAATGCGCCCGTCAGGATGCCGCCGACGATGATCACCGGCGTCATCAGAGACAGGAACGCCCGCTGGAAAGTCGAAAACAGAACCGAAACCCGGAAGGCGTGATCACGCGGGAACCCCCGGCGCCGGGCAATGATCGCCACAAGGATCATGAGCGCCAGAGCCATCAGCAGTCCGGGAACGAAGCCCGCGGCGAATAGCTGACCGATCGACGCGCTCGCCACCACGCCGTAGATCACCATCGGCAACGACGGCGGGATGATCGGGCCGATGGTCGAGGATGCGGCGGTAACGCCGATGGCAAAGCCGCTGTCGTATTTCGCATCTCGCATCGCCTTGATCTCGATTGCACCGAGTCCGCCGGCATCAGCCACCGCGGCACCGGACATACCCGCGAAGATCACCGAGGCGCCGACGTTGACATGCCCCAGCCCGCCGCGCATCCAGCCAACGAGCGACAGAGCAAAATTGAAAATTCGCTCGGTAATTCCGGCGGTGTTCATCAGGTTGCCGGCGAGAATGAAGAACGGAACCGCCAGAAGCGGAAAACTGTCGACGCCGTTGATCATGCGGTGCGCGACAACCATGGGCGGCACCGAACCGCTGACGAAGATATAGACGGCCGAAGATCCTGCCAGGGCGATCGCCACGGGCATCCCGAAGATCAGAAGCCCGAAGAGCATGAAGAAGAGCAGCGCGATTTCCATAGTTCGGGATTCCTAGTCCATCCCCGGCGCGTCGGCGACGTGACTGTCCGGGTCGATGAGGCGCGAAGTACCCTCGCGCAGGTGGCGCCAGAGATTGCGCAGGGAATAGAAGGTCATGGCGACGAAACAGCCCGCCACGAACCAGTAGACATAGGATTTGGGGAAATCGATCGAGACCATCATCTGATGGGTCTTTCCGGCGAGCTGCGCGGTCAGCGCCGCCAGCAGGCCGAAGAAGGCGGTCGTGAGCCCATCGATAACCAGTTGTGCCACGCGCCGAACCGGGCGCGGCACCCACCGATACAGAAACTCGACTGCGATATGCGAATTCTTCCTGCAGGCCATGACGGCGCCGGTGAAGGTTACTCCAATCAGCAGAAAGCGGGCGATCTCCTCTGTCCAGCCCAACGAGTCGTTCAGGACATAGCGCGTGAAGAACTGCAGGAAGACGACGAAGGCCAGCACCCAGAATATCACCAGAACCAGAGTGTCGTCCCAGCGCAGGTCCGAAAGATCGATTTCTTCTTCCTCGAAGAGCTCGTGCAGATGTGCCGGGTCAGACCCGTCCGGGGCGTCCTGTTCCAAGTTCTGATTCTTTCCGTGTTTGAGGATCGATTGAGGGCACCGCAGGCGCTGGACGCGCCTGCGGCTGGCAGCTTACTGGCCGATGGCCTGCAGCTTGTCGTACGTCTCCTGATCCCAGGTCGCCATATCGCCGTTGTGAAGCTTTTTCACTGCTTCGATGAAGGGCTGGCGGTCGACCTCGTTGACCGTGACGCCCTGCTCGCGGAACCATTCGACGAGTTCGACTTCGGACTGTTTGATCTGGTCGGTCGCGCAGACCGAGGCGTCCTTCAGAACCGTGACAAGCGCCTGCTGGTCGGCCTCGTCCATGCTGTCCCAGGCCGGACCGCCGACGATGGTCAACAGCGCGTCTGTAATATGTCCGGTCAGGTTGATGTCGCTCTGCACTTCGTAGAACTTTTTCGCCTGGATGGTCGGCAGCGGGTTCTCCTGCGCATCCACCGTGCCCTGTTGGAGCGCCAAATAGACCTCGGCAAAGGCGATGGGCGTCGGGTTGGCGCCGGTTGCAAGGGGAAACATCATGTAGAGCGGCGCGTTCGGCACCCGGATCTTCAGCCCGTTCATGTCCTCGGGCGTCAGAATCGGCTTGTTCGAGGTCGCGTGGCGGTTGCCATAATAGGTCATCGCGACGATGTGGTTTCCGGAGGCATCCTGATAACCCTGTGCCAGATCCTGGAACAGGTCCGAGTTGCGGAAGGCGTCCCAGTGATCGTAGTCACGGAACATGTAGGGCGCGCCGCCGATGGCAATGGGCCCGTAGGCACGGCCTGCAAAAAGCTGACCGGTATAGATGATATCGACCGTACCGATGCCGAGGCCCTCGTTGATATCTACCTCCTTACCCAGCGACGAGGCCGGGAAGACCTCGATGCCGTAACGCCCTTCGGTTGCTGCCGTGAGCGCTTCGCTGGCGGCGACGGCGCATGTGTGGTACGGCTCGCTGCTCTCATAGACGTGGGCGAATTTCAGCACCCTCTCGGCCTGTTGCGCACTGGCAGCGCCGGGCAACCCGGCAAGTGCCGCCACGGTGATGGCGCCGGCGGCGACCGCCGGGCTCAGGAAATGAGTCTTCATGTGTGGTCCTCCCTCTGATTGATCACGTCTCCTCCACTGCGCGCATCGTGCGCAAAGGAGAAATTGCGTTGTTGTCGGAAAATTGCCGAAGGCTCTCGACAGTTTTCATGTCCAGCTTGATGCCTATTTTCCGGCGCGTTTCGGCCTCCGCCCATTCCCTGTCCCCGGGGGCCATGACAACCTGTCCCGGGGCCTTGGCGCCGCGCCGGATCGCTTCGAGATATCGTGCCATCAGGTCGCGAAAAGCCTCGCCACCGCTGAAGGCTTCGGGATCTATCGCCATGACAAGGGCGCCAAGTCGCCGCGGCGTGCTCATGTCGTCGCTCACCATCGGTGCCAACTCGAAGCTGAGCGGCGAATCCCCGAAGGCTGCGGACAGGATCTCGACCAGTCCGCCGAGCCCCGCCCCTTTGTAGCCAAATAGCGCACCGCCCAGTGGGGCCAGCATCCGGGCCAGTTGCGGGTCGGTGACATTCTCGCCAGCCTCGTCCGAGGCAACGTCCGGCGGAAGGTCAAGCCCGAGGCTCCGATACAGCAGCACGCGGTTGAATGGGACTGAACTCGTCGCCATGTCCAACAGCCACGCCGCACCGTCGCGCACCGGAGCTGCCGCAGCGATTGGGTTGGTGCCATGAAAGCACTCTGCGCCGCCATGCATCCGCACGAAACTGTCCGAATTGCAGAAGGCCAGCCCCATCATTCCCTTCGTCGCGATCTGAAGGGCATAGGCGCCGGCGGCTCCGAAATGCGAGGAATTGCGGATAGCGACGGCCGCGATGCCATTCTCACGGGCCATTTCGACCGCAAGATCCGCTGCCTCGCAAGTCGCGCGCGCGCCATGGCCGTTGTCGGCATCCAGCACCGCCGCGCCAGCGTTACGCGAGATCACACGCAGATCGGGCTTGCCGTTGATCCGGCCGCCCTGCAAAGCGGAGAGATAATGCGGCAGCAAGCGGAACCCGTGGGAATCCACGCCCAGCGTCGAGGCATGGAGCAGGACCTGCGTAACGCTTTCGACAGTCGCCGCATCGGCGCCAACGCAGCGCAGGGCCGCTTTCGAATAGACCGCCATGTCCCTCAGATCTACCCGAACAGCGGGTTCTTCGTTGGAAACAGTCGGCGCGCCCTGACTGTTTTCCAGTCGGTCCACGTGGCTTTGCGTCGTCCCCTCGATATGCTGCCGCAGGATAACGAGCGCCACCTCGACATCGTTTGCTTCCAGGGCGTCACGGATCGCGATGTGATCGGCCAGTGACTTCCGATTGAGCTCGGGATCCTGCGAAAGCCGGTTGCGCAGCGCCTGGATCCGAAACGACAGCGTCCGGAAATTGTCCTTCAGGAACTCGTTGCCGGACAGGTCGAAGAACGCAGAGTGAAAGTCGTGATCGAGTTGCTTGTACCGATCGGTGTCCAAAACCTGCAGCGCTCCCTGCATCTCGTCGACGATCGCCCGGACGCGTCCCAACAACGGAACCGGGTTGCGTCTTGCCGCCCGAGTCATGGCTTCGCACTCAAGCAGTCTGCGCAATTCCCCGAGATCCGAAATCTCGGCCGGACCCAAATCGAACACACGACAGGTGCGGCTGGCAGAGAGCACCACGAGTCCCTCGCGTTCCAGCTGGCGAAGCGCTTCGCGGATGGGGCTCTTGCTCATTCCGAGCATGAGCGACAGCTCGGATTCGGGAAGCTTTCGGCCAAGCGGAAATTGGCCCGATACGATGCAGCCCAAGATCGCTTCATGCGCCTGATCCGAAAGCATCTGCCGCTCTACCGGCTTCTTGCTGAAAGTTTGTGTCATTTTCCACGTCCCCGCCTTGCCGAGATCGTATATCATATACCCATTCAGGCAAGCTTCGTTTTCTTGGGGGGAAGGGGACAACAAAAGGGGGCGCTGTCACGGCAACCCGCTCTAGGTGTTCAGTCCCGGCATTTGGTGGATCGGATCGACATTGAATCTGTCTGGCTCTGAAGTCCAGATCTTGCAGATGTATTCGTATGGCGTGAGACCGCTGAGGGTCTTGAGCCTTCGGGCGA
>NZ_SELO01000051.1 GCF_004146235.1 Tropicimonas sp. IMCC6043 | reverse complement strand
GGTGAAAATGCTCCCGCCCCCCTGAAATCAGAACAGAAAGGGCCGATACTGGGCGACTTTTGCTCCGCCCGCAGCGAGAAACATCCCCGCCGCTACCGTGGTCGACTATTCCACTGCCGTTCTCACGTTGACATGCCGGCAGAAACCCGGCAGTGCCCTCCTTGATATCGCGTAAATTGACAGGAAGCGTTTGAATATGCGCGAGAGTGGTAATCCAAGTGGCCGCCGGCTGATTGGTACAGACCTGCCCTTTACGGGCGATGCGACGGAGGTCAGGGCTGTCCTTGAAGCATTCAAGGAAATCCTGGAAACTCTTCCCGACCTTTCGCTTGCAATCGCCGGGTTTCGCGACCGTTCACTACGCGTTCCGATATGGCATCTCGTCGAGGACCTGGGTCTGCAGGGCTATGTCGCGCTATATCCCTATTTCGACACGCTGCGCGACTTCCCCCGCTTCAAGTCCGACTGCGATTTCTGGATCGAGCGCGAGCACCTCGGCGCGACGTTCTCGGCGCAGACACTACTGGATGGCGTGCAGAATTGCACCGGAGTGCACAGGCGCGCGTTGTTCTTCACCATGGTGCATCCCGGCAAGAATGAAGGCAATTCACGCCTTATGCGGATGTGGCTCGACTATATCCGCAGCACCGGCTGTCGTATTCATCTCGTGCACTACCGGTACGACCGCTCCGCCGTAACGTCGGCGATGCGGCGGAGGGCGCAGGTCGAATACGACCTCTATCGCGAAATCAATGTCGAGTCGCCCCTGGTCGGGCTCAACCGCAGCGGCTCCAACATCGACGTGGACGACTGGACGGGGCCCGAAGTCGTAGAAGCCGTGAGCGAGCTCACGCAGACCTTTGCCTATGATTATGCGGTGGTCAACTACGGCTTCTCCTCGGCAGTTTTCGAGCGGGTCCATGCCTATACCCGCAAGATTCTTCTGACCCACGATGTCTTTGCCGACCGCAACGCACGGATGTTGCAGCAGGGGTTTAAGGCTTCCGGGTGGGCAAGTGTCGAACCGCAGGGTGAGGTCACTGCGTCCGAACGGTCGGACATTGTCGTGGCGATCCAGAAGGACGAGCAGCGGATGCTCGCGGAGATGCTGCCCAAGAATACCGACATTCGCCTGATCTGCCCAGTGCTCGAGGCCCGGACCGTCGACCCGCGCGCTCGGACGGATAAATTGCGGATCGGCTTCTTCGGCTCGCCCAACGGGGTCAACCAGAGTAACTTGCTGGACTATATCGACGCACTGCTGGAGCGGCCGGGAGTTCCAGAGCGCGTCGAGATCGTCCTTGCCGGGGGACTTTGCAAGGACATCAATCGACATATCCCGCAAGACAAGCTCGACAGCGTATCGGCGAGTCTTTTCGGCGAAGTTTCACTCCTTGACGAGTTTTTCCGGGAGTGCGACATTGTGGTTAATCCGGAACGTGGCGGAACTGGGATCAAGATTAAGTCTCTCGAGACAATGGCCCATGGCATGCCGTTGTTGAGCACGATCGCCGGAGCGAGCGGGCTGGACAGCCATAGCCGGTTCCACAACGCGCCGGATGTGCCAAGCCTCGCCGAACTAACAGAGGAAATCGTTAGAGACGACAATCTACTTGATATGGTCAGGCGCGATACCATCGATGCATATGAAAGCTACAAGAGTTTGCACCGTGGCGGTCTTGCTGAAATCTTTGGGCGGGGGAACGACGTCGAACTTGCGGCCTGCCTGATCACGTGCGGGACACCGGCGACGCGGGACAACAAGATCGCCCTAAACGAGGTAGTAAATCTCGACGAAGACAGCATGGATCTCTCCCTGTTAGAGGATTTCGCGCGCCCGATTGAAATCGCCGACGCCGCAAACGCAGCCGCTGACCTTCGCGCTAAGACGAGGGAACTGAAATACATGTTGACGGTTTACCAGGAGCGGGACATCGCACAAGATCGGGGGGGGGCGCCCGCGCAGGCTCTGGCACGTATGAACACCAAATTCGACGCAAAACTCTTGCTGATCAGTATGGCCACGCCGCGAAGTATCAGGAGGCTTGCCAAACGCGGCCGCCACGCTATCGAGACGCCGTGGCAGCAGCATTTCTTCAAGTATCCTTGGAAGTTTTCCGAGTGGCGGGCGATGCGTCGACTTCAGCGCAGGCTGCAGAGCGATCCGAAGACGAAGCAAAGAATCCTAGATCATCTTCATTAACCCGCCTTATTCATTCAAATCGCACACTACACGACTCCGCGGGTTTTCGGCTGTTTTGAGATGATCCAGCGCCATGGAGCAACGGCGTCGAGTGGGTCTGACCTGAGGCGATTTCGGATGTGGTCGAAGCCGTTTCGGAACCAGGATTTCGCATAGTGGCCATGAGTTTTGCGCGGCGGAGAGTGCTTGCCGAGGTAATCCGCGGCGGCGCGTCCGGCCCAGCCGAGGGCCAGCGCGACGAGAGACATGAGCAGATCGAGCTCGCGCGGATCGGTGAGGCGGGTGCCGCAGACGGGCGCGCAAGGTCAGGTTGTGACCGTCCTCGGTTGCGATACGAAGATTGTCTCTCATGCGGATGGCAAAGGAGTTATGCGCGAAAGTTGGTGACGCTTGATCAGGCGGCGGCTTGAAGGTGGCGGAGGCCGTCGCGGAACCCAACCCCTTCGATGATCTCCGGCAGGCGATTCCGGCCGTCGAGCTTTCGCCATTTCTTTTGTACCGACATCATCAATTTGAAGGCCATGGCGAGTCCGGTCTTGCGGCTCAGGCAGCCCTAGGTGCGTCTCGTTCGGTGCCGGACGGTGGCGAAGGTGCTCTCGATCGGGTTCGAGGTGCGGATGTGTTTCCAGTGTTCGGCCGGAAAATCGTAGAAAGTCAGCAGCGCGTCACGGTCCCTGGTCAGCTTGGCAACCGCCTCGTCCCATTTCACGCCGTAGGTTTAGACGAAGAGATCGAAAGCCTCCTCGGCCTCGGCACGGGTCCCGGCCTGCCAGATGTCGTGCAGGTGCCCCTTGGCCTTTGACTGCACTGATTTCGGCATCCCATGGCGCCTTCAGCTCGATGAATAGACACCTTTGCTAAGCGGACGTGAAGCTGGGCGCCGGTTGATGATCTCGGCTGCATCTGCTTCGAGGCCGGGTCGGAAGATCAGGCAAGGAAGCGGTCTGGAGCCGGCGGTGAACCCGCGCAAGACGGGCAAGGGGAAGCTTGCGCCCTATTCGGATTTCTTCGTCGAACTGGTCGAACATGATCCCGACATCACGTTGGCGGAAATGAAAGTAGCCCTGGAACACGCGCACGGCGTATGCGCCTCGATTTCGGGGATCGACCAAGCGCTCCGGCGGCTCGGATACATGTACAAAAACCTATGGCCCGCCCCTCTGCAAGAGGTTTAAACTTGGCACCTGACGGGTCTGCGCAAACCTATCCGGTCTCACGGTGCTCGGCCGTGGCCAAGATGGAACTCCGCGCGGTTACGCTTCAACGTGAACCGGAAACGCTTCAGGCGTGCGCCTTCCAACCGCTCGCTGGCGGGACGGCCAATTACAAGGAACTGTGTGATCTTGGTGGGCGTCGCCAAAGCGTTCGGAACGACAGGCTCCGCCAAAGCAGGGCGCGCGTCCCCGGGGCGGCTGCGCACAGGTATGGTTCAGCAGCGGGATCTCTCGGATTCGTAATTGCGTATCGGCTTCCGGTCTGCAATTCACCATTGATACACTTCCGCATCCCCTAGCTTACATCAAGGGTGGTCGTCTCCGAAATGACGTGTCCCGACATATCCCTCATCATCCCGTTCCACGGCGTCGAAGCGTTCTTTGCTGAGTGCCTCGACAGCGTCCTTTCCCAAGACTATCCAAACTTCGAGGTAATCTGTGTCGACGACAAGTCCCCGGACGGCTCGCGGGCAATTGCCGAGAGCTTTGCGGCGCGCGACGCTCGAATTGCGGTTCTGGAGCACGCCGTCAACCGCGGGCTGGGACCGGCACGGAATACCGGCGTGATGACGGCGAGCGGCGCCTATCTTCTATTCCTTGATTCCGATGATCGGCTGTCGTCACCGCAGGCCCTGCGTCGATTGCTGCAGGCGGCTGTCGACACCGGCAGCGATATGGTGGCCGGCAGTTCGCAGTTCCTGAACGACAACGGTCAGCTCAAGCCCTGTGACCGCCGGTTTGAGCGTGGATATGCCGGACGTGTCGCCGCAAACCTGCCTGGACCGGCCGCTTACGCTGCGCTGATCCGCTTGCCGGGGGCAAACTACTTGCCGCTTCGGTCCTGGGGCTACCTGTTGCGTCGGGACTTCTACCGCTCGCTGGAAATCGGCCATCCGACCGGCGTGCACGAGGATATTGGCCACAATGCGCTTGTCGCCTCTGCAGCCGGCAACGTGCATTACCTGCGAGACGTCATCGTCGACTATCGGTGGCGATCGGGAAGCATCTCTAGGTCGCCCTGGACGGCAGAAATGATGGAAAGCTACCTTGGTGTTTGGGCTCACTTCCGTGACAACCATGCCCGACTTGGCCTAAGTCACATGGTCGGGAATGCCGCCTTGCACGTCATCCGCAACGCCTGCTGGATGCTCGAGCGGAACGGCGTGTGGAAAGGTGACGAGGCTGCGCTGGCGGATGGATTCGGGCTTATTCTGGCAGAGGCCGGCCCCGACTGCGATCCCGAGCTGGCGAGTACCGTCATCGACATCCTGCACAGAACGCTGTCGAGGCTCGATTTTCCCTTAGGCACTCTGACGGGCCTGCTGGACCTCCTGCCGGTGGGAACGCTCGTCGCGGGCGCGCGGCACCGGATCGGAATCCGCCGCTACGTCGGGCGGCGGAAAGGCGACATCTGACCGAACGGACGGTGGACCAGACACTTGCCGATCACAGCGGTCACTGCAGGTTCTTCAGACGTTCCTATCCGGCTCTGTTTTTTGTTGGCCGGTGAAGCACTTGAGCTTGTCCATGCGCGCTCGAGATCGGCCCTCATGTCTACTTAACCTTCTTTCCTTGCTATTTTGGGTAGGAGGCGCCCCCTATGGAACGATCATCAACAGCAAAGAAGGTTGCACTGTTGATTTCCGTTGAGAACTGACCCGGGCTTTCCATCAAGAACTGATACGGTTTCCGTGTCTCTCAAAGGGATTTCGATCTGCGTTATGGATGGGGATGGCAAGGTCCTGGCACGTGGTTCAGTGCCGGCCTGCCCCGAGGCCGTTTCCCAGTTTCTTGCCGAGAACAGGCTCATGCCGGAACGGATTGTGCATGAAAGCGGGCAACTGTCGATCTGGCTGCAGAGGGGGTTGGTGCGGCTCGGGCTTTCTGCCATTTGCTTCGATGCACGACAGGCGCACTGGGCGTTGTCGGCGCGGCTGAACAAATCGGACACCGCCGACGCCTAGGGCTTGGCCCAGCTGGCCTGTACAGGCTGGTTTGCCGAGGTTCACGTTCCCAGCGAGGCGGCGGATCGTCCCGCCGAAGTCGTCAGAGCAGCTTGCGCCGCAGACGGTGCATCGCGTCCGTCAGCGCCTCGTCTCCGACCGAACGCGACTGGTGAACCAGATCCGCGGTCTACTGGCCGAGCATGGCATCGCGATTGCGCGCGACAACTCCCGCCTGAGGAGCGCCCTCTCGAAGATCGTAAATGGCGATGATTCTGGTCTGAGTGATCTGATCCTGGAACTCGTCCGCGATGCGCGCGAGGAACTCACCGAACTCGACCGACGCATCACGTCCTACAACCGGCGGCTCAAACACCTCTTCCGTACTGACGAGATGCGTCAGAGTATCGGCAAGATCGAGGGCATCGGCCCGGCCACGGCCACGGCGCTGGTCGCCGCCGTGGGAGACCGCACGTGCTTCAGGAACGGTCGCGAGTTCGCCGCTCGGCTCGGGCTCGTCCCGAGGCAGAGATCGAGTGGCGGGAAGGCACGGCTGCTGGGGATCTCCAAGCGCGGTGACCGATACATCCGAACGCTGAAGATCCACGGCGCCCGGGCCGTTCTCGGAAAGGCCGGCGGCAAACAGGACACGCGAAGCCAATGGATAGGTCGGATGCGAGAGCGCCGGAATCCAAACGTCGTGGCCGTCGCGCTCGCCAACAAGAATGCAAGGATCGTCTGGCCCATCCTGTCGCGAGGTGAAGACTACCGGCCGCCGCAGGCCGTACCAGGAACCTGATCAAAACGCCGAAAAAGCAGAACAAGGGAGGGTTCATCTCCAGACATTGCAGCGAACAGGCAGGAGATGGAGAAAGGGTCATGACCCGTTGCTTCGTGAGCCTGATGTGTGGACTGGCACGGCGCACGCCGATGCCTCGGGTGCATTGAGGACGAAGCAGGCGGAAACCCATCGGGGCTTGCGGCGACGATGTATCGGGCCGCTTAAGAAAGCCGGATATTCGTCAGTAATCGTGACGCTCGACCCGGAAACAGCCAAGCCGTTGCAATCAGGCGGGGTCCATATACGTCCACACATGATAGCTCCTACGATGGAGTCGCATCATGCTCCTTATCGCACGTTCCGGTTGCGCCGGGCCCGCCGCCGCTGGAGCCGGAACAAATCCAGCCAAAGAGTAGGTTTCAGTGGGTGCTGCAGTGCGACAGCAGTCCAGTGTCGGGTCTCACGCTCCAATCCTTCCACGTATCCCGGCCGACTGTAGCGTTTCGGGGCGGCGAGGAGCACCAGGTCGGTCCGTTGGTGAGTGGCATTGGAGGGCTTCGTTTCCGACCCCGCGTCATTTCCGCTCTGCAGCACGTCCGGCGTAATCCCAATGACTTCCTGGTATCTCCGGATCAACCGGTCGTCGTCGAGCAACTGCTCTTGGTAGAGCGCCAGAAGATGCCGCAACTCTTCAAGTTCGTCCGGGGTCACATCGTCCTCTGAGCGACCAGTCCTACCAGCAAAGGGTTTTATCTCTCGCCTTGCTTTCCGGTGCCCTTGGCCCATGTTCGCTCCTTCGGGATGTCGACACATGCCCTACAAGAATAGACGGCCAGTGGTCAAATGCTCAAGGGGCGCGGGGAGGAGTTGCAGCTCGCCTGATCCCCGAGCAGGTCTCCACAGCCCTAAGTGTCTGAATGCCCGTCGCCGGCAACCATCGGCAGACGCAGCCGGGCACGGATCCCTTCGGGATCGTACGGCGCGGCGTGCTCGACCAGTTTTCGGACAACTTCGAGGGAATAGTCCCGCCATTCGTGGCGTCGGACAAAATCGGCCCAGGCTTGGTTTGAGATAGCCAGCGTGCCTGCAACTTTTCTGGCAAGAAGATTCTCCAACGTCGTTTGTATATCTCCGGCGGCACCTGCAGCCGGGATGACGGCACCCAAGCGGCGATCCGCGAGCACAGTTCGGATCATGGCGCAATCTGCAACCGCAACTGGCAGCCGAAAGCTGAGTGCCAACATGACCGAGCCGGAAGTGAGAACTTTCCGATAGGGAAATACCGCAATGTCGGCCGCACGGAAGTATTTTTGCAATTCGTCGTCCGCGACGAACTCATCGTGGATCTGGATCGCGGCATCCTCGGCGTCGGTGAGCGGCGCCGCGAGCGCCCGGAACGGGTCGTATATGTGCCGTCCGACGATCAGTAGCTTCAGACGGGGCCGACCAGCCAGAAGTCGGCGGAAGGCTTCAATCAACTCTTCGACGCCCTTATAAGGCCGCAACTGTCCGAAGAAGAGGCAGACGTCGTCTTCGGGCGCCAGGCCGAGCTGACTGCGCGCCTCTTCGCGCGAGATCGTGTTCGGATAGGTGCCGATATAGTGGCCGTGGGGCAGTTCGACGACCTTGTCGCGAGGCACCTCGAATTCGGATATCTCGTCCAGCGAGCCGAGGTCGTGGATCAGCAACTGATCGGCAATCCTAACGATCTGATCTGAAAGCAGCCGTTCGGCATCCGGTTGGGGCGAGTCGTGCGATAGTTCGTTGTGAATCGTCCAGACGACAATGCCTCCGAGTGCGCGGAACCGGTTGAGGTCGGAGATGAAGACTATCGCTCGGCGGCGGGCTTCCCGCGGGCTTGCCACCCCCCGAAATAGCCAGTTCAGCCAGTGAAGGTGGAATATGACCGGAAGCTCGGTACGGCCGCCCGCAATCAATTCGATCGCCACGTCGAGCGGGCCGTACCGAACCTGAATGCAGAAGTCGTTCCGGGCATAAAGGAGGCCCTGATAGGGATTACCTGCCGAATAGTCGGGCCACGCGATGACGATCGCCGCCGGTACACGCTGCCTCTCCGCCGCCCCCACGGTGGACGCGTGGGGACCGTGGTCGCGATCTTGCGGCGGCTCATCGTTCAGCATCTCAACGTCCAAACGGCTTTGCTTCCGCGAGTCCCGACCCCATCATTCGGGCTAATGGCATTGCCCAGCCCCTGATGGTCTGCCTTCGCGACGGCAACGTCGTGCGGATGCATTATCACGATCTCTGCCAAGTCACAGAACCTGTTCATTCCCTCAGAGAATTATTGGCTAAGCGCCGAGGCCGTGCGGTCCATTCGGTCTGAGCTATTGTAAACACATTAGACGGAAGACCGCTTTTGTCGAGTGTGTTGTCGAGCGGTCCCGAAGCGCTTGAGAATCGCAGCCCCAGGCTGTCACGGGTCTGGAATTGTATTCCCGGAGCTGTGAGAGAGAAGGTCAAATGCCTGGCCCTGAAAGAAAGCGATCAGTCCCCGCGTGAGCTGTCCGTGCGCTTTATGGGGTCGTGTCGCGGAAGTGGTGGAAATTCGATGGCGGCGTAATCTCCGGGTGAGTTCACAACCACCCAACCGGCGGCAGCAACCGCCAGGGAGATCACGCCATGAAACAGATTACCGACACGCGGAGGCTTCCGCTACTTGGTGACGAAGCCGTGTTCGACCCGATTGAGGAGCGTCTGCGGACGAACGTCCGCGCCACCATTGAGGCGCTATTCGAGGAGGAACTGGCCGACTTTCTCGGCCGCATCCGCTACGGTAGCGGCGACGGTTGGGCGAAGGGTTACCGGCGCGGGCACCGCGAGCGCCAGCTCACCGGCACTTTCGGCACCGAAACGTTCCGCGTGCCGCGCGCCCGGATCGAGAACGAGGAAGGCAAGGTTGCCGAGTGGCGCTCGAAGGCGCTGCCGCGCTACCGGCGGCTGACGAAGAAGGCGGAGGCCCTGATTGCCGCGGTCTACCGGGCCGGGACCAATAAGCGGCGAGTGAAGCGGGCGCTGTTCGGCCTGTTCGAGGGAGCCGTAAGCTAGGACGTGGTCATCCACGCCTGGCGCAAAGTGAAGGTGGACTGGGACGCCTGGTGTGCCCGCAGCCTGGCCCACGAGGACATCGTCCGCCTGATCCTGGACGGCACCGTCATCCGGACCCGACTGGACAGGAAGGCCACGAATATCTCGGTGCTGGCCGCCATCGGCGTGCGCCGCGACGGTCAGAAGGTGCTGCTGTCGATCCGCAACATGGGCGGGGAGAGCACGGCTGCCTGGGGCCAATTTCTCGGTGATCTCGATGCGCGCGGGCTGAAGCAGCCCGAGTTCGTCATCGTCGACGGCGCACCCGGTCTCGAAGCCGCACCCGCGGCCGATATGAGCGGAGTGGGCGCAGTTATGAAAGCTACGCGAGTGATGCCGAATGGGCGGTGATCGCGCCGCTCCTGCCTGCACGGAAGCGGGTCGGGCGGCCTCGAACGACCGACCTGCGCGACGTGTTCGATGCGATCCTCTACATCGCGACGACCGGGTGCCAGTGGCGCATGTTGCCGAACGACTTCCCGCCGGTATTAACGGTGCGAGGCTATTTCTACGACTGGAGTGGCAATGGCGTGCTCGACGAGATGAACCGCCATCTCGTCGCGGCAGCGCGTCAGGTCGAGGGGCGCTCGGCAAGTCCGACCGCTGGCGTGATCGATAGCCAGAGCGTGAAAACCACCGAAAGTGGTGGGGTTCGGGGCTGTGATGCCGGCAAGCGGCTCAAGGGGCGCAAGCGCTGCATCGTCGCCGACACCGCCGGACTGTTGGTCGGACTCGCCGTGCACGGCGCTGATGTACAGGATCGCGATGGGGCGCCGGGCTTGCTGAAATCCATCGCGACGGACTATCCGCTGCCGCGCCATCTCTTCGCCGATGGCGGTTATGCCGGACCCAAGCTGAAAGCCGCGACGGAGAAAATCGGGCGATGGACGTTGCAGATCGTCAAACGCGCCGACACCGCCCAAGGCTTCGAGGTCATCCCGCGTCGCTGGGTCGTCGAACGCACACTCGCATGGCTTGGGCGCTGTCGCCGAATGGCGAAAGATTGGGAGAAAACCATCGCCAGCGCCGAAGCATGGCTTCTCATCGCTCATATCAGGCGCGTAACCCGGCTGCTCGCAAGACGATGACATGCTACAGAGAGTTTTGAATCGGACTCTAAGACGCTCCGATTTCCGCTGACTTGACGATGATCCGCGGTCCGTTTACTTGACCTCTCGAGGAGCCGCGATTAGTCAATGCGACACGCTAGAACGCGCAAAGGGCATGGCTTCGTATGATTTCTTACGCGCAGAATTTTGAGGATGTCATCCTGCGTCGGGCACTCCGCGACGTATTGGTCGGACATTACATCGACATAGGCGCGAGTGACCCTGACAAAGGTTCGGTATCCAAGGCGTTCTATCTTGAAGGTTGGCGTGGAATTCATGTGGAGCCTGTGCCTGAATATTGTGAAGCTCTTCGCAAAGCGCGCCCCGACGAGATCGTCATAGAAGCGGCGGTCAGTTCAGTTGAGGGGCCGGTAAAAATCTTCGACGTCTCTGGCACCGGACTTAGCACTGGCGAGGCCGAGTTGGCTGAGAAACACCGGGCCGCCGGGTTCAGCGTGCGCTCGATTCAGGTCGGGACCATTTCTCTGTCTGGCCTCTTACAAATGACCGATGACCAGCCGACTCACTGGCTCAAGATCGATGTCGAAGGCATGGAAAAGGATGTTCTGCAGAGTTGGGGCGACGCGCCTCAGCGACCTTGGATAGTTGTTGTTGAATCGACCCAGCCCAATTCTCCGGTCGAAACGTTCGAGGAATGGCAGGATCAGCTCTTGCGACGTGATTACATCCAGCAGTACTTTGACGGGCTGAACCGGTTCTTCCTGCACAAGTCCCAACTGGATCGAGCGAAGGCTTTCGGAGCCGGACCCAACTGGTTCGATGACTTCACGCTGTCCAGCGACTCTCCCTTCGTCGGGGTCGTCAAGGACGAGGCGCGTGCGCGCGAGGAGCGCTTAAAGGCAGAACTCGCAGACACGCGATCACGTGAGGAGGGCGTCAGGGCAGAACTCGCAGATGCGCGATCGCGTGAAGAGGGCGTCAGGGCAGAACTCGAGCAAGCGAAGCACGACGCGCTTGTTTTGGAGCGCGCCCTCCAGGCGGCCCTTTCCGACTCTCGGTCGGAGCTTGCCGCTGCCTACAGAGATGCTTCTGCATTGAATGCTAGGATCGCCGAGTTGACGAAGTGGCGCGATGCCTATCCCTACCGGCTGATCCTTCGCCCAGACGGTACACCGAAGTATCTGATCCGCCGGGCGCTGTTCCACACCAGCGGCATGCCGCGCGGTCTTATGTGGTCTTTGGTGATCCGAGAGGACCGGATGCCTCGTGCGGCATTCTGGCCATGGATGACGAGCCCAGCATACAAAAGCCTGCGGAAACCCTTCGTCGTCTCCGAAGCCCCAAGGCCAAAGGCGTCCAGACGCGGCCTGTTCGGACGGCTTCTGCTGCGCCGGGGCGGCGAGCCCCGGCACCTCGTGCGGCGCGCCTTTTTCCATACAAGTGGGAAGCCGCGGGGTGCGTTGCGTGGCTTCGTGCTCCGGAAGGACGGGACGCCGCATGTCCTGTTTCGCGACTGGATGGACAGCGCCGATTACATGAGATTGCGGAATGCGCATCATTACAAGCGCATCATAGGCGAGGAGCTCGCCGAAGCCGGGCCGGCTTGGCGGAGCGTCGACGACAAAGACGTAATTGGCGAAGACGATCTCACGGCGCTCATGGACCGGATAAGGGAGGAGTTGCAGCGTGAAGCTGCGTGAGACCGTTCGCCCGCCCCGCGTTGCAGTTCTGGCTGCTGGGTCTGCCAGCGGTGAGTCTGGGGGGGCCGAGCGACTGTTTCAGGGTGTGACCTCGGCGCTGCGCGCGCGCGGCATCGATGCTGAAATCATCGTGGTTCCGAGTATCGAACGCAGCTTCGAAACGATCCAGGCGTCCTACCTAAGGTTCTGGGACCTGGATTTGTCGGCCTTCGACGGTGTGATAAGCTCCAAGGCGCCTTCCTACGCGGTGCGGCACCCGAACCATGTGTGCTACCTCATGCACACGATTCGCGTTTTCTACGACATGTTCGATCATGAGTTCCCGGACGCCTCAGCCTACGCGCACGAGCAGCGCCGGTTCATCCAGAAGCTCGACACGGCGATGCTGGCCGACGCCCGCTTGCGCAAGCGGATGTGCATTGGCAAGGAGGTCGCCGACCGCCTATGGGAGTTCAACGGCCTGGCAGCCGAGGTCATGAACTGTCCCAGCACGCTGTCCGGTCTGCACGAAGGGCCATTCGAGCATCTTTTCCTTCCCGGACGTCTGCATCGGTGGAAACGTGTCGACCTCGCGATCAAGGCATTCCGGCTAACGGACATCCCCCGGCCGCTCGTCATCTCGGGCACGGGCGAGGACGAGGGCTACTTCCGCCAACTCGCCGAGGGAGATTCGCGCATTCGGTTCGTCGGGCACCTGACGGAGGCCGAGATCGCCGACCATTACGCAAGTTCGCTCGGCGTGATCTTCGTGCCCCGGCGCGAAGACCTGGGACTCGTGACCTTCGAGGCCTTCCTTTCAGGCAAGCCCGTGTTGACTGTCGCGGACAGCGGTGAACCGGCTAACATCGTGCGGGACGGCGTGTCTGGCTTTGTCTGCCCGCCGACTCCGGAAGCGCTGGCAGAAAAGATCGTCGCGCTGCATGCGGACCCAGTCTCTGCCGCTGCCATGGGGGCGACCGGACGCGAGAGCATTGCCAAGAACACATGGGAAAACGTCGCGCGTCGCTTGGCGGCGGCGCTCGGGTACGACGAGAAGATGGGAACGATCGATGAGTGAACACAAGCTCAAGGTCACGGTACTGGATATGCAGCCCATCGACCCGCCGGTCGGCGGCGGGCGGATGCGTTTGTTTGGCCTCTACCACGCCCTCGGGGCAGACATCGAGACGACTTATGTCGGCACCTACGACTGGCCGGGCGAGAAGCCCCGTGACCAGATGATGTCAGAAACGCTGCGCGAAGTGATGGTACCGCTCAGCGACGCCCATTTTGCCAAGGCCGAGGCGGTCAAGCAAAGCGCCGGCGGCAAGACGGTGATCGACTCCGCATTCCATTCGCATGTCCACCTATCCGGGGACTATCTCGAGCGTACCCGGGCAGCGGTGCGCGAGGCCGACGCAGTGGTCTATTCGCATCCGTGGCTGCATCCTCCCACCGCAGACCTCGTCGACCGAAGCCGCCAAGTGCTGGTTTACGATTCCCAAAACGTCGAGGGCAAGCTGCGCATGGCGCTTCTGGACGATGGTGGGACCGGCACCGAGATCGTGCGCGAGGTCGTGCGCATAGAGCGCGCGCTCTGCCGGACCGCCGACATGGTCCTCGCTTGCTCGTCTGAGGACGCAGCCGCCTTTACCCGGCTCTACGGCGTCAATCCGGAGCGACTTCGGATTGTCCCCAACGGCACGTTCACCGAACAGGGGGCGCCCCGCACGCCCGAAAGTACCGCCGCGGCAAAGGCGAAGCTGGGCGCGGCAGGCAGAGCGCTCGGGATCTTCCTTGGAAGCGCCTACGATCCCAATGTCGAGGCCGCCCGTTTTCTCGTGGACGAGGTTGCGCCGCGCGCCCCGGAAATCACTTTCGTGATCGCCGGTGGGGTGGGGCAGGTCCTGGACGAGCCCTCGCGGGAGAACGTCATCGTGACAGGACCGCTTTCCGAAGAAGACAAGCAAAGCTGGCTTGCTGCTGCGGACGTCGCGTTGAACCCGATGTTCAGTGGCTCAGGCACCAACATCAAGATGCTGGACTTCATGGCCGCGGGCCTTCCTGTCGTGACAACACCGACGGGCGCGCGTGGCCTGATGGGGGCGGCGGATGCCTTCCGCATCGCGGACCGCGCCGGGTTCATCAGTGCGGTCAACGACCTCGTCGCCTACCCCGAGCAGCGCGAGACTCTGGCCAGCGCGGCGGTGCGGCAGGTCAAGCGGCGGTACTCGTGGGAACGCATCTCGCCCCATCTCGGGACCATGATGCGACGCCGCCACAAGCGGCTCGGCAACGTGCCGCGCGTCTCCGTCGTCATCCCGACCTACGAGCGTCACGCCAGCCTGACCGAACTCATCGGATGCCTTGCGCTGCAGGACATGCAGGATTTCGAAGTGATCGTCGTCGACCAAAGCGCCGCGTCATGGCCGGACGCGGACAAGGACTTCGGCATCGACCTTTGCTACGTCCACACCGACGTGAAAGGTGCGGTCTCGGCCCGTAACTCGGGCGTGGACATTGCCAACGGACGGATCATCGCGTTCACGGATGACGATTGTCGCCCCCCTCCCACATGGCTGTCTGCCGCCGTCATGCAGTTCGATGCCGAGCCGATCGTCGGCATCGAGGGCCTCATCAAGTCGGAGAAACACGGCGATCCCGACTGGCGCCCGGTCACGAACGATGACTTCACCGGCATTGGCTTTATGACCGCCAATCTGTTCGTAAGGGCGGATGTGTTTCGCGCAATAGGAGGATTCGACACGACGCTTGAAGACCCGCATTTCCGCGAAGACACGGATCTGGGCTGGCGCATGCAGGAACTTGGGCCTGTGCCGTTTTCAAAGTTGGCTTGGACTTTTCACCCAGCGCATTGCAGATCGGTTGAGCGTGAAAGCCTCGATGAGCGATCACGCTTCTTTGTCAACGACGCCAAGTTGATGACCAAGCACCCCGACCGATATGTGGAGCTATTTCTGGCCGAAAAGCAATGGATTTCAAATCCCTATTTCCTGCGTTACTTTTACGAGGGACTTCAGGCAATCCGCGGCGAGATGCCTGGAAGGCTGGTGCGAGAAATGAAGGCGTTGGGGCTTCGCCTGCCTGATTGCGTCGAGTCGCAAAGATTGGAGTAGCCTTGGCAGGCCGTGTTTGGGAGTTCGGCTCATGAGGGAATGTCAGCAAATCGTGTTCGTAAGTCCTCGTCGGTCAGAGGCAACCGGCAGACCACTTGGAGAATGTCGGCGAAGCCACGACGCTCGACTGGGAGAGACTGGTGCATAAGATTCTAGGAACTTGGCTCAACAAGCCTTCAAAAAGAAAATTTCTAGAGGCAATTCATTTGTCGAAAGATAATGTAGACATGAGGCATGATCGAGTTAGCCCCGGCTTTGGGCAGGTGATCGATGGTATCAACAAAACAAGAAGCGACATTGCCCAAATGAACTGCAAGCTGGAAGGCGCAACCGAAGCAATAAACTCCCTGTCTTCTCTTTTAGTCGATTTTCTAGATCATGGGTACCCGCTCCCAGGCAAAGTATTCTTTCTGGGCTTTAATAAGACGGGAACATCATCAATTCACAAGCTATTCTCTAGTTTAGGCTACAGGAGCTTTCATCATCCAGAGTGGCGAGAGATCTCGAAATTCCCCCTTTTCTCTGCCTTTGATGTCTTTTCAGACGGGGAGCCCCAGAATATCATCGATTTCAAAACGAATTTCCCTGATGCCTTCTATATCTTAAACGTTCGAAACCTAGATGCCTGGGTGGTCAGTCGCCTAAAACACATTGAGTATGAGAAGAAAATTGAGGGAAGGGTCATTAGAGACCCCTACTGGGACAACACTGCCAGCGCCGTAGGGCAATGGATAAAAAAGAGAAACGAAGTGCACCTACGTGTCATCGAAAGCTTTGGCAACGGAAATGGCAACTTCATGATCCTCAACTACACGCGTGATAGCGATGCAAACAGGAAGCTATCAAGGTTTTTGGGCGTGCCGGCGCTTAACAAGAAAAAACTTCACAGCAATAAATTGGATGACAATGAGGGCACTGCAAGTTGGAGGGAGCTCTTTGAAACAGTTGCCGACCAACTCAGCATACCACAGGAAGAAAGGTATTTTGACATCTTAACACCGAGTCTCTTTCCAGAAGGAAGTGACCTCTCTCACTACCTGTATCATTCGAGTTGAACGATTCTGCTTACCTTTGGGTGTCCAGCCCCATTTCTATTGGCAATTTCTTAGTAGTTCACCACACTACACGACTCGGGCCTTTCCAAGATGTTTCTCGAGTGGACCTACTGCGTCGCGGGGGCAGTTTCGGAGCCTTCGTCGGAGCTCTTCGAAGCCGATGCGGAACCATGACTTAGCATAGTAGCCGTGCGTCTTGCGCGGCGGGTTACGGCGCCCCATCAGAGCGGATGCGGCTCGGCGTATCCAAGCTACGGCCGAGGCCAGGACGGATAGCAGAAGACAAAACTTATGCGCGATCGTGAGCGTTCGGTGAACCCGACCTGTCGGTTTTGATACTTCTCGGATAGTGTTTGAAAAAAAGAAGTGGACACTATTCCATGGGCAGGAAGAGAGGCCGGACGGTCACTCCGAAGGGCGTGGCGTTTCTGTCAAATGCGCCGATGTCGAGACGGCGGACATGCTGCGCGAGAGCTGGTTTTGCGAGAAGGACAGGCACCCTATTTTCACCGGTCCTGGGTTCTGGTGCCCTTCGATGGCGCGCCGGAGGAAGACGTCCGCCATCGGATCCACGTCTCTTATGACCTGATCCGCGGCAGCCTGCCGAAGAAGGTGCGGGAGGCCCTGCCCGACCGTCCGGCATTCTGACCGGCCACTCGAGCGGAAAGTCAGTCCGGCCCGCCCGGGTTGCCGGACGCATAGCGCGCCATGAAATCGTCCAGCCGGCGGCCCACGAAGCTCGCTCCCTCGGGGGTCAGGTGGGTGCCGTCGAAGGAGATTGGCGCGCCGGTGCCGTCGTCATTGGCGCAGGAGTAATAGTCGCCGCAAACCAGCATTTGCAGGTCGACATAGGGCACAAGGGCCGGAATCGACTGCGCCATGTCGCGCTGGACCGCCGCCAGGTCGTCCGGCACCGCGCGGCGCGTGAGCAGCGCCGCCGTCCCGCCCGCGTGGTAGAATCTCAGCGAGCGTTCGCCGAAATGCTTGCGGCCGAAGACGATGATCGGTCGGTCGGTCAACTGCCGCAGATTGGCGATCGACTCGGGCAGAAGCGGTGCCGACCAGGGCTGCCAGGAGGAGACCAGCCAGGTCTCGTCGGCCTGCCGCATGCGGGTCCGGAGCTCCGGGTTATCATACCCGTTCCGGCGCGCGCAGAGCTTGCGCGCGCCGGGCTCGCGGAAACCTGCGAGATCGTCGATGAAGAGATTCCCGCAGCGGCGGGAAATGTGGAACGTGGACAGGTTGAGATGCGCGTCGTGGCCGGCCTCGACGAGCGCGTTGACAAGATCCTCGCCATAGGAATCGCCGATGAGCAGCACCCGCGTACGTCCGTCCCGGGGGGCGAACGCCCTCCCCCTCAACTGGTTGAACCGAACGGGCACGTAGTCCGGGCCGCCGGCGAAGGCGGCGAAGAGGCGCGCTTCGGCCGGGTCGAACCGCCCCGGCAGGCCGCCGTCGCGCATCAAGAGGAGCCCCGCGCCGGTGAGCGAGATCAGGAGTGCCAGCGCGCTGCCGAAGACCAACTCGCGCCGGCGCCAGGCCGCGCCGAAGCGCACCGGCGTCTCGACATATTTCCAGCTCGCCCAGGCGACGGGCAGCGACAGTAGGGCGACAAGCGGCACGAAGGCCTCCTGCTCCGGCAGTCGGTAGCGAAAGAAGGCGATGAAGGGCTGGTGCCAGAGATAGGCGCTGTAGGAGATCAGGCCGATGAAGACCAACGGCCGGGTTGCCAGCAACCGGCCGACCAGCGTCCCTTGCCCGGCCCAGAACAGGATGGCGGCGGTGCCGAGCGCCGGCAGGAACGCGTGGCGGCCGGGAAAAGGCGTCGTGCTGTCGAAGAGGACCACCGCCGCGAGGATAGCCAGCAACCCCGCGCCGGAGAGCAGGTTGTCGAGGCTGGCCAGCAGCAGCTCGGGCGCGCGGCGCATCCGGAGCGCCACCAGCGCGCCCAGGAGCAACTCCCAGCCGCGGGTCGGCAGCAGATAGAAGGTCGCGACGGGCTTGACGCGCGCGCCGAAATCGGCGCCGGCGAGGCTGACCAGCAGCGCGGCGGCGAAAATCGCGACGATCCAGCGGCGCGCGTGGCGGAACAGGACGGCGAGGAGGAGCGGGAAGAGGATGTAGAACTGCTCCTCGACCGCCAAGCTCCAGGTGTGCAGGAGCGGCTTCAGCTCGGCGGCGGTGGCGAAATAGTCGCTCTCGCGCCAGAAGAGGACGTTGGACCAGAAAGTCGCAACCGCGACGACGCTTTTACCAAAGCTTTCGAGATCCGGCGGCAACAGGATCGCCCAGGCCGCCGGAAGGCAGGCAAGCACCACGAAGCCAAGCGCCGGAAGGATGCGGCGGGCGCGGCGCTCGTAGAAGGTCAGAAGGCTATAGCGCCCGCGGTCGAGGTCGTCGAGCAGGATGCCCGTAATCAGGAAGCCGGAGATGACGAAGAAGACGTCCACGCCGACGAACCCGCCGCCGAACCCGGCAACGCCTGCGTGAAACAGTATCACCGGCAGGACCGCGACGGCTCTGAGGCCGTCGATCTCTGCACGATATTTCACTCGGACACCCCCGCCAGCAACGATGCGTCCTCCTTCCTCCAAATCCGCGACCGCTTCAAGCCGTCCGCGCGGCCCGTCAGGCGCGGATGATCCGCGGCGCCTCGCTCCGCTACAGCACCTCGCCGATGACGCAGGCGTCGGCAAATCCGTGAGCGGCGAACAGGGCGAGGACGTCGTCCTGCGCTTCCGGCGCGCAGGAGACGAGCAGGCCGCCGCTCGTCTGCGGGTCCGTCAGAAGCCCACGCTCGACCTCCGAAAACCCATCCGCAAGAACCACTTCGGCCCCATAGCTCATCCAGTTCCGGCCCGAAGCGCCGGTGATGTGCCCGTCCTCTGCCAATGCACGGGCCTCCGCCAGGAACGACACCTGCACCCAGTCGAGCCTCGCCGAGCATTCTGACCCGCGCACCATCTCGAGCAGGTGGCCAGAGAGGCCGAAACCGGTCACCGGTTCCTGACTTTCGACCGGCCGCTCGAACTCGCCGAACCGTGGATCGCCGCGCCACTGGAACACCATGTAGGCGTTGAGCCCGTGCTGCCGCGCAACCTCGGCGACCGACGCTCCGGGCTCCATCGTCTCCGCCAAAACCCGCCGCTTGAACGCCGTTGAATAGCTCCGCCGTTTGCGCCTGCCTCGGTTCGCCACGCTAAGTGTCCGCTTGATCTAAGCGGACACGATTGCCCGCAGTCACTCAAAGACTCGCACGTTGGCCGCGCAGCCATCAAGGTGGGGGACGCCGGACGCTCACGCGCGATCGTGAGCCGCGTATCCTCGAGGTTGAGCCCTCGGGTCTTGGCATCGCCGAAGAGGCATTCGACGGCCCATCTTTTTCGGTAGACATTGAGGACGCCCGTCCCCTTCATCGTACTGGCGACAATGAGGCGTTCTCCATGGCGACCCCGCTTGGCCGCGAATTGGAGAGCCAGGGCGGGATGGCCGTCGCGTGCGGGAAATGTCGCCTGGAAGGATCGGCAGCCCC
>NZ_SELO01000050.1 GCF_004146235.1 Tropicimonas sp. IMCC6043 | reverse complement strand
AGTGGCCTGCGACGCCACGCAGACGGCCCCGAAACCGCCAATCCTGGGACCTTCGGACGGGCCGCGGCGCCCCAGAACATTCAGCCGGACTTCTCGGCGAAGCCGAACGTGTTGATCAGATGTTCCTTAATTCCAGAGCGACACCGGGTTTGAACCGGCGAACAATGATGCTTTCTACCTGACTGTCATCCATCAAGACGTGCGGGACCAAGGCGTCCAGTATCAATTTGGTGATGTTGTCAAGATCGCCTTGAGCGTCTTCTACGGGAAAGTAGTAGATCACCACTGTGACTGCATTTTCCACCGCAAAAACAGGTTCTCCTATTGATTCTAGACAGGACGCCAAGACTCGCTCTTTCCATTCTCTCCGGGCGAGCTTGTGCTGACACTGGTGAGAAACAGGCGTGCCCGTAACACCGAACTCAATAGGAAATTCTGGCTCCACAGATCACCATTCGGTTCCATTGTCACTCACACATCCAACTCCTCCACAAACCGCGCATTCTCCTGAATATACTGGAAGCGCAGTTCCGGCTTCTTCCCCATCAGCCGCTCCACGAGGTCCCCGGTCTCGCCCGGCTCGTCCTCGTCGATGGAAACCCGGATGAGCTTGCGGCTCTTCGGGTCCATCGTCGTCTCCTTGAGGTCCTTGGCGTCCATCTCGCCGAGGCCCTTGAAGCGGGAGACGTCGATCTTGCCCTTGCCTCCGAGGCCCCTTTCGAGCCACGCGTCCCGCTCCGCCTCGTCGAGGCAGTAGACGCGTTTCGCCCCCTGCGTGAGGCGATAGAGTGGCGGGCAGGCGAGGTAGAGGTGGCCGGCGTCGATCATCGGGCGCATCTGGGAGAAGAAGAAGGTCATCAGGAGGGCGGCGATGTGGGCGCCGTCGACATCGGCGTCGGTCATGATGATGACCTTGTCGTAGCGCAGGTCGTCGAGGCGGAACCGGGTGCCGAGGCCGGTGCCGAGGGCTTGGGTCAGGTCGCTGATCTCGGCGTTTGAGCCGAGCTTGGAGGAGGCGGCGCCGAGCACGTTGAGGATCTTGCCGCGGAGCGGCAGCAGGGCCTGGATCTTGCGGTCGCGGGCCATCTTGGCCGAGCCGCCGGCCGAATCGCCCTCGACGATGAAGAGCTCGGTGCCCTCGCGGTTGGTGGCCGAGCAGTCGACGAGCTTGCCGGGCAGGCGCAGCTTCTTGGTGGCCGACTTGCGGGCGGTTTCCTTTTCCTGCCGGCGCTTCAGGCGCTCCTCGGCGCGCAGGACGAGGAAGTCGAGGATGGCGCCGGCCGATTTCGGGTCCGAGGTCAGCCAGTGGTCGAAATGGTCGCGCACCGCGTTCTCGGTCATCCGCGCGGCGGATTCGGTCGAAAGCCGGTCCTTGGTCTGGCCGACGAAGGCGGGCTCGCGGATGAAGCAGGAGACCAGCGCGCAGCCGCCCGAGACGAGGTCGTCGCGGGTGATCTGGGCGGCCTTGCGGTTGGAGGCGCGCTCGCCATGGGCGCGGATGCCCTTGAGGATGGCGTTCCAGAAGCCCTGAACATGGGTGCCGCCCTCGGGCGTCGGCACGGTGTTGCAATAGCTGTAGAGGAAGCCGTCGCGCGCCGGCGTCCAGTTGATCGCCCATTCGACCGAGCCGGGCTCGCCGAATTTCTCCTGGAAGCTGACCTTGCCGGCAAAGGGGGCGGCGGCATAGGTCGAGGAGCCGTTCATCGATTCGTTGAGGTAGTCGGCGAGGCCGCCGGGGAAGTGGAACGTCGCCTCCTGCGGGGTTTCGCCGTCGTCGATCTCGGATTTCCAGCGGATCTCGACGCCGGAGAAAAGGTAGGCCTTGGAGCGGATCGACTTGAAGAGGCGGGCCGGCTTGAAGCGGTGATGGCCGAAGATCTCCTCGTCGGCGTGGAAGGTGGTCGTGGTGCCGCGGCGGTTCGGCGCCTTGCCGATGACCTCGATCGGGCCGAGCGGCTTGCCGCGGGAGAAGCGCTGCTCGTAGAGCTGGCGGTCGCGGGCGACCTGGACCACCATCGAATCGGAGAGCGCGTTGACCACCGAGGCGCCGACGCCGTGCAGGCCGCCGGAGGTCTCGTAGGCCTTGCCGGAGAACTTGCCGCCGGCGTGCAGCGTGCAGAGGATAACCTCCAGCGCCGACTTGTCGGGGAATTTCGGATGCGGGTCGATCGGGATGCCGCGGCCGTTGTCGCGGATGGTGACCGCGTAATCGGAGTGGAGCTCGACCTCGATACGGTTGGCATGGCCGGCGACGGCCTCGTCCATCGAGTTGTCGAGCACCTCGGCGACGAGGTGGTGCAGCGCCCGCTCGTCGGTGCCGCCGATATACATGCCGGGCCGCTTGCGGACGGGTTCGAGCCCTTCGAGCACCTCAATGGAGGAGGCATCGTAGGATTGGGAGGTGTCGCCGCCGGAGAGGAGATCGTCGCGCATGGGGGCTGCTCGTTTTTTTCTTCGTGGATTGTCGCATATCTTGACAGGAATGCAGGGGCTGGGGAAGAGCCAGCCTGACACGGTGGAAAGGGCGCGCGATGTGGAACACACGATATGACCGGCCGGACTACGTCTTCGGGACCGAACCGGCGGGGTTTCTGGAGGCGCATGCGCGGCACCTGCCGGAGGCGGCCGAGGTGCTCTGCGTCGCCGACGGGGAAGGGCGGAACTCGGTCTGGCTCGCCGCGCAGGGCCACCGAGTGACGGCCTTCGATTCCTCGGACGTGGCGCTTGCGAAGGCGCGGCGGCTGGCCGAGGCGCGGGGCGTTTCGGTCGATTTCCGGGAGGCGGACATCTTCGGCTGGGAGTGGGAAGCGGATCGCTGGGACGCGGTCGTTGCGATCTTCATCCAGTTCATGGGGCCGGAGGCGCGGGCCGAGATCCTTGCCGCGATCGCGCGGACGCTGAGGCCGGGCGGGCTCCTGCTGCTGCACGGCTACGCGCCGCGGCAGGTGGACTATGGCACCGGCGGGCCGGGGCGGGCCGAGAACATGTATGACTTGCCGATGCTGGACGCGGCCTTTCCCGGCTGGCAGGTCCTAGACGCGGCCGATTACGATGCCGAGATCGAAGAGGGCGAAGGGCACAGCGGCCTGTCGGCGCTGGTGGATTTCGTGGCGGTGAAGCCCGGCGGCTGACGCGCCCGCCGAGGCTGTCGCCACGTCATGCCAGCGGCGGATGTCGTTTGCGGGGGGCTGCGATGGCGGAGACCTGCCCGGAAGCGAGCCCGTATCCAAAAGCCGAAAAATCATAATTTTCAATTTAAAACAACACGGTATTGACGTGGAGCCGCCGGTCTCGTTGCCGTCTGCGGCAACGGCCACAGGAAAGATCCGGCCTCACATCCGGGTCCAAGAGATCGCCGGACCGTCATCCAGCTGTCACCGATATGCGCAACACATCGGGTCGCGAGGGGCATGGTGCCCCATTTCCAACTTGGAGCGACTCATGAGTTTCCTGAAGACGATTGCACTTTCCGGTCTCCTTGTCGGGACGGCTGCGGCGGCCTCCGCCGCCGTCGTGCTAAACACGCTGAACGACACCGGCATGCCGTTCGACTATTATGCCAACCCGACCGGGATGAGCCTGTTCAACATCGGTTACTATGAGCCGATCGGGCAGAGCTTCACGCTCGACGCGGCGACCTCGGCCCTAACCGTGTCGGCCTATATCTCGAGCTTCTCCGGCTTTGCCGATGTCGATGTCAGCCTGAAATCCGGCGCCGGCGTCGGCGGCGCCCTGCTGGCCACCGGGAGTTTCGCGGTGGACCCGATCACCCGCGACGAGGCCGAGCTGGCGCTGTTCGATTTCTCCGCGCTCGGTCTGCTGGCCGCTGGCACCTACACGATCGTTTTCGAAGGCACAGGCGCCCTTGGCGGCGGCAACCAAGGTGTCGACACCGCCGGCACGGCCTCCTGGGACGAGGACGGGCTGTTCGATTTCGGCTCCAACCGCGCGAAGGAATTCGGCATTCTGGTCGAGGGTGACGTCGCCCCGGTTCCGCTGCCGGCAAGCCTGCCGCTGTTGCTTGCCGGCATGGGTGTGCTGGCGCTGCGCCGCCGTCCCGCCTGAGGCCCTGACCATCCCCACTCCGGACGGGTCCGCCACGCCGCGGACCCGTCGCTTTTTTCGTCCCCCGCGCGCGTCACCGCCGCGAACGCTTGCCCATCACCGACGCGACAGCTAAGGGCCGGCCATGACGAAACCGCTCTCTCCTGCCGGGCACGCGCGCGCCGTGCTCTCCCTCGGCCTGCCGCTGATCGGCGGACATCTGGCGCAATTCGCGATCCAGGTGACCGACACGATCATGGTGGGCTGGTACGATGTTGAGGCCCTGGCGGCGCTGGTGCTGGCCGGCTCGCTGTTTTTCACCATCTTCATCATGGGTTCGGGCTTCGCCTTCGCGGTGATGCCGGTGGTCGCCGCGGCCAGCGAGACAGGCGAGGGGGACGTGCGGATCCGCCGGGTGACGCGGATGGGCATCTGGATTTCCCTGCTCTATGCCGGGCTCATCCTGCCGCTGCTGCTCAATTCCGAGCCGGTGCTCCTGGCGTTGGGGCAAACGGAGGCGGTCGCGGCCGCGGCGGCGCGCTATCTTTCGATCGCCGGCTGGGGCATCGTTCCGGCGCTCGGCGTGATGGTGCTCAAATCCTATCTCTCGGCGCTGGAACGCACTGGCGTGGTGCTCTGGGTCACGCTCCTCGCGGCGCTCTGCAATGCCGGCGTCAACTACCTGCTGATCTTCGGCGCCTTCGGTTTTCCGGAACTGGGACTGGTCGGTGCTGCCATCGCTTCGCTTTCGGTCCAAATCGTGTCGCTCGCGGGGCTGGTGCTCTACGCGCTGCGGCAATTCCCCGAACATGACCTGTTCCGGCGTGTCTGGCGGCCCGACTGGCCGGCCTTTGCCGAAGTGTTCCGGCTCGGCTGGCCGATCAGCTTGACCAACCTTTCCGAGGTCGGCCTCTTCGCCTTCTCGTCGATCCTGGTGGGTTGGCTCGGCACGATCCCGCTCGCCGCGCATGGCATCGCCATACAGTGCGCCTCGGCAAGCTTCCTGGTCCACGTGGGGCTCTCGAACGCCGCGACGATCCGCGCCGGCAAGGCAGTCGGGCGGCGCGACGTCGCCGGGCTGCGGCGCGGGGCGCTGGTGGCGATTGCGCTCTCCGTGGGCTTCGCACTCCTCACAATCGCTGTCTTCCTGCTGTGGCCGGAAGCGCTGCTCGGCCTGTTCCTTGACCCGGACGACCCCGAGAAGCCGGCGATCATCGCGATCGGCACCGGGCTGATGGCGCTGGCGGCGCTGTTCCAGCTCGCCGATGGTGGCCAGGTCATGGCCCATGGGCTGCTGCGCGGTGTGCAGGACACGCGGGTGCCAATGGTCATATCGGCGATCGCCTATTGGCCGCTGGGGCTGACCGCGAGCTACCTGCTGGGCTTTCCGATGGGCTTCGGCGCGATCGGGGTCTGGATCGGGCTGGTCATCGGGCTTGCGGCGGCAGGAGCAATGCTGATGGCGCGGTTCTGGCGCCACAGCCTGCCGCGGCTCGCGGTCTGAGCCCTAGTCTGCCTGCGCCGCTCAAACCGGATGGTCTTGTTGCGCAGCGGCATCCTGCGCAGATCTGTCATCATCGCTCCATCGCGGCGACGTGCCGAAACCCTGGGAGCGGGCCGGGCGGCAGGCAACGGCGCAGGATCTCAGTCGAGCTCGGTCCAGGGCCAGGGCTTCACATCGCTGGCCGCGGTCTGGTAGCGCGCTGCCTTGGCGATCCAGATTCCAAGATCGGTGCCGAAATCGGCTAGCCGCTCGTTCGGGCGCTGCTTGTTGATCAGCATGATGACCACCTGGCCCAAGGTGGCGAGCATCAGAATCGTGTTGGCGATGCCGATCATGAAATAGATCAGCAGCATGTAGACAAGCCGGATCAACAGCGAGTCCGTCTCGCCCGGCTCCGGCTCCGGCTGCGGGCCGTGGATCCGCCCGTCGATATTCTCGTTGCGCATGGGGTGCTCCACTGTTGCTGAGGGCAGATTACGCAGCTTCGCGGCGTGATCAACACCGGCCGGCCCTTTTGGCGCGACCCGCGGCGGGCTTGTGTTCCGCGCGGACGGCGGTCGCTTCCGGAACGGCTTACACTCGCGGGCCCCGGTTCGGCGACACCATCAGGTGCTGAAGGCCGTGGAAATGGTAGATATCGGCGTAGCGCGGCGCGTCCGCGAGATGCATTTGGGGGCAGGCGGCGAACAGCGCCTTCAGCGCGAGCGCCAGTTCCAGCCGCGCAAGCGGTGCGCCGATGCAGAAATGCAGCCCCGCGCCAAAGCTCGCGTTGGTCCGGACGGGGCGGGACGGGTCGAATGTGTCGGGCGCTTCCCAGACCGCCGCATCGCGATTCGCCGAGGCCAGCAAGCATCCGATCCGGTCGCCGCGCCTGAACGTCTCGCCGAACAGCGTGACCTCCTCACAGGCGTGCCGCGTGAAAAGGTGCAGCGGCGGGTCGAAGCGCAGGATCTCCTCGACGAGGCCCGGCAGGCGCGCGGGGTCCTGCGTGACCGACCCGGCCCCGGCCTCCAGGATCGCCTTCACGCCGTTGCCGAAGCTGTGCACCGTCGCCTCGTGGCCGGCGTTTAGCAGCAGTATGACGGTGGAAATCAGTTCCTCTGCGCTCAGCCGGTCACCTTCCTCCTCCGCCGCGATAAGTTGGCTGAGAAGGTCCGCCCGCGGCGCTTTCCGGCGCGCGGCAATGACGTCCTGCAGGTAGCTGCGAAAAGCCTCTGTCGCCGCGACGGCCGCGTCCTCCATCTCCCGCGTGCGCCCGGCCTGATACATTCCCACCATCGCGTTCGACCAGCCCAGAAGGTCGCCCGCCCGATCCTCCGGCACACCGAGGAGCCGCGCGATCACCCGCACCGGCAGCGGGCGCGCGAGCGCGTCGAGCAGGTCAAAGGGAGAGCCGGGGAAATCCGCGATCAGTTCTGCGGCGAGGTCTTCGATCACCGGCGCCATCGCCTCGATCCGCGCCGTGGTGAAGGCGCGGGTCACCAGCCCGCGCAGCCGGGTGTGCCGCGGGGGCTCCAGCTCGAGCATCGAGTTGGCCTCGATGGCGAAAAATGGGGCGAGATGGTCGGGCACCGGTTCCGCGATCTCGGGCGGCACCTCGCGTCCGAAGCGGCGGTCGCGCAGCACCGCGTTGACCGCCGCGTGGCTGGTTGCCATGGCGATCCCGTAATCCTCCCAGAAGACGATGTCGCCCGCCGCCCGGGCGCGGGCGTAGAACGGGTAGGGGTCCTGGACGAAACCGGGCTCGGTCGGAGACTGGGAGAGGCGCTGCATGGCGCCTTCCTGCCGACTCCGACCATCGGACGCAAGTCGCGCGCGGCTTCCTTTGGCCGCCCCCTCCGCCTAGGCTCTGTTTGATCGGGAGCGGGACATGCGACGAATCTGGGCCATCCTCGCCTATCTCCTCGCCGTCGCTGGGTTTGCCGGCGGCGTCTGGTGGGTCGCGCTCTCCGCCGAACTGCGCGGCCTTGCGGCCCGTGGAGAGGCCGACCTCTCGCTCGCCGCGGACCGCCTTGTTGGTCAGCTTCAACGCTACCGCGAACTTGCCGTGCTGCTTTCCGACCATCCGGACCTGACCGCGCTCCTGGCCGGGCGGGGCAACGCGGCGACCGCCGCGCGGCTGCTGCGGCGAACTGCCGACAAGACCGGCTCGCTCGAGATCCTCACGGCGACGCCCGGCGGCAAGGTGCTCGCCGCTTCCGGCGCCGCCCCGGCAAGCCTCGCGGGCGCTCCCTATCTGCGCCGCGCCACGGTCGATGGCGGACTCGGGGCGACCCATGCGGTCGAGCCGGGCACCGGGCGCCGGATCTTCACCTTCGCCGCGCCGGTCTTCTCGCCCGCGGGCCCTGTCTCGGGGACGGTGATCGTGCGGGCCGATATCGGCGCCATCGAGGCGGCCTGGCGCGGCGACGCGATGATGGTCGCTTTTACCGACGCGAACCGCGTGGTCATCTCGTCGAACCGCTCGGAGCTGCTGTTCCGCAGCTACGCGTTGCCGCTGCCGCCGCTCGCGGCGGAAACCTATGGCGCGGCACCGCTCACGCCCTTTCCGGACGTGACGCCGTTTCGTCTCGCCGGGCAGGAGATCTGGCGGCTCGATGCCGGGCGCTACCTCCCGCGGCTGGCGATCCACCTGACCCGCCCGCTGCCGGTCATCAACATGCAGGGCGAAGCGCTGGTCGACATCGCGCCGGCGCTGGCGCTGGCGCGCTGGCAGGCGCTGGCGGCGGCCACGCTGGGCCTCGGTATAGGCGCCTTTATCCTGGCGCTGCTCGACCGCCGCCGCCGGCTGTCGGCGCGACTCCAGATCGAGGCAGCGGCCAACGCGCGGCTCGAGGAGCGGGTGCGCCAGCGCACCGCGGCGCTCTCGGCAGCCAACAAGGCCCTGCGTCGGGAGGTTGACGAGCGCACCGCCGCCGAGGCGGCATTGAAGCGTGCCCAGAGCGATCTGGTGCAGGCCGGCAAACTCTCGGCGCTCGGCCAGATGTCCGCCGGGATCAGCCACGAGTTGAACCAGCCGCTGATGGCGATCTCCTCCTTTGCCGAGAATGGAACCGCCTTCCTCAACCGCGGCCAGCCCGAGCGGGCGGCGGAGAATCTCGGGCGGATAACCGAGATGGCGCGGCGGATGGGGCGGATCATCCGCAACCTGCGCGCCTTCGCCCGGCAGGAAGTGCAACCGGTGCGCCCGGTCGATCTCGGGTCGGTGGTCGAGGCGGTGCTGCTGCTGTCGGAGGGACGGCTCAAGCGCGACGGTGTGTTGCTCGACTGGGCGCCGCCCGTGCCGCCGGTGCTGGTGCGCGGCGGCGAGGTCCGTCTGCAGCAGGTGGTGATGAACCTCGTCTCCAACGCGGTGGATGCCATGGAGGGGCGCGACGAACGACGGCTCGGCGTCGCGATCGCCGTCGAGGGGGAGCTTGTGCGGCTCAGCGTGAGCGACACCGGTCGTGGCATCACCTCGGTGGACCGGATCTTCGACCCGTTCTACACCACCAAGGAGGTCGGGCGTTCGGAGGGTATGGGGCTGGGGCTGTCGATTTCCTATGGCATCGTGCAGAGCTTCGGCGGCGCGATCCGCGGCGCCAACCGGCCCGGTGGCGGGGCTATCTTCACGGTGGAACTCAGGCGGGCACAGGAAGAGGTGGCGGCGTGACAGACAGGGTGCTTCTGGTCGATGACGATGCGGCGGTGCGTGAGGCGCTCGGCCAGACGCTGGAACTGGCGGATCTGCGCCCGGTGCTGGCGGGCAGCTATATCGTGGCCAAGGACCATGTCTCGCCGGAGTTTGCCGGCGTCGTGGTGACCGATATCCGCATGCCGGGAAAGGACGGCTTCGCGCTCCTGGATTTCGTGAAAAGCGTCGATCCGGACCTACCGGTGATCCTGCTCACCGGCGAGGGTGATGTGCCGATGGCGGTACGGGCGATCTCCGGCGGAGCCTTCGACTTCCTAGAGAAACCCTGCGATCCCGGGGCTTTGCTGACCGTTGTTCACAAGGCGCTTGCGGCGCGCGACCTGGTGATGGAGAACCGCCGGCTGAAGCGAGAGCTAACCGCGGGGGACGCAGCGGCGCGGATGCTGCGCGGCACCTCGGCGCAGTCCGAGGCGCTCCGGGCCCGGGTGCGGCTGGTCGCGCGGGCCGGCGCGGAGGTGCTGGTGACGGGCCCTGCGGGCTCGGGCACGGCAAAGGTGGCCGAGGTGATCCACCTTGTCTCGCCGGCCGCGCTGCACCCGTTCGTAAAGCGATCGGCGGCAGCTCTGGGTCCGGAGAGCCTCGCCGAGGCTAGCGAGGCGGCCGGTGCCGGCACGCTCTTTCTCGATGAGGTCTCGGCGCTCGGTCCGGCGGCGCAGCTTGCGTTGCTCGACCGGCTGGATTCGGGGGGTGATGCGCGGGTGATTGCGGGAACCTACAAGGATCTCCAGGCCGAGGTGGACTCGGGCCGCTTCTCGGCAGATCTCGCGATGCGGCTCGACGTGCTCCGGGTGCGCATCCCGCCGCTCGACGAGCGCAAGGAGGATATCGGCCCGCTGTTCCGCCACTATGTGGCGATGGCCTGTGAACAGGCGGCGCTGCCGGAGCCCGAAGTGACGCCGGACGTGATCGCCCGGTTGATGGCGCAGGACTGGCCGGGCAATGCGCGCTCGCTGATGAACGCGGCGATGCGCTTTGCAATGGGGTTGAACGATCCTGCGCCGGCGGAGGATGTCGGGCTGGCCGAACAGATGGCGCAGGTCGAGCGGACGCTGCTGGTGGCGGCGCTGGAGCGGGCGGAGGGCCGGGCCGTGCAGGCGGCCGAGGCACTGAGACTGCCGCGGAAGACCTTCTACGACAAGCTCGCGCGGCACGGGCTCCGGGCGGAGGATTACCGGCCGGGGCAGTGATCTGTCCCAGGGGCGTCCCTTGGCCAGCGCGCGCCCGGACCACCGGGCGTAGCGGCCGTTTCCTTCAATAGGTCGCGCGGCCGCCCGAGATGTCGAAGACCGATGCGGTGGTGAAGGAGTTCTCTTCCGAACACATCCAGCAGATCATCGCGGCGATCTCTTCGACCTCGACGAAGCGTTCGCGCGGGATCTTCGACAGCATGAAATCGACGAATTCCTGCGTGACCTGATCGAAGATCCGGGTGCGCGCTGCCGCCGGGGCGATGGCGTTGACGGCGATATTGTGCGTGGCGAGTTCCTTGCCGAGCGACTTGGTCATCCCGATCACCGCCGCCTTGGAGGCCGAATAGGCCGACGCCTTCGGGTTGCCCTCCTTGCCCGCCACCGAGGCGACATTGACGATCCGGCCCCAGTTCCTCTCGATCATGCCCGGAACGACGGTACGGCAGCAGAAGAACGTACCGTCCAGATTGATCGCCTGAACCTTTCGCCATTCCTCGGGCGGATAGTCGGCGAGCGTGCTGACCGGTCCGGCGATCCCGGCGCTGTTGACCAGAATGTCGATGCCGCCGAATTGCTCGACACTCGCCTTGTGGCCAGCCTCGACCGAAGCGAGGTCGCTCACGTCGACCTGGAAACAGGCGTAGGACCCGGCCGGCAGGTTGCCCACGCGGGTTTCGCGGGCGGAGATGTCCATGTCCCAGATGGCGACCCTGGCACCTTCCAGCACAAGGCGCTCCACGACGGCCGCGCCGATACCGTTGCAGCCGCCGGTGACAGCGGCCACCCTGCCTTCGAAACGTCCCTGGAACATGTCTCGTCTCCTTCCCTGAAATCTGACGTCTGCCGCGGTCATCCGCGCCGCGGACGCGGGGACGACCTCGTCTCCAACCTTCCGGCAGAGTGCGACGCCCCGGTCGGGTAGTCCAGAGCCGAAGCGGGTTCGCCACTGGCTCTGACACATGCGAAATGCAGGCCTTCGCGCAGCGGGAACGATTCCCGGCATCTGTGCGAGTATCCGCACAACACGCGCAATAGGCTGTGCGTTGCGCCGCACAGAGGTTCGGGCGCGCTTTCGCGAAGCGTCCTGGAATCCGCCTTAATATATTGAAATTGAAATAACTTCTGAGCGGGCCGAGGTCCGTCGCATTTTTTCTTGGTCGGCCCGGCCGGCCCCTGTTTGCTGGATGGCGCGCCCGCTGAATGCTGGCCGAAGAATTTCGTTCATTGTCTCGGGAGGAGATAGACATGAAACACCTGACCGCCACCGCTACTGCCCTTGCCCTCGTGATGAGCGCGGGCGCCGCGCTCGCCAGCTGTGAAGACGGCGAGATCGTCATCAAGTTCAGCCACGTCACCAATACAGACAAGCACCCCAAGGGCATCGCCGCCAGCCTACTCGCTGACCGCGTCAACGAGGAGATGAACGGCGTGGCCTGCATGGAGGTCTACCCCAACTCCACGCTCTACAACGATGACCAGGTGCTCGAGGCGATGCTGCAGGGCGATGTGCAGATAGCTGCGCCGTCGCTCTCGAAGTTCGAGAAATTCACCAAGAAGTTCCGCATCTTCGACCTTCCCTTCATGTTCAAGAACATGGAGGCTGTCGATGCGTTCCAGAGCTCCGAGGCCGGCCAGGCCATGCTCGCCTCGATGGAACGCCGCGGCCTCAAGGGCATGGGCTTCTGGCATAACGGCCTGAAGCAATTCTCGGCCAACAAGCCGCTGATGACGCCCGAGGACGCAAAGGGGCTGAAATTCCGCGTGCAGCCGTCCGATGTGCTCGTGGCGCAGATGGAGGCGCTCGAAGCCTCGCCCCAGCCGATGGCCTTCTCTGAGGTCTACGGCGCGCTTCAGACCGGCGTTGTCGACGGTCAGGAAAACACCTGGTCCAACATCTACGGTCAGAAGTTCTTCGAGGTGCAGGACGGTATCACCGAGACCAACCACGGCGTGCTCGACTACATGGTGGTGACGTCGGTGGACTGGTGGGACAGCCTCGACCCGGAGGTCCAGACCCAGCTCGCCACGATCTTCAACGAGGTTACCGCCGAGCGCAACGCAGCGATCGCCGAGGTCGATGCCGCCAACCGTCAGGCGATCCTCGATGCCGGCGCGGTTATCCGCGAACTCACGCCGGAGCAGCGCGACGCCTGGGTCGCCGCGATGAAGCCGGTCTGGGAGCAGTTCGAGGGTGACGTGGGCGCGGACAACATCGCCGCCGCTCAGGACATCAACATGAGCATGTAAGGCTGACCGACAAGAAAAAACGGGCCGCCGGCGTGTAGAGCGCCGGCGGCTCTGGTGACAGGTCGGCCCGGGGGAGGGGACATGAGCACACATCCACGACATCAACCTGAAACAGCGTTCGGACAGGCCATCGCGCGAATTGAAGTGGTCGTCATCGCGGCGCTGCTGGGCGCCATGGTGCTGCTGACCTTCACCAACGTGGTCTTGCGCTACGTGTTCAATGACAGCCTGATCTGGGGCCTCGAAGTGGTGCTGGTGCTGTTCGCCTGGCTTGTGCTTTTCGGCATCTCCCATTGCTTCCGGATCACGGCCCATCTCGGCGTCGACGCGCTTGTCAACACGCTCGGCCCGGCCGGACGGAGGACTGCCGCGATCGTGGCGGCGATCTGCTGCCTGGCCTATGCGTTGCTGCTGATGAAGGGCGCCTGGGACTACTACGCCCCGTTCGCCGGGCTCGACGCGACCTCGGGCCGCTGGTTCCCGACCGGATTCGCCGAGACCCGCGACCAGGCCTGGTACGAGACCGACCAGATCCCGATGCTCGACATGCTGCGCTGGCTCGAGCCGCTGGTGAACCAGGGCGAGAGCTACGAGAAAATGCCGCGGCTCGTCGTCTACCTGATCCTTCCGGTTGGCGCATTCCTGCTGCTCGTGCGGGTGGCGGAGGCGGCGCTCGGCGTGATCGCCGGCCGGCGCGAGAGCCTGATCGTCAGCCACGAGCTCGAGGACGAGCTCGACGGCTCCGGACAGAAGGACTGACCGACATGGAAATCGTTCTTCTCTTCGTCATGGTGGTCGCGCTGCTGCTGACCGGCGTGCCGATCGCGGTGAGCCTCGGCCTCAGCTCAATCCTCTTCCTGCTGGCCAATTCGGACAGTTCCCTGGCCTCGGTGGCGCAGGCCCTCTATCAGGCGATGGCCGGCCATTACACATTGTTGGCCATTCCGTTCTTCATCCTCGCCTCGAGCTTCATGTCCACCGGCGGTGTGGCCAAGCGGATCATTCGCTTTGCCATCGCCTGCGTCGGCCACCTGCCGGGCGGCCTCGCCATCGCCGGTGTCTTTGCCTGCATGATCTTCGCCGCGCTCTCCGGCTCCTCGCCCGCAACGGTCGTCGCCATCGGCTCGATCGTGATCGCGGCGATGCAGAAGGTCGGCTATTCGAAGGACTTCGCCGCGGGCGTGATCTGCAACGCCGGCACGCTCGGCATCCTGATCCCGCCCTCGATCGTTATGGTCGTCTACGCCTCGGCCACCGATGTCTCGGTCGGCCGGATGTTCCTCGCCGGCGTCATTCCGGGTCTGATGGCGGGCGGCATGCTGATGGTCACGATCTACGCGATCGCCAAGATCCGCGACCTTCCCAAGGGCGACTGGCTCGGCTGGAGCGAGGTCGGCGCGTCCTTCCGCGACGCCTTCTGGGGGCTGATGCTGATCGTCATCATCATGGTGGGCATCTACGGCGTGCCCGGTCTCACCGGCGCGATTTTCACGCCCACCGAAGCCGCCGCGGTCGCCTCGGTCTATGCGTTCCTTGTCGCGAGCTTCGTCTATCGCGACATGGGCCCGCTGGCCGCTCGCGTCGAGGGGCAGAGGAACCGCACCCTGCTCGACCGGCCCTATGCCCTGGTCACCGCGTTCTTCCACCGCGACACCGTCAACACGCTCTACGACGCCGGCAAGCTGACCATCACCTTGATGTTCATCATCGCCAACGCGCTGATCCTGAAACATGTGCTGACCGACGAGCAGGTGCCCCAGACCATCGCCGAGGCGCTTCTGTCGGCAGGGTTCGGCAAGGTGATGTTCCTCGTCGTCGTCAACGTGATCCTGCTGATCGGCGGCCAGTTCATGGAGCCGTCGGGCCTCCTCGTCATCGTCGCGCCTCTGGTCTTCCCGATCGCGCTCGAGCTTGGCGTCGACCCGATCCATCTCGGCATCATTATGGTGGTCAACATGGAGATCGGCATGATCACCCCGCCGGTGGGCCTCAACCTCTTCGTAACATCGGGTGTGGCCGGCATGCCGATGATGCGCGTGGTCCGTGCGGCGCTGCCCTTCCTCGCGGTGCTCTTCGTCTTCCTGATCCTGGTGACCTATGTCCCCTGGCTCTCGACCTACCTGCCGACCACCGTCATGGGACCGGAGATCATCACCAACTGATCCCGGAGACCATCTGCAACGGTCGGGCGGCGCTTCGGTGCCGCCCGGCCTTTCCTCAGTCGTGATCGTGATAGAGATAGTCCCGCGTCAGCGGTACCGCATCCTGTCGCCGCGTGAGCTGGATCTGGAACACCACGTGGTCGAGATGGCGGAAGGTCATCTCTGAGGCGACGAGGTAGTAGCGCCACATCCGGCAGAACCTGTCGTCGTAGAGTTCGCGCACCTCGTCGATATTGGCCTCGAAGCGCCGCCGCCACTCGAGCAGCGTCCGCGCGTAATGCAGTCTCAGGACCTCGATATCGGTCGCCCACAGCCGTTCCCGCTCGATCGCGGCCATCACCTCCGAAAGCGCCGGCACATAGCCGCCGGGAAAGATGTATTTGGCCATCCAGGGGCTGCTGGCGCCGGGCGGCGTGCGGCGGCCGATCGTGTGGATGAGCGCAACGCCGTCCTCGGTCAGCCGATCCCGCACATGGGAGAAGTACTCGCGGAAATGCGGCGCGCCGACATGCTCGAACATGCCGATCGAGACGACACGGTCGAAACTTTCCGTCACGGTCCGGTAGTCGGCGAGCCGGATGTCCACCCGGTCCTCCAGCCCGGCCTGCCTTACGCGCTCGCGTGCGAGTCGGTGCTGTTCGGTCGAGAGGGTGACGCCGACGACCCGCACCCCGTAATCGCGCGCCAGCGTGAGCGCCACGCCGCCCCAACCGCAGCCGATATCGAGCACCCGCATGCCGGGGGCGAGCCGGAGCTTGGCGGCGACATGCGTCTTCTTCTGCGCCTGCGCCTTTTCAAGGCTGTCTCGGGAGGAGCGGAAATAGGCGCAGGAATAGTTCATGTCGAGGTCGAGGAAGAGTTCGTAGAGGCGCCGCGACAGGTCGTAGTGATGTGCGACATTGCCCTGGGCCCGGGCCAGCGGGTTGTACTGAGCCATGTGACGGAGCCGCCGGCGAAGGAGCCGGCTGGCGCTGAGCGCCGCGGTCGATCGGCCGGCGTCGCGGTTCATCAAGAGGAGCGCCAGCAGGTCGGGGAGATCGTCGCCGGCGATGGTCAGCCGCGCGTCCATGTAGGCTTCGCCGAGCGCGAGTTCGGGATTGGCGAGCAGTTTCCGCGGCAGGCCGCGGTCGTGGATGTGTACGCTGACCTCCGGCGTTCCGCCGGGCCCGTAGGTTCGGCGTGTGCCGGATGTGTCCACGACGTGAAGCCGTCCCACGCCGATCAGGCGGTGCAGGGACCTATCGAGAAGCTGGTTCCACATGGCCATCAATCCGGTCCCTCGCCCGAACCGGCGCGTTTCGTGACTCTCCCTGTGACAAATTGCCAAGCGCGACGCAACCTGTCGAGGCCCACGATCCGGCAGAGGTTGCATTTTCGGCAGAATCCCAGAGTCTTAGCGCCTGAAGGCCCCGGCTGCGGGTGCACCCGACGGGCGCCAGAGGGGTTTCAGAACAAATCTGTCAGGTATTGCTTGAAGTCGGCCAGATATCCGATAATAAGACTCGGGAAACGAACCGGACAGGAGACCCGCATGATCGACCATTCATTCCGCCACACGTGCCTTGCGCTCACAACGGCGCTCGTGGCCGCAACCGCCACGACGGCCGTCGCCGAGGGCGAGCTCAATCTCTATTCCTCGCGCCACTACGACACCGATGACCGGCTTTATTCGGATTTCGAGGAGGCGACCGGTATCCGCATCAACCGGATCGAGGGCAATGCCGACGAGCTGATCGCCCGGATGAAGGCCGAGGGGCGCAACAGCCCGGCCGACGTGCTGATCACCGTCGATACCTCGCGGCTGACGCGGGCCAAGGAGGCTGGCATCCTGCAGCCAGTCGAGAGCGCGGTCCTGGAAGAACGCATCCCCGGCAACCTGCAGGACAGTGACAACGAGTGGTTCGGCTTCTCGCAGCGCGGGCGTATCATCTTCTACGACAAGGAGGACGTCGCCGAGCCGCCGCGGACCTATGCGGAACTGGCCGATCCCAAATGGCAGGGGATGATCTGCATCCGTTCCTCGACCAACGACTACAACCAGACCCTGCTGGCCTCCATCGTGACCAACAAGGGCGAGGACGCCGCGCGGGCCTGGGCGCAGGGCGTGGTGGACAACATGGCCCGGCCGCCGCAGGGTGGCGACACCGACCAGCTGCGCGGGCTGGTCTCGGGCGAATGCGACATCTCGGTCTCCAATACCTACTACTTCGCCCGTGCGCTCCGGACGAATGTGGATGGCGTGACCGAAGGGCTCGACCGGATCGGCTGGGTCTTCCCGGACCAGGATGGCAACGGCGCGCATATGAACCTCTCGGGTGCCGGCGTCGCGGCCCATGCTCCGAATCCGGAAGCTGCGGTGAAGTTCCTCGAATATCTCGCAGGCGATCAGGCGCAGGTCTATTTCTCGGGCGGCAATGACGAGTTCCCGGCCGTTCCGGGCGTTGCGCTCGCCGATACGGTGGCGCAGCTCGGGACGTTCAAGGCCGACGAGATCGACCTGTCGGCGGTGGCCGAGAATATCGGCACGGCCCAGAAGATCTTCAACGAGGTCGGTTGGAAGTAACACGGACGCTGTCGATCGCCTCGGCAAGGGGCTCTCATCGTCCTCCTCCGACAGTGCCGGAACAGCCCGCGAACCCGCGGGCTGTTTCGCGTTTTGTCCGCGCTGCCGGAACGCATTATGCTGCCAAGTCATCAGGATCCGGTGCGGCGGGGTTCGATCCCGGCTGTCACTCCGCCGGTGTCGGCGGCGGCCCGAAGACCCGCGAGTCCTGTCGCCGGCCGAGTCCGCGGCACACCAGGATCACTGGCAGCAACCCGACCGCGACGAGCACCAGGCTCGGCACTGCCGCCCCGTCGAGCCTCTCGTCGGCGGCGAGCCTGTGGGCCTGCACCGCCAGCGTGTCGAAATTGAAGGGACGCATGATGAGCGTCGCTGGCAGTTCCTTCATCGTGTCGACAAAGACGATCAGCAGCGCGGTCAGGACCGAAGGGCGAAGAACCGGCAGATGCACCCGGCGCAGCATCTCCAGCGGCGGCTTGCCCAGGGTGCGCGAGACCGCGTCGACATTGGGATGGATCGTGCCCAGGCCGCTGTCATAGGCGTTGAGCGCGGCGGCCATGAAGCGGACGAGATAGGCCGCGACAAGGAGCCAGATAGAGCCGGTGAAGAGCAGCCCTGTGGAGATGCCGACGCTCTCGCGCAGGAAGCTGTCGATCGCGTTGTCGAGGGCCGCGAAGGGGACAAGCAGGCCCACGGCGATCACCCCGCCCGGCACCGCGTAGCCGATCCGCGCGACATGGGCGGCCCATCGGGAGGTGGGCCCGGGCCAGAGCCGCAGGCGGAAGGAAATCAGGATCGCGCCGAGCATGGTCAACACTGCCGCGGTGCCGGCCAGCACGACCGTGTTGCGGGTGAACTCCCAGTAACGACGGGTAAAAAGTGATTGCTCCGAGTCGAGGCCCATCCCCACCAGCAGGATCACCGGAAGGACGAAGCCGAAGAGCACCGGAAGGCCGCAGAGCATGACGGCACCCCATTTCGCCGCTCCCGCGAGCGGGATCGGCGGCAGGCGCTCGAACCGCTTTCCGGCGGCGTGGTGCCTTGCCTCGCCGCGCTGCATGCGCTCGAGAATGGCCAGGAGCAGCGCGAAGAAGAGCAGGCAGAGGGCGAGCTGGGCGGCGGCGGCGCGATCGGCCATTGTGAACCAACTCGTGTAGATGCCGGTGGCGAAGGTCTGAACCGCGAAATGCGACGTGGTTCCGTAATCCGCGATGGTCTCCATCACTGCGAGCAGGACGCCGCCTGCGATGGCCGGGCGTGCCATCGGCAGCGAGACGCGCAGGAAGGCGGTCCAGGGGCCGCGTCCGAGCGCGCGGGCGGCGAGGAAGGCGGTGGCGCTCTGCTGCAGGAAGGCTGCCCGGGCGAGCAGGTAGACATAGGGATAGAGGACCAGGATCAGCATCAGCGCCGCGCCCTCGACCGAGCGGATCTCGGGGAACCAGTAATCGCGCGGACCCCAGCCCGTCACGGCCCGCAGCGTCGATTGCACCGCGCCGGGATGGTCGAGAAAGCTGGTATAGGCGTAGCCCATGACATAGGCCGGAAACGCCATCGGCAGAGCCAGGGCGATCTCGAAGGCCCGGACGCCGGGGAAGCGGGTCATGGTCACCAGCCAGGCCGCGCCGGTGCCGATCGCGGCGGTGCCAAGCGCCACGGATACAGCAAGTTGGATGGTCGTGCCGGTATAGGTCCAGAGCACCGTGTCGGCGAGATGCCGCAGGGTCTCGGTCGAGCCAAGCACCGCGGCAATCGCCACCGCGAGCATCGGCAGGAGACAGAGGGCCGCAACGAAGAGCGCACCGCCGCGCAGCAGGCCGGTCGCTGAACGCTCGGCCATGGCGATGGGGCGCAAGCTCATGCGAGTGTTTTTATCGGACTTTGGTCGGGACGGAAATCGGAAATCGTGGGGTTGGGGCTGCGCGGCTCCGGTACGGGGGAAAGGACGGCGTCCTGGCGGATACTTGACAAAAAAACCGGTCGAATCTGCACAAACCACGGTCAGGATTGACTGAAATTTCGGTCGTTTCTGTACCTGACAAAGCGGTTTCGGCGATGGTGGGGGACGAAACGGTCGATAGTGGACGTTTCGCTCGCGTTTTGGCTCATTCCTGGAATGGGTATCGACCGAAAGAACGACCCATTTGCGTAGGGCCGACCGGACCCGCAGACCAGCGCCCCCGTCGGGCGGACGGATCCTGGGGAGGTTGAAGTCAGCGGACGTTGCTGCTGTTCACTATTGCTCCAGCAGAAGGTCGCTCCCTGCGCTATCCCGCCGTTAACCGGTCTCTGGCAAGGTCTAGGTGTTTGATCCCACGGTTTGATGGTGCGATCCATTCGCTGGAATGGAAGGAAGCCCTATGGGACAGGTACGTCACGGCAGCGCCACGACCACGCACGCCATCCGAGCAGCAATACAGCGA
>NZ_SELO01000004.1 GCF_004146235.1 Tropicimonas sp. IMCC6043 | reverse complement strand
ATCGCTGTATTGCTGCTCGGATGGCGTGCGTGGTCGTGGCGCTGCCGTGACGTACCTGTCCCATAGGGCTTCCTTCCATTCCAGCGAATGGATCGCACCATCAAACCGTGGGATCAAACACCTAGGCTCTTGGGGAGTAAGGTTTTTGCAAGTCGTATTCGGCATTTTTGCCCACGATGAAGAACGCAACTTGTCGTACCTGCTCGACGATCTGCAGGTGCAAGACATCCTTGTTGCACCCGACATAAAGGTTGAAATTCATGTGCTTGCCAACGGATGCTTCGACAGAACATTCGAGTTCGCGAGCAGACACGAACTCGCGGAAATACTCAGCGCACAATTCCTGGTTCACGACCTCAGCGAGAGCGGCAAGAGCCGGACTTGGAACCGTTTTGTGCATGAGATCGCGCCACCGACGGCTGATATGCTGGGTTTCCTCGACGCCGACATCCGGATTTCCGATCCGGGACATCTATCTGGGCTGGTGCGCCAGTTAGTGGCGCGCCCGGACCTGAAGGCCTTCGTCAGCCACCCCGTGCCCGACGCCAGTGGCGCAACGACGATGATCGCACGCGCAATTCTACGGGGCTCGGGCAGCTCCGGGAACTGGAGGCGGTCGATCTGCGGACAATGTTATCTGATGCCGGGCCCGATTGCGCGGGACATGCATCTGCCGCTGGGATTGCCGGTCGAGGACGGCTTCTTGAGCGCAATGCTGAGAACCGATTGCATGGAGAACCTGCCGGGAACACAGCCGATCGACGGCGATCCGGAGATCTCCCACGTGTTCGAACCGGAACGGACATTGCGCGGATTCCTCCGTCACCAGATGCGCATCATCATCGGCGGAGCCCTCAACGCAGCGCTCTTCACGTCGCTGCGCGAAGCGCCGGATGGCTACCGACGGCAGATCCTGGCCAAGGCATCCGAGGATTCGGGATGGGTCGGACAACAGCTCAAGAGTCAGCTTCCACGGCGCTGGTATGGCTGGGTTCCGCCCCATTTTCTTTTCAAGCGGACCCGCAACATGCTTGCAAATCTGCACCGACCGAGGGATTTCCTGAGAATTCCCCGCATCGTGGCGTATTTCGGCCTCGATCTTCTCGTCTATCTCAGGGCGCAGCTTCGGATGGCGCTCGGAACAGGGGCGAATTTCTGGTAACGTCGGGCTCACGAAAATCCGACTTCATATTAGGATACAAACCGTGTTCACTTGTCGCCGTTGGATGCGCCGAAGCCTCGGACGCCGGAAATGACCAGATTGTTCAGAAAAAAAAATGACTGATACCAATTCCACATCACCGTCTTCCGCCGCCCTGTCGGCCTATCTGACTCCGGGCACCGCGGTGTTCGCGGTCGCTGTCGTCGCCGCGGCGTGGTTCTTCATGCCCGGCTTCGTGACTCTTTTCGAAGCGTGGCAGACACCGGAATACAGCCACGGCCCGCTGATCCCGGTGATCTCCTTCGCGCTATTCCTGCGCCACCTGCGAGACGTTCCGGTGGTCGAGGGCCCGATCCCGATGCGCTGGCCCGGGGTTCTGGTCGTCACGTTGGCCGTGATCGCGGGGACGGCCGGACGGCTTGCGCACATCGGCGACATCGTCGCCTATTCGTTCATCCTCTGGACCGGCGGGCTGCTGCTGATTTCCTTCGGTTGGGCGCAAGGCTGGAAATTCTGGCCCTCAGTCCTGCACCTCGTCTACATGCTGCCGCTGCCGGGCGTGCTCTACTACAAGCTCTCCGCCTTCCTGCAACTGATCTCGTCCGAACTCGGCGTGTCGATCCTGCGCGTCTTCGGCGTCTCGGTGTTCCTCGAAGGCAACATCATCGACCTTGGGGATCTTCAGCTCCATGTCGCCGAGGCCTGCTCGGGCCTCCGTTACCTCTTCCCGATCCTCTCTTTCTCTTATGTCTTCGCGATCCTCTACACCGGCCCCAAATGGCACAAGGCGGTTCTGCTGCTGGCCGCCGCGCCGATCACGGTGATGATGAACGCGGTGCGGATCGCCATTGCCGGCGTGATCGTGCAGTATTGGGGCGTCTCCTATGTCGAGGGGTTCACCCATTTCTTCGAGGGCTGGGTGATCTTTCTCGCCTCTGTCGTACTGCTCTTCATCCTCGCGCGCATCCTGATGCTTCTGCAGTTCCGTCGCGAGGGCATGAAGCGCGAGGCGCTCGACCTCGACATGGACGGTTGCCTGCCGCAAATCTCGCGCATCCGGTTCATCTGGCCCTCGGCCGCGCTGATGCTCGCCGCCGCGCTGCCGCTCGCCGGTGCGATCGCCCTGACCACGATGCCCGAACGCGGCACGAGTGAAATCGACCGCACCCCGTTCGCGCTGTTCCCGCGCCAGTTGGGCGAATGGCGGGCCGGAATCCCCACCGTCCTCACTCCAAGCGTCGAACGCACTCTGGGTGCGGACGATTACCACGGGATCGACCTTATCCGGCCAGGCGAAGCGACGTCGGTGAACTTCTTCTCCGCCTGGTATGCAGACCAGTCCGCCGGCGGCGTCCACTCGCCGGAAATCTGCCTGCCCGGCGCCGGCTGGGAGATCGCCGCGCTCGACCGGATCGACATCGCGGACGAGATCGGCTGGCCTGAGCCCTTCAACATCAACCGTGCAGTGATCCAGAAGGGCATGGTGCGCCAGCTCGTCTATTACTGGTTCGACCAGAAGGGCCGCAAAGTCGCTTGGGATTTCGCCGCCAAGGCGTGGTTGGTGGTCGACGGCGTGCGGACCGGTCGCACAGACGGTGCTCTCGTCCGTCTGACGACCGTGATCCTGCCGGATGAAAGCGAGGCGGACGCGGAGGTACGTCTGCGGGCGGTGCTCGAAGAGGTTCTGCCGATAATGCCGAAGTTCATCCCCGTCGCTGAGTGACGGACGCATCATCCGAGAAGCGGCGCCGTGGTGGTCTGCTCTTAGGCCGCGGCGGCTATTCCGACGACTGCGCGTGACCGAGAATCCGCGACCGCGCGAGTCAACAGAGTGAGATGTCGGTCCGGTATGACAGTGGGACCGGCCGGTCAGTTGAAGACGGACTGAACCGTCTCCACATGCCAGGCGCAGATTGCCGACGCCGCAATCAGCCCGAGCGCGGTCAGGCCAATGTCCTGGAGCGGGTCCCAGCATTCGTAGCGTCGCGCATAGGATACGCGAAGCGGGTGAGCGAGGATGCAGGCGAGGCCGGGAGCGAGGATAGCGCCGGCCACGCCGAAGCTTCGGACTCCGAAATAGAGGATCAGGATCTGCAGTGCAGATACCAGGAGCTGAATCTGGAGCATGCGCCGCGTATCCCCCAACGCAACAAGCATTTGCCCCGTGGTGGTCAGGGTCACTTGCGGGATGATTGCCAGCGCGAACAGAACCATCATCCCGCCGGCCGCCTGGTACCTCGCATCATAGAGCAACCCGATCAGCCAGGGGCCCACAGCCGCCAAGAGCAAGCTCACACCGACCATCACGGCAGCGACAAGCCGGCGCGCCCGAAAGATCCGTGACCGGTTATGGGCGCTCTCCGACATCGGTTTCATCCGGTAGAGCGGGAATATCACCCGCGACTGCAGGGCGGACGCGAAGTCGCGCGGCATCATCGCCATGAAAAGTCCGATATTGTAGATGCCGAGATCCGCCATCGAGACATGGAGGCCGAGGACCGCGCGATCGCTCTGGCGGATCAGGAAGGCCGCAATGCTGCCGAGGAAGATATACTTGCCGAAATGAAACAGGCTGCCGAGCGCCGGGCGCTCAAGCCGCAGCCGGTTGCGGGCGCCCGGCAGCAGGAGCCAGTATGCGGCGACGGCGAGGAGGCTCCGAAAGATCCCGGCAATCACCAACGCCCAGACCGAATGCAGCAGGAAGGCGAGGACGCAGGCCACGATGATCTGGGCAAGGGAGACGGCGAGGTTGATCAGGGTGATCCGGCCGAGTTGCAGGTGCCGGGCAGCGGTGACGACGGCCATCGGGCGGAAGGCCTGGATGACCAGCGACAGTCCCATCCACGGCATCATCTCCGCCAGGACCGGCTCGGAATAGGCGTGTGCTACAGGGCCGGCGAGGAGCCAGGTGGCAAGCCAGAGCAGAAACCCGCGCAGGATCGTCACCGTCCAGGCGGTGTCGAGATAGTCGGGATCATCGCCACGCGCGTTCTGGATGATCGCCTGCTGCATGCCGGTATCCGAGAACATCTGCAGCCCGGCAAGAAAGATCTGCACCACCGCCATGAGACCGAACGCCTCCGGAAACAGCAGTCGCGTGAGGATCAGGTTGGAGGCAAGACGCAGGAGGTTTCCGCCGCCGAAATCCACACTGGTCCAGAAGGATCCGCGCATCGCGAGTGCGGCGGGATTCGAGCCGGTGAATGGGCGCAGAAGTCTCTTCACGTCAGGATCCCGAGATCTGGGGCGTCACGGCGCATGCCGGCCCGGCCGGAATGGCGCAACGAGATCCATCAGGCAAGGGAATTGCCTTTTGCGGACGGCAGCAAGGTCGGGCCATGTCACAATGCTCCCGGCCGGAAAGAATTTGGTAACCACTTTCCCGCTAGCCTCGCCACCGGAACGGGCCCGGAGCGGCATCGGAGCGGAACCATCGGCATGCACATCCCCGATTTTTTCATCATCGGCGCCGCCAAGGCCGGGACCACCTCGCTTACATCGCAGCTCAAGGCCTGCCCCTCTGTCTTCATGACCACGCCGAAAGAACCGGAGTTCTTTGCCCGGGACGACCTTTTTGCCGCGGGGCCGGGCTGGTATTCGGCGTTGTTCGAGGCCGCTCGACCCAACCAGGTCACCGGCGAGAGCTCCACACTTTACTCGTTGGCCGGTCCTTTCCCAAAGGCGGCCGCGCGCATTGTCACGACCGCGCCGGAGGCACGTATTATCTACATGCTGCGCCATCCGGTGGCTCGGACCTTCTCGATGTACCAGGAAGTCCTGAAACACTACCAGAATGACAGTGGCACGGCCGAGATCAATCGGAGCTTCGAGGAGTTCCTGTTCCCGGACCGCTTTCCCAACCGGGCGCCGCGCGAGAAGGTCATCGCGCGGTTTGACAGCCATTACCCGGACGATCCCGACCTGTTGCTCGACGGAAGCGACTATGCCCGGCAGGCCGAGGAATACATCGCGCGGTTTCCGCGCCGGTCGATCCACTTCATCCTCTTCGAGGACTACGTGCGGAACCGGGAGCGCCATCTTGCGGACGTGCTCGCCTTTCTCGGCGTCGATCCGGCGGAGGCCGCCGTCGTGACCACGCAGGAGATACGCAACACCTCGCGCAACCACTTCCTCCGGTCCCTTGACGACCAGCGGATGGCCGGCCTCTCCCGCCGCTTCGTTCCACCGGCGGTGAAGGATGCACTGCCCGTCGCGTGGCGCGCAGGGTTGCGCCGTGGCTTGCTGTCGGCCCTGCACCTGATCGATTCCGGGTCCGGCGCGCCGGCGCCGATGCATCCGGACACGCGGGACTGGCTGACGGATCGCTTCGCGCCACACTACGAGGAGATCGAACGTCTTACCGGTCTCGATCTCACAGTTTGGCGCCAGATCGACTCCGCCTGGCGCAACCGCCGGACATACGCCGCCTGAGCGCAAGAGCGGCCGGCTGCATGGCACAACCATTATCCATTTCCGCTCGCACGGGGCCCCGGCGATGTGCCTGTCAATCGCGTGTCGCGCCGGGGCTAGCACCTGCCACTAGACTCCGAGCATCTGCCGCGCCGGACTGGACACCCAGAGGAATCCGTCGCGGATCAGGTCTTGCAAGGTCGGGTCATGCCGGATTCCTGGAAAGGTGAGCCGCATCTTCGGATTGCGCGCAAGCGCCGCGAGCCGCAGATCTCCTTCCGAATGCGACAAGCGCTTCTCGACCTGCCGCCGCCGCTCGCGCTCGAGATAGCCGCCGGCGAACTTGTAGTGCTGGAGCAACGCTGTGAAATCGGCGCAATGCAGGCCCATCGTGACATGCGGATGCATCATCGGCACGACGCCGCGGCCGGGCCGGTAGAGGACATGTTTGCTCAGGCAGCAATCTTCCGAGAAGAGCGTACGGCGCAATCCGCCGAACATGAAGGCAAGATGCGGGTCAGCGACGCTGTTCTGCGACAGGAACCAGTGCAGCGGCGTTTCCTCGGAATGGTAGGGATAAGCGCTGATATTCTCGAGGCTGTAGTTGCGGAAGACCCTGCGGGCCTCGGCAAAGGAGAGTGTATCGACCTCCTCGAGAGGGCAGTCGGGCACCATCTCCAGCATCTGCGCAACCACCCCGGTCTGTCCACGCCCGGCCAGCCGGCGCACCAGCCCCGGCAGGTCAATCCGGTCGTCGCCGGGATAGCGCAGGATTTCGTCGGCATCGACCGCCAGCCGCCAGCCACCCTCGGCGTAGCGGGTCGCTGCATGCATACGCATGTAGCGCTGGTAGTCGCGGAAGTTCAGCGTATTGCTGAGGATGATGACATCGTCATACTTCGCCATCATGCCAATGGATCCGTCGTCAGACCCGTAGTCCATGTAGACCAGGTATTTCATCCCGATGGCGCGGTAATGCGCCATGAACTCGGGAATGTAGTAGGAGATGTTGCGGCCCAGCAGGACGCCGCAAACCTCGTCATCCGCGAGCTGGAATTTCTTCGGGCCGCTGACATGCAGCGTTGCGAGTTGGCTGCGAAGGGTCTTTGCGTGGTGCTCGAGACGGGTTCTGATTCGTCGTGGCGCGAGGGCGGACATCCGTGGGCGCATCCCGTTGGTCCCGTTCTTGCCATCGGCGCGTCGACCGTGGCGTTGTCGTCTCCTCATTTGCGGCCGCGACCGGGCCGCACACCGTCACCCCGCGGGAAGTTTCATCAAGAAAGGATTGATAAATTGTTACCCGCGGCCGGGGGCCGCGGGCATCCAGAAATCGGAAGGGCGGGACACCCAAGAGCGGAGGGGGGGCCGTGCCAAGACACGGCCGTTCATTGCGTGTTTTCAGGTCCGCTTTCTCCGCCCGGGACTCGGACCGGAGAGTCGCGCTACTGACTGTCGGTGGCGGCCGATCCGGAGTCTTCTCCGGCAGGCGCCGCTTCCAGTCGCGCAATAGCCGCTGTCACGGCCTCGAGGTCTTCGGGCGACAGCAGGTCGCCAGCTTTCTCCTCGGCTTGGCGGTAGTAATCGAGCGCCTCCTGGTTTCGCCCGAGTTGGTCGAGCGTCGCGGCGTAGTGGTAGAGGATCACCGGGTGATCCGGTATGCCTTCCACCGCGAAGCGCAAATGCTCCTCGCCCTCGTCCAGGCGCCCGAGACGGGTGGCAATCCAACCATAGGTGTCGCGCATCGCGGCGTTCGAGGAGTCCTGCAGGCGCCGGCCAATCCGGTAGGCACGCTCCATCGCCTCCGGTTCGCTGCGGTACATCGACAGCAAGCTCGCGAGATTGTTGGCCACCAGTTCGGACGAGGAGTTGCGGTCGTACAGCGTCTCGTAGATCGCGATCGCTCCGTCGATATCGCCCTTCCTCTCAAGCTCGCCCGCCCGTGAGAACATCAGGTTGGCGCTCTCGGGAATCGCCTCAAGCGCGCGGTCGAGCACCTCGGCGGCCGCTTCGCTGTTGCCCTGCACGAGGTTGAGCCGGTAGAGCGCCATCCAGACCTGCTCTGCCTGCGGCAGTTCTTCGAGGATTGCCTCCATCTCCGTCTCGGCTTCCTCGAACTGCCCGTTCGTTGCCTTCAGGGCGGCGGAGAGGAACTGCAACATTGGCAGATCGGGATTCTCGGCGATTGCCGCGTCAAGTTCCGTGCGCGCCTCGTCAAGTTCGCCCCGTGCGGCATGCGTCCGGATGAGAGCAATCTTCGCTGCAAGGCCGGTGTTCTCGCTCTGGGACAACTCGCTGAGAAAACCCATCAACTCCGCGTCGCGCTCCTGCCCGGCCAGAATCTGCGCCTTCAGCGAGTTCTTTGCAGCCTCGGCCTGGGCATTCTCGCCGCCATTGGAGAGGATACCAAGCGAGTCGGCGACCTGTTCCGCACGCGGCCAGTCGGCCAGTGCGACATAGACCTGGCCGAGCGCGGCATAGAGCGCGAAATCGTCCCGATGCAAGCGCAGCGCTTCAATCAGGACATCCTCGGCCGGACGGTAGCGTTCCTCCTGAAGCAGCAACTGCGCGTAGCGCAGCGATTCCCCCGGCGCCGAGCCAGATGCCTCGACCGCCAAAGACAGCATCTCGCGCTGTTGTGCGGAGTCGCCGGCCCGCTCATGCGCGGCGGCCATCAGGGTCATGATCTGGGGATCGCGCGGGCTCTCGCGCAGGGCCGCGCGAAGGTCGACAATGGCCTCCTCGACCTCGTCATCCTCGATCCGCCAGGCGCCACGCATCTTCAACCCCGCGACATTGCCGGGATCGCTCTCGAGCACCGTCGCGACCAGTTCCTTCGCCGCCGGCGTGTCCCCGGTCAAAGCCTTCATCCGCGCCAGGTCCACCCGGATATCGTTGGCGATCTCGCTCGCAGCCTCTTCTTCGGAGAAGCCAACCAGCACCGATTCGAGCTCCGCTACGGCGTTCTCCCGGTCACCGTTGCGGAACATGAGGCTGGCCAGCATCCCGCGATAGGTCACGACATTCTCGTCCCCCATCGCGGCGAGACGTTCCAGCTCGGCCTGCGCGGCCTCGAATCCGCTGGTCTCGTCGACGAACTGTATAAGCTGGCTCTGGCGTTCGAGATTTTCTGGCGCTTCGTCGGCCCTCTGCCGCAGATAGGCTTCGGCGGCGTCGAAATCCTGCAACCCGACATACCAGCGCACGAGCACCAGTGGCAGATCTTCCTTTTCGGGATAGCGCGCAACCATGTCCTCGAGCTGGGCCGTGACGTCTTCGGTCCGGCCGAGCTGCTCCAGCACGCCAAGCCGCATCTGGTAGAGTTCATAGCGGTCCGGGTCGATCTCGATTCCCGCATCGATCAGCGGCAGCGCCTCAAGCCAGTCCTCGGACCGCAGGCGGCTGTCGATCGACACGCGGCGGGCAAAAATGCGGCTCGGATCCGTCTCGATGATCGCATCCGCTTCCGCCGCGGCCGCCTCGCGCGCCTCGCGGTCCTCGGCCACGACGGCGTCGCGATATGCCATGCTCACCTGAAGCGCCGCAACCGCCGGAGTGTCGCCGAGAATCTCGGCAGCGCGGCCGGTATGACGTTCGACGGAGTTCCAGTCGCCGACTTCCATCGCCAACTCTGCAAGCGCGAGCTGGCCCTCGCCGTTCTGCGGGAAGTCCTCGACGAGCTTTCGGTAATGCGAGATCGCGCGCGGGATGTCGCCCTCTTCACGGCGCAGCTGCGCCAGCATCTGGCGCGCCTGCTCGTGTTCGGGCATCAACTGCAGAGCGTTTCGCATCTCGAGAATGGCCCGCGTCGTGTCTCCTTCCTGGAGAAGCTCCATGGCGGCCTGGAAATGCTCTTCGGCGCGGTCCTCGGAGCTGTCACAGCCGCTGAGGAACAGCGTCGCCGCGATAAGCGCGGCGGCAGTCAGTCGTTTGGTCACGAAAACCCTCTCGCGTTCTTCGACCGGAAATCGGCCGCTATCCTGCCAAACCTTACAGGCCCGTGCAGCGCAGCACCACCGTCACCGTTCTGACAAGAATGCGAAGATCGTTCGAAAACGACATTTCGCGAACGTAGACGGCGTCGAAGATCGCTCGAGCGGTAAACGCGCTCTCGTGACGGTCCGAGACTTGCCAGGGTCCCGAGATGCCGGGGCGTACGAGATAATAGGTCCGTCCGGGATAGAGCGGGCCCTGTTCCACCGTCATCGGGCGCGGCCCGACAAGAGACATGTCGCCGGTGAGAACGTTCCACATCTGCGGCAGTTCGTCGAGCGACGTACGGCGAAGGATGTTTCCCACACGCGTGATGCGCGGATCGTTGCGGAGCTTCTGGTTGGTCTCCCATTCGACCCGCGCCTCGGGGTTCTCGGCCAGATAGGCCTCTAGCCGCTCTTCCGCATTCTCCACCATTGTGCGCAGTTTGAGCAGCGGGAACACCCGGCCATCCTTGCCAAGCCGCTTCTGCACGAAGAACACCGACCCTCCTTCAAGCCGGATCGCAAAAGCGGCCGCAAGAACGAGAGCGAGGATGAACGGAGAGAAAATCAGGATGAGTGAAACGTCCAGCGCCCGCTTGCCGTAACGCGTGTAGATGGATTGTGGCGGAATCGTGTCGGCGGTCAGTGCTACCGCGTCTTTGGGCGAAAAATCGCCAGAGAATTCAGATATATAGGTCATAATCACGGAAAACCCGATAAGATGTTACTGCGAAATTCTGATCACCGAACTAAAGATACCAAGTGCCACGGTGAACACCATAGTTTTTTAGGACAATATTAACCAAACATCAACTTTTTCCGGCCCGAACTGCCGCGTTCCTGTTCACGCTTTCTTGATAATGCCTCCGTTCTGACCTGTTTAGGACCGGTTGAATGCCGGATAAGACATGAAATCGCCAAGATGCACGCTTTTGTAAGAACCGATGAATTCAAGCAGGCAGTGGGCGAGTCTTCGCCGTGGCCCCTGTCGCGTCCGCAGCGAGGCCCATGCGAGATGACGGAGGCACATTATTGATGTCGCAAGACATGTATGCAGGGTTCTTTGGCCTCTCTAAGCGGCCGTTCACCCTCGTACCCGATCCCGAGTTCCTGTTCTGGTCCCCGCAACACCGCCGTGCCTTTGCGGTGCTCGAATTCGGCGTGATGTCGCGCGCGCCGATCACGCTGATCACCGGTGCTGTCGGCGCGGGCAAGACGACCCTCCTGCACTCGTTGCTCAGCCGGATCACCTCGGAGCTGCGGGTCGGGCTGATTTCCAACGCCCAGGGCGACCGGGGCGAGCTGCTGCAATGGGCCATGAACTCGCTCGGCATGGAGCTCCGGGACGGCGAGAGCTATGTCCAGATGTTCAACCGCCTGCAGGAACAGTTGGTGGCCGATTACGCCGCCGGCCGCCGCGTCGTGCTGATCTTCGACGAGGCGCAGAACCTCTCGAAGCGTGGGCTCGAAGAGCTGCGCATGTTCACCAACATCAACTCCAACCAGGACGAACTCGTGCAGCTCATCCTGGTCGGTCAACCGGAGCTGCGCGACCTGATCAGGTCGCCAGACATGCGCCAGTTGGCGCAGCGCGTGGCGGCGAATTTCCATCTCGAGGCGCTCGACCAGGAATCTACAGTCGAATGCATCGCTCACCGGCTGAAACTGGCCGGTGGCACCGGCGGCGAGATTGCGCCGGAGGCCGCGGCGCTTGTCTTTGAAGCAACGGAAGGTGTGCCCCGTCTCATCAACCAGCTCTGCGACCTTGCCATGCTGTATGCGTGGAGCGACAACCAGACGGTGGTGACGAAGCAGGTCGTGCAGCGGGTGCTTGACGATGGTGTGTTCTTTGGCGGTGGTGTCCGGGAAGGTGAGACGATCTGAATGTCCGAACTGAAGTATTACTTCGCCCGTTTTCTGCGACGCCTGCACTGGTTCCTGGTGGTCTCGGTGGCAATCTCTGCCGTCGCAGTAACTGTGGCGATGACCTTGCCGCCGGCCTATGAGAGCGAGGTGCGGCTGATCGTTGAATCCGAGCAGATTCCCAATGAGCTGGCGCGATCGACCGTCTCGACCTCGGCAACCGAGCAACTACAGATCATCGAACAGCGCCTGATGACACGGGAAAACCTGCTCGATATCGCCGAGCAGGTCTATTTCGTCCGTGGCCAGCAGGACATGAACGCGGACGAGATTGTTCAGGCGATGCGCGCCCAGACCCGTATCCGGCAATCCTCGGGGCGCAACATGGCGACGGTGATGTCGATCCAGTTCGAGGCGCCGGTCGCACGGTCGACGGCGGCAGTCCTCAACGCCTATCTGTCGCTGATCCTCGAACAGGCGGCCGAGTTCCGGACCGCGCGCGCGGTGACGACGCAAGAGTTCTTCGAGCAGCAGGTGGATCGGCTGAACGGAGATCTCCAGGCCAAGAGCGCGGAGATCCTCGAATTCAAGAACGCCAATTCCGATGCGCTGCCGGAGACTTTGCAATTCCGGATGTCGGAGCTGTCGCGGCTGCAATCCGACATGAGCCGCGCGGCCGCCAAGGCCGAGGATCTGCGCGCTCAGCGCCAGCGAATGAAACGCCTGGTCGAGATCCAGACCCAGATGCGGGCAGAGGGCAATCTGCCAACGGCGGAGCTTACGGAGCGTCAAAAACGGCTCGCCTCGCTGCGCGACCAGCTGGTGGAGGCAAGGGCGATCTACTCGGACGAGAGCCGCCAGGTGCGGCACCTCCAGTCGCTGATCGGTCAGTTGGAAGCCCAGGAGTCCCCCGAAGGAACGGAGAGCGACACCTCGACCGAGGCAGCGGACGCTCCACCCACGGATTTCGAAGAGATCGTCGCGGGAGATCCTTTGCTGGCCTTGCAGGTCTCCGAGCTGGACAGCCAGATCGCCGCCGCGACGGCCGAAAAGGAGGACCTCGAGAGCCAGATCGCCGAACTGCGCGACACGATTGACCGCACGCCCCCCAATGCTATCGCGCTCGAGGCGCTTGAGCGGGACTACGACAACCTCCAGATCGAGTACAACAATGCCGTTGCCAACCTGAGCGCCGCCAATACCGGGGAACGGATCGAATTCATGTCGCGCGGGCAGCGAATCCTCGTGATCGAACCGCCTTCAGTGCCGAACGAACCCACCAAGCCGAACCGCAAGAAGCTTGCTGTCGCAGGCGTTGGCGCCGGTGTCCTCGCGGGTCTGGCGCTTGTCTATCTGCTTGAGGTTCTCAACCGTACGCCGCGGCGTCCGGAAGACATCGTCGCCCGGTTCGAGGTGATGCCCATCGCGACGATCCCCTATGTGCGCACGCGCAGGCAGATGGTTGTGGACAGGGCGATCAAGCTGCTCGTGATTCTCTCGATCCTGGTCGGGATACCGGCCGCGATCTGGGCGATTCACGAGTATTACATGCCGCTGGACCTCATTGCCGACAAGGTGATGACCCGGCTCGGCGTGCGCTGGTAGACGCGGGAAGGAAGCACGGCATGGACAGGTTGCAACAGGCCATCGAGAAAGCGCGCGAGCAACGCGCCGCGGCGTTGCGGGGCAACCCGACGGCCGGTCCGCTGGCCGAGGACGGCACCCGGCCACAACCGGCTGCCGCGCCCGAGGAGCTTCCGCGGGGCGGGCCTTGGGCAGAACTCACGCCGGTGGACCTCAGCGCCCGGCAGCTGCGCAACAACCGCCTGATGGCCTCGAAGGCTGGCACGACCGCGGTGCCGTTCGACCTGCTGCGCACGCGTATGCTGCATCAGGCACGTCAAAACAACTGGCGCAATATCGGCATCGTCTCGCCCACCGCCGAGTGCGGCAAAACCACCGCGGCGGCCAATCTTGCCTTCGCCTTTTCGCGGCAGCCGGAAGTGCGCATGGTGCTGATGGATTTCGACCTGCGCCGGCCGCGCTTAGCCGCGATGATGGGTCAGAAGGTCGAGCATTCCATGCAGGACGTTCTGTTGGGCCAGGTGAGCTTTGCTGAGCACGCTCGGCGGCTCGGCGACAACGTCTGCATCGGCTTCAACAGGGGCGCGGCCGAGTCACCCTCGGAGCTTCTGCAAAGCACCCGAACGGAAAAGAAGCTGGACGAAATCACGGAGCAGTTCGCCCCTGACCTGATGCTTTTCGACCTTCCACCGATGATGTCCACGGACGACAATTTCGGCTTTCTGGGACGAGTCGACGCGGCCCTTCTGATCGTTGCGGCCGAGCACTCCACCACGGAGCATATCGACGTCGCCCTCCGCCAGCTCGGCGAATTGACGACCGTGATGGGGATCGTGCTGAACAAGTGTCGGCATGTCGGCGGCGCCTATGGCTACGACAGCAAATACTACAATTCCTGATTCACGCGCAGATGACCGTAGAGCCAATGCAGAAGCCCGGCGTGGAGGAGGAAAGTGGCGCAACGCTCCGGATTCCGCTTGGCGGGAACGCGGCGCTCGATGTTCCCCTGACCCATGACTCGTCTTCTTCACTGATGGCCGATCTCGAGGCCCGGCTGGCCGGGGCGCGCGGCTTCGCCTGCGCGACGGTCAATCTTGACCATGTCGTGAAGTTGCGCGGTGACGCCGTGTTTCGCGAAGCCTACGCCCGTCACAGCCATGTCGTTGCCGATGGAAATCCCATTGTCTGGATGTCGCGTCTGGCTGGGCACCCCGTCGGGCTGGTTCCGGGTTCCGAACTGGTCGGGCCGGTGGCTGCGATGGCAGCGCGCCGCGGTTGGCCGATCGGCCTCTTCGGCGCCAGCGAAGAAAGTCTTGCGGCCGCGGCGTCCGAACTCGAGTCGCGCCATGCCGGTCTCGTCGTCTCCGACCGCATTGCCCCACCCTACGGCTTCGACCCATCCGGCCGCGAGGCGGATGCCTTCATCGAAAGAATGGCACAGGCGCCCGCCCGCCTCTGGCTGCTGGCGCTCGGCGCTCCGAAGCAGGAGATCTTCGCCTCCCGCGCCTGGGCCCGCCTGCCCGATCGCGGCTTCCTCTCGGTTGGCGCGGGACTCGATTTCATCGGAGGCCGGCAGGTCCGCGCACCGCGCCTTGTGCGAGCGCTTGCGCTCGAATGGGCCTGGCGCATGGTCGGCAACCCTGCGCGGCTCGGCCCGCGCTATGCGCGCTGCGCCTTCGCGCTGCCGGGTCTGACCGGCGCCGCGCTGGCACAACGTCGCGAAAGGGGGAAGACCTGACCGGGCGCGCCGTTGCATTGTGCAACCCGGCGCCTATGCTTCCCGGCGTGAGGTCGACGTGATGCCGAACGCATTTGCCTATGTCATGATCTTCGCCTGGCCGGTTTTTTCGCTTGCCGCCTTCCGTCGGCTCCCGCTGCCTGCCGGCATATCCGCAGCAATCCTCGGCGCGCTCCTGCTGCTGCCGGAGCAGCCAGTCATCGACTTGCCGATGCTGCCAGCCTACGACAAGGCGCTGGCAGGAATGGTGGCGGCTTTTCTGCTGATCCGGCATGCCACGACCGTTCGCGGTGGCCACAGATCCGGAGCCGGCGAGGCGGCCTCCCTTTCCGGCTGGCTGCCGCGCGAAACATGGGTGCGGATCTGTTTCCTGGGAATTTTCTGCGGATCGGCCATCACGGTCATTCTCAACGACGAACCGTTGGTCTACGGCACGACGGTGCTCCCTGGCCTGACCTATTACGACGTCCTCTCGGCCCTTCTCACCCAAGGGGTCCTGCTCCTTCCCTTCCTGATTGCCCGGAAGTACCTCGCCTCGCCACAGGCGCAACGGTATCTCCTGACAGCTTTCGTGATCGCCGCCTTGATCTATGCCTTCCCGGCGCTCTGGGAGGTTCGGATGTCGCCCCAGCTCAACAGACAGATCTACGGCTTCTTTCCGCATTCCTGGATCCAGCACATTCGGCAGGGCGGTTTCCGTCCGCTGGTCTTCATGAACCATGGCCTGCAACTGTCGCTCTTCCTTTCGCTCGCCTTCCTCGGTGCACTCGCCTGGGCACGCAGCGCATCCCAGGATCGAAAGGCCCGCCTCTATGCCATCGCCGGCTTCCTCTTCGTCACGCTGGTCCTGAGCAAGTCTCTGGGCGCGCTCGCCGTCGCCGTCCTGCTCGGGCCGGTCGTGGTCTTGGCGCCGGGACGGATGCAGATGCTGGCCGCCGCCGGCATCGCCGCAATAACCCTGACTTATCCTGTGCTGCGCGGAAACCAGCTGGTTCCGGTCGAGAGCGTCGTCTCCTTCGCGGCACAGATCAGCACCGATCGCGCCGGCTCCCTCGAATACCGCCTGAACCAGGAGGACATCATGCTCGAGAAGGCGCGGCAAAAGCCCGTCTTCGGGTGGGGGTCCTGGGGACGCTGGCGGGTCTTCGACGAGGCCGGGCGGGACATCACCGTGTCCGACGGCGCCTGGGCGATCCTCTTCGGAACTGGCGGCTGGGTTCTCTATCTCTCGACCTTCGGCTTGTTCTGCCTGCCGATCCTGCTGCTCGCCAGGCGTGCCTTGCGCGAACCACCCGACGCGGTGACCTGCGCCCTTTCGATCATGCTGGCTGCCAACATGATCGACCTCATTCCGAATTCCGGCCTGTTGTCCTTCACATGGCTGATGGCCGGCGCCTTGACCGGGCGACTGGAGCTGGCCCGCGTGGCGGCGCCGGAAGCGGCAAAGGCAACACCCGACCCCGTTCGCGGCACACACGCGGGACCTGTGCCGGCGAGTCCTTTCCGTCCGCCGTCACCCGGCCCGGCGCGGGCCGCACAGGACCACAAGGGATCCCTCTTCGCACCACGGCTGCACAGCGCAAAAGGCCGGCCGGGGCAGCCAAGGCGCGGATAGGTTCCCTCCCGAAACGGTCCCGAGGCGCTACTCGACGCCCTCGAAGACGAAGACCTCGGTGGCCGCGGGCCCGAGATCCGGCACCGAGAGCTGCGGGACGAAATCCTCCGCCGACAACGTCTCCGCAACCGTCCGGACCACGCGCCCATCGACATTTGCGCTGTTCCATTCGCCCGACTGCCGGTAGCGCGTCACCTTGCGCGCGGAGTGAAGGGGCAGGTCCACCAGCACCGAACTCACGCCGTCATCCGCCGGGTCGGGATAGCCCGGCACGCGGCGCGAGACCAGGAACAGCGTCACGCGATCTGCCTTCCGCGTCGCATAGGCGGCGACCATCGGCGCCGACTCGATCGGCGCGCGGTCCCTGTCGGCCCGCACCGTGCCGGTCGGCATTTCCAGGGTTTCGACATCGAGCATGTCGCCGGTCCCGACCCTGTTGAAGAGCGCCAGAAGGTACCAGGAGGGGAAGGTCGCGCCGCCCCGATACCATTTCGCGTGTGAGGCCCAGTGGTCTCCATCGGCGTAGAGGAAAAAGGCTTGAAGGCGCATGCCGTGGCGCGCCGCCGACAGGAAGGTGTCGAGCGTCGCAGTGCCGGCCGCGGCCCCCTTCATTGCCAGCTCCTGCAACCGGGTTTCCGCCTCGGTGACCTTCCGCCCGTTCAGCCCGTTCTTCACATAGCCCGGGCCGCCTTCATAGATTCCCAGCTCGACAGGAAGACCGCGTGCCGCTGCAGCCTCGGCTGCGTCGGCGACATACCGTTCGGTATAGGGCTCCTTGCTCCGCAGCACGTTGGTCAGTACCCCGAAAAGCGACTCGGGCGTGGGCGTCGTGGGTCCGACCTTCTGCTCCCAGCCGCCGATATACCCGGTGTGAGTCAGGAACTGCGACGACGGCGACACCGACGCCGCCTTCATGCCGTAGTCGAAACCGGCCCAGCCACCGATCACCGGAACGAGCTTCGGCGCAAGCAGATCCCAATAGGGGCTCTGCCGCATCTGCGACAGGACATGTTCCTGGTAGAGCTCGTAGACCTCTCCCTTGTCATACCGGCGCCAGCGCGTCGCATCCTTCATCTCGGGGAAGATCCAGGGCTCGAAGAGCCTGTTCCAGGTCTCGTTGCCGAGTTCGAAGTAGATCCGTTCAAAATGGTCGGTCCAGGGGTCCGCATGGCCCTGGGCCACGCGCTTTTCAGCCCATGGCGCGGCCTCCGCATCCACGCCGTTCGACGGCTCCGGCGCCGCGAGATATTCGACCAGACCGCGCCATTCCTCCGGCGCCAGATGCGGCTCGATCTGGATCCAGGGCTCGGCGCCCAGCCGGTCGATTTCGCCCAGGAGCGGATAGAGCCCACGCGATGTGAGCTGCGCAAGGTCATAGCTGCGCCGGCCGGTCTTGATCAGCCCGTGGGTCCGCAGCGGCGACATGCGGGACTCTTCGAGGCGCTCGAAATCCTCGGGCAGAAACGCCATGTAGGGCGCGTCGTCGCGATAGACCCGCAGGTTGTCGATATCGAATGTGCCGGGGCCGGTAAGCATCAGTTCCATCCGGTTGACGCCGGTTCCGTCAAAGAGCGTCTTCGGAGTGAAGATGAAGCTGTAGAGCTTCCACTCCGGCGTGACACGAAAGGAGTGCGGCGCGATCGCGTCCCGGTGGGCGCCCGGCAACGAGAAGCTCACCTGCGTCAGCGCCTTGCCGCGCATCCAGACTTCGAAACGATAGGGCATGCCGGGGTGCAGCACCGGCCACCAGCTCTGCCCGGTCCCCGAATCGGTGTATCGCCCGACCGGCAGGCGGGTGCCGGGTGCCAGCGTGACCCTGAGGAAGGTGTCTCCATGCTCCCGCACCGGGCTCTCGGGGTCATGTTGAACGAGGCTCCAGTCACTGCCCGGTCCGATATCGGAGAATGGCTCCAGAAGCGGATGACGGAACAGCGCCGCCTCGCCGCCGGCATTCCAGACGCGGTTCGTGAGCAGCGCCTCCTGGTCCGTTCGCAAGAGCCGTGCGCGCAGGATCACTAGATCTCCGGCCCGGACGGAGTCGCCCTCACGGTCGAGGTCAATGGAATATCCCTCGTGCCGATCGGGCGGAATGTCCGAGCGATAAACCGCGTAGCCGCGCGCTCCGGGCACCGGATCCCACTCCAGCCGGATCGATCCGTCGGCATTCTGCCGGCCGCGCAGGGTGGCAGGGGGCGCAAGGCCGCGGCGCTCGCGTCCGAGCTCGATGTCGATCAGACCGTCGGCACTCTCGTCCGGCACCTGTTCGGGCTTGGAATAGGGCACGGCCACCGCGTCCGCTGGCGGCGACAACCGTCCACCGCGCCCGACACTGCGTACCGTAAAATGATAAATCGTGTCAGCACGCGACCATGGCGCAACGACAACGTCGACGCCGGTCCGGTCCGGTTCGACCACTTGCCCTCCGAGCTGCTGGCTCCACCCGCTCGCGTGGTAGCCGCCCGGCGCGACCCGGTCGCGGCGCACCGAACGGAAGGCGCCGTTCTCGATGCGTAATACCTCCACATCAGCCCCTTCGAAGGCACGCCCGCGCCAGGAGTCGTAATGCGACAGGTCCCGTGGCGCCGCGAGAATCCGGCGCTCCGACCCGCCCGTTGCGAGGAACATGTTGCGAAAAATGATCGGTTCGAAATTACCGCCGGGCAAAAACCGTCGGCCGTTCCCAAGTCCGGAAAGATTGGTTCCGAAGACCGGCAAGTCCGGTGTGACGATCCTGTCGGTGACCACGAAATGCGCCGTCTCCCGCTGCTGGTCCGCGCCCGCCGGTCCCGCTGCGCCGGCAAGCATCGCCAACAGACAGGCCCGCCACCCTGCCGTCCGAAACATGGCCAATGAACGCTGCCGAATCGTCACGCATGTTCTCCCGGGTCCGTCCCCATCATCACACGGTAAGCGAACCCCAGCCGGGCCGCGATGTCCACAGCGCGGCGCGTGGGCAATCAGTATCTACCCGCCGGGCTGGTCATTCGGTCTCTGACATGCGAGTCCTTCCCGCAACATCGAGTCCCTGGGCCTGCTCCCGGGGAAAGTATTGCCAGGGAGACCCATCATGATTCATCCCGTAATCCTGTGCGGTGGCTCCGGGACGCGGCTGTGGCCCTCGTCCCGCAAAGCCTATCCGAAGCAATTCGCCGCCCTTCTGGGAGAGGAGAGCCTTTACCAGAACACCCTCCGCCGCCTGACCGGCCCACAATTCGACCGGCCGCTGGTGATGACCAACGAGGATTTCCGCTTCCTCGCCTCGCAGCAGGCGTCGGATATCGGGCTCTCGGACGCCCGGATCGTTGTTGAACCCTGCTTGCGCGACACTGCACCGGCGATCCTCTGTGCCGCGCTGATCCTCGAACGCGACGAAGGGGCGGAGGCGCTGATGCTGGTCGCCCCCTCCGATCACGTCATCACCGATACACCGGCCTTTCTCGCTGCCGTCGAACGCGGCGAGCAGGCCGCGCAATCCGGCGCACTTGTGACATTCGGCATCACGCCCGACCGGCCGGAGACCGGCTATGGCTATCTCGAACTGACGGCGAAACCTGACGAGTCCGGCGCGGCCATCCCGCTCGCGAGCTTCCGCGAGAAGCCCGACGAGGAAACGGCCGCGCGGTTCTTGGCGGCCGAGAAATATCTCTGGAATGGCGGCATTTTCCTGTTCCGCGCCGGCGATGTGATCGCCGCCTTCGAGGCGCACTCCCCCGACCTCGTCGCGCCCTGCCGCGCCGCTGTTGGCGCGGCGGCGGAAGACCTCACGCTCTATCGGCTTGGCGCGGAAGACTACGCGGCGGCGGAAGCGATCTCGTTCGACTATGCGGTGATGGAGAAAGCCGACCGTGTCGCGGCCGTGCCGCTCGATTGCCAGTGGTCCGATCTCGGCTCGTGGGACGCGCTCTGGCAGGAGGAAGGGCCCGACGAAACCGGCGTGGCCACGCATGGCGCGGTCACGGCGCTCGACTGCGCCGACAGCTACCTGCGCTCCGAGGACGGCAACATGCGCGTCGTGGGGCTGGGGCTCAAGGATACCGTGGTTGTGGCGATGCGCGACGCGGTGCTGGTGGCCGACAAGTCGCGCGCGCAGGAGGTCAAGCGCGTGGTGGCGACGCTGCGCGAGGCGAAGGTTCCGCAGGCCGACGAATACCCACGCTATCACCGGCCCTGGGGCTGGTACGAGACGCTCTGCATCGCCGACCGGTTCCAGGTGAAGCGGATCATGGTGCATCCGGGCGGCAAGCTGAGCCTCCAAAGCCATCACCACCGCTCCGAACACTGGGTCGTGGTGTCCGGCACCGCCGAGGTCACCGTGGGCGAGGAGGTCAAGCTCGTCACCGAGAACCAGTCGGTCTACATACCGCTCGGCACGGTGCATCGCATGGCCAATCCGGGCAAGCTGCCAATGCTGCTGATCGAGGTTCAGACCGGAAGCTATCTCGGCGAGGATGACATCCTTCGCTACGAGGATGTCTACGGCCGCGATTAGGGTCGAATCGTCAGAAGATCGCGCTGGCGACGGCGAAGCCGACGATGACGAGGAGGCAACCCCGGCTGATCTTGTCGCGCACTGCGAAGATCACCGGGTCGTCATGCATATGGCCGCGATGCGCGATCATCACCACCCGGCTGATCCAGTAGAGCAGCACGAGGCAGATCCCCCAAAGGAAAGCCGGCGCGGAGTAGAGCTCCATGACGTTGATCGAATTGACGTAGAGCGCCATGACCAGCACCGAGACGTAGCCCGACGCGATCGCCATCATCGAGATCACCGACAGGTCGCTGGCGGTGTAGCCGCGCCCCGAGATGCCCTCCTTGTCACGGCCGATCGTGTCGACCAGTTCGGCCTGCCGCTTCACCGCGGCAAGCGACAGGAAGAAGAAGATCGAGAAGGCCAGGAGCCAGACCGAAAGCGGGATCCCGGTGGCGGTGCCGCCGGCGATGATCCTGAGCGTGTAGAGCAGAGCCAGCGTGCAGATGTCGATGATCGCACGGCGCTTGAGCACCAGCGAGTAGGCTGTCGTGGTGATGAAATAGACCGCGATGATGATGAGGAAGGGCATGCCCAGCAGGACCGAGACGAGCGTGCCCGCGCCGATCAGCCCCGCCGCCATCCAGCTTCCGTCGGCGATCGGGATGGCGCCGGCGGCAAAGGGACGGTTGCGCTTGCGCGGATGCGCGCGGTCGGCGGAGAGGTCCAGCAGATCGTTGACCACATAGACCGACGAGGCGACCAGCGAGAAGGCCAGGAAAGCGCCGAGGCTTTGCAGCAGCGTCAGCGGGATGAACTGATGGGCGGCAAGCATCGGCAGCAAGACGAGAACGTTCTTCATCCACTGATGCGGGCGCAGCGCCTTGAGATAGGGTTTCCATGATCGGTTAGCAGCGCCGACATGCTCGATCTCGGGCGCCCGGGCTGCGGCTTCGTCGCGCAGCGCCTGCGGCGCGTTGACCGTGATCGCGGTTCCGGCGCGTGCCCAGACGGCGAGGTCGGCGCGGGAATCGCCCATATAGGCAAAGTTTCCGGCGCCATAGCGCGTCTCCAGGAAGGCGGCCTTCTCCTCGCCTTTCAGATTCGTGTCGCCATCGGAGCCGTGGACCTCGTCGAAAAGGCCGAGATGCGCGGCCACCGCCTCGGCGATCGCCTGATCGGAGGCGGTGACCAGCGCCGTGCGCCCGCCGCGCGCGCGCCAGTCGCGCACCCGCTCGATCACCGCCGCGTCATAGGGAAGCGTGGTCACGTCCACGTCCGAGGCACCCGCCAGCGCCCGCTTCAGCGCAGCACGGCCTTGTGACAGCGCAGCGACGCTGCGCAACCCGCTGCGCCAGTCGCGGGACAGGGCTGACCAGAAGCTCTCGAAGAGCATGTCGGAGCGCAGGAGCGTTCCGTCGAGATCCACCGCGAGTGTCCCGGGTGCCGAAGCGTGCTGCATCTGAGGTCTGTTCCCTGCTCGAGCCGGTCTGCCGGGCGGAGACTAGCAATCACGCAGGGCGAGGCCAGTCGAAACGGCGGCGCGCCGGCGGCTTCGGCGCGACCTGTTGCAGCGGGGGCAATGCCGCGCGCCGCGTGTCACGTACTGGGGTCGAGCGTCTCGGGGCGTCCGGACATGGCGAGACGGGCGGTGCTGGCCGGCGTCTCGGCGATGACCTTGCCACGGCGGATCACGAAGAGCCGGGTGGCGCGCAGGCGGATCGCCTCGATCGGGTCAGGCGCCTGGAGGACGACCAGATTGGCCTTGCAGCCCTTGGCAAGCCCGTAACCCTCAAGCCCCATGATCTCGGCCGAGTTCACCGTCACGGCGTCGAAGCACCAGCGCATGTCCGCGCGCGAGGACAGCTGGCCGACATGGAGCCCCATGGCGGCGACGTCGAGCATGTCGGCGCAGCCGAGCGAATACCACGGGTCCTTCACGCAATCCGAGCCGAATCCCACTGTCAGCCCGGCATCGCGCAGCTCGCGCACCCGGGTCTGGCCGCGGCGTTTCGGGTAGGTGTCGTGGCGGCCCTGGAGCATGATGTTGATGAGAGGGTTGGGGATCACCCGGAGCTCGCTCTCTGCCATCAGCGCGATGAGCTTGGAGACGTAGTAATTGTCCATCGAGTGCATCGATGTGAGATGCGAACCGGCGACCCGCCCCTGGAGCCCGAGCCGCTGCGTCTCGTAGGCGAGCGCCTCGACATGGCGCGAATGCGGATCGTCGCTCTCGTCGCAATGCATGTCGACCATCAGCCCGCGCTCGGCGGCAATCTCACAAAGGCGGCGGACGGACTCCGTGCCGTCCGACATGGTGCGCTCGAAATGCGGAATGCCGCCGACCACGTCCACGCCCATGTCGAGGGCGCGGATTGTGTTCTCCATCGCCGTCTTGTCGCGCAGCACGCCGTCCTGCGGGAAAGCGACGAGTTGCAGGTCGAGATAGTCCTTCACCTTCTCGCGGACTTCGAGGAGGGCCTGCACGCCGGTCAGACGGTCGTCGCACGTGTCGACATGGGAGCGGATCGCACCGATCCCCATCGACACGGCAATGTCGCAATAGGCCAGCGCGCGCTCGACGATCTCCTCGACGGTCTGGATCTCCTTCAATTCACCCCAGAGGGCAATGCCTTCGAGCAGGGTCCCCGACTCGTTCATCCGAGGCCGTCCGAGCGAGAGCGTCGCGTCCATGTGGAAATGCGGGTCGATGAAGGGTGGCGAGACGAGGCGGCCGGTGGCGTCGATAGTGCGGGCGGCCTCGGCGGTGATTCCGGGCTCGATGGCAGTGATCGTGCCATTCGCGCAGGCGATATCGGTGCCGGTGGTTCCGTCAGGGAGCGTGGCGTGTTTGATCAGGAGGTCGAGCATAGGAGGCTCCCGGGGCGTGTTTGAGTGAGAAGGGCGGCGCCGGAACCGCGGGGTGGGCGAGAAGCGCCCTCCCGAGGGGAGGGGCGGGCGCGGCGCGGCCTTGCGGCCGGGCGATAGGGGATCGAACGGCGGCCCATTCCTACCGCTGCCCCTTGAACCAGGGTTGCAACAGCGCCCGCGGGTAATCGGCCTTCCGCGCCGCGAGAATCAGCGCGATGATCGAAAGCACATAGGGCACCATCAGGAAGACTTGCCCCGGCACGATGGCGCCGGCCATGGTCTGGAGCCTAACCTGCAACGCGTCGAACATGCCGAAAAGCAGTGCCCCGAGGAGCGCCTTACCCGGCTGCCAGGAAGCAAAGATCACCAGCGCGATACAGATCCAGCCGCGCCCGTTGACCATGCCGAAGAAGAAGGCGTCGAAGGCCGACATGGTGAGGAACGCACCGCCGAGCGCCATCAGCGCGGAGCCCGCCACCACCGCGCCGATGCGCAGGCGGTACACCGAGAGGCCCTGCGCATTCACCGCGTCCGGGTTGTCGCCCACCGCCTTGATCGCGACGCCAAGCGCGGAGCGATCCATCAGCCACCAGACGAGCGCGACCATCAGCAAGGCCAGCCAGGTCAGCGCGGTCTGCTGGAAGAGGACCGGGCCGAGGAAGGGCAGGTCCGACAGGACCGGAATGTCGAGCGCGCGGAAGGGCTCGATGCGCGGGGGCGTGGAGACCTGCGGGAAGGCGGTGCGATAGGTGAAGGACATGAGCGCAGTGGCGAACATGGTTATGCCAAGCCCCGAGACATGCTGCGAGAGGCCCAGGGGCACGGTGAGAATCGCGTGGAACAGCCCGAAGAACGCGCCTGCGAGCGCCGCGGCGATCACACCGAGCCAGAGCGAGCCGGTGAGGTAGGTCACCAGCCACCCCATCATCGCCCCGGCAACGAAGATCCCCTCGATACCGAGGTTCAGGACACCTGCGCGCTCGCACATGAGAGCGCCGAGTACGCCGAAAATGAGCGGCGTGGCGATGCGCAGCGACGCCGCCCAGAAGCTCTCGGAGAGGAAGATCTGCAGGAGGTCCATCATGCGTCGGCCTCCCGGCGGATACGGCGGATCCGGAACCGCGCGAAGAAGCCGCCAAGCAACACGCAGATCAGCGACATCGAGACGGTCAGATCGGCGAGGAAGGAGGAGACGCCCATTGCCCGACTCATGGAGTCGGTGCCGACGAAAACGGAGGCGATGAAGAGCGCCGCGAAGACAACACCAACTGGCGAGAGCCCGGCCAGCATCGCGACGACGATGCCGGTATAGCCGAAGCCCGGCGAAAGGTCGGCGGTGAGGTAGCCCTTGAGCCCGGCCACTTCGGAGACGCCGGCAAGCCCGGCCAGCGTTCCCGAGGCAAAGGCGACCGAGAGGAAGATGCGGCGCACCGGCATGCCCGCATGGCGCGCGGCGGCGGCGTTCTCGCCGACCGCGCGGATCTGCAGGCCCCATATCGTCATCGCCAGGATGACATGGGCGACGAGCGCCATCGCGATGGCGAGCAGGAACCCCGCATGCAGGCGCATCTTGGCGATGAGTTGCGGCAGGGCGGCGGCATCGATGATCGGCTCGGATTGCGGCCAGCCGAGCGACATCGGATCCTTCAGCGGCCCCTCGAGCATCATCTGGACGAAGATCAGGATGATGAAGTTGAGGAGCAGCGAGGTCACCACCTCGTCGGCACCGAAGCGCGTCTTGAGCCAGGCCGGGCCGAGCATCCCGAGCCCGCCCGCGACGGCGCCCGCGACCAGCACCAGCGGAATCATCAGCGCGGCCGGCCCGTCGACCGCGCCCGACCCGACCCACACCGCCGCCATCGCGCCGAGATAAAGCTGACCCTCGCCGCCGATGTTCCAGAGCCGCGCGCGAAAGGCGACGGCCGCGGCCAGGCCGGTGAAGATCAGCGGCGTGGCCCGGGTCAGCATCTCGGTAAAGGCGAAGAGCGAGCCGAAGACACCGGTGACCATCTGGCCGTAGGCCGCGAAGATCGGTGCGCCGGCGAAGGCCAGCGGGATCGCGGCCAGTAGGAGCGAGGCGACGGCGGCGATCACCGGAACGCCGGCGGTCAGCAGGCCGGAGGGGCGGTCCCTTGGAACAATCTCGATCATGCCGCGTGCCCCGCCATGAGCTGGCCGATGGACGCGCGGTCCCGGCTTTCGGTTTCGACAAGCGCGCCGGAATGCATCACCAGGATGCGGTCGGCGAGCGAGAGGATCTCGTCGAGATCCTCGGAGATCAGGATCACCCCGGCACCGCGGTCGCGCGCGGCGATCAGCCGGCGGCTAACCTCGGCGCTGGCGCGGAAGTCGAGCCCCCGCGTCGGCTGGTTGGCGAGGATCACGGCGGGGTCGGTTTCAAGCACCCGGGCGAGGATCAGTTTCTGAATGTTGCCGCCGGACAGAAGCGCGGCGCGGGAATGGATGCCAGGGCCGCGCACGTCATAGGCAGCGCTCAGCGCCTCGGCATTCTCCGCCATCGCGCCGCGCCGGAGGAAGCCCCGGCGCTGCACATCCGCGGAGCCGAGCCGCTCGATCACGAGATTCTCGGCCACGCTCATCGCGGCGACGATCCCGTCATGGTGGCGATCCTCGGGAATGCGCCCGACCCCGTGCGACAGCGCAAGGCGCGGCGTAAGCGCGGTCAGCCGTTCGCCGCCGACTTCGATCGCGCCGGAATCGGGGACAAGGAGGCCTGAGAGCACGCCCGCCAGCGCGCTCTGCCCGTTGCCCGAGACGCCGGCGATCCCGACGATCTCGCCGCGGCGCAGGTCGAGCTGCACCTCCTTCAGCCCGCGCGAGTCGCGCCCCGGCCGGATCGTGACAGTGTCGAGCCGCAGCACCGTTTCGCCGGGGGTGCCCGCCGTCCGTTCCGGCGCGTCATGCGCTTCGCCGATCATCATTCGGATGATCGCGTCGGCATCGGCCTCCGAGGTCACCATCTCGCCGGTCTTCCGTCCGTGCCGGAGCACCGCGATCCTGTCGGAAAAGGCAAGCACTTCCCGGAGCTTGTGGGAGATGAAGATGACCGACAGCCCCCTGCCCACCATGCCGCGGATCGCCGCGAAAAGCCCATCGGCCTCCTGTGGGGTGAGCACCGCGGTGGGTTCGTCGAGCACGAGGATGCGGACGTCGCGGTAGAGCGCCTTGAGGATCTCGACCCGCTGCCGCTCGCCGACCGAGAGTTCGCGGATGCGAGCGTCGAGCGGCGCGACAAGGCCGGATTCGGCCATCAGCGCCTCAAGCTTCTCGCGGGCGGCCCGGCGGTTGCGGCCCGGGCGCAGCAGCGGTTCGGTCCCAAGCAGGATATTGTCGATGACGGAGAGGTTCTCGGCCAGGGTGAAGTGCTGGTGGACCATGCCGATCCGCGCCTCGATCGCCGCCTGCGGCTGGCCGGGCGGAAGGACGTGCTCTCTTCCCTCCGCGTCCCAGACATGGACGCTGCCGGAATCAGCCGTGTACTGGCCGAAGAGCATGTTCATCAGCGTGGTCTTGCCGGCCCCGTTCTCGCCCAGAAGCGCCAGCACCTCGCCGCGGCCGAGTTCGAGGTCGATATGGTCGGCCGCGGTAACGGGGCCGAAGCGCTTGGTCATGCCACGGAGCGAGAGGACAGGGCGGGGAGTGTTCATTGCACGGCAGTCGCACGGCTCGAGGAGGGCAGCGCCCGTCCCGGGGTGGGTGTGAAGCGCCCGCCCATCGGGCGGGGCGGGCGCTGCCCGGCGTTGCCGCCGGGCGACACATCAGCGGCGTCAGCACCGCCATTCTCTCACATGTCCGAAACCGGCGCCTCGTCGTTCACCTCGACGGTGAAGTCACCGGACAGAATCGCCGCCTCTTTGGCCTTCACGGCGTCAAGCACCTCCGCCGGCACCAGCGTCTCGTCGACCACGACCGAGCCGCCGCCATATTCCATGTAGGAATAGACGCCGTAATCCGCGGCCTCGAAGGTTCCCGCGGCGACTTCGGCGATCGCCTTGTCGATGGTCGGCTCCATGTGCCAGATCGCCGAGGCGAGGATCGTTTTCGGGTAGTCCGCCGAGGTATCGATCACGTTGCCGACCGCCGTCACGCCGCGCTCCACAGCGGCGTCCGAAACGCCGAAACGCTCGGCATACATCACGTCGGCGCCCGCATCCATCATCGCGAAGGCGCTCTCCTTGGCCTTCGGCGGATCGTACCAGCTGTCGATGAAGTTCACCAGGAACTTCACGTCCGGGTTCACCTCCCGCGCACCTTCCATGAAGGCGTTCATCAGGCGGTTCACCTCGGGGATCGCGTAGCCGCCGACCATGCCGATCACGTTCGATTCGGTCGCCTCGCCCGCGATCATGCCGGTCAGATAGGACGGCTCGTGGATGTAGTTGTCGAAGACCGAGAAATTCGGCGCCTCGGGTCCGAAGGACGAGCCCATCAGGAAGGCGGTCTCGGGATAGTCCGCCGCCACACTACGCGCGGCGCGCTCCAACCCGAACACCTCGCCGACGATGAGCTGCTGTCCGGCCTCCGCATATTCCCGCATCACCCGCTCGTAATCGGTGTTCGCCACGTTCTCGGAGAAGAGGTAATCGATGTCGCCCCGCTCGGCGGCAGCGTTGAGCGCCTTGTGGATTCGGCTGATCCACTGCTGCTCCACCGGCAATGTGAAGATCGCCGCCACTTTCACCTTGTCCGCGGCAAGCGCGCCGCCGCTGGTGGTGACAAGTGTCAGGGCGGTCGCCCCGGCAAGCAGCGCCCGCCGTCCGATCCGTGTCGTTATTTTCATTCTGGGTACCTCCGTGTCCGCCGGGAACCTGCCCCGTGATCCGCTCGGGATCAGAACGGTCCGCACCGTCCTTGGCAATTCCTCGCTGCAACTTACCCGTATCCGGTCCGCATGGGAAATGGTCTCCGGTCAGGTTGCGCATCCATTGGGCGGAAATCGCCTCAAAATTGTGCAACGTCACGCAGAGCAGCCGCGGGCGCCGAAAGGCGGCGTCGCGCATTTGCCGGAGCCGCCCGGCGCATCAGTCCTGGATGACCTGTTGAGAGTTCCTGTAGCTCTGGTGGAGACCTTGCCCTGTGCGCCGTCCGCGGACAATCGCGTTGAAACTGCCGACGACTTCCGCCCCCTCATGACCGCGTCACCCGGCAACCGGAAACTCCAATGTCCGACGGATCCGCCCTCGATATTCCGCAGATCGCCCCTCTCGGGCTCAAAGGGATGCTCATGCGCTTTTCGAACCATTTTTCGGAAAGCACCAACCGGGCCGCGCTGGCGTTTCGAGCGGAAGCGGAAGCGCTGGACCTGCCCGGTCTCGAGGAAACCGCCTGTTCCCTGGGCGCCGTCTCCCTGCGCCTCGATCCCGCGAGATTGCCCCATGCCGAGCTCCGGTCTACGCTGGTCGTCTGCCGTCGCCTCTGTCGCAATCCGACTGCCTGGAGCGGCCAGAGACTATTCCAGAAGTGACTTCAGATAAGCCCCGTAGTTCGATTTCTTGTACTTCTCGGCGCGGACAGACAGGGCGTCGTCGTCGATCCAGCCCTGCGACCAGGCGATCTCGTCCGGACTGCCCGACTGCATGCCCTGCCGCTCGGTCAGGGTGCGAACGAAGTTTCCGGCATCGAGCAGGGAACCATGCGTGCCGGTGTCGAGCCAGGCGAAGCCACGGCCCATGGTTTCGACATCGAGCATCTCATCTGCGAGATACATCTCCAGGAGCGTCGTGATCTCCAGCTCGCCGCGCTCGGAGGGCTGGACCTCGCGGGCGCGGTTCGGCGCGTCGCCGTCGAGGAAATAGAGCCCGGTGACCGCGAAGCGAGACGGCGGCACCTTCGGCTTCTCGACGATATGGCGCACCTTGCTGCCCTCGAAGGCAACGACGCCATAGCGTTCGGGATCGGCCACGCGATAGGCAAAGACGGTGCCACCTGTCCTTCGGGCGTCGGCCGAGGCCAGCAGGTCCGGCAGGCCGTGACCGAAGAAGATGTTGTCGCCGAGGATCATCGCAGAGGGAGCCCCTGCCAGGAAATCCTCGCAGAGTGTATAGGCCTGCGCGAGCCCGTCGGGCGAATTCTGGACCACCCAGGTGATGGAAATGCCGTATTGGCTGCCGTCACCGAGCGCCCGCTGGAATTGTTCCTGGTCCTGCGGCGTGGTGATGATCGCGATCTCGCGGATCCCTGCCAGCATCAGCACGCTGAGCGGATAGAAGATCATCGGCTTGTCGTAAACCGGCAGCAGCTGTTTGGAGACCGCCATGGTGATCGGGTAGAGCCGCGTGCCGGAACCGCCGGCGAGGATGATGCCCTTGCGTTGCATGTCCTGTCCTTTTAGGTCGCGCCGAGCTCGGCGAGAACCGCTGCGAGGCCGGCTCGCCAATCAGGGCGGGCGATGCCGTGGGTCTCGGCGATCCGCGAGCAGTCGAGCCGGGAGTTGAGCGGGCGCGCCGCCGGAGTCGGGTAGGCGGTGGTGGGAATGTCCTCGACCGCCACGGAGCGTCCGGCCTGAGCGAAGATCTCGCGGGCGAAACCGGCCCAGCTTGCGTCCGGCTGCCCCGAGAAATGGAAGAGGCCGCCAGGGGCCGAGGGGCCGGCTTTCGCAAGAGTCAGTAGCGCTTCGGCAATGTCGGCCGCGGGCGTCGGCCCACCGATCTGGTCGGCGACGATTGTGAGCCTGTCGCGGCTCTCGGCCAGCCGCAGCATCGTCTTGACGAAATTCCCGCCATGGGCGGAGAAGACCCAGGAGGTGCGCAGGATCACGTGCGGCCCACCGGCCGCCGCCACCTGCCGCTCGCCGTCGAGCTTTGTGGCGCCGTAGACGCCCAGCGGGCCGGTCGCGTCGCCGGTCGCCCAAGGCTCGTGACCGGAGCCATCAAAGACATAGTCGGTCGAGACGTGCAGGAAAGGGATGCCGCGCTCTGCCGCCGCCCGCGCCATGGCCCCCGGCGCTTCGGCATTGATCGCCTGCGCCAGCTCCGGCTCGCTCTCGGCCCTGTCGACGGCGGTATAGGCAGCGGCATTGATCACCACATCGGCCGCGGCCGTGCGAACCGCTTCGGCGCAGCTCGTGGGATCGGCAAGGTCGATCTCGGGCCGCGCCAGCGCCTCGGCCGCGATCCCGTGGGCCGCCGCGCGGCGCAGGATCTCGGTCGCGACCTGCCCGGTCCGGCCTATGACCAGCGCTTTCATTTCGCGACTCCGAGCCGCTCTCCCACGCCCGTGCGCGCCTGAAGCTTCCGCCACCAGGGCTCGTTGTCGAGATACCAGCGCACGGTCTGTTCCAGCCCGGTCTCGGGCGTGTGCGACGGCCGCCAGCCGAGCTCCGCCCGGATCCGCGCGGGATCGATCGCGTAGCGGCGGTCATGGCCGGGCCGGTCCGTGACGAAGGTGATGAGGTCAGCGTAGGGCTGCGCGCCGGGCCTGAGCCGGTCCAGGATAGTGCAGAGCATTCGCACGAGGTCGAGATTGGTCATCTCGTTCTCGCCGCCGATATTGTAGGACCGCCCAAAAGCACCCTTCTCCAGCACGAGGAGCAGCGCCTCGGCGTGGTCCTCGACATGCAGCCAGTCGCGGATGTTGTCTCCCTTTCCGTAGATCGGGATCGGCTCGCCCGCCAGCGCCTTCAGGATCACAACCGGGATGAGCTTTTCCGGGAACTGGAACGGGCCGTAATTGTTGGAGCAGTTTGTCAGAACCACGGGCAGGCCGTAAGTCTCGTGCCAGGCGCGCACGAGATGGTCGGAGCCCGCCTTGGAGGCCGAATAGGGCGAGTTCGGCCTGTAGGGGCTCTCCTCGGTGAAAAAGCCTGTTTCGCCCAACGAGCCGAAAACCTCGTCGGTCGAGATGTGGTGGAAGCGGAAACCCTCGGGCTTGCCGCGCGCATTCCAATGAGCGCGGGCGGCCTCCAACAGAACGTAGGTGCCAGCGATGTTGGTCTCGATGAATGCCGCCGGGCCGTCGATCGAACGGTCGACATGGCTTTCGGCGGCCAGGTGCATGATCGCGTCCGGGGCGTGGCGTTCCAGAATCGACGCCATCGCGGCTGCGTCGCGGATATCGGCCTGCTCGAAGGTATAGCCCGACGCATCGGCCACTTCGGCGACATTGTCGAGGCAGGCAGCATAGGTCAGCACGTCGAGATTGACCACTTCGTGGCCATCGGCAATGGCGCGGCGGATCACGGCTGACCCGATGAAGCCGGCGCCGCCAGTGACGAGAATCTTCATGTCGTTGCCTCGTAGGTGAACGGGCTCTCGATCTCGCCGAGCAGCGGTGCGGCGGCATCCTTGCCCGAGAGTTGCGGTTCGTGGCCCGAGAGGGGCCAGTCGATGCCGATCTCCGGGTCGTCCCACCGGATCGCGCCCTCGGTCTCGGGCGCGTAGGTGTCAGAGCACTTGTAGACGATCTCGGTGCCCGGCTCGAGCGTCACGAAACCATGTGCGAAGCCTGCCGGAACCAGCAGCATGTGCCCGTTCTCGAAGCTCAACTCCGCGCCGACCCACTTGCCGAAACTGGGCGAGCCCCGGCGGATGTCCACCGCCACGTCGAAGAGCCGTCCCCGCCCGCAGCGCACAAGCTTGGCCTGTGCCCGGGGCGGCGCCTGAAAATGCAACCCCCGGATCGTGCCCACGCGCTCGGACAGCGAATGATTGTCCTGAACGAATGGTGTGTCGATCCCCGCCGCGGCGAAGCTGTCACGGTTGTAGGTCTCCGAAAAGAACCCCCGCGCGTCTCCGAACCGCTGCGGCGCGATCAGGAGGACCTCCGGGATGGCCAGCGGCGAAATATCAAGTCCCATCAAACAACGTCCAGCTTCTGCGCCCGGGTTGTCCGGGCGAGTGAAATTCCTTCGGCCCGGTCATGGCAACAACCCGGCCCGACTGTCAACCGGAAGCAGGACACCCGGTTCGGGCCGCGCGCCTGAGCCCGCCGAGGTCTCCGCGCTTCGCCGGGCGACATCTTGACATTCGCCGACCGCAACCAGCGCATTCCGGTCAAATGCCGTCTGGTACAGGGCCACTTCGCCGGCACATGGCGCGGGCAGACTCTTTCTCGCCGTCACTTTCAAAGCAGTAAAGACGACGATCTTCGTCTCACACCCCCGGCGATCCTGCCGTGGGTCGACAATGATATTCTGTTGGAGGGCGGACCGGCCGACGCCGCAGCCGGAAGCGGCCGCGTCCGAGCGACCACACCGCAGTGGCGGGGTTGAGTTCCGCCTTGGCATCGCAGAGAATCGACTCGCCGAGCGGCGAGACATCGTCTCCCTCCCGTCCCTTGTTCAGCCCGGAGGCTCCGCACATGACTGACCCCGGTCCAGCCCGTATCGGCATCGTCCTGCCGGATGCGGCGACGCCGGTTCTGGTCCGTCGAGCGCTTGAGAGCATCGCATCGCAGAGTTTCCGCGACTGGCACCTTGTGATCGTGGAGACGGCCAACGCATCCGGAAGCCTGGCGGAGGCGCTTCCCGATCCCACAGATCCGCGCATCACACTGCTGCCGTCCGAAGAGAACGAGGTCGCGGCCGCCGCGATCAATCGTGGCCTTGCGGCGCTCGAAACCGAACTCGCGATCATCCATGCCGAGCGCGACAGTTGGGCACCGGACTTCCTGCATGTGATGGCACGGACCTTTGACCGGATGAACGCGGCGCTGCCTGGCCTGAAGGGCGTCGTCTCCGGCGTGGCCAGTGTGGAGGAGTCCGTCACCGGCAACCATGTCCGCATTGACTCGGTGCGCGACTGGCGTCCGCCAGGTCTTCGCGACGACCTGAGGAATGGTGTGTTCGACATCCGCCGCAGCATCGCCGCCAACCCGTTCCCGGCGATCGCCTTCCTTTTCGACCGACAGGCGGCAGTCGACGTCGGCCTCTACGACACGACTCTGCCGGTCCTTGCCGAGTGGGATTTCCACCAGCGTTTCTGTCTCGAAAATGACGTCTGGGTCCATACCGAGAGGCTCGCCTTCCACCGCTGCGCCACTGACCGGACAGACCCGTCTGAGAGCGCGGCCTTCCGCGCGCTTCTGACCAACCGCTGGATTCGCCGGGAGGGAGCGACGGGGCTCGGCACGCTTCAGGTCCTGCAGGCTCTGGCAGCGCAAGGGACGCCCGAGTCGTCCGCCGGCGGAATGGACAGCGACGTTGCCCTGCCGTCGCAGAAGAAGTCCAGAGGGCCGGTCGGCGACGCGTTGTCCCGGTTCAACCGGCTTCGGAAGCGCTGGGTATGACAGGCTGGGCCGAGCTGACGGAGGATGTCGAGGTCGTGACCTTCGATGTCTTCGATACGCTGCTGCACCGCAAGGTCCGTGCGCCGGTCGATGTCTTCGAACTGGTTCGGCTCAAGGCTTTCGAGAGCGATTTCGCCCTGCAACATCAAGCGTTTCTGGACGGATATGCCGCCGCGCGACGCGATGCGGAACGAGCCGCGCGACGCGCGCGCGAGGCCCGATCCGGGGACACCGAGATCCGTCTCGACGAGATATTCGCGCAGATGCGGGACGATCACGACCTGCCCGACGCGCTGGTGCGCTTCCTCAAGGCGACCGAACTGTCGCTCGAGGACACGCTGCTCTTTGCGAGCCCGGAGGGGCTGGAGCGCTACACGGCCGCACGCACCGCGGGACGCAAGCTCGGTTTCCTGAGCGACATGTATCTGCCGTCGGAGTGGATCCTCGGCAAACTGGAACGGGCTGGCTTTCAGGGCGCAACGGAACTGCCGCTCTTCGTCTCCGGTGAACATCGGGTCACGAAACGCTCCGGCCAACTCTACCGGCTGGCCGCGGCGGCACAGGACTGGCCCCTCTCACCGGCCTGGCTACATGTTGGTGACAACCGACGTGCCGATGTAGAGATGGCGGACGGGCTCGGACTTCGGACCGAATTCGCGACCTGGGCTGACGTCGCGAATACAGCGCAACCCGAGGAGTCAACCTTCGGCGGCAATGCTGTCGCCGCAATCGCCGGCTTTGCCGAGTGCCGCCCGTCGCGCATCTTCCAGCCCGAGGGCACGCTCGAGCAGATCGGCTACCGGTCGTTCGGGCCGCTGCTCTTCGGCTTCACTCTCTGGCTGGCCTGGCAGAGCCGGCGCCTCAGTCTCGGCAAGCTGCTTTTCATCGCCCGCGACGGCCGCCTGCCGTTCCGCCTCTTCGAGATGATCAGGTCGTCCGCCGGATGCGACGCTGTCGAAGCCGAGTATTTCTACATGTCGCGGCAGGTGGGCTATCTCACAGGGATGCGCGAGTGGGACAGCGAGCAGACCCGCCGGATCACCATAGGCCGCCGCCCCAAGAGCGCCCGACGCTCCTTCGGCGCGGTCGGCCTTGACGCCGTGGACCATCTCGAGGAGCTCGCCCGCTTCGGCATCGAAGACATCGACAGGCCAGTTGCACCGTCCGAGTCCTGGCGCGTGGCCAAGGCTCTCGATGCGGTTCACATGGAGGTTCTTCAGAAAAACGCCTCGGCCCGCGCAGACCTGCAGACCTATTACCAGCAGGCGCTCGGGGACGCGAAGCGGGTAGGCTTTGTCGATATCGGCTGGGTCGGCAACATCCAGAGGCTCTTCGCAAATTCCCTGACCGAGCCGGGCGACCGGGACCGGCTGATCGGACTCTATCTCGGAATGCTGCCGGGTGCCGCCTTCAACGAGGCGCGCGGCCTCCAAATGGAAGGCTTCATGACCAGCGGCCCGGAGCGCGACCGGGTGCAGGCGGCGCTCCATGCCGGCGGTCTGCAGCTCCTGGAATTCGCCATGACCGCAGATCATGGCACCACGGTCGGCCTCGAGCGCGACAGCGACGGCCGGATCGTCGCCGTGCTCGAGACGCCTTCGCGGGAAGAGGTGGAGTATGCCGGCAAGGCCATGCGCGTGCAGCAGGGCATCACACGTTTCGTGGAGGAACATCTCTACCTGCTCGACCATTTCTCGCCCGAGACCCTCGCGCGCCAGTGCTGGGGCGAGCCGCTGCTGCGGCTGGTCGAGCACCCGACGCCGGAGGAAGCAAGGGCGCTGGCCGGCCTCACCCATTCCGACGCGCTCGGCTCCAATTCCGAGCGGCTGCCGCTGGTCGTTCCGCTCACCGGCTGGCGGCGTCACCTGCCATCGCAGCGGCGCCAGGCATGCACCGCTTCCTATTGGAAGGGCGGCTTCGACGCGCTCTGCCCAGCCGGTTAGGCGCGGCCTCTGAACCGATTCAGGAAACGGGCGGCGGCGCCCGCCCGCCGTTTCGGTGTCCGCGCGACCGACTCGTCAAGCCCGGCGCAGAAGCTCTCGAAATCGCCTGATTTCGCCGATGCCAGAAGCTCCGCCGTCCTCCGGCCGATGCGGCGGCGCATGTCGGGATCATCGATCTCGTCCGCTTCATGCAGCGCAACGACGCCATCGATGGCCGCGAAGAGGTTGGTGCGAAGGTCGTCCGGACATTTTCGTCCGATCCAGGAGAGCTGCCGCGCCGCCCAGACCAGAAGGTCGCTGCGGAACTCGGCGTCCTGTCCGGTCTCCTCGATCCAGCGCTTGATGATCGCATGGTGCGCGAACATGCGCAGCAGGCGGGCATCCACCGCGGAGGTGGTCTGGCCGATCCGGCCCACCCGATGCCGGCAGAGCCGCGCATCGACCAACGCCGCGCGGTTGGCCGACAGAGTGGTGAACCAGTGGAACGGGTTGTCCTCGTAGAAGAACGGCCCCACCGGAAACCTGATGTCGTGGTCATTAAGAAACCGCGCGGAATAGATCTTACGCCAGGGCACCGCGTTCAGCGCCAGCAGCCGCCGGCGTCCGGCGGTGTCGAGTTCGAGGACACCCTCCGAGGCGATTTCCGCCCATCGGGCCGCGTCGGAGGGAAGGCCGGTCTCGCCAGTCTCGGTGTCCAAGTTGAAATAGGAGCAGATCGCGAGATCCGCGTCGGCCGACACGGCCGCCTCCAGCAGGCGAGCGAACATCGTCGGATCGTAGCGGTCATCGCCGTCGGCGAAGCCGATATATCGCCCGGTTGCCAAATCGATTCCCGCATTGGCCGCCGTCGCAACGCCACCGACCGAGTTCTCCTCCAACAGCACCGGACGGATCCGTGCGTCCCGCGCCGCCCAGTCGCGGATAATGTCGGGCGTCCCGTCGCGCGAGCCATCGTCGACGACGATGATCTCGAGGTCCGGCAGCGTCTGCGCGGCGATATCCGCGAGGCAGTCGTCGATGTACCGCTCGATATTGTAGGATGTCACGACGACCGAGATTTCTGGCATGGCACCTGCGCCCTTGCGCCTCCGGAGGCGACCTGTAACGCGCAGCCTAGGGCAGTTGCCGGAAAGCTTCCATCAACTATGGGCGCAATTTCCGCAATCGCTTCCCGACAGCGCGGATGAGTCCGCGCAGCGAGATTTCTCGTTTCCGCACAGGCGGTTGATCGCAAGACACCGCAGCAGCTACCCCGGACCGACAAAAACACATTAAAATTAGAGACTTAATCCGCCAATCCGGCGAGGAAGTCGCCCCATTCCCGCCAAAGTCGGCGCCAGAATCCGGTATTCGCGACGGCAGGCCAAAGGCCGTGACGACTCTCTTGAACGGAACCGGTGCAAAGGACGATGACAGCGCAGCCACTTCCCATTGGCGCTCCCCCTGACAGCCTGCCCCCCGGCACGCCGCTGTTGCAGGGGCAGTACCTCGTGGAGCGCTTTCTCAACGCTGGCGGTTTCGGCATCACTTATCTGGCGCGCAACCGGCTTGAACGCCGCGTGGTGCTCAAGGAATGCTATCCGTCCACGATGTGCTATCGCAGCGCCGACACGGTCCGCGCGCGGTCGCGCTGCCAGCAGACCGAGTTCGAGACGGTGGTGCGGCTCTTCGGCGAGGAGGCGCGGCGGCTGGCCAAGCTCGACCATCCCAACATCGTCGGCGTGCATGACGTCTTCGAGGACAACGGCACCGCCTACATGGCGCTCGACTATGTTGAGGGGCGGGATCTCTTCGACATCATCGTGCACGAGCCCGCCCGGCTCACACCGGCGTTGGTCGTTGCGATCACGCACAAGATTCTCCAGGCGATCGCCCACGTTCACCGGCTCGACATCCTGCACCGGGATATCTCGCCCGACAACATCCTGCTCGATGGCCGGAACGAACCGATCCTGATCGATTTCGGCGCCGCCCGGGACACGGCGCGCCGCGCCAGCCGGGTGCTGTCGGCGCTACAGGTGGTCAAGGATGGCTACTCGCCGCAGGAATTCTATCTCGCCGGCTCCCGGCAGAACCCCGCGGGTGATCTCTATTCCTTCGCCGCCACGCTCTACCATGTGCTTACCGGCACCGCACCGGCCGACAGCCACACGCGGCTCTCCGCCCTCGCGGAGCAGCGTCCCGATCCCTACCGGCCGCTGACTGGCCGTCATCCGGGCTACGACGCCGCCTTTCTCGCCGCCATCGACACATCGCTGAATGTCTTTGCCAAGGACCGGCTGCAAAGTGCTGAGGAATGGCTCGACATGATCGATGTCGAGGCGCGCAGGCGCGTGCTCTCCTCGGAGGTGGATTCCAATCCGGAGATCGTCGCGCGCATCCGGAAAATGGTCGAGGACGTGAACTCCGTCGTGGCGATCGAGGAGCAGCGGGCCGCACGGGAAGCTCTGCAACGCGAGTATCGCGAGGACGCCGAACGCCGGGAACGCGAAGACGCCCGACGTCGCCTGCGCGAAGCCGCCATCCGCGAGGCCGAAGAGGCCGCGCGCCTGCGCCCAAAGGCCGTTGACGTTGCCACAGAAAGCCGGGCCGAGGACACGGAGACGGGAGAAACGGAACGCGAGGTCATCAATTGTAATGGCGTCATCTTCAACGGGCCGCTTCCCGGCAACGACCCCGCGGCGGCGCCTGCGAGCCCGGGACGGTCGCGGCGCACGCCCGGCCTCCTTCGGTGGCTGCTGCCCGGGTTCCGAAGACGGGATCCGGCCGGACAACTCGGCAGGATGGAGAGGAGCGAGGTATGAATCTTTTCCGCAGGAAACCCGCACGCGAGCAATTTGTCCCATCTACGGAGCCGGTTGCCGCTCCGGCTACGCCTGAGCCTGAGCCCGTACTGGAACCTGAGAACGTGCGGGACAGCGTCGAAGAGGACTCCTTTATCGACGAGGTTCCTGAGGACCCCTGTATCGACGAGGATCCTTATGCCGAGATGGACCGGTTGCGCGCGCTGACCTCAAACAGCGGCGACACGCAATCACGGCACAGTTCTTTCAGATTGGGACCGGTCGCGGATCGGCCGGCGCAGCCGCCGCGCACTGCACCGGCCGCGCTCGAGGTAGCCGGAACGGGCCCCTTCACCGCGGAGTCGCAGTTGGACGGCCAGGCCGGTAGCGCGCCGGTGCGGCGGCGCATCTGGGACATCGAGGACGACAGCTCGGCATGCATTGCACCGGTGCCGACATCGCCACTCTCCCAGTCACCCGGCGCAACGCCGTTGCCGAACTACCCCGGGCCGCAGCCCGCCGCGTGGCCCCGGCCGGAAGCACGCGTCAGCGAGGAAGTCCGCCTCGCGCGCGCCCAGATCGCTCTCATCACCGATGCGGGCCGGGCCTCCGTTCCGACCGGGGCGCCGGCAGACGCCGCCCGCGCGAAAACCCGGCTCCTCGGCTTCCAGACTGCCGATTTCGAGGCGCGCGACCCGCTGGCAGGCCCTCACGCAGCGGCGCCGGGCTCGGTTCCGCGATTCCCCGTTGGCTGGATCGTCGTCGTCGACGGTCCCGGTCGCGGCGCATCCTTCACTCTGCTGAACGGCGTCTCCTCGATCGGTCGCGGCGAGGACCAGGCGATCCGGCTGGACTTCGGAGATATCTCGATCTCGCGCCAGAACCACGCTTCGATCGCGTTCGACGACGAAGTGAACCGATTCTTCCTTGGTCATGGCGGCAAGTCCAATATCGTGCGGCTGAACGGCCGGCCCGTGCTCTCGACGGAAGACCTCGCGGGCGGCGATACGATCCGGATCGGTGAGACGACGCTGCAATTCATCGCCTTCTGCGGCGAGGATTTCAGCTGGGACGGGACCGGCGAAGATGCGGAGGACGACGATGGCGCAACCCGCTGAGCTCTGCCTTGACGCTGCGACGGGGCTCAGCCTCGGCGGGCGGGAGGAGCAGGAGGACGCCGTCCTCAGCGACGTTCTCCAGGACGGCGGCGCTGGCATCGTGGTGCTGGCCGACGGGCTCGGGGGACATGTCGCGGGCGCCGTGGCGAGCCGGATCGCGGTGAGCACGGCCCTCTCCGAACTCGTGGGTCAGCGCGACGCGCGCGGCCGGCTAGGCCCGCACATACCCGACCGCCTGATCGCCGCCGCCGTGTCCGCAAACCACGCGATCCTCGCCCACGCCAACAGCCATCCCGAGACCGCCGGCATGGGCGCGACGCTGCTGATCGCCGTCGTTCAGGACGCCCGGCTCTGGTGGCTGTCGATCGGTGACAGCCCGTTCTACCTGCTACGCGCCCGTCGGCCACGGCTCCTCAACGAGATCCACTCGCTGGCGCGGCAGTTCGACTTTCTCGCCAGCGTCGGCGAGATGGACCCGAAGATCGCCGCTTGCCACCCTGACCGAAGCTGCTTGACCTCCGCGCTCGGCTGCACCCTGCTGCGGCAGGTCGATTGCCCCGACTGTGGCATCGACCTGATTCCGGGCGACGTGCTCCTTGCGGCGAGCGACGGAATCCTGACATTGCCGGAAGCCTCCATCGGCGACGCTGTCGCCGCGACGCCGCGCAGCACGGCGAGTGATCTTGTCGAACGCCTGCTGAGACGGGTCGAGGCCGCCGAAGCTGCCGAACAGGACAACCTCTCGGTCGCCGTCCTGCGCGTTGTGCCGGCCGTTGCCGGCGCCGGTTACCCGCGTCCGGAGTGGCTCAGGCGGCTCGGATTCGTCTCCGGCAGAGGTCCTGCACGACTTGGCCAGGCATTGCGCCGGCTCCGGCAGTCAGGCTGCGCCGCGCCCGAACGCGCAGTTCCGCCGAAATGATCCGTCAGGCCGGCCCCCCCAGCCCGGTCGAGCAACTCGCCGCGGCGCTCGCCTCCGGCAACCTGCCGCGCGGCGCGCGCGAAATGGGTGCGAAAGTGCTGGAGCGGCTGGCGGCGCCGGTCCGACTCGCGGTTCTCGGCCGGCCCGATGCTGACCTGGCCGGAACGGTCAACGCGCTGCTCGGCAACCCGATCCTGCCCGACCGTGCCGGGATGCCACCGATAGACCTCTGCTTCGGTACGCAGAGCGATATTCAGGTGGTCACCGGCGACGGCCGGCAGACATGGGTCGACCACGCAGAGTTCGATCAGCTCGATCCCTGGCAACTTGCAAAGGTCAGTCTCGCCGCACCGGTGCCGCTGCTGGAGCAGATGTCCTTCCTCGTCGTGCCGCTCGAGGGCACCGCACAAGACCTCGAGGCCGCCATTGGCTGGACCGCGCGGCGCGCCGACATGGCGATCTGGTGCAGCGCGACGCTGGATGCCGGCGAACGCGCGGATTGGCAGCGTCTCCCGGACCAGATGATCGACCATGCCTTCCTCGCAGTCTCCGGCCGGTCGCGCCCGGCCACCCGGGAGGCCGACAGCGGGATCGGCCTGCGCTTCCGCGCGATCCATTTCCTCGGCAGCGGGCCCGATCAGACGCTGCGGTTGGAACGGTTCCGCAGCGAGCTGCTGAACCACGTTGAGGCGGCTCGGCGGGAGGACCTCGAGGGCGCGCTGGTCTTTCTAGACCGGTTCAAGCCTGCAACGGCGACGGCGGTCGCTCCCCCTGCGGCGCATTCGCCCCCCGAGCCGCCCGATTTCTCGGACCTGCTGGACCCGGTCCCGGCGCAACGCAGCGCCCACACCGCGCCGGGCGCGGATATCGTGTCCTTCCTCGCCGCCCAGTCCGGGCAGCTCGCCCGGCTCTGCGACCAACCCGGATTGGAGGCACTGGCCGATGCCGCCCCTGCGGTGCTGAGGCTCTGCGCGGAGTCGATCGAGGCCTGTAACGAGATTGCGGCGGCGACGGGCGGCGACCTGGCCGACCTGCTGGCCGAAGCCTCGGACCTGGTGCTGCTGATGCAGGTCGAGGAGACGCCGCAAGCGATGACCGACGCCGTCGCCTTGATGGTCCAGCTGCGGCACGAATGCGAGACGCTGCGCTGCGCCTGAGGGTCCGGAACGTCTCGAATTGCAGCTATTCGCCGCGACTCCGCCACAAATCCGCCCGGCTTCGACCGGTGCCGGGCAGCAGGCTGGAAGGGAACCAATCCGTCAGGAGGGATCATGCAAGGCAAGGGGGCATACGCAATCGGCGATACCGGCCGCGGCCGGGTCGAAGCTTTCCCGGCGCCGCCCGGAATAGCTGGCCCCGGCCCGCTGATGCGGATGTGCCTGGAAGGGCTTTCGCCGCTCGTCGCGCAGCGCGCAGAGGTGCTGGACGTGCTCGACGACCTCGTGGCCTGCGGCGACACGGCCACTGCGGACAGCGCCCGGAAGCTGCGCCGGACGCTCATGGAGCTCGAACCCGCTGTCACCATGATCGGCCAGGTCAAGGCCGGCAAGACCTCGCTGGTCAACGCGATGGTCGGCGAGCCCGGCCTGCTGCCGGCGGATGTGAACCCCTGGACCTCCGTCGTCACTTCACTGCATGTCGGACCGGGCGCGGAAAAGGCGCCCTGGGCAGCGCGCTTCACCTTCTTCGATCCTGAGGACTGGGACCGGCTCACCCGGAAGGGCGGACGGATCGGTGAACTCGCCGGCCGCTCTGGCGCTGCGGAGGAGGCCGAGAAGATCCGCGCCCAGATCGAGGCGATGCGCGAGAAGACGCGCCGCCGGCTGGGGCGAAAGTTTGAGCTTCTGCTCGGCACCAGCCACGACTACGGGACGCTGAGCAAGGACCTGATCGAGCGCTACGTCTGCCTCGGCGACGACTTCGTCGATGAAGAGGAGACCGGAGCGCACGACGAACAGGGTCGCTTCGCCGACATCACCAAGGCCGCCGACCTGCACCTGCCGCGCCCCGACTGGCCCATGGGCCTCTGCCTGCGCGACACACCTGGCGTCAACGACACCTTCATGATGCGCGAGCAGATCACCATGAGCGCGATCCGCGACAGCCGCCTTTGCGTCGTCGTCCTGTCGGCACATCAGGCGCTGAGCACGGTCGACATGGCGCTGATCCGGATGATCTCCAACGTTCAGTCGCGCGAGGTCATCATCTTCGTCAATCGCATCGACGAACTCTCGGACCCCGCGACGCAGATCGAGGAGATCCGCGCCTCGATCCGCACGACGCTGAAGGCGCACCACGGGCCTCACGAGGCACAGATCGTGTTCGGATCGGCGCATTGGGCGGAACTCGCGCTCATGGGCGACCTGACGGCGCTCGACAAGACGGCAGGTTCGGTCCTGCTCTCCTATGCCGAACACGTCGCCCGCAGCATGGAGCGTGATTTCGGGCCGCTCGATCTCATCTGGTGGCTCTCCGGCGTCCCCGCGCTCTACACCACGATCTGGAACCGGATCACCGAGGGCGCCGCACGCGAGCGCCTCCAGTCGGTCGCGCGCAAGGCAATGAACCTTGCCACCGGCCTGTCCGCCGCGGCCGCGGCCGATCCGGTCCATCTCGCCGCCAGTCATTCCGGACGGATCGATACCGGGGCGATGATCGAGGCCCTCGACCGCCTGGAGCACCGGACCATGGACGCGCTCGGCCAACAGTTGGATGCCGCGCTGACCGAAGCCGCAAGGCGGCTCGACCGCTCGCACCAGAATTTCCTCGAACGCGCCACCGCCGCGCTGATCCAGCATCTCGACATCTACGGCGAGGCCGCGCCGTGGAGTTACGATCCGGCGGGCCTCCGGCTGCTGCTGCGCTCTGGGTTCCAGGTCTTCGTTCGGCAGATCCGTGCCGCCGGCCAGGCGGCGGGCGAGCGCGCTGCCGAAGAGGTTGCCGGAATCTATGCGCGGGCACTCGGCCGCGCGCCAGACGCATTCCGGATCCAGCCACCGAGCCTTCCCCGGATGGCGCCACCGGTACTCATCGGCCAGACGATCGCGCTCGATCTCAAGGGAACGTGGTGGCGCCGCTGGTGGAGCCGCCGGCGCGGCTACCAGGCCTTCGCATCCGAGTTCCACAAGATGATCGAGGACGAGACGCAACCCATCGTCAGCGCGCTCAAGCTCACCCATTGCACGCCCTGCGCCAACCAGGTCCGGGCGGCGCTGAAAGCCTTCTTCGACGATCAACGGGCGATCTTCGCCGCGCTCGAGACCCGCAACCCAAGCCTGGCCGATGCCGATTCCTCGACCAAAACACTCGAGAGGGCGGTCTCGCGGCTCGCTCGCTTCGCCGCCTGACAGCAAGGAGAACCCCATGTTTCACAACCCGGATCTCAAGGTGGAACTGCCCGCGATCCCCAACGCGCCGATGCCCAGGCCAGCCTGCGCCGAAGCCGCCATTAGCCACCGGCCGCGCATCGCCATCATGGGGGAGTTCAGCGCCGGCAAGTCGACTCTGACCAACCTGCTCATCGGCTCCGATGCCCTGCCAGTGAAGGTCACCGCGACGCACCTGCCGCCGGTCTGGCTCAGCCACGGCAACGCGACGCCCCGCGGGGTCGGGCTTGATGACGTGGAATTCGACATCGACCTCGCCAACCTCTCCACGATTCCGCTCGAGCGCACGCAGTTCCTCCGGGTCGAACGGCCGGCGGGCGTTCTGGAACTTTGCGACATCATCGATTTCCCCGGGATCTCCGACCCGAACATGCCGGCCGAGATCTGGCAAAGGCTGATCGCGCGCGCCGATGCGGTGATCTGGTGCAGTCACGCCGTTCAAGCCTGGCGGCAGAGCGAGGCCGCTGTCTGGGATGTCATGCCGCCGGAACTCCGCGAGCGCAGCTTTCTGCTGCTCACACGGATGGACAAGCTGACCTCCGAGCGCGACCGCAGGCGCGTGCTGGCGCGGGTGCGCCACGAAACCGACGGTCTGTTCGCTCAAGTCTTCCCGGTGTCGCTGACCGAGGCGCTGGCCGCCGGCGATGATGCGTCCGCGTGGGAGCAGAGTGGAGCCCGCGCCTTCATGGACGCGCTTCTCGATCTCGTCATGACCTTGTCGAAACTGCTCGGCCGGGAGATCCCGGCGGTCTCCGCGATCAACCCGGCGGATGACGATCAATGGGACGAGGAGGACGAGTTCATGCCGATTCGGCCCGCGACGATCGAACCCCTGCACGGCTCGCGCCTCAAACAGGCCGCGCCGACGGAGGCCGCGCGACCGGGGCGGATCGTGCCGAGGCGCGTCCATGCCAAGGGCACCGCCCGCCGCCCGCCGCGACCGCAGGCGCCGGAGGACGAGTTGGCGGATATCTTCCGCCAGGGCTGAGCGAGATCCGCAACGAGTAGCAAAGCCGAAAGGTTTTTGCGCCATACCGGGACGCAGGCATTGCCCGTTCGCAGCCCGGAGCGCCCGTTCGATGAATCTCGTGGAACACCTGACCAGGATACACCGGGAAACCCCGGGATGCCGGTCGGTGATCTTCGGTGATGTCCGGACACGGACGGTCCTGCGGGCGTCGGCGGACGAAGATTTCCGCCAGGAGGACCATGACCGCTGCCTCAGCGAGGCGGCGATCTGTCTCGGTCCCGCAAGCACGGATCTCTTCGCCATGGTGTTCGGCGACGGGGCCGAACCGCCCACCGGCGCGGTGCTGCGCAACGCCCGGCGCACGAGTCACTACGTCCTCCTCGACGCCGAACGGAGCGACGTGGTCGCCGCCACGACGGAGAACGGTCTGCCGCCGACGGCTATGGAAACGGCGCTTCTCTTGCTGGCGCAGGCCGATGACTGACAGGGCGGACGTGTCGACCCTGGCCGAAGATTGGCGCTCCCGCCTCGTCACGCTGCATCGCATGATCGACCGGCTCGGCGCACCGTGCATCAGCGTCGGACAAGGCGCGCGTTGCCTCGATGGAAGCGGTGCGGAATGTCTGGCCGGGCTTATCGACGAGATTGACGAGACGGTGTTGCCGCGTCGCCTCGTGGTCCGGAACGCGCGTCGCGAAGGGCTCGAACTCGAGCTGCGCATCCGCCGCCTATTCCACGCTCTCTTCGTGGGTCCCGAGACTTCGGATCCCGCAAGGCCGCGAACAGAGAGCCTGCTGCTCAACCAGGCCGATGCCGGCCAGCTCGCCGCCTTCGGCAAGGTGCTCGGGGCCTTCTGCGACGGAGCGCCTTTGACACTGACGACCCTGCCCGCCGCCAGTGAACCTGCCCTGGACGAATCCGGGGTTACCGCGGCGACCCTGCGCCATATCCTCCAGGATCCAGCCGGCGGAGACGCGCGCAGCATCCCCGCCGGTGACGCGCTCCGGGACTACCTCGCCGACTGGGCGCCCCGATGCCGCGCTCTTGTGCACGGCGCCGGGCCGGATCTGGTCGAACAGGGAGAGGTCGGGCTCGCCCTTGGCCTCGCGCGGGCGCTTGAATTCTTCGGCGAGCGGCTCGATGCGCTGGCCGGCGGCGAGCCGCTCGCCCTTTGTCTCGCCTCCGGAGATCCTGCGCTCGAACGGATCGCCTTTTTCGCGGCGGGCGCGACCCGGGCTGCGCTTCTGGTCGCGCCGGAGGTTCAGGACGCGCTGTTCGCGAGCTGGTCGGACTGGCTGGCCGGACAGTCCGGAGCGTGACGTCGGCGGACAGCGCCGACTCCACAAGGGAACAAAAGGTGAATAAAATGCCCTCTCAAGCCGAGTCGCCTGGCATGCGGGGCGACCTAAACAGGGGCACGGAGGCGGGCGCATGGGCTTTGCGGAGCTCTCGGCGACATCGAATTTCACCTTCCTGACCGGCGCCTCCCATCCGGAGGAGCTGATGGAGCGCGCCGCGCTCACCGGCCTCTCCGCCCTGGTCATCGCCGACGAGAACTCGGTGGCCGGGATCGTGCGCGCCCATGTCCGGGCACGCGAGATCGCCCGGCAGGTGGCCGTCCGCGCCGCCTCCGAAGCCGCAACCGGCCTCATTGGCCCGCCGCCCCCACCCGGCCTGCCGCCAGCGCCGGGCGTCGACATCCGAAATACGCCTCGACTGATCCCCGGTGCCCGAATCGTCACGAGAAGCGGATTCGAGCTCACCGCCCTGCCGCGCGACCGCGCCGCCTGGGGTCGGCTCTGCCGGCTGATCTCGCTCGGCCGCCTGCGCGCAGAGAAGGGCGCCTGCGATCTCGCGCTGGAGGACCTGCTCGACTGGGGCGATGGCATGGAGCTTCTGCTTCACCCCGAGGACTCGCTCCCCGGGCAACCAGCGAAGACGTCGCCGCGCGGCGCGGGTGCATGGCGGACACAGGCGGACCGGCTGACGCGCCGCTTCGGACCGGCCGTGCATCTCCTGCTCGCTCCCCGCTATGACGGGCAGGACCGGGCGCGGTTCGACCGGCTGGCCGGGATTGCCGCCGGCCTCGGGATCGACAGTGTCGCTTCCGCCGCGCCCCGCATGCATGCCGGCCGCCGCCGCAAACTCGCCGATGTGCTGACCGCCATCCGCACCGGTTGCCGCGTGGAAGAGCTTGGCCGCAGCGCGCTCTCCAATGGCGAGCAGCGCCTGCGCAGCGAGACCGAGATGCGCCAGATCCTCGGTCCGCATGCAGAGGCTGTCGACCGCGCCGGGGAGGTCGCCGCGCGCTGCACCTTCTCGCTCGACGAGTTGCGCTACGAATACCCCTCCGAGGTCACCGGCGGCGAGAGCGCGGCCCAGAGACTCGCCCGCCTCGCCCGGTCCGGCCTCCGCTGGCGCTATCCCGCCGGCGCGCCCGAAAAGGTCCGCCAGCAGCTCGCCCACGAGCTCGCCCTGATCGGCCGGCTGGGCTACGAGCCCTATTTCCTCACCGTCCACGACATCGTCGATTTCGCCCGCGCCCGCGGCATCCTCTGCCAGGGCCGCGGCTCGGCGGCCAACTCCGTCGTCTGCTACTGCCTCGGCGTCACGTCCGTGAGCCCCGAGATCGGCACCATGGTCTTCGAGCGCTTCGTCTCCGAGGCCCGCGGCGAGCCGCCCGATATCGATGTCGATTTCGAGCATGAGCGCCGCGAGGAGGTGATCCAGCACATCTACACCCGCTACGGCCGCCACCGGGCCGGACTCTGCGCCACGGTGATCCATTACCGCGGCAAGCGCGCCATTCGCGAGGTCGGTCGTGCCATGGGGCTCAGCGAGGACAGCGTCTCCGCCCTCTCCAGCCAGATCTGGGGCTGGGGGTCGCTAAAGGGCACCGAAGCCCGCCGCATGCGCGAGATCGGGCTCGACCCCGGGGACCGCCGCCTGGCGCAGACGATGGAGCTTGTTGCCGAGATCCAGGGCTTCCCGCGCCACCTCTCCCAGCATGTCGGCGGCTTCATCGTTACCGAGGGCCGGCTCGACGAGCTCTGCCCGGTGGAGAACGCGACGATGGAGGACCGCACGGTCATCCCCTGGGACAAGGACGACATCGACGCGCTCGGCATCCTCAAGGTCGACATCCTCGCCCTCGGCATGCTGACCTGCATCCGCAAGGCCTTCGACCTTGTCGCCCGCCACCACGGGACCGATTACACGCTCGCGACGCTCCCGCCCGAGGACCCGGCGGTCTACGACATGCTCTGCAAGGCGGACTCCCTGGGCGTCTTCCAGGTCGAGAGCCGGGCGCAAATGAACTTCCTGCCGCGAATGAAGCCGCGCAGCTTCTACGACCTCGTCATCGAGGTCGCCATCATCCGCCCCGGCCCGATCCAGGGCGACATGGTCCACCCCTACCTGCGCCGCCGCAATGGCGAGGAGGCGGTGGTCTTCCCCTCCGACGCGCTCGGTGCAGTGCTGGCCAAGACGCTCGGTGTACCGCTCTTCCAGGAGCAGGCGATGCAGATTGCCATCGTCGGCGCCGGCTTCTCGCCGGAGGAGGCGGACCGCCTCCGCCGCTCGCTCGCCACCTTCAAGAAGCACGGCAATGTCAGCGAATTCCGCGACCGCTTTCTCTCCGGCATGCGCGCCAATGGCTACGAAGAAGACTTCGCCGCCCGCTGCTTCAGCCAGATCGAGGGCTTCGGATCCTACGGTTTCCCCGAAAGCCACGCCGCGAGCTTCGCGCTCCTCGTCTACGCCTCTGCCTGGCTCAAGCGGCACCATCCCGGCATCTTCGCCTGCGCGCTGTTGAACTCCCAGCCGATGGGCTTCTACGCCCCGGCCCAGATCGTCCGCGACGCGCGCGAGCACGGGGTGGTGGTCCGCCCGGTCGACATCAACCTCTCCTACTGGGACAATTCAATGGAACCCGACGGGCGCGGCGGGCTGGCGCTGCGCCTTGGCTTCCGGCAGATCCGGGCGATGCGCGAGGAGGAGGCGCATTGGGTGGTGGCGGCGCGCGGCAACGGTTACCGGAGCGTCGAGGATGTCTGGCGCCGCGCCGGGGTGCCACCGGCGATGCTCGAGGCGCTGGCCGAGGCGGACGCCTTCGCGCCGCTCAAGCTCTCCCGCCGCGAGGCGCTCTGGGAGGCCCGCGCACTCCGCGCCGCCCGGCCCCTGCCGCTCTTTGCCGGCGACATGGACGGCGAAGGGCTGGCAGAGCCAGCCCCCGACCTTCCGGCGATGTCCCTCGGAGAAGAGGTCGTGGAGGACTACGTTTCCATGCGGCTGACGCTCAGGGCACATCCGCTCGCCCTGCTGCGTCCCCGGCTGACGCCGGGAGCCGCACCGGTGCTCATGCCTTCGGAACCGAGATGAGCGAGGTCATCTTGTAGTTGCCATCGGAAGCGATGGTGACCGCATGCCCGGGCGCGTCAACAGCAAAAAGACGGTCCGCCGCGGCGGAACCGAAGCGGTCTCCGTAATCGGTCCATTCCAGCCGCTCGTCGAGCCCGGTCCAGTCGACATTGTTGCTCGGCGGGTTGATCGAAATGGCCACCCCCAGCACAGCCCCCTCCGCCAGGGCATCGATGGAATTCGTGGTCTCGGTGCCGTTGGACACGACTGCCGATGCGGCGTCGGCATTGCCAAGACACCACAGATGCATGCCGGTCCGCGACTGGGACACATCGTGGGTGACGACGACATCGACGAGGCCCGACGGCGCATTGGCGAGATAGCCGAAGCGGATCGCGTTGCTGAAATACTCGTTCCGGCTCAGAAGCGTCGCCGCCTGCCCGCCGATGGTGATCCCCGTGATCGCACCCGAAGAGGTGCCCCGACTGGTGCCGGCGACGACAACGGCGCCTCCCGACCCGAGATCGATACCCGCGAAAATGTGCTGCGAGCCGTCTGTCGTCGTCCCTGCGAATCCGGTGGCCTCGATCGTGACGGCCCCTTGCTCCGGCGTCGCACCGGCAACCGGCGACACCGGGCCGCTACCCACCGCGTTGACCGCCGAGACCCGGTAGAAATGGGTCGTGCCGTTCGCCAGCCCGGTATCGACATGGCCCGGCACCGGGCTGACACCATCGTCCAGAACCGTCCAAGCGACTTGGTCAAGAGAGCGCTCGATCAGGTAGTCGGTAATCGGCAAGCCGCCGTCCGCGGGCGCGGTCCAGCTTAGGGAGACCTGCATGTTGCCCGCGTTGGCGGTAAGGCCCGGTACGGCGTCCGGCGCCGACGGCCGGTGCGCCTGCGCCACCGGCAGCGCCTCGAGATAGCGGCTCCCGAGAGCCCGCAACGAGGCGGCGTCGAAATGGGTGTCGTCGCCGAGGTCGGTCAGCCGGCTCGGCAGGTGCGATCTGACGACGGCGGTATGGAACAACCGGTTCGGCGAATCGAGGATGATGTCGTTCAACGCTGCCCGATCGGCAGCGCCATCGATGAAATCCGGCGCGAGTTCACCCAGCAGGAAGGGCGTTGTCTCGCTGGCCGCCAAGATGTCGTTCCGGAGGCCGGCGATCATCGCGTCGAGATCGGCCATGTATCCTGCATAGCCCGGGTCGTGCTCGCCCTGGTGCCAGAGGATGCCGCCGAGACGGAAATCCGGGTTGGCCGCGAAGAGCGCGTTGGCACGATCCACGAGGCTGGCATAGAGCCAGCCGCCGATCCGCCACTCGCCGGAAGAGAATCCGGTGCCGCCCATCGCCGCCGGCAGCAAGACGAGATCGGTGTCGGGGTTGGCTGTCCTGAAGCCGATCGCGAATTGCAGCGCGAGGCCCATGTCCCCGTCCTGAGCATCGTAATGATCGAGCGGCGTCGTGGGGGCCTCGAGCGCTCCGGCACGCGTGTATTGCAGGACGCCATCCGGAAAACCCGCGCCGCCGTCGAAATCGGCCCGGCCCACCATGTTGCTCTGGCCGGCAAGAATGAAGACCCGGGTCGCCGCGCGCGCGCCCGAGATTGGCTGCACCATCCCGCGCACGAGAGGTCGGAGAATGGAAGTGACGTTGGACATCTGGTGCCTCCTTTGCACAGGGGATTTTCGCGAAAAGCGTTAACGATCCGGAAACGAGGCGGTCGCACCGGAGGCAGGACGCGCCGGCACCCTTGCTGCTGGAGGTTATGGCGAGGAAGGAATCAGGTCCGCGGGCAGATCCATTTGACCGCGCGATCCAGGCCGCGATTCAGCGGTTGGCGACGAGTGCCCGGACGACGGCGGCGCCGGAATTCGACGACCGCAGATCGCGGATGTCCTCCTGCCGTCCGCGGAGCGGAAGCCACATCCCAGTCCAGGTCTCCCCGCCGAGAATGAGGAGCATGCCACTCAGACCGGAGTGGGTCAGGACCTGAGCTATCGAACGTGCCATTGCGGGCTCCCTCTCGCACCATTCTGCTACTGACCGCACTTCCCTAAGAAACAGTTAACCTGAGGTCACCGTGAAGACTCGCACTCTGGCGGAGCGGGGTCCCGGGGCGGACGCGGTGATCTCAGGTCGAGCGGAAGGCCGTACCCAAAAAATCCGGTCTTTCACGCTTCTTTCAAGCCTTGCTGCGCAGATCAGGCGTATCCTGATCCGCGTGCTCGAAGATATCGGGCCGGAGATCCCGGCCGCCGAATTCATCCATGCCTGCGAAACGCCCGAAACCCGCCGACCACCGCGCGGCAACGGATTGATTCGTGCCGCGGAGAGCTGCGCAGGGCCCGACTCCGTGACTCCGTCGGGGCGCGGTGAATGTCCGGGCGCTTTCAGTGGTTTTCCGCCCCGGAATGACCTGCCCCAGCGGCAAGGTGGGACTTTCTGTCCGTTGCCACTGGACAAACCACCCCCTAACCAATCAAGCACACAAGGGGGCGCGGAGGGAGTCAGCCGGATCGGCGGCAGCGTCCCCAGGATGAATTGAGAGGGACCAACATGACCAATGTCGTTATCGCCTCGGCCGGCCGAACCGCAGTCGGCTCGTTCCTTGGCTCATTTGCCAACACACCCGCCCACGACCTGGGCGCAGCCGTGCTGAAGGCCGTGGTGGAGCGCGCCGGCGTGGATCCTGCCGAGGTCTCCGAGACCATCCTCGGCCAGGTGCTGACCGCCGCGCAGGGCCAGAACCCGGCCCGCCAGGCGCATATCAATGCCGGCTTCCCGCAGGAATCCGCAGCCTGGGGCATCAACCAGGTCTGTGGCTCGGGCCTGCGCACCGTGGCGCTCGCCGCACAGCACATCATGCTCGGCGACGCCACGATCGTCGCCGCCGGCGGCCAGGAAAGCATGTCGCTCAGCCCCCACGCCGCCGCCATGCGCCAGGGCCAGAAGATGGGCGACATCAAGTATGTCGACACGATGATCAAGGACGGCCTCTGGGACGCTTTCAACGGCTACCACATGGGCCAGACGGCCGAGAACGTCGCCGAGAAATGGCAGATCAGCCGCGAGATGCAGGACGAATTCGCCGTCGCCTCGCAGAACAAGGCCGAGGCCGCCCAGAAGGCCGGTAAATTCGTCGACGAGATCGTCCCCTTCACCGTCAAGACCCGCAAGGGCGAGACGGTGGTGGACGGCGACGAATACATCCGCCACGGCGCCACGCTGGAGGGCATGCAAAAGCTGCGCCCTGCCTTCACTCGGGACGGCACCGTGACGGCTGCCAACGCCTCGGGCATCAATGACGGCGCCGCGGCCGTGCTCTGCATGTCCGCCGACGAGGCCGAGAGGCGCGGGATCGAACCGCTCGCCCGCATCGCGTCCTACGCGACCGCCGGTCTTGACCCGTCGATCATGGGCGTCGGCCCGATCTATGCCTCGCGCAAGGCGCTGGAGAAGGCCGGCTGGTCGGTCGGAGACCTCGACCTCGTCGAGGCAAACGAAGCCTTCGCCGCCCAGGCCTGTGCGGTGAACAAGGACATGGGCTGGGATCCGTCGATCGTGAACGTGAACGGCGGCGCCATCGCCATCGGCCACCCGATCGGGGCCTCGGGATGCCGCGTGCTCAACACGCTGCTCTTCGAGATGAAGCGGCGCGACGCCAAGAAGGGCCTCGCCACGCTTTGCATCGGCGGCGGCATGGGCGTCGCTCTCTGCGTCGAGCGCCCGTAACTCGCAAAGCGACAAACCTGACCTGCAAGGGGCGCCGTCACCGGCGCCCTTTTCTCTACGATCCGGATAGTCCGCCGCAGCGCCCGGAACGGCGTAATATTGTTGCGCAATGCGGCTCGGGCTAATACACAGAATTGCCGAACAAGACGCCAGACAGGGAGGAACATCATGGCAAGAGTTGCACTCGTTACCGGTGGATCGCGGGGCATTGGCGCCGCCATCTCGAAAGCATTGAAAGACGCGGGCTATTCCGTTGCCGCAACCTATGCGGGGAATGACGAGGCCGCGGCGAAATTCACCGAAGAGACCGGTATCAAGACCTACAAGTGGAACGTCGCCGATTACGACGAAAGCGCTGCGGGAATTGCCAAAGTCGAAGAGGATCTCGGCCCGGTCGACATCGTCGTCGCCAATGCCGGCATCACGCGCGACGCGCCGTTCCACAAGATGTCGAAGGAGCAGTGGCACCAGGTCATCGACACCAATCTGACCGGCGTATTCAACACCGTTCATCCGGTCTGGCCCGGCATGCGCGAGCGGAAGTTCGGCCGGGTGATCGTGATTTCCTCGGTCAACGGCCAGAAGGGGCAGTTCGCCCAGGTGAACTATGCCGCCACCAAGGCCGGAGACCTCGGCATCGTGAAGTCGCTTGCGCAGGAGGGTGCACGCGCCGGCATCACGGCCAACGCTGTCTGCCCTGGCTACATCGCCACCGAGATGGTGATGGCGATTCCGGAGAAGGTGCGGGAGTCCATCATCGCCCAGATCCCCGCCGGCCGACTGGGCGAACCGGAGGAAATCGCCCGCTGCGTCGTCTTCCTGGCGTCTGACGACTCGGGGTTCATCAACGGCTCGACCATCTCCGCGAACGGCGCCCAGTTCTTCGTCTGACCTTTCGTGACCGGCTCCAGCAGGAGAGCGTCCCGACGCTCTCCTGCGCCCGGGGCGAGAGGGTTGGAAATCGTTCCGGCGGAAGCCTATACCAGCAGGCGAGTCCAAGCCGAAGGAGAGCGCCATGGCAAACCCGACAGCCGCCATGCTGGTAATCGGAGACGAGATCCTCTCGGGACGCACCCGCGATTCCAACATGCACCGCCTTGCCTGTGAATTGACCAAGCACGGCATCGACCTGACCGAAGTGCGCGTGGTTGCAGACGACCGTGCGGCGATCATCGCTGGCGTGCGCGCCCTGGCGGCGACGTATGACCATGTCTTCACATCCGGCGGCATCGGCCCCACGCATGACGACATCACTGCCGAGGCGATCGCAGCCGCCTTCGAGACACCGATCGGCATTCGCGCCGATGCCCGCGCGATCCTGGAGGCGCATTACGACTCCACCGGGCAGGAGCTGAACGCAGCCCGCCTGCGCATGGCCCGCATCCCCGACGGCGCCACGCTCATCGACAACCCGATTTCCGCCGCGCCTGGGTTCATTCTCGGCAACGTCCATGTCATGGCCGGCGTGCCCGCGATCTTCGAGGCCATGCTCGCCTCGGTCCTGCCCGCGCTCACTGGCGGCGCGCCAATCCTCTCGCAATCGATCCGGATCGACCGCGGCGAAGGCGAGATCGCCGCCCCGCTCTCCGAACTCGCGGACGATTTCTCCGACCTCTCCATCGGGTCCTATCCCTTCATGCGCGATGGCGTGCACGGCACCCATGTCGTCATCCGCGGCACCGATGCCGCGCGGATCGACGCCGCCATGACCCGCCTTGCCGAAGACCTGTCCGGAGGGCCGGCGTGACCGAACCCGACGCCGCGGAGCTTCTTGCCGCCGGCGAAGCGACATGGCCCGCCGCGCGCAGGCTCGATATCCCCGGCTGGCGCATCCGCGATGGGGCTGGCGGCGGGCAGCGGGTTTCCTCGGCCACGGCCCTCGGACGCGCGCCATCGGTGCCGGCGATGGAGGCCGCACAGGCCCGGCTCGGTCAGGTCCCGCTTGTCATGGTCCGCCCCGACGAAACCACGCTCGACGCCGCGCTCGACGCCGCGGGTTATCGGATCAAGGATCCGGTGACGATCTACCTTGCGCCCGTCGCAGCGCTTGCCGAAGCGCCGCCGCCGGTTTCGGCATTCCATGTCGCCTGTCCGCCGCTCCGCATCCAGGAGGAGATCTGGGCGGAGGGCGGCATCGGTCCGGACCGGTTGGCCGTGATGGCGCGGGCACAGGGTCCGAAGGCCGCCCTGCTCGGCCGGACAGCCGACCAGCCGTCCGGCGCCGCCTTCGTCGCGATCCACGGAAACATCGCGATGCTCCACGCGCTGGAAGTCACGCCGCAGCTGCGACGCAGCGGCACGGCACGGCACCTGATGCGCGGCGCGGCGATCTGGGCCGGATCGCGCGGCGCGGCCTGGCTCTCGGTGCTTGTCACCCGCGAGAATGCGCCCGCCAATGCGCTCTACGCGAAGCTGGGAATGTGGGCCGTGGGCAGCTATCACTACCGGGTGAAACAGCCCGTGCCGTCCAAGGAAGAGAAACAATGAGCTGGGATGCAACTTACGCATCGTTGGCGGGTCGTGCCGCCTGACAGGATGAGACCACTTGCCCGCCTGCTGATTCCGGTTCTCGCCCTCGCCGCGGGACCTGCTGTCTCGGACCTCGCCGGGCTGCCGGTCGGTGCGCGGCTCGCGGCCGAGGAGCGCGCGGCGCTGGCCAGCGTCAGCCTTCCGGCTGGCCCGATGCGGTCGACGGACAGCGAGATGCTTTCGCTCGAGGGCGAGATGTCCCGTCAGGCCTGGCAGGTCTCGGGCTCGGACCTGACAACCGAACAATTGCTCGCTCCCCTGCGCGACGGGCTTGCAAAAGAGGGCTTCGCTATCCGCGCCGACTGCGCCGACCGAGCTTGCGGCGGCTTCGAGTTCCGTTACGCGCTGGACCTGCTTCCGGAACCGGCAATGCATGTCGATCTCGGAGATTTCCGCTACGTGCTGATGGCACGAGGAACCGGCGCACAGGCCGAATATGTCGCGCTGCTAGTGAGCCGGACCGAAGAACGCGGCTTCATCCACATCACTTGGGTCGGCCCGTCGGACCCGCAGGCTGCTGGCGTCAAGAGCTTGGACAACCCGGCCGCCGGAGCACCGCGCGCCCGTCCGCACCGCGAATACGGCGCGCTCGCTGCGCCGTCCTCCAACATGCCGCCGCCGGGCGACCTCGCAGACAGTCTCGATCGATCCGGCCGCGCGGTGCTTTCGGACCTCACCTTCGAGACCGGGTCTTCGCGCCTCGCAGCGAAACCCTTCGCGTCGCTCGCCGCGCTTGCCGACTGGCTCACACGGCACCCCGGGAAGACGGTCGTGCTGGTCGGCCATAGCGACACCGAAGGCGCGCTCGACAGCAATATCGCCCTTTCGCGCAAGCGCGCGCAGGCGGTTGGTGAGCGGTTGCGCGAGGAATTCGGCGTCGACGGGTCGCGCGTCTCGGCCGAGGGTGTGGGCTATCTCGCGCCCCTGGCCTCGAACCGGACTGACGCGGGCCGCAGCGCCAATCGTCGGGTCGAGGTGATCGTCGACGGCGAGGGGTGAACAAAAAATGGCCGGGTCTTCCCCGGCCAGGTCTTCTCACATCAACGCGACTGCTACCAGACTTCGGGAGCCTTCTCCGCAAAGCTGCGGACCAGGAAATCGATGAAAGCGCGGACCTTTGGCTGGGTGAACCGGCCGGGCGGATAGACGGCGTAGATGCCGAGTGGTTCGCGCGGCAGATCCGGGATCGCCTCCTCGACCAGCCCGGCACGCATTGCGTCGGCATAGAGGAAGCTCGGCAGATAGGCGATGCCTAGGCCGGACACGGCCGCGTTCAGCAGCGACTGCCCGTCATTGACGGTCAACCACCCTGCGGTGCGCACCTGGCGCTTCTCGCCGGAGGGCGCCGTCAGCTTCCAGACATTGCCGTTCGACTGGTTCGAGTAATGCAGAAGCTTGTGCTCGTTCAGATCGTCGATCTTCTCCGGACGGCCATATTTCGTGAAATAGGCCGGGCTGGCGATCATCCGCTTGCTGGTTTCGGTCAACTTGCGGGCGCGCAGCGTGGAATCCTCGAGTTCGCCGATCCGGATTGCCATGTCGAACCCTTCAGAGATCAGCTCGACGTAGCGGTTGTTCAGGATCATGTTGACGGTGATGTCGGGGTATTCCTGGAGGAAGTCGCCAAGGATCGGCGAGAGATGATTGACCCCGAAATCTGTCGCCACCGATATGCGCAAGAGCCCCGAGGGCGCCGACTGCATCGAGGTGACGAGCGCATCGGCCTCGCCGGCATCGTTGAGAACGCGGCGGGCCCGGTCGTAATAGGCCAGGCCGATCTCGGTCGGCGATACGCGGCGGGTGGTGCGATTGAGCAGGCGCGCACCGAGTCGCGCCTCGAGCGAGGAAACATGTTTCGACACGGCCGACTTGGAGATTCCCATCTTCTTGGCTGCATCGGTGAATCCGCCCTGGTCCACCACGGTGGCAAAAGCTTCCATTTCGGTCAGGCGATCCATCAGGTGGTCCTCACGCGGTCATGACGTAACGCCCCGGTTATCGGTTCGGATTTCGGCACGATTGGGGCGATCAACCGACAATGTCTGGATTTCATCGGGCATCGTCGTGTCTCCGGAAACACTTGGGCAACTTCGAGGCGCTTTTGGGTCCCGGTGCCGAAGGACGGCTCTGCGCGGCGTCAGAGCCTCGCGGCGAGCCGCGTGCCCTGGTCGATGGCGCGTTTCGCGTCGAGTTCGGCAGCGACATCGGCACCGCCGATGACATGCGCCGGCTTTCCCGCCGCTTCCAGCGTATCGGCGAGGGTGCGCTCGGGGACCTGGCCGGCGCAGAGCACGATCGTGTCGGCCGCGATCCGGCTCGGCGCCTCTGCGTCGTTCGAGGAAACCAGCAGGCCGTCCGCATCGATCCGCTCATAATTCACCCCGCCGAGCATCTTTACGCCCAGCCGCTTCAACTCGGCCCGATGGATCCAACCCGTGGTCTTGCCCAGCCGCTTGCCGGGCGCCTCGGCCTTGCGTTGCAGCAACACGACCTGCCGCGCCGCGATCTGCGGCCGCGGCCCTTCCGGTGCCAGCCCGCCTCGGCTTGCCTCGGGATCGTCGACGCCCCAGATCGCGCGCCAGGCCGCGAGATCCTCGCTCGGGCTCGCGCCCGAATGGGTCAGGAACCGAGCCACGTCGAAGCCGATCCCACCGGCGCCGATAATGGCGACCCGCCCACCGACCTCTGCGCCATCGCGCAAGACGTTTATATAGCTCAGAACGTTCCCGCCATCCTGTCCCGGAATCTCCGGATCGCGCGGCCGAACGCCGGTCGCGACGATCACCTCGTCGAAGCCGAGCAGCATCTCCACCCCGGCCGGTGTCCCGAGCCGGAGCTCGATCCCCGACGTCTCCACCATCCTCTGAAACCACGCGACGAGCCCGTGAAACTCCTCCTTGCCCGGCACCCGCTTCGCCATGTTGAGTTGCCCACCGATCTCCTCGGCCGCCTCGAACAACGTCACAAGGTGCCCGCGCTCCGCTGCCGTCAGTGCCGCGGCGAGCCCAGCCGGCCCCGCGCCGACAACCGCGACGCGCTTCGGTGTTGCTGCCGGCTCGACCACCAGCTCGGTCTCGTGGCAGGCACGCGGGTTGACGAGGCAGGAGGACAGCTTGCCGCCGAACTTGTGGTCGAGGCAGGCCTGGTTGCAGGCGATGCAGGGCGCGATTTCCGACGCGCGCCCCTCCGACGCCTTCTTCACGAACTCCGCATCCGCAAGGAAGGGCCGCGCCATCGAGACCATGTCGGCACAGCCCTCCGCCAGCACTGCCTCGGCCACCTCTGGCGTGTTGATCCGGTTCGAGGCGATCACCGGGATACCGACTTCGCCAATCAGCTTTTTCGTCACCCAGGTGAAGGCGCGGCGCGGTACCGAGGTCGCGATGGTCGGGATGCGCGCCTCGTGCCAGCCGATGCCGGTATTGAGAATCGTCGCGCCCGCCGCCTCGACGGCACGCGCTAGTGCCACCACCTCCGCCCAGTTCGAGCCCCCGGGCACAAGGTCGATCATCGAGAGGCGGTAGATGAGGATGAAATCCGGTCCCACCGCGCCGCGCACCCGGCGCACGACCTCGACCGGCAGCCGCATCCGGTTCTCGAACGGCCCGCCCCAGCGGTCGGTCCGCCGGTTTGTGCGGGTGACGAGGAACTGGTTGAGGAAGTAGCCCTCCGATCCCATTACCTCGACGCCGTCATAGCCCGCGTCTTGCGCACGGGTTGCGGCGGTCACGATATCGGCGATCTGTTTCTCGATCCCCGCCGCGTCGAGTTCCTTCGGCGAATAAGGCGAGATCGGCGACCGGATCGGGCTCGGCGCGACGCAATCGGGGCCATAGGCGTATCGGCCGGCATGCAGGATCTGCATCGCGATCTTGCCGTCCAGCGCGTGAACGCGATCGGTGACGATCCGGTGGTTGGCGACGTCCCGGGCAGAATACAGCCCCGCGGCGTTGGGGAAGACACCGCCCTCGCGGTTGGGCGCCATGCCACCGGTGACGATCAACCCGACACCGCCCGCCACCCGCGCGCCGTAGAAGGCCGCGACGCGCTGCCAGTCCTGCAACTCCTCGAGCCCGGTATGCATCGAGCCCATCAGCACGCGGTTCCGCAGCGTGGTAAAACCGAGGTCCAGCGGCGCCAGAAGATGCGGATAGCTGGCCATGAAACCCTTCCTCTCTGGCGCGGCAGGATAGGCCGCGACGGGGCGATGTCACGCGCAACGCCGCGTCATGGATTGACGCAAAGGCAAGGCGCCGATCAGTCGGCCGTTTCGAATCAATGGCGACGGAAGGCGCGCTTCAGGAGGTCCGGCGCGCCGGCGAGATTGGCCAGTCGCTTCCATTGGTCCAGCGCGCGGGCGCCCGATCTGCTCGCTCACACCAAAGGCCATGTCGATTTCCGCCAAGCTTCGCGCCTGGTGTTATTGCAAACCCCTTCGAAGCTGCAACGACCCGTCGGATCTCCCGGCCGGGTCCTAGCGGACGGGACTCGCGGCCCGGATCTCCTCGACCAGCTCACCCACCGCGCGGAACCCTTCATCGGCGGTCACCGGAAAGCCGGCGAGGTCCCGGAAGGTGGCAGTGACCATCCGTCCGTTCAACTCGAAGACCGCGCGCCAGCTCCGCCCGCCGAATGCCGGGTCGCCGCCGGTCTCGCGCGCCTGAAGGAAGAACACCCCGTTGCGACTGAAACTCGCGCCGAGTTCGGTCGCGGCGGCGTCGCCCGAGCGTGCAAGCGCAGCACGCCCTGCTTCGGAGGCGAAGTAGCGGCCGAGTTCACGCGGGCTGGGCAACTCGTTTCGGCTGCCGTCTACGCTGGCCGTGAGCAGGCCGCGAATCGCCGGGTGTGGCGCGCGACGATCGCCGGTGACCGAGTGGCAGGAGGCCATGAGCACAAAAGCCGCCCGCGCGCCCTCGATCGAGGCCAGGGGATCGATGCAATAACCGCGCGGGGCGGCGACCACGACGGAGGATCCGGTGACCGGCAGGCGGGTCTGCGCCGCCAGCCCGTCGCTCTCGCCGCGCAGCGTCGCAGCCTGAGCCAGCGTCGCGGCACAGATAAACGACAGGCCCAGCAGAGCCGCCCAGAAAAGATCGTGGTGATAGAATCCGGCCGTCATGTCCGTTGCCCGCCTGTCTGCCTGTCCACTGCCGTTTCGGGACGCTACAGATTTCAAAGGCGCGGAGCAACGGATCACTGCGAGCATGCGCGGCTTCCGGCTCAGGCGATGGCACGGGCCACCGTTGCAAGGCTGCGCGGAACCGCCTACCTCTGGCTCCAAAGGGGGCCGCGATGCGCTACGATGCTCTGAAATACTTCGTCGCCCCCGCGATCGGCACGTCCGAGTTGTGGCGCACCGGCCTCGGCGTCGCCCTCACCTTCATGGCTGGATTGGCGCTCTACCAGCTCTTTTTTGCGCTGCTCTCGAACGTGATCGGGCCCGACCTGACCCGGGCGCTCATCGACGCCACCAGTTTCGACACATCGAGTCCCGCCGCCACGCTCTACATCCTTGCGACCTTCGCTTTCTTTGCGCTCGGCCTGGCGATGGTGACCACCACGATTCATCGACGCAGCCCGGCGACGCTTTTCGGCCCCCTCGCCGCCGTGGCCTCGGACGCGCTCCGGGTGACCCTCGCGGTCGGCGCGCTCTACCTCCTTCTGACGATCCTGCTGCCGCAGAGCGTCGAGCTTGTTCGCAACGACGGCCTTTCGCGCCGAAGCTGGATCGCGCTCCTGCCGATCTCGCTCACCGCCATCGCATTGCAGGCAGGGACCGAAGAGCTGGTCTTTCGCGGCTACCTCCAGCAGCAACTTGCCGCCCGCTTCCCCGACCTGCCGCTCTGGATGGTCGGGCCCGCCGCGCTGTTCGCCCTGTCGCATCTCTCGCCCGCGACGGCGGGCGACAACGCCACGCTCTTCGCGCTCTGGGCGTTTGCCTTCGGCCTCGCGGCGGCGGATCTCACCGCACGGACCGGCTCCATCGGAGCCGCGTTCGGCTTCCATTTCGCCAACAATGTCATCGCCGTTCTCGTCACCTCGCTGGCGGGGCCGGGCTCCGGGCTCGCGCTCTACCACCTGCCGATGGCGATGGACGACCCGCGCATCGCCTCCACCATGCTCCCCGAATTCGCCACGCTGCTCTGCGGCTGGCTGGCGGCACGGCTGGCGCTCAAAGTCTGAGTGCGGATTGCGCCCCGGCCGGCCCCACGCTACCTCTCGACCGCGACATCGACACCGACACCGCCGCGGAGCCCGCCATGCGCAATGGACAATTCGAAGCCTCGATCGAAGAGGCAAAGCTCTATCCGCAGCTCTGGCGGCTGGGCCTCGGCCTGCTCCTCATCGGCTTCGTCTTTCTCTCCGCTGCGGCAATGCTGATCGGTGGGGTTGTCGCCATCGCCGGTCTGATCGACCCGATGAACACCGTGGCGACCACGGCCGCGCTGACCCGCATCCAGGCCGCGGCGCAGGGCTATGGCGGTATCGACACGCCTTTCGCCGTGTTCCTCGTCCTCATCACTTTCGCCGGGCTGTTCGTCGGCCCGATGCTCGCGGCCGCCGCGTTTCACTTCCGCGGTCCGGGCTCGCTCTTCGGTCCAACACGCGACTGGTTCGACGGCTTCCTGACAGCGCTCGCCGTGCTGGTGCCGATCTACCTGGCGCTCATCGGCCTGGGCTTTATGCTCGAGGACCCGGCACCCAACCTGCCGCTCGAGCGCTGGCTCGGCTACCTGCCCTTCGCGTTGCCGCTGATCTTCGTGCAGACCGCCGCCGAGGAGCTGCTTTTCCGCGGCTACCTGCAACAGCAGCTTGCAGCCCGATTCGCTGCGCGCTGGATCTGGATGGGCCTGCCGGCGCTCGTCTTCGCCTCGTTGCACTACTCGCCCGCCGCCGGACCAGCCCTGCCCTTCATCCTGGCCTCGGCGCTGGTCTTCGGCCTCGCCGCCGCCGATCTCACCGAGCAGACCGGCAACCTCGGTGCCGCAATGGGCCTGCATTTCGGCAACAATCTCTTCGGCCTGCTCGCGGTCGCAACGGGCGATACGATCACCGGCCTCGCGCTTTATGTCTCGCCCGCGCCCGACGACGCGCTAAGCCCGCAGGCGCTCGGCCTCGCCCTGTCGCTCGGCTTCCTGCTGCTGGTCTGGTGGCTCACCCGACGCTTGCTTACCCGCTGAGCAGAGCATTTGCATTTGTCGCCGCAGGGTCCTATCTGAGGGCGGCAACCGGCGAAGAAAGACCCCGATGAACTGGATTTCCAACTACGTTCGCCCGAAGATCAACTCGCTCTTCTCCCGCCGCGAGATGCCGGAGAATCTGTGGAGCAAATGCCCCGAATGCGGGACGATGCTGTTCCACCGCGAACTCAGGGACAATCTCAACGTCTGCACCAGTTGCGAACACCACATGGCGATCACGCCGCGAGACCGCTTTGCCGATCTCTTCGACGGCGGCGTCTATACCGAGGTCGCGGTGCCCGAGCCGGTTCCGGATCCGCTTCATTTCCGCGACCAGAAACGCTACCCCGACCGACTGAAAGCGGCCCAGAAGAAGACCGGCGAGCATGAGGCGATGCTGGTCGCCGAAGGCGAGATGGGACGCACGCCGGTGATCGCCGCGGCCCAGGACTTCACCTTCATGGGCGGCTCGATGGGCATGTATGTCGGCAATGCGATCATCGCCGCGGTGACGCGTGCCGTCGAACTGCGCCGGCCGCTGATCCTGTTCTCCGCCGCCGGCGGCGCGCGGATGCAGGAAGGGATCCTGAGCCTCATGCAGATGCCGCGGACCACTGTCGCGGTGGAGATGCTGCGCGAGGCGGGCCTTCCCTATATCGTCGTGCTGACCGACCCGACCACAGGCGGGGTGACCGCCAGCTATGCCATGCTCGGCGATGTCCAGATTGCCGAGCCCGGCGCGCTGATCTGCTTCGCGGGGCCGCGGGTCATCGAGCAGACCATCCGCGAGAAACTTCCCGAAGGCTTCCAGAGCGCCGAATACCTGCTCGAACACGGCATGCTCGACCGCGTCACCCATCGCAAGGCGATGCGCGACGAACTGATTACCATTACCCGGCTGCTGCTCGGCCTGCCGCCAGCGGTCAAGGGCGACCTTCCGGCACCGACCGATGTCGCCGCGTTGCCGCCGGCCCAGAGCCCTGCCGAACCGGCCGAGCCCTCCGCGGAGCCGGAACAGACAGCGTGACCACGACCAATAGCGCCGCCCTGCTGGCGCAGATGACGGAACTGCACCCGCGCGAGATCGACCTTTCGCTCGACCGAACCCACCGCCTGCTCGCCGCGCTCGGCCATCCCGAGCAGAGGCTTCCGCCGGTGATCCACATCGCCGGCACCAACGGCAAGGGCTCGACCCTCGCGATGATCCGCGCCGGGCTCGAAGCGGCGGGTCTCAAGGTCCACAGCTACAGCTCGCCGCATCTCGTCCGCTTCCACGAACGCATCCGGCTCGCCGGCGCAGAGATCTCCGAGCCGGCGCTGTGTACCCTGCTTGCCCGTACGCTCGAAGCGAACCAGGGCGCATCGATCACCTTCTTCGAAGCGACCACCTGCGCCGCGTTCATAGGCTTTGCCGAGACCCCTGCCGATGCATTGCTGCTCGAGGTCGGCATGGGCGGCCGGCTCGACACCACCAATGTCGTCGATGCGCCGCTGCTGACGATCATCACGCCCGTCGCGCTTGACCACCAAGCCTTCCTCGGCTCGACGATCCCCGAGATCGCCGCCGAGAAGGCCGGAATCCTGAAGCGCGGCGGGCCCTGCATTGTCGGCCGACAGGAGGAGGCTGCGCTGGAGGTGATCGAGGCCCGCGCCAGCCGGCTCGGCGCACCGCTCCTCGCGCATGGCCAGCACTGGCATGTCTGGGAAGAGCGCGGCCGGCTGGTATTCCAGGACGAGACCGGCCTTCTGGACCTGCCCCTGCCCCGGCTCGTCGGCCCGCACCAGGTCGAGAATGCCGGCATGGCACTCGCCGCGCTGCGCCGTTTGGGCCATGACGAGGCCACCTGCGAGGCCGCCGTGACCCGTGCTGACTGGCCAGGACGGATGCAGCGGCTGACCCGCGGCCCTCTCCGGGAGGCCGCGCCGGACGCCGAGCTCTGGCTCGACGGCGGTCATAACGCGCATGCCGCTGAGGCGCTCGCGGCGACGCTGCGGCGCGCTCCGACCCGACCGACGCATCTCATCTTCGCGCTGATGAACACACGCGATCCCGCGGCCTTCCTGGCCCCGCTCGCGCCCCTCGTCGCGAGCGTCACCGCCGTGCCGATCCCCGACGAGCCCGGCGCCACGGCCCCGGCGACTCTTGTCGAAGCGGCTGCGGCCCTCGGCCTGACGGCAACAGAGGCACCGGATGCCGCGACCGCCATCCGCGCCATCGCCGCACGGGAGCCACGCGCGCGCATCCTGATCTGCGGCTCGCTCTACCAGGCCGGATGGGTGTTGCGCGAGAACGGCTGACCACCGGCGGCGAAGGGCAACCACGTCGTCCAAACCATCTCGTATCCTTGACAAGCCGCCCCGACCGGACGTCCAGTTTCAACGGACGCAACAAACCGGACGGCGCCATGACCCTCTCCAGACAGAACGAATCCGACGACACGTTCACGCCGCGCTTCTGGTGGGTCTCCGGCTTCGGCCTTTTCGTCGCAAGCCTGTTCTTCGCAGCGTCTCTTACGCCGTCGCTGATGCCGCGCCCTCCTGTCATGCAGGGCGCGCTGTCCGGAATATCGGCCGCGCTCGGCTACACGATCGGCGCGTTCCTTCTCTGGCTCTGGCGCGTGATGCGCCTGCCCGAGGCGGGAGGACGCGCCGAACGTCAGATACGGACCATGTTCGTCGTTCTGGCGCTCGGTGTCTCGGCGGCGGCTCTCTGGAAGGCCGCCGACTGGCAGAACGCGACGCGAAAGGTGATGGGTCTCGAGTTCCTCGATACCGCGGATCCGCTGGTCGTGTCGGGCGTCTCCCTGGTCGTGTTCATTCTGCTCTGGTCCCTGGGCAGCCTCTTCCTGTTCCTGACCCGGCGCGCCGGAGCCGTGCTCGGCCGCGTCATGCCCGGACGAACAGGTGTGGTGCTCGGCCTGCTTGCCACAGTCTATCTTTTCTGGGCGGTCGGCGACGGTTTCCTGATACGCAAGCTCATGCAGGCCGCCGACGCCTCCTTCGCGGCGGGCGAGCAGGTTTTCGACCCGCTGATGCAACGACCGTCGGATCCCGAAGAGACTGGCTCGGACGCCTCCCTGGTGAAATGGGACGACCTCGGAAACCGCGGCCGCGACTTCATCGGACGGACGCCCTCTGCGGAGGAGATCGGGGAATTCTACGGCGCCGGTGCGCAGCGCCCGATCCGTGTCTATGTCGGCCGCGTGTCGGCCGGCAGCGCGCGGGCGCGGGCGGAACTCGCGCTCGAAGAACTGATCCTTCAGGGCGGCTTCGACCGCGAGATCCTGATCGTGACCACGCCCGTCGGAACCGGCTGGATGGACCCCGGCTCGCATGATGCCGTCGATTTCATGTGGGGCGGCAACACCGCCCATGTCGCGGCGCAATACTCCTATCTCACCTCGGTCCTCTCGATCCTGACCAATGTCGAATACGGGCTGGACCAGGCCCGCGCGCTATTCGACGTCATCTATGAACACTGGACCAGCCTGCCCGAGGACAGCCGGCCACGCCTCTACATCCATGGCCTCAGCCAGGGCGCGCTCAACAGCCAGGCGACGATCCCCTTCTTCAGCACGCTCGCCGACCCGGTGGATGGCGCCTTCTGGGTCGGCTCGCCCTTCATCAGCCCGATCTGGCGTCAGGTGATCGACGCCCGCGAACCCGGGAGCCCGGTCTGGCGGCCACTGTCCGGCAACGGGTCGCTTGTGCGCGTCACCAACCAGGAAAACACGCTCGACGAGCCGGGCTTCGCACCCTGGGGGCCGATCCGCTTCGTCTTCCTCAGCTACGGCTCCGATCCGATCGTGAATTTCGATACGGCAACGATCTGGCGCGCGCCGGAATGGCTGACCGGAGAGCGGCCACCGGACGTCTCTCCCGAGATGCGGTGGTATCCCCTCGTGACGGCGTTCCAACTCATGCTGGACATGACCACGGCGCTCGGCGTCGAAGGATTCGGCCATTTCTACATTGCCGACGACTACATCGACGGCTGGGCCGCGCTTACTGACCCGCCCGGCTGGACCGAGGGGCGCGCCGATGCGCTGCGCGAGGTGTTCCACCGCCGGCCACCGCCCTGGTGACACCAACGCGACCGGCCGGGACGGCTCAGCAAGACGCGGCGACGCTTTCCTGCGCAGTGCTCCAGTCCGCAGCCTGCATTTCCCGCAGCCGGCTGGCGGTGCGCTCGAATTCGAAACTCCCCTCGCCCTCGAGATAAAGCATCTCCGGCTCTGCTGCGGCCGAGCAGATGAGGCGCCGCTTCGCCTCGTAGAGCGCGTCGATCAGCGTCACGAAGCGCTTGGCCTCGTTGAAGTTCGACCGCCCCAGGCAGGGGATGTCTGTGAGCACCAGAACACGGGCCACATCGGCAATAGCAAGGTAATCGGCCGGCCCCAGAGGGTGCCCGCAGAGGTCGAAGAAGCCGGCGCGCGCCACGCCATTGCGGAAGGCCGGGATCTCGACCGGGCGCGCTTTGATCGTCAGCACCAGAGGCGGCGCGTCGCCGCCTGAGAGATCGTCCCAGATCGCCTGGATCGCCTCGCGCGCCGCGTGATCGTTGGGCGTGAAATAGACCGGCGAGCCGGCGAGTCTGTCCTGCCGGAAGTCCCGGCCCGCGACCAGCTCGTGCACCACCATCCGATCCTTGATCATCTCGATGAAGGGCAGGAAGAGCTCGCGCTGCAAGCCGTCCTTGTAGAGGTCGTCCGGCACCCGGTTCGACGTGGTCACCACCACGACGCCGGCCGCGAAGAGCCGCTCGAAGAGCCGTCCGACGATCATCGCGTCGGCAATGTCGCTGATCTGCATCTCGTCGAAACAGAGCAGGTCGACATGCGCGATCACCTCCTCGGCCACCGGCAGGATCGCGTCGGCCACCTTGCGCTTGCGCGCTTCGTGGAGACCGGCGTGGATTTCCTGCATGAAGGCGTGGAAATGGACCCGCCGCTTGCGCTCGGTGCGGACGGCCTCGAAGAACATGTCCATCAACATCGACTTGCCGCGCCCGACCCCGCCCCAGAGATAGAGGCCGCGGACCCGTGCAGGCTCCGGCGCCTTGGCAAAAAGTCCGCGCAACCCTCCGCGCGGCGGCGTGGCCGGGCGATGTGCCAGCTCGTGGAGGACGCGCTCCAGCTCCGGCAGGGCCACGACCTGGGCGGCGTCGGGGGTCAGCTTTCCCTCGGCGATGCGCGCGTTGTAGATATCGATCAGACTCTCGGACATCGGTGGCGTGTTTAGGCGGCGGTTACAGGATTGGAAAGCCTCGATCGGTTCTGCCTCCATGCCCCGCGCGCCTGCATGCCGCCGGGCACCGTCAGCCTATCAGGCGTTCCAGGCGTCGAGGATATATCGGCTGGTCATCAGGTCGAGATGCGCGCCGCCACCGTTCTTGAAGAGCGTGATGGCCCCGGATTCCGGGCGAAAGGCGCCGAGATCATAGAAATCGGCCTGAATGTCCGCGCGGTCGATCGCGCCTGATGTCAGCGGCAGGATCAGCTCGCCGATATGCTCGAGCGTCGTGTCGACGCTGTCGACAAAGACGCGGGCGCGCGCTATCGCAGCGTCGTCGGCCTCGCGCATGTCGGGACGGAAGGCACCGATCAGGTTCACGTGCTGCCCCGGGCGCAGCCAGTCGCCCCGCAGCACGGGCTCGGTCGCCATCGTTGCCGACACGATGATGTCGGCGGCCTCCACCGCGGCGGGAAGGTTGCGGACCGCCTCGGCGTCCACCTCCCGCGCGAGCGCCTCGGCGCGCGCGGCGGTGCGGTTCCAGATCCGGATCTCCGCCTGCGGGAAACCGGCCCGGAACGCGTCAACCAGCGACATCGCGACCTTTCCCGCACCGAGGATCAGGACGCTGCGCGCGCCCGGATCGGCGAGCCGGCGGGCCGCGAGGAGGCTGTCCCCGGCGGTTTTCCACTTCGTGACAAGGTGGAAATCGACCATCGCCTCAGGCTCGCCGGTCGCATCGGAATAGAGCGTGACCGAGCCGTTGACCGTCGGCAGGTTGCGCGCCGCGTTGCCAGGAAAGACAGTTGCCACTTTGACCAGCCCGCCAAGCCCGTCGATCCAGGCGGAGCGATTGAGTAGCGTGTCACCGCCCCGGTAGAGAAAGCTGTCGGCGATCTCGGCCCGCGGCCGCGCATGACCCTCCGCGAGTGCATCGGTCAGGGCGAGCCAGTCGAGCCGGGCCTCCGCGTCGGCGGGAACGAAGGGCAGGCTCATGACGCTTCGGCCCGGTCAAGCAGACCCTCGGCGACCAGCCGGTCGGCCCAGCCCTCGGGCCCGTCGAAAAGGTGTGTCTGCCAGCCGCGCGCCTCCGCCACCGCGGTATTGGCCGGGCGATCATCGACGAAAAGTATTCCCGCGGGCGCAAAGCCGCAGCTCTCTTCCACCATCTCGTAGATCTCCGGCTCCGGCTTGATCCGCTTCATGTAGCCGGAGATATGACGCCGGTCGAATTCCTTGAGATAGGGCCACTTCGCCTCTGCAACCGCGAAGCTGCCGATGCCGAAATTGCTCAGCGCCTGCACAGGAACGCCCTTCGACCGGAGCGCACGCAGGAGCCGCACCGAGTGATCGATGGTCGGCCCGGCGATGTCGGTCCAGCGGTCGTGCCACATCCGGATCTCGTCACGCCAGTCGGGATTCTCGTCAGCCAGCGCGTAGACGATCTCGCGAAAATCCGCGCCGCGATCGAGCTGGTCGTTCATCCCGTGCAGATCGACGGCCGCGAACATCGACTCGCGTCGAGTCTGCCCGATCTCGGCATCGTAGAATCGTTCGGGGTTCCACTCGATCAGCACATTGCCGATATCGAAGATCACAAGTTCAACGGGCATGGCGCACACTCCGGCTACTGACTCGCGCACAGCCTCACCGATTGCCCGCCAGTGTCAACGTCCGCGGGTGAGGACCCGGTCCAACGCCTGTGCAAAGCGGGCGCGGTCGGCCTTGGAAAAGGGCCGGCCGCCGCCACCCGTGCCAAGCGGATCGGCGCTGCGAAGCTCGGTCATCAGGTTCCGCGAGGCGAGCGCATTGGCGATGTTGCGCTCGCTCAGCACCTCTCCGTCATGCTTGAGCACCAGCGCGCCGGCAGCAATGCAATCGGCGGCAAGCGGGATGTCGGCTGTTACCACGACGTCGCCAGGTCCCGCCTCCCCTGCGATCCAGCGGTCCGCCACGTCGAGGCCCTGATCGACATAGACCACCCGCACCAGCGGATTCTCCGGCGCCCGGATCCCGCCGTTGCAGACGAGGACCAGCGGCGTGCGATGGCGAGTGGCGACCCGCTCCGCCTCGGCCTTCACCGGGCAGGCGTCGGCATCGACATAGATCGTCACGAGAGCCCAAGCGCCGCGGCGTGGAAGGCGACGTGGTCGCCCATGAAGGTGGAGACGAAGAAATAGGAATGGTCGTATCCCGCCTGCACCCGGAAGGCGCCCGGCTGCCGGCGCGCCGCCATCGCCTCGGCCAATGCCTCGGGCTTCAGCAGGTCGAGGAACTGGTCCTCGCTTCCCTGGTCGACGAGCACCGGCACGTCGAGCCCGACTGCGCGCATCTGCAACGTCGAGTCATGTGCCGCCCAGCCCGCCTCGTCCGCCCCGAGATAGGCCGTGAGCTGCTTGCGGCCCCAGTCCGAGGCGGAGGGATGGGCGATCGGCGCGAGGGCGGAGACAGAGCCGAACCGCCCCGGCAGGCCCATGGCAAGCGTCAGCGCACCATGCCCGCCCATGGAATGGCCGGTGATCCCCTGTCGCTCCATGTCGAGCGGGAAATCCGACGCGAGCGCCGCTGTCAGATCCTGCGCGATATAGCTCCACATCGAGAAATTCGGCGCCCAGGGCTCGCGGGTCGCATCGACGTAGAAGCCCGCACCCTGCCCGAGATCATAGGCGTCGTCATCGGTCACCTCGTCACCGCGCGGCGACGTGTCGGGAAAAACTAGCGCGAGGCCGTGACGCGCCGCATGGGCTTGTGCGCCCGTCTTCACCATCGCGTTTTCATGCGTGCAGGTGAGCCCGGCGAGGAACCAGAGCAGCGGAACTGGTCCGCGGGCAGCCTGCGGCGGCAGGTAGAGGCCAAAGGTCATGTCGCAGGCGCAGGCGTCCGAGCGATGCGTATAGACCCCCTGCGTGCCGCCGAAGCAGCGGTTTTCGGACAGTGTTTCCATACCGGTCTCCCTTTGCCGTCGCCCAAGGCCTAGCCCGCGCGGCCGCGCCCGGCAACCCGTCAGGAGACCCAGGCGATGACCGCCGAGACGGTGATGACGGAGGCGGCGGTCGAGACCAGGATGGAGGTCGAGACACGGTGCGGCACAACATTGTAGTGCCGCGCAAGGATGTAGACGTTGCCGGCGACCGGCAGCGCGGCGCAGGCGATCATGACGTCGGCGGCAAAGGCCTCGACCGGGAAAACGAGAAGCGCCGAGACGGCGACCGCCGCGGGGTGCAGCACGAGCTTGGCGAAGGAGAGCCAGGCCGCGACCGAGAGCCGCTCGGCGCTCTTGGAGGCAAGCGAGGCGCCGATCGCGAAGAGCGCGCAGGGCGTTGCAGCGGCGCCGAGCAATTCCAGGAACTCGTTCATCGGCACCGGGATCGGCAGTTCCAGCGCCGACCAGATGAAGCCGGCAGCGATGGAAACGATCATCGGATTGCGCGTGAGCCCGCGGCCGACCGAGAGGAGCACGCCCGGCGCGATGCGCCCGTCCCGCGTTCCAGTGATGACCATGACGATGAGCGAGCTGAAGACCAGCAGGTCGACGGCCAGCACCATCATCACCGGGCCGATGGCCTCCGGTCCCATGAGCAGCGACAGCATCGGCACGCCGAGGAAACCCGCATTGCCGATTACCGCGCATTGCGCCTCGACGGCGCTGGCATCCCATGGAAGCCCCCGGATCCGCGCGACCGCGGTGGCCAGCAGGTAGACGCAGACCGTGGCCGAGAGATAGGCCCAGATGAAGGTCCAGCTCAGCACCTCGGCAAGCGAGAGATTGGCCGAGAAGCGAAAGAGCATCGCGGAGAGCGCGAAGTAGAAGACGAATTTCGTGAGGTAGGATGTCGCCTCGTCGGTGAAGAAGCGGGTCCGACCGGCAAGGAAACCGGCAGCGATAATGCCAAAGAACGGCAAGGTTTTCAAAAGGACAGGCAACATGTTCGCGGCCTAGCATGGGGTGGCGGGCGCGTCACGGCAAAGCTTGCGCGCACCTGAACCATATGGTCTGATTTTGTGTCAGGAGGACTGCCGATGGATGTCGCCGAGGGCAAGATCAAGCGCGGGCGCAAGTTCGATCAGGTCCTTGAGGGTGCGCGCGAGATCTTCATGCGCGACGGGTTCGAAGGCGCGAGCGTCGACGACATCGCGCGGGCGGCCGGTGTGTCGAAGGCGACGCTCTACAGCTATTTCCCAGACAAGCGGCTGCTCTTTATGGAGGTCGCGACCGGCCAGTGTCAGCGGCAGGCCGAGGAATGCATCCAGAGCATCGACCCCAACGGGCCGCCGCGCGAGGTTCTACGGAAGGCCGCGGAGCGGATGATGCGCTTCTACCTGTCGGATTTCGGCCAGGCGGTCTTCCGCATCGTCGTCGCCGAGACGGCGCGGTTTCCCGGCCTCGGGCGCGAGTTCTGGGAAGACGGCCCGGCGCGCTCGCGCGAGGTGCTGATCGCCTACTTTCGCGAGGCCACCGCGCGCGGGACGCTCCGCGTCGAGGACCCGGGGCTCGCCGCAGACCAGTTCACCGAGCTCTGCAAGGTGGACCTGCATCCGCGGATGCTGATGGGACTCGGCGTGGAGGCGGGTCCGGCCGAACGGGCGCGAGTGGCCGAGGGGGCGGTGGAGATGTTTCTGGCAAGATACGGGACGTGAGAGCCGTCGGGACCCGCACTCAGGCGTTGGCAATCGCGGATTCGACGATATCCCGAACATATGCCAGACCATCGGGCGGCAGGTTGCGTGCGATGATCTTCTCGCCTTCGTCCGTTTCAAGGACGACGCTTCCCGTTCCGGCCTTCACGCGTTCGACATCTCCCAGCATCACCGTTTCCTGCACAGCGCCGGCGACCACGTAGGAGAGCTGCTCCCGGGTAATTCTGAGTTCAGTGGGATGCGTCCTGGATCGCTTCATGACCCGGAACAGAAGATACGCAAAGCCGAGGCACAGGAGCGCGACGAAGATCTGACCCTGGAAAACACCGAACAGGGCCGCCGCGACAAGGCCACCACCGATCACGCGTGCCAGCATCGGGGAGATCGGTTGCTCGAACATCTCCAGATGGATTTCCTGCGCCTGCTCCGTGCCTCCGACGTGACTGACACCTATTCCCTGAGGCGGCGGGCGATCGTCCCATTCCGTCGAAACCTTGCCGTCTCGAGCGAGTTCCCGGATGTTCTTGTCCACATCCCCGGCCGCCCTGACCTGCACGTCGTCATCCCGGGCGTCGATTGCAGGCAAGTCGAGCAGCGCGGAAAATTGCTCCCACAGCTTCCGCGGTTCGTCACCGGCGGTTATCCACTTGTCGAGCGGAACGAAGATCCTGTCGTCGGGATGCGCGAGATCGATGATATGCAGGTAGTCCCGATTTCCGCCCGAGTTGTTTCGCCGATTGAGGATGCGCTTGCTCCACCGAACGCCGGCAAAGGATGAAAGCGGCTCACTCCAGGATTTCCGGCCGAAGAGCCTGGGCTCCACGACCGTGACCTTGTCACGGGTGATCTCGATATGCCCGGACTCGAGCCTCGGCTTCACGGCCTTCGCGAGTTGCCACAACCCCGCTACCACCGCCAGCATCGGAAGGATGGGCCTGAGCCTTTCGTAGGTTCCAAATTCGATGCCGAACGAATCTCCTGCAATCATCCACGCGGCGACAAAGCAGGCGCCGGCAGCGACGCCTCTGATCACGGAGTCCGAGGTGCTTGCCTTGTTCTCGATCCGAAGCGGCAATTCGCCCTCGGGGCTGACCACCTCGAACCAGCGATTCCGCAAGCGCCTCTCGGCGCGCCATGTGTCGAGTTTGCCCGATTGCATCCTTTTCTCCCCTGTTCGCGGGGAAAGTGTGCCAGATGAACCGCCCGATTAGAACTCTTGGACATTCCGGCCCCATGGCGGGACCGCGCGCCGCCTCAGTCCAGCCGCCGCACCTGCAACTGGTTCGACGGGCTGCGGCGGGTCTCGAAGATCTTGATCGCCTGGACCAGCTCCGAGAGCTTCTTCTTGCCGTAGGTGCGCGTGTCGAAATCCGGGTTCGCGGCGGTCATGAACTGGCCGAGCTGGCCGAGCGTGTACCAGTCGTCCTCCTGATCGATGCCGTCCATCGCCTTCAGGATCAGGTCGCGCGCCTCGTTCAGCGAGCGCGGCTTGGGCGGCTTGCTCTCGGTGGCCTTCTGCTCCGGGTCGGGATCGGCGCCGGAGAGGTTCTCGATATAGATGAAACGCTTGCAGGCCTTCCGGAAGGCCTGCGGGGTCTTCTCCCGGCCTATACCGAAAACGTCGAGCCCCTGCTCGCGGATGCGGCTCGCGAGCCGAGTGAAGTCGCTGTCCGAGGAGACCAGCACGAAGCCGTCGAAGCGGCCGGTGTGCAGAAGGTCCATCGCGTCGATCACCAGCGCGATGTCGGAGGCGTTCTTGCCCACCGTGTTGGCCGGCTGGTGGAACGGGACGAGGCCGAAATCGGCCTGCACCTTGGACCAGCCCTTCATCTGGGTGGAGGAGAAATCGCCGTAGACCCGGCGGACGGACGCCTCGCCATAGGCCGCGATCTCGTCGAAGATCGCCTTTGCGTGTTGCGGCGAGGTGTTGTCGGCGTCGATCAGGACGGCGAGGAGGGGTGGTTGGTCAGACATGTTTGCCTTTTTTTTTCGGCGGACCGGGGGGCTGCGTGCCCCCGGACCCCCGAGGAGATTTTTGAACGGAAGGAAAGGCGGAAGCGCCCTCCTTAAGTGAATTAGTAAACGACGACCGAGCGAATCGACTCGCCTGCATGCATGAGATCGAAACCCGAGTTGATCTCGTCCAGCGTCAGCGTGTGGGTGATCATCGGGTCGATCTCGATCTTGCCCTGCATATACCAGTCGACGATCTTCGGCACGTCGGTTCTTCCGCGCGCGCCGCCGAAGGCCGTGCCCCGCCAGACGCGGCCGGTGACGAGCTGGAACGGCCGCGTCGCGATCTCCGCTCCGGCCGGTGCGACCCCGATGATGATCGACTCGCCCCATCCCTTGTGCGCCGATTCCAGCGCCGCGCGCATCACGTTGACATTGCCGGTGGCGTCGAAGGTGTAGTCGGCCCCGCCCTTGGTGAGGTCGACCAGATAGGGCACGAGGTCGCCCTCGACCTCCGCCGGGTTGACGAAATCGGTCATCCCGAAACGCTCGGCCATCGGTCTCTTGTCCGGGTTCAGATCCACGCCGACGATCTGGTCGGCACCGGCGAGCCTGAGCCCCTGGATGACGTTGAGCCCGATGCCGCCGAGCCCGAAGACGATGGCACGGGCGCCGATCTCCACCTTGGCGGTGTTGATCACCGCGCCAATGCCGGTCGTCACGCCGCAGCCGATGTAGCAGATCTTGTCGAACGGCGCGTCCGGGTTGACCTTCGCCAGCGCGATCTCCGGCAGGACCGTGTGGTTCGAGAAGGTCGAACAGCCCATGTAATGCAGGATCGGGTCGCCATCGAGCGTGGTGAAGCGCGAGGTGCCGTCGGGCATCAGCCCCTGGCCCTGCGTCGCACGGATCGACTGGCAGAGATTGGTCTTCGGGTTGAGGCAGTATTCGCATTCCCGGCATTCGGGCGTGTAGAGCGGGATAACGTGGTCGCCCGGTTTCACCGACGTCACGCCGGGTCCGCATTCGAGCACGACGCCCGCGCCCTCATGGCCGAGAATCGCCGGGAAGAGCCCCTCGGGATCGGCGCCGGAGAGAGTGAACTCATCGGTGTGGCAGATGCCCGTGGCCTTGATTTCAACGAGAACCTCGCCCGCCTTGGGGCCGTCGAGATTCACCTCCATCACCTCCAGCGGCTGTCCCGCCTGCAATGCCACAGCGGCGCGCGTTTTCATTGCTCTATCCTCTCGTTAAACTGCGGCCAAAGGGTGGGCGATGCGCCACCGCATTGCAACTGCGAGGATGAAGATGAAGACGAGAATTCTGGTCACCGGGCTGGCCCTGGCGGGACTGGCTTCCTGCGGGGCGCCGACGAGCAACCCGGTCAGCGAGGAGATGTTCATTGCCGAGCCGGCAACGATCTCGACAATGCCGCTCTCCGGGCCGAGCCAGCCGGCGCCCGGCGGGGTCGACCCGGCGCTCGCCCTCGTCGAGGAGGATCCCTACGACCAGACGATCGAGGGCGGGCCAAGTGGGTTGACCGAGCGCCTTCCGGACACCTGCAAGCTCGAGAACTTCCAGCAATACAAGGGACTGACCAAGCCGGAGATCGATGCGGCGGGGCTGGCGGTGCCCTATCGCGTGGTCGGCCAGACCGATATCGTCACACAGGAATACAACCCCATGCGGGTGAATTTCTACACCGACGACGCAGGCCGGGTGGTGCAGGTCTCCTGCGGCTGATCTCGGCCCCATCCGTCCGGGGTCAGGATCGATCCGGGGTGCGACGCCGGCAAAAGAGGATTTGCCGGCCGCCGGCGTCAGGCAAGGGAGACCAGCGCGTCACACAGCCTTACCGGGTCATAGCGCTCCGGGTTCTCTGCCTGCGCCAGGTCAGCCGTGATACAAAGCACACCGTGACGTGCGGTGATCTCCCGGGCCGTCGCCGCCCCAACATGGCCCGAATCACAGAGCACGAGGGAGATCAACCGCTCTGTCGGACAGTCCGCCCCGAGATCGGCGCGGAGCGCGGCGAGCAGCGCGCCGACCTGGTCGGGAAGCGTCATGCCCAGGCATTCAGGGTCGGTCCCGAGGCTCGGCACGTAGACCTTCGGCACGCTGCGCTGCGCCACGCTCCGGCCCACGCGCTCCGGCAAAAGGTTCGCGATGACCGAGGAATAGAGGCTTCCCGGCGGGTAGACGATAAGGTCCGCCCGCTCGATCAGCCGACGGTTCCGCTTCGGTAGGCGGACGCTTCGGGCAGGGATTTCCCGCGCACCGTCGGAGAGGAACAGCCGCCGGATCGGTTCGGTGAGTGGCGGGGCCTCCTTGCCGGTCAGGTTTCTCTGGCCGATCACCCGGTCGCCGCTTGCTAGCTCGGCGCCGATCTGAAGATTCACGTCCGCCACCGCCCGAACCGTGCCGAGAACTGCCACCATCTTGGACATCAGGAACAGCGCCGGCTCCAACTCGCGCGCGGAGGAGAAATAGCCGCCGGCGAGGATCAGGTTGCCGATCGCGGCGCGGCGGAAGTCGAAATCCGCCGGAAGGTGTTCGGAAAAGCTCGCCAGCTGTTGCAGAATCAGCCGCCGCATCGGCTGCGAAACGGCCCGCATCAGCCTGTGCGTACCCGCTTCGATCTCGGCAAACTCGGCCTGCGCCGCGCGCGCGTCCTGCGCCGGGAGCCGGTGCGAAAAGAGCGCAACGATCTCGGGATGACCAAGCTCGGTCTCGTCGGCCAGCGCCATCAGCCGCGAGCGTAGGTCGCCCACAGCAGGCATGTCGAACGCCTCACGCAGCACCTGGCTCGAGCCGCCGGAATCGAATGGCGTGATCAGATGCGCGGAATTGTGGGTGTATTGCTTCAGCGCGCGCGCTGCCTCGTTGAGCGCGCTGCCACCTGAAAAGAACAACAGCCGGGGCCCGAGCCGCGGCGAGGCCTTTGCGCGAGCGATCCGGAGCGCGTCGGGGATCTCGGCGCTGCGCGTAACTGTCAGGTTCGGCACTGTCTTCTCGCCCGGCATGCTCGGCATGAAGCCTCCCTCAGACGGTTATAGGAGGGATTTACGATGACAGCGACCGGCTTTCTCGCGCCGGTCTGGCCGAGACGGCCTCGGTGCTCCTGTGCCCGTGACAGCAAAGCCGGCGCCCGAGGTCAGCCGAGGAGCCGCGCGAGCAGTTCCTCCGAGGGGAATCCGTCGGCCGGCAGCCCGTTTGCCGTCTGGTAGGCGCGGATCGCGGCAAAGGTGTTTGGCCCGGCAAGCCCGTCCGCGCCCGAAGTGTGAAACCCGGCCGCCGAAAGCGCCCGCTGCAAGGCCAGAATCTCGTCCCACGTGAGCGCGCGCTGATCGGCCGGCCAAGCGGCGCGGAGGCTCTCGCCACCGGCGATCCGATCGGACAGATGTCCCACTGCGAGCACATAGGCATCGGCTGCGTTGTAGCGGCGCAGGGCCTCGAAACTGTCGGTCACGAGGAAGGCGGGCCCGCGGTGGCCGGCAGGCAGCAGGATCGCGGCCGGGGCCTCCTGCGGGAACGCGCGGCGCGGCAGAACGACGCCGTGCGCGGCCCAGTCGCCCACCGGCCTGCGGACATCCCGACCTGCCAGCGCGAGGTCGAAACCAGGCGGCAGGGAGATCTCGGCGCCCCAGCGAAGACCTGCTTGCCAGCCCTTCGCGACGAGACAAGCGGCGGCGGAGGCCAGCGCGTCGGTTGGGTTGTCTGACCAGATGTCCGCCCGCCCGTCGCCGTCGAAATCGACCGCATTGGCAAGATAGGTGCTTGGCATGAATTGCAGATGCCCCATGGCCCCCGCCCAGCTCCCCAGCATCTCCGGCCGCGCAACCGCGCCGGCCTCGACGATCCTCAACGCCGCGATGAGCTCGCGCTCGAAGAGCGCGGCGCGGCGACCGTCGCAGGCCAGTGTCGCCAGCGCGCCGATTACCGGAACATCGCCGCGCACCCGGCCGAAATCGCTCTCCATTCCCCAGATCGCCACGAGGATCTCCGCAGGGACGCCGAATCGCGCCGCGATCCGGCTCAGCAAGGGCGCCTGGTCTCGCAGGATCTGCCGGCCCGTCGTCACCCGCGCCTCCGACACAGCCCGACCGAGATAGTCGGCGATGGCCCGGGTGAACTCGGCCTGATCCCGGTCCCGCCGGAGAACATCGGGGAGTTCCGCGACGTCGTCGAAGGCCGCGGCAAGACAGGCGTCGGAAATCCCAGCTGCCTGCGCCCGCGCGCGGAAAGATTCGCACCAGGATCTGAACGCGCCCTGCGCCATCGACCCGGTCACCGCCGCTTGCGGGTCACCTTGCGCCGCGCGGTCGACTTGGAGCGGGAGCTCTTCGGCCCTCCGCGGCCGGGCTTCGCGGCGCCGGGCTTGCCCGGGCCGAGCTTGGCCGATTTGGCGCGCGCCTTGCCCGGAGCGCGCCGGACCGGCCGTCCCCGGTCCGGGGTGCGACCGGGCGCGACCTGCTCGCCCTCGATCTCCAGGAGTTCCAGCATCAGACCGCCGGTCACCGGCACCGCCTCGGTGAGCCGCACGGTGACGCGCTGGCCAAGCGTGATGACGCGGCCCGAATCCGAGCCCATCAGGCTCTGCGCTTCACGGTCGTAATGAAAGAACTCGTTGCCGAGCGAGCGGATCGGGACGAGCCCGTCGGCGCCCGTCTCGTCGAGATTGACGAAGAGGCCGAACCGGGCGATGCCCGCAATGGTTCCGCCGAACTCGTTGCCCACGCGCTCTGAGAGATAGGCGGCGAGATAGCGGTCGGTCGTGTCGCGCTCGGCGGCCATCGAGCGGCGCTCGGTCTCGGAGATGTGCTCGGCCGTCTGGTGAAGGCGGTCGATATCGTCGGGCGAGAGCCCGTCCTTGCCCCAGCCATGCGCCGCAATCAGGCCGCGATGAACGATGAGGTCCGAGTAGCGGCGGATCGGTGAGGTGAAATGAGCATAGGTCTTAAGCGCGAGACCGAAATGGCCGAAGTTCTCAGGGCTGTAATAGGCCTGCGTCATCGAGCGCAGGGTGGCCATGTTGATGAGTTCGGAGAGCTCGCTGCCGGCGCTGTCGTGCAGAAGCTTGTTGAGATGGCGGGTGTGCAGAACTTGCCCCTTGGCGAGCGTGAACCCGCTCGCCTGCGCCGTCTCGCGCAGCGCCTCCATCTTCTCGGGCGTCGGCTCCTCGTGGACACGGAAGAGGAGCGGGCTGCGCTTGTGTGTCAGCGTTTCGCCGGCACAGACATTGGCCAGCACCATGAATTCCTCGATTAGCCGGTGTGCCTCCAGCCGCTCCTTGAATTTCACCGATTTCACCTCGCCCGTCTCACTCAACTCGATCCTGCGCTCGGGCAGGTCGAGGTCGAGCGGCTGGCGCAGGTCGCGGGCGCGGGCGGTTGCATGATAGGCAGCCTGGAGCGGTTTGAGGATCGTCTCGAGCAGCGGGCCGCATTTGTCGTTGGGCGCACCGTCGAGCGCTTGCTGGACCTCCTCGTAGCTCAGCGAAGCCACCGAGCGCATCAGGCCGCGATGGAAGGAATGTCCGATCTTCTGGCCGTCCGCGTTGATCCGCATCCGCACCGCGATGCAGGCACGCGGCACGCCTTCGTGCAACGAACAGAGGTCACCCGAGAGCCTGTCGGGCAGCATCGGCACGACCCGGTCGGGGAAATAGGTGGAATTGCCGCGCGTGCGCGCCTCGGCGTCGAGCGCCGAGCCCGGGCGGACATAATGGGCGACATCGGCGATAGCGACCCAGACCACGTGGCCGCCCACGTTCTTCGGATCCTCGTCCGGCTCGGCAAAGACCGCGTCGTCGTGGTCCCGCGCGTCGGACGGGTCGATGGTGATGAGGGGCAGCGCGCACAGGTCCTCGCGGCCGGAAAGGCCGGCAGGCTTCATATGGTCGGCCTCGTCGATCACCCGGTCCGGGAAATCATCGGGGATGCCGTGCTGGTGGATCGCGATCAGCGAGACCGCCTTCGGCGCAGAGGGGTCGCCGAGGCGTTCGGTGATCCGTGCCGTCGGCAGGCCGAGCTTGCCGCGCGGGCTGGCCTGTTCGGCCTCCACCAGCTCACCGTCCCTCGCGCCGTGCGTGGCACCGGCGGGGACATGCCATTCGCGGTCGGCGCCCTTGTCGATCGGGGTGATCCGGCCGCCCTCGGTGCGCTTGCGGTAGATGCCGAGTATCTTCCTCGGATTGTGGCCGATGCGGCGGATCAGGCGGGCCTCGTACTGGTAGTCATCGGTGCGATTCTCGGTCAGCCGGCCGAGGATACGGTCGCCCTCGCCGAGCGCCGGGTCGCTTTCGCGAGGCACGTAGATCACGCGCGGCTCCGGCCCCTCGCCATGCCATTCGAGCGGCTTGGCGTAGAGATCGCCGTCGGAATCGGGGGCGAGGATGACGAGCACGCTAACCGGCGGGAGCTTGTCCGGGTCGCGGTAGTGGCGCCGTGCCTTTTGCAACTGCCCCCCAGCCTCGAGCTCCTTGAGCAGGCGCTTGAGCTCGATGCGTGCGGCGCCCTTGACCCCGAAGGCCTTGGCGATGTCACGCTTGGACGTCTGCGTCGGGTGATCGGTGATCCAGTCGAGAAGCTGGGTCTTGGTCGGAAGCTCTGCCATGCGCGCGAGGTAGCACGGCGACCGGGGGCTGTCACCTGTCGACGGAACGCCGCTTCGCGGCCTGCTTCCGGCGGGGATATCTGAGAGCAGAAGAAGACGCAGCGACGGCCAGATCTGCCGCCGTGTCGACATCGGCGAGGGTATCGACATGGGCGGTCCGGAGCGGCCCGAGGGAGCATAGCGTGTCCAACATCGCGGCGTCGCCGGACCAGCGGACATTCTCGAGAAAGCCTGCAGGCGCCGCCTGCACGCGCTTGAGGCCGATCAGCCAGTAGCCGCCGTCCGGCGCAGGTCCGAGGACGGCATCGTGATCTCCCAGCGCGGCGAAGGCGCGCGCGATGTGGTCGCGGTCGATGCAAGGTATGTCGGCGCCGATGACGAGGACCGGGCCCGGCGGCGCGTTGCGAAAAATCCGTGCCATGCGGGCGCCGAGATCGCCCCTGCCCTGCGGGTGGCGTGGCAGGTGGGCCGGCCAGATCCGGGAGGCCAGGCCCGCGTGATCTGGTGAGACGGCGAGGGTGAGCTGCCAGCGGGGGTCTTCGAGGCGACGGATCAACCGCGCGGCCTGGTGACGGAACCACCAGGCCGCGTCTGTCATGCCGATCTCGCGACCGAGCCGGGTCTTGACCCGGCCGGGGCGCGGCTCCTTGAGCATGACGATGAGCTGGCGGCGCATGGATCAGGCGAAATAGGCGGCGAGGATGCGGCCGTAGATCGCCTTGAGCTGGTGGATCTGCGCGATGTCGGCGCGTTCGTCCACCGCGTGCATCGTCTTGCCGACGAGGCCGAACTCGACCACCGGGCAATGATCCTTGACGAAACGGGCGTCGGAGGTGCCGCCGGAAGTGGAGAGCGCGGGGCTAAGGCCAGTTTCGGCCTCGACGGCCGCTGCGACGAGCGCGGAGAGCGGGCCGGGCGGGGTGAGGAAGGACTCGCCCGAGATCCGGTGCTCGACCGCGATCGTGACACCCGTCTCGGTGGCGACAGCCTGCGCCTCGCGCTGCAACCATGCGGCGAGGCTGGCGCCGCTGTGCAGGTCGTTGAAGCGGATGTTGACCGTGGCGCGGCAGATCGCAGGGATCACGTTGGTCGCCGGATTCCCGGCGTCGATCGTGGTGACGGCGAGGGTCGAGGGATCGAAATGGTCGCTGCCCGTGTCGAGCGGCTCGGCGGCCAGGCGCGTCACCAGGCGAGCGATCGCCGCCACCGGATTTTTCGCGCGATGCGGGTAGGCGACATGACCCTGCACGCCGGTCGCCGTGAAGAACCCGGAGATCGAGCCGCGGCGGCCGATCTTCAGCATGTCGCCGAGCCGGTCGGGGCAGGTCGGCTCGCCGACGAGGCAGACCGACATCGCCTCGCCCTGCTCCGCCATCCAGTCGAGCAGAGCGACCGTTCCGTCCGCCGCATCGCCCTCCTCGTCGCCGGTGATGGCGAGGAGGATCGCGCCTTCGGGCGGCGTGCGTTCAACGAAATCCACCGCGGCAGCGGCGAAGGCGGCGATGCCCGATTTCATGTCCACCGCGCCGCGCCCCCAGAGGAACCCGTCGCGGCGCTCGGCTCCGAAGGGATCGACGCTCCAGGCCGACGCGTCGCCCACCGGCACGACGTCGGTATGGCCGTTGAAACCGAAGCTCCGGGCGTGGCCTTTCTTGCCCCAGCGGGCGAAGAGGTTCGGTGTGCCGTTCCGGTCTACCCGCGTGCAGGAGAATCCGGCCGCCCCGAGAACTCGCTCCAGACAGACCAGCGCGCCGCCTTCCTCGGGTGTCACCGAGGGGCAGCGGATCAACTCGGCGGTGAGCTCTTCGGGATCGGTCATTCGGGCACCTCTCTGCGGACTGCCATCCGCCTAGCGGCTTTGCACCGGAGCCGCAATCTCGGCCCCGGCGCCAGCAAGCGCAGCACGGCGGAATGCTTGCGCCGCGGCCCCACGGCGCATACATCCGTCGCGCAACCAGATCCGGAGCCTGCCGACATGATCGCGATCATCCAGTTTCTCGACCTCCTTCTCAGCGTCGCCTTCTTCATCATGATCGTGCACATCATCATGAGCTGGCTGCTGAACTTCAACGTGTTGAACTACAACCAGCCGATGGTGCGCAGCATCTGGGACGGGCTGACACGCCTGCTGGAGCCGGTCTACCGCCCGGTCCGTCAGATCCTGCCGGACACACGGCCGCTCGATCTCGCGCCGCTCGTCGTCTTCATCGGCATCATCGCCCTGCGCGACATCTTCCTGCCGGCCCTGGCGCGCTCGGTCTACTAGGCCGCGGCGCGGCCTTGTTTACCGATTCTTGGTGTGGGATGCTGCAGGCATAACGAGCAGCAGAACAAAACCAGCAGGATCGGCCATGGCCGCAGCCTCCCCTTCGGACTACCTCGCCTCTGTCTTCGGATTCGATGCCTTCCGGCCCGGCCAGGCAGAGATCGTCGCGGCGGTGACGGCGGGCGAGAACACGCTCGCCATTATGCCGACGGGCGGCGGCAAGTCGCTCTGCTACCAGCTCCCGGCGCTTTGCCGCGAAGGCGTCACAGTGGTCATCTCGCCGCTGATCGCGCTGATGCGGGACCAGGTGCGCGCGCTGACCGAAGCGGGCGTCGCCGCCGGTGCCCTGACTTCCGGCAACACGCAAGAAGAGAACGACTCGGTCTTCGACGCGCTTTCCGCAGGCCGGCTGAAGCTTCTCTACATGGCGCCGGAACGGCTGGCGTCGGGGAGTGCCGAGCATTTCCTGCGTCGCGCCGGCGTCTCGCTCATCGCAGTCGACGAGGCGCACTGCGTCAGCCAATGGGGCCATGATTTCCGCCCCGACTACCTGCGCATCGGCGGGTTGCGCCGCGCCCTCGGCGTGCCGCTCGCCGCCTTCACCGCCACCGCAGACTCGGAAACACGCGAGGAAATCGTCACGCGGCTCTTCGACGGCGCGGCGCCGAAGACCTTTCTGCACGGCTTCGACCGGCCGAACATCCACCTTGCCTTCGAGGCCAAGAACAACCCGCGCAACCAGATCCTGAGCTTCGCCGCCGCGCGCATGGGCCGCTCCGGCATCGTCTATTGCGGCACCCGCGCCAAGACGGAGACGCTGGCCCGGGCGCTTGGCGAGGCCGGCCATTCCGCCTGCCACTACCACGGCGGCATGGAGGCCGAGGCGCGGCGTGAGGTCGAGCACCGGTTTCAGACCGAGGATGGTCTCATTGTCGTCGCGACCGTCGCCTTCGGCATGGGGGTGGACAAGCCGGACATCCGCTGGGTGGCGCATGCCGACCTGCCGAAATCGATCGAGGCCTATTACCAGGAGATCGGCCGCGCCGGCCGGGACGGCGCACCTGCCGAGACGTTGACGCTCTACGGGCCGGACGACATCCGCCTGCGCCGGGCGCAGGTCGACGAGGGTCTGGCACCGCCGGAGCGCAAGGCGGCCGACCATGCGCGGCTCAACGCTCTCTTGGGGCTGGCCGAGTCGCTCGCCTGCCGGCGCAAGGCGCTTCTCGGCTATTTCGGCGAGGCGTCCGAGCCTTGCGGAAATTGCGACCTCTGTGAGCGGCCACCGGAGTGTTTCGACGGCACGACCGCGGTGCGCAAGGCGCTTTCGGCCATTCTGCGGACGGGCGAGTATTTTGGCACCGGCCACCTGATCGACATCCTGATCGGCGAGGAGACCGACAAGGTCCGCGCCCGCGGCCACGCCGCGCTGCCGACCTTCGGCGTCGGCCGGGAATATGGGCGCAAGGAGTGGCAGGCGATCTTCCGGCAGATGATGGGCCATGACCTCGTCCGACCGGACCCGGAGCGGCATGGAGCGTTGCGGATGACGGAACCCGCAAGGCCGATCCTGCGCGGCGAGGTCGGGATTACCTTGCGCAAGGATTCGATCCGGAGCGCCGGAGATCGCCCGCAGGTCCGGGCGCTGGTACAGGAAGAGGACGCACCGCTGCTCTCGGCCCTGAAGGCGAAACGCCGGGCGCTGGCCGAGGCCGCCCGTGTACCGGCCTATGTCGTCTTCAACGACCGGACACTGATCGAGATGGCCGAGCGGCGCCCCGCCACGCTGGACGCGATGGCGGGCGTGAGCGGCGTCGGCGCGACCAAGCTCGAGCGCTACGGTGCGGCGTTCCTCGAGGTGATCACCGGCGCCGCGGCTGAGGAAATGCACCCCGCAAGGCGGCAGATTGCCGGCCGCGGCAGCGCACCGGTCTTCGACCGGTTGCAGGAGATCCAGCTCGACCTCGCCCGCGGCGCGGACGGGGCAGGAAAGTATCTCTCCTGCACCCACTCGACACTGCGCCAGATTGCCGAACGCCGCCCCGGCACGCTCGACGACATGGCGCGCATCCCCGGCATGGGGGCGCAGAAGGCCGAGCGCTTCGGTGCGGCCTTTCTCGAGGTGCTCGCCGAGGCGTCCTGAGGGCTGGACCCTGCCGGCGGGGCGACTAGATATGGCCGGCGACACAATCGGAGGGTCCCATGCTCGTCGTTCTTTCGCCTGCAAAGCGGCTTGACTGGTCGGAAGTGGCCGGGCCCGGGAAGACCGAGCCGGAGTTCCGGGCCGAGGCCGCGTCGCTTGCGTCAACCGCGCGCCGGCTCTCGAAACCGAAGCTTCAGGCGCTGATGGGGCTGAGCGACACATTGGCAGCGCTCAACAAGAAGCGTTTCGCTGAGTTCGAGGACACACCGGCGCCGGACCGATGCCGGCCGGCGATCCGCGCCTTCGCGGGCGACACCTATGCCGGGCTCGAGGCAAACTCGCTCGACCCCGAGGAACTCGCCTATGCACAGGACCATCTGCGCATTCTCTCGGGTCTCTACGGCGTGCTGCGCCCGCTCGATGCGATCCAGCCCTACCGGCTGGAAATGGGATCGCGCCTGAAGACGCGGCGCGGCGCGACGCTTTACGATTTCTGGGGCGACCTTCCGGCGCGGTCGCTGAAACGCGCTGCCGACGCAGCCGGGACGGATCTGCTCGTCAACTGCGCGAGCCAGGAGTATTTCGGCGCCGTGCGGGTCGAAACGCTCGGGCTGCGCGTCATTGCCCCGGTCTTCCTCGAGGACAAGCCGGGCGGACCAAAGATTGTCAGCTTCTTCGCCAAGAAGGCACGCGGCGCGATGGCGCGCTTCGTGCTCCAGAGGCGTCTGCGCGATCCGGACGGTCTGCGGGACTTCGATGCCGGCGGCTACAGTTTCCAGCCGGATCTGTCGGAGCCCGACCGCCCCGTCTTCCTTCGTGCAGAGCAGTCCGCCGTCGCGGCCTGAGCCGCTATTCGGCAGCGGCTGACGCTGCGTCCGCCTCGGGTGGCGTGGCGGATGGCCGACGGCAGTCGGGCGGACAGGCCTCGACAATGATCGCCGTGACCACCGCCTTCTTCATCGGTTTTGCCACGTAGAGGTCGAGCCCGGCGGAGAGGATGTCCTCCTTATCGCCGGATAGCGCGTGCGCTGTCATCGCCACGATCGGAACGTGACGACGGCCGGCCTCGCGTTTGCGGATCTCCTGCGTCGCCGCCTTCCCGTCCATCTCCGGCATCGAGATGTCCATGAACACGAGATCGGGCTGGAAGCTGCCGTAGAGCTCGACCGCCTCTCGCCCGTTGCCAGCGACGGCGAGTTCGATATCGAGGGATTTGACCAGCTTGCGGAAGACGAACTGGTTGGTGCGGTTGTCTTCCGCGGCAAGCACCCGCATCGCGCGGGGTTCGGACGCAGCGGTTTCGGCGCTTGAGAGTGGAGCAGGAGCCGGATCCTCGAGCGGGGCCGACAGCTCCGGATCCGGACACGCCGGGACGGCAGCCGCGACGCGCCGGGAGTCCGGCGCCATTAGCCAAGACTCTGAGCGTATCGTCAGGCTGGCCAGCGTCCGAAAGAGGTCGCTGCGCAGGATCGGGCGGGTCAGCACCGCGTCCACATTCTTCTCTTCGCGCGCCGGCACAGCGGTACGCTTGTCCGCACAGAGCAGAACCGTTGCGGTGCGGAGCCCGGCGAGCCGGATCGCCGCGGCCAGATCCGCCCCGGTCACATCCGGCAACCGCTCCTCGACCAGGACGATCTGCGGCCGGAATCCCGCCCCTACTTCGGCAAGCGCCATACTTCCGCTGGTCGCGCATCGGACCTCCATGCCGAGCTGCCGAAGCTGCCGCAACAGGATCTCCTGATCGAGCGTTCCGCCGCCGACCATCATTGCGTTCTCCAGCCTCGGCTCGAGCCCATACGGAACGGAGGCTGCGGACGGATCGGCGGCAAGATCGATCCGGAAGCCGAAACAGGCGCCCTTGCCCTTCTCCGATTCGACCCAAATCTGCCCGTTCATCCGTCTGACGATCTGCCGGCTGATCGCGAGACCGAGCCCGGTTCCCTGGAAGCTGCGCGAGGTATCCTGTTCTTCCTGCGCGAAGGATTCGAAGATCGTCTCCTGCATCCCGGCGGCGATGCCGACGCCGGTATCCTCCACGGTAACGTGGATGCGCCAGTCGCCTTCATTTGTCTCGCGGCCGACGACCCGGACGAGGACATGACCTTCCAGGGTGAATTTCACCGCGTTGCCGATCAGATTCGTCAACACCTGACGAATCCGACCTGAATCGCCGATGAGTTTGGTTGGCAGAAAGAGGTCGTAATCGACATGCAGGTCGAGTCCCTTTTCCCGCGCAACCGGCGCGGCAAGCGTCAGCACCTCGTGCAACAGCAGCTCCATGTCGAAGGCTTCAGACCGCAACTCCATTTTGTCCGCTTCGAATTTCGAGAAGTCGAGCACGTCGTTGATGATTGACAGGAGCGACTCGCCGGAACTGCGGATGGTGTTGAGGTAGAGCATCTGCTCTTCATCGAGATCATCGCCCTCCAGAAGCAGGTCCACCATTGCAACGACGCCGTTCATCGGCGTGCGCAGCTCATGGCTCATAGCGGCGAGAAAGGCGGACTTGGCGCGGTTGGCGGCCTCGGCGCGGCTGCGGGCCTCGCGCAACTCCGCCTCGCGCCGCTTCATTACCGTGATGTCCACCGCGAGGCAGACCATGTCGCCATCGCGTGCGCGACGGTGCAGGAGGCGCGAGAACTGGCCGTTCCAGAGACGGATCGTGACCTCCTCCGGCTCCGGCGAATCCCAACGGTCGAGCATTTCGGCGATCCAGGTCGAGGGCGCCACATCGCCGATGTCGAAAATGCCCTCCTCGGCGGCAAAGCGGATCACATCGAAATAGCGAATCCCCGGCTGGATGACCTCCGAATATTCGAAGAGCGACAGCCAGGCGCTGTTGGCGGCGATCAGCCGGTCCTGCTGGTCGAACACGGCGAAACCGTCCGTAATCGTCTCGACCGAATCCCACAGCCGGCGTTCATGGATCTCCGCCAGTTTCTCGGCGCGCTGCAATTGCGCCTGTGTGCGTTGGTTACGGCTCTTGAGCGCCTCCGCCTCGCTGCGCGCAAGCTCGGCCACTTCCCGTTGCTCGACGATCTGGTCCGACAGTTTCAGGGCGTGCTGCGAGAGCTTTCGGTTGGCCTCGAACAATTCGCGGCTCTTGAGATCCAACCTGCGTTCGGCCGCCAGCCTCGCCCTGCGTTCGGCCGCCAGTTTGTCCGTCAGGCTCATCTCTTGGCATGTCCCTTGCGGCCGACACCGGCCCGCCTTCCGGAGCCATCCTTTGTTGATTCCGGTGAACAGAGGCTTAACCCGCGCGGCTCTGGGAATCGTTGCATTCCGCCGCCTTGCCGTGCGACCCTGTGGATATCGATTTCCAAGCGGAGTCATTCTCATGCGCCGCCTCATCACCTTCCTCATTCTCGCGCTCGTCCCGCTCGCCGGAAGCCTCGCAACGGCCCAGCCACAGGGGTCCCCGATCCCCGAACGCCGCCTCATCGTGGAGCGCGACACGGATTTCTACGGCGACGACCTCCGCGCCATGTTCGACACCAGTTTCGACGCCTGCCGGCAGGCCTGCCTGAGTGATCCGGCCTGTGGTGCCTTCACCTTCAACGGCCGCCAGAACAGCTGTTTTCCGAAACGCGGCGTGAGCCGGCGCGAACCCTATGAAGGCGCCATTTCGGCAACGATTGTGCAGACACCTGCGGAGGTGCTCGCCCGCGCCAGCACCCGCGCTGGCGAACTGGGCTTCCTGCGGCCGGCGGATATCGACGCCGCGCGTTCGGAGGCCGAGGCCATTCCGCGCCGCCATCTCGCCGGTGGATGGACCCTCGAGGACCTGCTTGCCGGGCTGGCCGAGGCCCGGGCGAAGGGCGATCACACCAACGCGCTCCGCTGGGCAGGGGCGGCCATCGTGCTCACTGACGATGCGGAGCAATGGCGCAGCTATGCCGAGAGCGCACTCCGCGCCAAGGGTGAGGACGACACGCAGACCCGGCGCTTCCGCAACCGCGCCCTGCCGGCGGCGGTGAACGCCTATCTGCGCGCCGCCGATGCGCCGGCTCAGGCGCAGGCCCTGCTCGTCATAGCCGAGGCGCTGGAACAGGCAGGGCGCGGCCAGGCGAGCCTGCCGGCGCTCCGGCTGGCAGAGACGCTCGCGCCGTCGCCCGAAATCGCCGAGGCGCTTGCCTCCGCGATCGGCAAATACGGCTTCCGGATCACCGACGACCGGGTCGACAGCGATCCGGCGATCCCCCGCATCTGCGCTACATTTTCCGAAGATCTCGCTCCGGGCGTCGATTTCGAGCCCTATGTGCAGTTGCCCGGCACCGGCTTCTCGGTCGAGGCCGAAGGCCAGGAGCTTTGTGTCGAGGGCGTCCAGCATGGCCAGCGCTACCAGCTGACCTTCCGCGCAGGTCTGCCCGCCGCTTCGGGCGAGGGACTCGTCAAGGACGTGACGCTCACCCTTTATGTCCGCGACCGCGCGCCCGCGGTCCGCTTCCCCGGCCGCGCCTATGTGCTGGCGCGCACACCCGACGCGGCATTGCCTGTCGTCACCGTCAATCTCGAGGAGGTCGAAATTGCGCTGCGCCGGGTCGACGACCGCAACCTCATGCAGATGATCCAGGAAAACCTCTTCGGCGAGCAGCTTTCCGAATGGGAGGACCGGCGGCTCGAAGACGGCCTCGCCGAGACGGTCTGGACCGGCACCGGCGCCGTCGAGACCGCGCTCAACACCGAAGTGACCACGCTGTTGCCGATGGGAGAGGTGATCGGCGACCAGCCGGCCGGCCTCTATGCGCTGCAGGCCGCGGTGCCAGGCGCCGACCCGTATGACAGCCCGCCGGCGACCCAGTGGTTCGTGATCTCCGATCTCGGCCTTGCAAGCATGCGCGGCGCGGACGGCCTGCATGTCTTCCTGCGCTCACTCGCCTCGGCCGAACCGCTGGAAGGGCTTTCGGTGTCACTGATCTCCCGCTCTAACCGGGTTCTGGCCGAAGCCGCAAGCGATGCGCGGGGTCATGTCGCCTTCCCGCCCGGCCTGACCAATGGCCGTGGCGGCGCGGCGCCGGCGCTTGTCGTTGCCCGCCAGGGAGAGGAGGATATGGGGTTCCTGTCGCTCGTCGGCCCTGAGTTCGACCTCTCCGACCGTGGCGTCGAAGGCCGGCCCGCAGCCGGTCCTGTGGATGTCTTCCTCGCCACTGACCGCGGGGCCTATCGCGCCGGCGAGACGATCCACGCCACGGCGCTCGCCCGGGACGGAACGGCAAAGGCCATCCCCGGCCTGCCGCTCACCGCGATCCTGACCCGGCCCGACGGCGTCGAGTATGCCCGCGAGGTCTCGACCGGTGGCCCCGCCGGCGGCCATGTGCTGACGCTGCCGCTCGGTGGCACGGTCCCGCGCGGCACCTGGACGCTGGCGCTCCACACCGATCCCGAGGCCCCCGCGCTCGCCAGCCGCAAGCTGCTGGTGGAGGACTTCCTCCCCGAGCGGATCGATTTCGAGATGTCCCTACCCGATACCGCGCTCCGTCCGGACGACACGCCGCCGCTGCGCGTCGCCGCGCGATACCTCTTCGGCGCGCCGGCCGCCGACTTGCCCGTAACCGGCGAGGTGCAACTCGCAGCCGTCAACGGGCTCGCCGGCTTCCCCGGCTACAGCTTCGGCCGCCACGACGCACTCTTCGAGCCCCGTATGGCCGGGCTCGAGACGGCGCGCACCGATGCCGCCGGACATGCGGTCCTTCCGGTCACTTTCCCCGAAGCAGCCGAGACGACGCATCCGCTCGAGGCGCGCTTGACGCTCCGCGTCTCCGAAGGCTCCGGGCGGCCGGTCGAGCGCCACCTGTCCGCCGCGCTCGCCCCCACCGGCCCGATGATCGGTATCCGCCCGCTCTTCGACGACGTCGTGAGCGAAGGCTCCGAAGCACAATTCGAAGTGATCGGCCTCGGCGCCGATCTTGCGCCGCAACCGATGCGCGTCGCCTGGAAGCTCAATCGCGTCGAGACCCGCTACCAGTGGTATTCTTCCTATGGCAGCTGGGACTGGGAACCGGTCACCCGACGAAGCCGCATCGCCTCTGGCGAGGCCACGCTCGACGGCACGCCCCTGCGCCTCGCCGCGCCGGTCGACTGGGGCCGGTACGAGTTGATCGTCGAGCGACTGGACGGCCCATACGCCGCCGCATCGGTCGGATTCGATGCCGGCTGGTACGCCCCCGCAGATGCCGCCGCAGCGCCCGACATGCTGGAGGTCTCGCTCGACAAGCCGGCCTACCGCCCCGGCGACACCGCGCGCCTGCGCGTCGTGCCCCGCGCGGCCGGCAAGGCGCTGATCACGGTCGCGTCCAACCGGCTCATCGACATGAAGACGGTCGACCTGCCCGCCGGCGAGAGCCTGATCGACCTCACCGTCACGGACGAGTGGGGCGCGGGCGCCTATGTCACCGCAACGCTCATCCGCCCGATGGACGAACCGGCCGACGGCCACGCGCCGGCCCGCGCGCTCGGCCTTGCCCATGCCGCGGTGGATCCGGGTGCGGCACGGCTCGAGGCCGCCTTCGACGCACCGGAAAGCGCCGCCCCCCGCGCGACGCTTGACGTGGCGCTGAGGGTCGACGGCGTTGCCGAGGGCGAGACCGCCTTCGCCACCATCGCCGCGGTCGACCAGGGCATCCTTAATCTCACCGGTCACCAGACCCCCGATGCACCGGCGCACTATTTCGGTCAACGCAAGCTCGGCGCCGGACTACGGGACATCTACGGCCAGCTCATTGACGGCCGCTCCGGCACCATGGGCGCCCTGCGCTCCGGTGGCGATGCGGACGCACAGATGCGGATGCAGAGCCCGCCGCCGACCGAGGAACTCGTCGCCTTTTTCTCCGGCCCCGTCACGGTCGAGAACGGCATCGCGCACGCCACCTTCGACATGCCCGCCTTCAACGGGACAGTGAAGCTCATGGCGGTGGTCTGGTCCGCCAGCGGGCTCGGCAAGGCCGAGGCCGAGGTTCTGGTTCGCGACCCGGTGGTTCTCACCGCCTCGCTACCGCGTTTCCTCGCCCCGGGCGACCGCGCGCAGATGCTGCTGGAACTCGTGCATTCCGATGGCCCCACCGGCGATTTCGCGCTCGAGGCGAGCGCAACCGGCGTCACGCTCGACAGCTCCGCCATCCCCGCCGCGCTCGCGCTCGGCGAAAATGGCAGGGCGGTGCTCAACGTGCCCGTCCTGGCCAGCTTGCCGGGCCTTGGCGAGATCACCCTCGCCCTCACCACGCCGGCCGGAAAACGCCTGACAAAGGTTCTGAAACTCCCCGTTCAGATCAACGATCCCGCGGTCGCGGACACCTCCCGCTTCCCGCTTGCAGACGGTGCCAGTTTCACCCTCTCGCGCGACGTCTTCGCCGCCTACCGTCCCGGCACCGGCTCCGCCACGCTCGCCCTCGGCCCGCTCGGCAGTTTCGACGCGCCGGGACTGCTATCGGCGCTCGACCGCTATCCCTATGGCTGCACCGAACAAGTCACCAGCCAGGCGATGCCGCTGCTCTATTTCGACCAGGTCGCCCGCGCCATGGGGCTGACCGAACAAGACGACATCGCCGACAGGATCGGCCGGGCCGTCGATATCGTCCTGTCGCGGCAGAGCGGCTCCGGCGGCTTCGGCCTCTGGGGCGCCTATGACGGCGACCTCTGGCTCGACGCCTACGTGACCGACTTCCTCAGCCGCGCCCGGGCGCAAGGTCACGCCGTCCCTGGCCTCGCTTTCCGCCAGGCGATGGACAACCTGCGCAACCAGATCAACTATGCCGCGGATTTCGACGAGGGCGGCGAGGATCTCGCCTACGCTCTTCTCGTGCTCGCCCGCGAGGGCGCGGCGCCCATAGGCGACCTGCGCTACTATGCCGACGTCAAGGGCGGCGATTTCGGCACGCCGCTCGCCACCGCGCAGATCGGCGCGGCGCTGGCGCTCTACGGCGACCAGCCGCGCGCCGACGCGATGTTCCGCCGCGCCGCCGCCCAGCTTCTGCCACGGCTCAACGACGAGACCGAGGCCGTCTGGCGCGCCGATTACGGCACCAACCTGCGCGATACCGCGGCGCTGCTGACGCTCGCATCAGAAGCCGGCAGCGAGGCAATCGACCGGAAGGTGCTGGTCGAGCGTGTCTCCGAGGTCGCCCGCCCGCGCTCGACGCAGGAATCCGCCTGGTCGCTGCTCGCCGCGCATGCGCTGATCGAGACCACCGGCGAGGGCTTCCTGATCGACGGCGCGCCCGCCACCGGCCCGCTCCTGCAGGTGCTGGAAGACCAGACCGGCGCCGCGCCGATCACCGTCATGAACCACAGCGGCCAAGAGACCCAGCTCACGCTCACGACTCTTGGCGTGCCGGCGCAACCCGAAGAGCGCCGCAGCTATGGCCTTGCCATCGACCGGGAGTATTTCACAACTGACGGCGCCCCGGCCGACCCGGCCACGGTCGCCCGCGGGACGCGGTTGGTGACCGTGCTGACCGTGACGCCCTTCCAATACATGGAATCGCGACTCATGGTGGATGACCCGCTGCCGGCGGGCTTCGAGATCGACAACCCAAGCCTTGTCCGTTCCGGCGACATCCGAGAACTCTCATGGCTCGACCCGGCACCGACCGAGACCGCCGAGTTCCGCCAGGAGCGCTTCCTCGCCGCCGTCGACTGGCGCTCCAAGGACCCGTTCCGGCTGGCCTACATCGTCCGGGCCATATCGCCGGGCAGTTACCACCACCCGGCCGCCAGCGTCGAGGACATGTATCGCCCGCAGTTCCGCGCCCGGAGCGAGGAAGGCCGGGTGATCGTGACCGAATGAGACGCGCTGTGGTCGTTCCCCCCTGTCACCGACACGCCTCCGGCCCGGAGCCAAGATCGGCCGGGCCCGGGTGCGCTGCCGAGCCATTTCCCGGCCGCGGCGCGGCGATCCCACGGTTGGGCGGGGCACATTATCGTGCCGGCTCCGGAAAAGATCGGAGCGATGCGCCAGCGTCGACCTATCGCCGGGCCATGAGGGCGGCCCGGCGATGGCGCGGCAGCCTGCGGCCTTTGCTCCGAGCCATGGCACGAAGCTCGAAAGCCCACTTCGATCCAGCGGATAGCATTTTCGGTAGCACCCATGAGGCGTTCGCATGAGGCGCTACGCGCTCTTTCTCCTCGCCGGCCTGCTTTTCGCCGGTGCGCTGGCGCGGGACCAGTTCGATCGATGGGTGGCGGCGACGGAGATTCCGGTGCTGGTGATCGAGACGTCGATCGAAGTGCTCGACCGCGAAGGACGGCTGCTGCGCGCTTTCACTGTCGATGACGGCCGCTGGCGCCTCGCCGCGCAGCCCGCACAGGTCGACCCGCTCTACCCCGCTATGCTCATCGCCTTCGAGGACAGACGCTTTCTGCGCCACCACGGCGTCGACTGGCGCGCCATGGCCCGCGCCGCCGGGCAGGCGCTGTGGCACGGGCGGATCGTCTCTGGCGGCTCCACACTGACCATGCAGGTCGCCCGCCTGCTGGAGGACGGCACCACGGGGCAGATGGCCGGCAAGCTGCGCCAGCTTCGCCTCGCACTGGCGCTGGAACGGCAACTCACGAAAGACGAGATCCTCGCGATCTATTTCGAACGCGCCCCCTTCGGCGGAAATCTCGAAGGCGTGCGGGCGGCGACATTGGCTTATTTCGGCAAGGAGCCCCATCGGCTGACCCCGGCCGAGGCGGCGCTGCTCGTCGCCATTCCCCAGGCGCCGACCTCGCGCCGGCCGGACCGGCACCTCGCGAATGCCAGTGTCGCCCGCGACAGGGTTCTGGCACGCGTCGCCCGCGCCGGCGTGATCGACCACGACACTGCCGAGGCCGCGCGCACGACGCCGGTTCCCGCTCTGCGCCGCAACTTCCCCGCCCATGCGCCGCATCTCGCCGAGCGCCTGCGCGCAGAGCATCCGCTGCGCGACGTTCACCTGACGACGCTCGACCGCGACCTGCAGGCCGCGCTCGAGGATCTGGCCGGCGAATCCGCGCGGCAGGCGGGAGACCGGCTGTCGACCGCGATCGTGGTCGCCGACCACCGAACCGGCGACCTCCTCGCCTCGGTGGGCTCGGCCGATTACCTCGCCGAGACGCGCGGCGGCTGGCTCGACATGACCCGCGCCTTGCGCTCTCCCGGCTCGACGCTGAAACCACTGGTCTACGGCCTCGCGTTCGACGCCGGCCTCGCCCATCCCGAAACGCTCATCGAGGACCGCCCCACTGCCTTCGGCCGCTATGCGCCGGTCAATTTCGACGGCCAGTATCGCGGCACGCTGCGGGTGCGGCGGGCCTTGCAGATGTCGCTCAACATCCCCGTTGTCTCGCTGACCCAGGCGATCGGTCCGGCGCGTCTGGTCGCCCGGCTGCGCCGCGCCGGTGTCGAGCCGGTGATCCCGAGCGACACGCCGGGGCTTGCGGTTGCGCTCGGCGGCGTCGGCGTCACGCTGGAGGATCTCGTCCGACTCTACGGCGCGCTCGCCCGCGGTGGCCTGGCGATGCCGCTGCACGAGACCGGGGCGCCGGATGCGGAGCCGCGCCGGGTGCTCTCCGAGGTCGCCGCCTGGCAGGTCGCGGATATTCTCGCCGGCATGCCGCCCCCGGCGCATGCCGCGCGGCGCGCGCTCGCCTACAAGACCGGCACCAGCTATGGCCACCGCGACGCCTGGGCGCTCGGTTTCGATGGCCGTCACGTGGCCGGGGTCTGGATCGGCCGGCCAGACGGCACCGCAGTTCCCGGCGCCTTCGGCGGCGATCTCGCCGCGCCGGTCCTGTTCGAGACATTTGGCCGGATTGCCCCACGGAGCGAACCGCTGCCGCCACCGCCGCCTGCTGCGCTGCTTTCCTCCACCGCTGAGCTTCCGCTGCCACTGCAACGGTTCCGGCCGCGCAATGCCGTCTTCCAGACAGCCACTGACGGGCCCAAGCTTGCCTTCCCGCCGCCCGGCACCGAGGTCGAAGCGCGCGATGGCCTGGCGCTCAAGGTCCGCGACGGCACACCGCCCTTCACATGGCTCGCCAATGGCATGCCGGTGATCGTCGGGACGCGGGAGCGCGAGAGTTTCCTGCCGACACCGGGGAAGGGTTTCCTCGATCTCTCCGTCATCGATGCCGAGGGCCGTGCCGCCCGGACGAGCGTCGAACTGCGCTGAGCCGGGCGGGGTGCGGGTGAAGGGCCCCGCGTTTGAATCCGACCCGAATGCCGGCTCCCGCCCAGAGAATGGCCGCAACGGGAACCGACGGCCGGAGGTCGGATCAGATCCGTTCGATGGCCAGGGCGATGCCTTGCCCGCCACCGATGCACATGGTGATCAGCGCCGTCTTGCCGCCCGTCCGTTCCAGCTCGTAGAGCGCCTTGACGGTGAGGATCGCCCCGGTCGCCCCGATCGGATGGCCGAGCGCGATGGCGCCGCCATTGGGGTTGGTCTTCGCCGGATCGAGCCCAAGGGCGCGGTTGACCGCGATGGCCTGGGCGGCGAAGGCCTCGTTGCTCTCGATCACGTCGAAATCACCAACCGAGAGCCCGATGCGCGCGCAGAGCGCCTCGACCGCCGGCACCGGGCCGATGCCCATCACGTCGGGGCGCACGCCGGCATGGGCATAGCCCAGGATCCGCGCCTTGGGCGTAAGACCCGCCGCCTCGGCGGCATCGGCGCGGGCGAGAACGAGCGCGGCCGCGCCGTCGTTGATGCCCGACGCATTTCCGGCCGTGACCGTCCCGTCCTTCTGGAACGCCGGTCGCAGGCCGGCGAGTTGCTCGAGCGTGGTCGCCTTGGGGTGTTCGTCGCGGTCGAACATCACCGTGTCCCGCCTGACCTTCACTTCGACCGGAACGATCTCACGGGCGAACCGGCCCTCCTCGATGGCGCGCGCCGCCCGCGTCTGGCTTTCCAGCGCAAAGGCATCCTGGTCCGCGCGGCTCACGTCGTTCTCCCGCGCGACATTCTCCGCCGTCACGCCCATGTGCCCGGTGCCGAAGGGACAGGAGAGCGCGCCGATCATCATGTCCTGCGCGCCGACGTCCCCCATCTTCGCGCCCCAGCGGGCGGAGGAAAGGATATGCGGCGAGCGGCTCATGCATTCGGCACCCCCCGCAAGACCGAACTCGATATCCTCCAGCATCAGGCTCTGGGCGACCGACACGATCGCCTGCGCGCCGGACCCGCAGAGGCGGTTCACGTTCATCGCCGGAACGCTCTCCGGCATGCCGGCCTGCAAGGCCGCGACGCGGGAGAGATACATGTCCCGCGGCTCGGTGTTGATGATGTGGCCGAAGACCACGCTTCCGATCCGGTCCGGCGCCACGCCCGACCGCTCCAGCGCCTCGCGCGCCACCAGCGCTCCGAGATCGATCGGCGCGGTACCGGCCAGCGACCCGCCGAACGTACCGATGGCCGTGCGCACTCCTCCAAGAATCACGACGTCTTGCATTGTCTCCTCCTGACTTGCTGCCGCCACGTTAGCAGCCGCGAACGCTCATGGCTTGAGAAACCTCCCGGCTGGTGACGTTGCGGCGTCAGGTCGCGACTGACCAGCAGGATCGCGGGCCCCACGGCGCCGGAGGAACTGGTTCGAAACGCCCCGCCTGTTGCGGCTCGCGGAATAAGGAGTGCGTGGACAAAAGTTGGCCGTGCCCATCGGCGGACGACATAGGGCCCGCTAAACCGCGCGGTCAGCGCGCGCCTGTCGCCAGCCTTTCGCGCAGGCCCTCGGCGACCTGCCTCCGCTGGGCCTCCGGGAGGTCTCCGACGGCGTCCAGGACGGCCCGAAGTTCCGCCCGCGTGGTGTGGAGCCGGTCCACCAGCCTCAGGATGACGTCGAGCGCGTCATCCTCGAAATCGAAGCTCTCGCAAAGTTCGCAGGCCAGCCGCAGCCGCGCAACGTCGACCGGCAGGAACCCTCGCGTCCGTTCCGCGGGTCTGTCCAACGGGACCACGATCCGCGCCTTTACGAAACGCAGGAGCAGCGCCCGGTCGAGCCCGGGAACCTCGGCGATGATCTGTTCGTCGGAATAGACAACACTCATGGCTTCATCCCCTTGCGCGGATCATAGGCGTGTTTGCGGCGCCAGCCTTCCATGAAACCGGCCAGTTCATCGTCGATTGCGGGCGGCGCGACGATCTTCAGTTCCACGAGCTGATCGCCGCGCTTGTCGCGGCCGCGCGGAGCGATCCCGCGCTCGCGCAGGCGCAGTACCTGTCCCGAGCTGGCGCCCTTCGGGATGCTCAGATTGACCGGACCGCTGATCGTCGGCACTTCGACCTTTGCGCCGAGAACCGCCTCGTCGAAGGTGATCGGCAGCACCACGCGCACCGTGTCGCCCTCGCGGGAGAAAATTTTATGCGGCGCCACCGAGATCGTGATGAGCGCGTCGCCGGGACGACCCTTGCCGACCGCCGGACCGCCCTTGCCGCGCAGACGGATCGTCTGGCCATCCTCGATGCCGCGCGGGATCTGCACCCCGAGCGCCGACCCGTCCGGCAGGGTGATCCGCGTGCTGCCGCCAAGCGCGGCGTCCATGAAGGGCACTTCGAGGCGATAGCGGATATCCGCGCCGTCGGCATGGAAGCCGTGCATGTGGTCATGCCCCGCCCCGCCGCGCGCGCCACGCGCCTGGCGCATGAAATCGGTAAAGAAGTCCGACAGATCCTCGGATTCATCGAATTGCTGGCCACCCCGATACGGGTTGTCCCGCGCACCGGCGTAGCTGCGGTAGAAATGCGCCTCCGGACGATCCTGCCCCTGGGCGTCGATCTCGCCGCGGTCATATTGCGCCCGCTTCTCGGGATCTTTCAGAAGGTCATAGGCGTTCGCCGCCGCCTTGAACCGTTCTTCCCCGGCCGTGTCGCCCGGGTTCAGGTCCGGATGGCTTTCCTTGACGATCTTGCGGTAGGCCTTCTTGATCTCTTCCGCGCTGGCCGTCTTCTTCACCCCGAGGGCTTCGTAGGGATCCATGATGCGTCCCGTGCAAATTGCGTCACTGGCGGCCCGAGGGCCGTTCACAGGATGATATTGTCACGACACCGGGGATTTGCCAGAGTCGCAACGCGCGCTGCGGCGGTATGGCTGGGCGCTCCGACCTTTCGTCAGGTTATGCCCGGGCTTCGACCTGCGCGAGGCGCTCGACCGATTCGACGAGACCGTCACTCCCGGGGCCGAGACGCCCGAGAAGGTCCGCCTGGAAGGCGTTGGCCATCTGCGCCAGTTCCGCCATCACCGCATGCCCGGCCTCGGTCAGCGCCAGCGTGACCAGACGGCCATCCGCCGGATGTTCCCGTTTGCTGAGCAACCCCTCCTCCTCGAGGCGGCTGGCGGCGCGGGAGATGCGGCTTTTGTCGAGATCGACATGGGCGTGGATCTCCCGCACGCTCGCCTCGCCCTCGGCCGCAAGATGCGCCAGCACGCGCCACTCTGCACGGGAGAGGCCGAAGCGTTCGTGATATTGTCGCGAGAACTCCCGACTGATCTTGCCGGCGAGGACCGCAAGGCGGTAGGGGATGAAGCTGTCGAGGTCGAAGTCGCTCACGGGGGGTGCCCCATTGTTTGCCGACCCATTGCTTAATCACCCGGGGCGTTCCGTCAAGTCACGCCGGCACGAAAAGACCGCGACCAATGATTGCGGGCAGACTGCCCGGACCAGCAGGAGGAGGGCCGGATGACACCGGAATTCGAGCGCCATCTGACCGAGGAACTTGCCGCGATCGAGGCGCAGGGTCTGATGAAGCGCGAGCGTCCGATCGCCTCGCCGCAGGGCGCGCGGATCGAGGTCGCGGGGCGCGACATGCTCAACCTCTGCGCCAACAACTATCTCGGCCTCGCCGACGATGCCCGGCTCGTCGCGGCGGCGCGCGCCTCGCTCGAGCGCGACGGTTTCGGCATGGCCTCGGTGCGCTTCATCTGCGGAACCAAGCCGCTACACCGCGAGTTGGAACAGGCGCTCGCGCAGTTTCTCGGCAAGGAAGACGCGATCCTCTTTGCCGCCTGTTTCGACGCCAATGGCGGGCTCTTCGAACCGTTGCTCGGGCCGGAGGACGCCATCGTCTCGGACGCGCTCAACCATGCCTCGATCATCGACGGCATCCGGCTCTGCAAGGCGCGGCGCTACCGCTACGCCAATTCGGATATGGACGAACTGGAGGCGCAGCTCCGGGCAGCCCGCGAGGGCGGCGCGCGGCATATCATGATCGCCACGGACGGCGTGTTTTCGATGGACGGCTACCTTGCGAAACTGCCCGAGATCACGGCGCTTGCCGAGCGCTACGGCGCGCTTGTCATGGTCGACGACTGCCACGCCACCGGCTTCATGGGGCCCGAGGGCCGCGGCACGCCGCATCACTTCGGCGTGTCGGAGAAGGTCGACATCCTGACCGGCACGCTCGGCAAGGCGCTCGGCGGCGCGATCGGCGGCTACATCGCCGGTCCGCAGCCGGCCATCGACCTCCTGCGACAACGCGCGCGGCCCTATCTCTTTTCCAACTCGCTGCCGCCGTCGGTGGTGGCCGCGGGGATTGAGGCGCTGAAGATTGTCGAGGCAGGCGACGACCTAAGGTCCCGGCTCTTCGAAAACACCGCGTATTGGCGCGCGGGGCTCGCAGACCTCGGTTTCAACCTGTTGCCGGGCGAGCATCCGATCGTTCCGGTGATGCTCGGCGAGGCGCGGCTGGCGCAGGAAATGGCCGCCGCACTCTACGAGCATGGGGTCTACGTCGCGGGGTTCTTCTTCCCGGTGGTACCTAAGGGACAGGCGCGGATCCGTACGCAGATGAACGCGGCCCTGACGCGCGCGGATCTCGACCGGGCGCTAGACGCCTTCGGCAAGGCGGGACGTGAGACGAGGGTGCTGGCATGAAAACGACGATGAGGGCTTTGGTGAAGGCGGAGCCCGCGGTCGGGCTTGAGATGCAGGAAGTGCCGATCCCCGAGATCGGGCCGGACGACGTTCTGATCCGCGTCCACAAGACCGGGATCTGCGGCACCGACATTCATATCTGGAACTGGGATGACTGGGCGCAGAAGACCGTGCCGGTGCCGCTGGTGACGGGGCACGAATTCGCCGGCGAGATCGTCGAGATCGGCCGGCGGGTGGAGGACCTGCATGTGGGCATGCGCTGCTCGGGCGAGGGCCACCTTATCGGTCATCACTCGCGGCAGTCGCGCGCAGGCAAGTTCCATCTCGATCCGGAGACCAAAGGGGTCGGCGTCAACGTTCCGGGTGCTTTCGCCGAGTACCTACGCCTTCCCGCCTTCAACGTGGTGCCGCTGCCGGCAGATATCGACGACGAAATCGGCGCCATCCTCGACCCGCTCGGCAACGCCGTCCACACCGCGCTCAGCTTCGATCTGGTGGGCGAGGACGTTCTGATCACCGGCGCCGGGCCGATCGGCATCATGGCGGCGGCGATCGCCCGCCATGTCGGCGCGCGCCATGTGGCGATCACGGACGTGAACCCCGACCGACTGCGGCTCGCGACAGAGGTCGCCGACGTGCGGCCCGTGAACGTGGCCGAGGAGGATCTCAACGAGGTGATGCGTGAACTCGGCATGAAGCAGGGTTTCGATATCGGGCTTGAGATGTCGGGCAACCAGGCCGCGCTCGACCAGATGGTCGAGGCGCTGACCATGGGCGGGCGGATTGCGCTCCTGGGCATCCCGCCGGGCAAATCGCCGGTGGACTGGTCGCGCATCGTCTTCAAGGCGATCACCATCAAGGGGGTCTATGGCCGCGAGATCTTCGAGACCTGGTACAAGATGATTGCGATGCTCCAGAACGGGCTCGACGTACGAAAGGTCATCACGCACCGCTTCGGAGTCGATGACTTTCGCGACGGGTTCGAGGTGATGCGCGGCGGATCCTCTGGCAAGGTCGTGCTCGACTGGCGCTGAGGCCCGCCGCGTCGAGGCTCAGGGCAGGGTCGGGGCAATCATGATCAGCGCCCGCATCGCCATGCCGGGCTCCACGCCCGGCAGCATCGATTCATAGACGCGTTGCACGGCGCCGCGGCGGTACATGGTTCCGACGATGCCGTCGATCAGAAGGCGGAAATCGGTGTCGCCGCGCGCCATGGCGAGGCCCTGCTTCTCGACCGTCAGCAGCTGATTCGTGATGCGAAGCTCGCTCCCGAGGTTCTTGGTCGCCAATTGGTAGACCAGAATCGACTGGTCGCCAAAATAGGCCGCGATCTCGCCGTTGCGGAGCGCCTCGACGCCGGCGCCATGATCCTCGAAGGGAACGAGTTCGGCCTCGATCCCTTCCTTGACCAGGGAATTGTGCAGCGCGACCTGGGTCGTCGTGCCAGCCCTGACGCCGACCTTCTTGCCGGCGAGCGATTTCATCGAGGGATCGGCGTTGCGGGTCATCAGCGCGACGGTGCCGTCGACAAAGACCGGATCGGAAAAATCGACGATCTCGCGGCGATCCATGGTGATCGTTGCCGCCCCGCAGAGCAGGTCGATCTCGCCCGCGGCGACCTTCTCGAAACGGTTCTCGGTCGTGACCGGAACGAAGGAGACCTCGAGGTTGGGCAGCTCGAGGCGATCGGCGAGTTCCTGCGCGATGCCCACGCAGAGCAACGGGGTGTAGCCCGAGGCTTCGCCAGCCTCGTTGGCAAAGGAGAGCGGTGCCGCGTCCGAGCGGAAACCGAGCTTCAGCTCGTTTGTCTCGCGAATGCGCTCGATGGTCTGCGCCGAGGCGGATCCGGCGAGACCGATTGTGAGGGCGAGAATGGCGGCGACGATGCGCATGAAAGGCTCCCGGACTGGTTCGTATTCTGCGTTCGCGCGACCTTATCCGCGGGCCGCCCGACACACCACTCAATTCCGGGCGAGGCGGCGGCACGGTGCCGCCGGCGGGCTGCGAGGAAGCGCGCCGGCCGCGACCGGCGCGCGCTTTCCGGTGCGGCTCGCGCCGCCTCAGGCCACGTTGAACGCGAGCGGGCTGACGTTCTGGAAGAGTCCTGTCGCCTTCAGCTTGTCGAGCACCGGTTCCGGCACCCGCGCGTCGACATAGAGCAGAGCGATCGCATCCTTGCCAATGTCGGTCCGGCCGAGGGTGAAGTTGGCGATGTTGACGCCGTTTTCGCCCATTGTCTGGCCGAGCGTACCGATGATGCCCGGCACGTCCTTGTTGGTCGTGTAGAGCATGTGGGCACCGATCTCGGCATCGATGGTGATGCCCTTGATCTGGATGAAGCGCGGCTTGCCGTCGGAGAAGACCGTGCCGGCGATCGAACGCTCGCGAGTATCGGTCACCACGGTCAGCTTGATGAACGCGTCGAAGACGCCCGACTTGGCCTGGGTGGTGCGCGATACCTTGATGCCGCGCTCCTCGGCCTGGATCGGCGCAGAGACAAGGTTCACGTCCGGGTTCGACGCCGCCATCACCCCGGCGATGGCCGAACAGCCGAGCGCGTCGAGGTTCATCTTCGCCACCGCGCCATCATAAGTGATGTTGATCGCCTTGATCGGTTCGTTGGTCATCTGGCCGATGAAGGCGCCGAGATGTTCGGCGAGCTTCAGCCACGGACTCATGACCTTCGCCTCCTCGGCGGTGACCGACGGCATGTTGAGCGCGTTCTCGACGGCGCCGGTGTTGAGATAGGCGGCCATCTGCTGGGCCACCTGCAACGCCACATTCTCCTGCGCCTCGGTCGTGGAGGCCCCGAGATGCGGCGTGCAGACCACGTTCGGCATGCCGAAGAGCGGGTTCTCGGTCGCCGGCTCCTTGGCAAAGACGTCGAAGGCCGCGCCCGCCACGTGACCCGATTTCAGAAGCTCGGCCAGCGCGGCCTCGTCAACGAGACCGCCGCGGGCGCAGTTGATGATGCGCACGCCCTTCTTGGTCTTGGCGAGGTTCTCGCGGCCGAGGATGTTGCGGGTCTTGTCGGTCAGCGGGACATGCAGGGTGATGAAGTCGGCACGGCTCAGAAGCTCGTCGAGCTCGACCTTGGTCACGCCGAGCTTGCCGGCACGCTCGTCCGAGAGGAACGGGTCATAGGCGATGACCTTCATCTTCAGTCCCACCGCGCGGTCACAGACGATGCCGCCGATATTGCCCGCACCGATCACACCGAGCGTCTTGCCGGTGAGTTCCACGCCCATGAATTTCGACTTCTCCCACTTGCCGGCATGGGTCGAGGCCGAGGCTTCGGGGATCTGGCGGGCGACGGCGAACATCAGCGCGATGGCATGTTCGGCGGTGGTGATCATGTTGCCGAAAGGCGTGTTCATCACGATCACGCCCTTCTTGGAGGCGGCCGGAATATCGACGTTGTCGACACCAATGCCGGCGCGGCCGACCACCTTGAGGTTGGTGGCGCGCTCCAGGATGTCGGCGGTCACCTTGGTCGCCGAACGGATGGCAAGGCCGTCGTAATTATGGATGAGCTCGGCGAGCTTCTCCGGTTCCTTGCCGAGGGTCGGCAGGAAATCCACCTCGATGCCGTTATCGCGGAAGATCTGGACGGCGGTTTCGCTGAGCTTGTCGGAGACGAGAACTTTCGGGGCCATGTCAGGCACTCCTTGGGAAGAACGGGGGAAGGGCCGGGAGCCGCAGCCCCCGGCGATCTGTCACGCAGGATTGATCAGGCGTCCGCCAGCTGGGCGTCCATCTCGGCTTCAAAGGCCCAGACGAGCCAGGGCACGAGCGCTTCGAGATCGGCGGTCTCGACCGTTGCGCCACACCAGATCCGGAGTCCCGGAGGCGCGTCGCGATAGGCACCGATGTCGAACGCCACGCCCTCCGCGTCGAGCCGCTTGGCGACCGCCTTGGCAAAAGCAGCGCCGTCCTTGATCCGCGCGTCGGTGAATTTTAGGCAGACGCTGGTGTTCGAGCGAATGGCCGGGTCGGCGGCGAGGAAGTCGATCCAGTCGTTCTCGGCAACCAGGCGCTCGATCACGGCCGTGTTGGCGTCGGCCCGCGCGATCAGGCCCGCGAGTCCGCCCACGGATTTCGCCCAGTCGAGCGCGACGAGGTAATCCTCGACCGCGAGCATCGACGGCGTGTTGATCGTCTCTCCCTTGAAGACGCCCTCGATCAGCTTGCCGCCCTTGGTCAGGCGGAAGATCTTCGGCAGCGGCCAGGCGGGCGTGTAGCTCTCGAGCCGTTCGACGGCGCGGGGCGACAGGATCAGCATGCCATGCGCCGCCTCGCCTCCCAGCACTTTCTGCCAGGAGAAGGTGACGACATCGAGCTTCGACCAGGGCAGGTCCACCGCGAAGGCGGCGGAGGTGGCGTCACAGATCGTCAGGCCCGCACGGTCGGCGGGGATCGAATCGCCGTTGGGAAGACGCACGCCAGAGGTGGTACCGTTCCAGGTGAAGACAACATCCTTGTCGAAATCGACCTCAGCGAAATCGACGATCTCGCCATATTCGGCGGTCCTGACCACGGCATCGAGCTTGAGCTGCTTGACCACGTCGGTCACCCAGCCTGCACCGAAGCTTTCCCATGCCAGCATCTCGGCCGGGCGCTCGCCCAGGAGCGACCACATGGCCATCTCCATCGCACCGGTGTCGGAGGCCGGCACGATGCCGATCCGGTAGTCATCGGGAACGCCGAGCACCGCGCGGGTGTCATCGATCGCCTGCTTGAGTTTCGCCTTGCCGAGGGCGGCGCGGTGCGACCGGCCGAGGGCGGCGTCCTTAAGGGCGTCGAGCGTGAATGTGGGGGGTTTGGCACAAGGGCCGGAGGAAAAACGTGGGTTCGCCGGCCGCGCAGCCGGAGATTGAGTCGCCATTGGTGGTATCCTTCCAGATATATGCCCCTCGTTGGGGAGGGGTGTCCCGAGGCCGCTCATATGGCGGAAGGGGCCGGGCTGGCAACAGGCAAATGTCGTTTCCTCGGGACGCAACGCCGCATTCTGCCTGCCAGCATCCACTATCGGAAACTCCGGGGCCACCGGCGACGGCTGGACGGAAAGCGCCGGGGCTGGCAAATCGGGCCCGGGCGGTGTCTAAGCCGCGGCATCAACCGTCACCGGAGACCGAAATGCATGTCGTAACGCTGCTGTCCAACCCCGCCAGGCCCGCCCTCGAGGCCGGCGCCGTCGAGGCGCTGTGCAATGCCTGGGGCGGCGGCGAGGCACAATGGCTCGCGCCGGATGTCGCGGCGGAATTTGCTATGGATGAGGTTCCGTCGAACCGCTGGCAGGTCTGGGAAGATCTCCAGGCAATGGGCATCGACCTCGTGGTGCAACCGGAGGCGGGGCGACGCCGGAAGATGCTTCTGGCCGACATGGACAGCACCATGATTGGTCAGGAATGCATCGACGAGCTCGCGGACGTCGCCGGCGTCGGCGCGCGGGTCAAGGACATCACCGCGAGGGCGATGAACGGGGAGCTCGATTTCGAGAGCGCTCTGCGCGAGCGGGTCGCGCTCCTGAAGGGGCTCGATATCGGCGTGATCGACCAAGTTCTGGCGGAGCGCATCACCTTCACGCCCGGCGGACAGGAACTCGTCGCGACCATGAAGGCGCAAGGCGGCTACGCGGCGTTGGTCTCGGGCGGGTTCACCGCCTTTACCGCGAAGGTCGCCGCGGCTCTCGGCTTCGACGAGCATCGCGCCAACACGCTCCTGGTGGCAGATGGCAGGCTGACCGGCGCCCCCGGCGAGCCGATCCTCGGGCGCGCGGCCAAGGTCTCGGCGCTGGAAGAGATCGCCTCCCGGCTCGGTATCTCCGAGGCGGATGTGCTCGCCGTCGGGGACGGTGCGAACGATCTCGGCATGCTCGCGCGCGCCGGAACCGGCGTGGCGCTGCACGCCAAGCCCAGCGTCGCGGCGCAGTGCGACATCCGGATCAACCACGGCGACCTGACAGCGCTTCTCTATATCCAGGGCTATTCGCTCTCCGAGTTCGAAGGCGTCTGAGCCCGCCGGCATGATGCCGATTGGCAGCGCCCCAGCGGGTCCGCTAAGAAGGGACCACGAACAGGGAGGAAGAAAATGCCAAAGTTCCTATATGCCTATCATGGCGGAAAACAGCCCGAGAGTCCGGAGGAAGGCGCCAAGGCCATGGAGGCCTGGTCCGAATGGTTCGACAAGATGGGTGACGCCGTGGTGGATGCCGGCAACCCGGTCGGCGCGTCCTGGACCGTCAAGAAGGGAACGGTCGAGCAGACCGGCGGGGCGAACCCCGTCTCGGGCTATTCGATCATCCAGGCGCCGGACATGGTGACGGCGGTGAACTACGCCAAAGGCTGTCCGATGGTGACCGATGGCAGCGGCTCGATCGAGGTCGCCGAGATCATCCCAATGTAGGTCGGTCGAAGGTTCCGGGCACCGGGCGAAGCTGTCCGGTGTCCACCCCACGGCGGTTCGGGATGCGCGGCGCTATGAAACGGCGCGCTGTCGGATGGGCCGGGTCCAGCACACCGAGCGCCACAAGGATCGCCGAGATTGCGCTTTCCGAGGCACGCGTCGTCCCGTCCTCGATCTTCAACGCCACGCCGAACCCCTTGCCGGGCAGGATCGCGGCAAAGCACCCCTCCGCACCGGTCTTGGCAACGCCCGCGCCGGCGAGCGCGCGCATCAGCTCGGTGCAGGCGCGGCCCTCACCTGCCACCAGCTCGGGATGCGCCATCATCGCCTCGACCAGCCGCGCCTGCGCCTCCTGCCTCGATCCCCGGCCTCTGCGGGCGGCGGCGAAGGAAGCCATGGCGCGGGCCATGCCGGCGAGCGTCGAGGCGAAATTCGGCGCCGAGCAGCCGTCGATCCCGTAGCCGGGGCAATCCTCCTGAGTGAGGTCCTCCCAGGCCGCGCGCACCGCCTGCTGCACTGGGTGAAGAGGGTCGATATATTCCGGCCCGGCGTCGAGATGCTGCGCCAGCGTCAGGAAGCCGGTGTGCTTGCCCGAGCAATTGTTGTGTAGCTGGCACGGGGCGTCCTCCGAACAGGTGAAGTGCCTGAATGCATCCGGGTCATCCGGCATCTGCGGACCACAGCGCAGGTCCGTTTCAGAGAGGCCGAGGTCGGCCAGCCAGCGCGCCACGCGCCCGGTGTGGATCTCCGCGCCGTTGTGGCTCGCGCAGGCCAGAGCGAGCTGTTCGGAGCCGAGCCGGCGCGCATCGGCCGCCCCGCTCTGGACCAGCGGCAGCGCCTGAATCATCTTCGAGGACGAGCGTGGCAGGAACACCTTGTCGGGGTCGCCCCAGGAGGCGACAATCGCACCCGAGGCGTCGCAGACCACCGCATGGCCCCTGTGCACCGATTCGCGGAAACCGCCGCGCCAGATCTCCACCATCTCGACTGAGGCCATCGCGCCATCCTTTCCGGCAAAATTCCGCCTGCGGGTCTTCACCCGGCCGCCACATCTGCGTTACCATGCCAAGCAGCGGGTTGTAATCCCAGCCGCCTCGCGGAAAGTCCGGTCAACGGACCCAGGTGGTAACAGAATGAGGCAGAGACAGCTGGAGGCTGTGACAGACATGTTTTCCCGGATACTGACCGGCGTGGCCGCCGCTTCCGTCCTCCTTTCAGGAACGGTCGCGATGGCGCAGGACGTTTCGACCAACCAGGTTGCCGCCAAGACCGACTGGAGCGTCTTCGTCGAGGACGACCCCACCGAGTGCTGGGGCGTGTCCTCGCCCAAGTCAACGGTGAACACGCGCGACGGCAGGACCGTCTCGGTCAGGCGCGGTGACATCCTGCTCTTCGTGACCTTCCGTCCGGGCGCGGGCGCGGCCGGCGAGGTCTCCTTCACCGGCGGCTATCCCTTCGCCAAGGGCTCTACCGTGACGGCCGAGGTCGGAGGCAGCAGTTTCGAGCTCTTCACCGAGGGCGAGTGGGCCTGGCCGGCCTCGCCGGACGATGACTCCAAGCTGGTGACTGCGTTGAAGCGGGGCGCAGAGGCGACCTTCACCGCGCGCTCCACCCGCGGCACCCAGACCAAGGATACCTTCTCCCTGATGGGCTTCACGGCCGCGATGGAAGAGGCCGAGAAGCGCTGCGGGGAATAGCCTGCCGCCGGCTTGGCTGGCATAGGATACAGTCCGACTGCGCCCACGGCGCAGATCGCCTCTTCGCAATCTGCGCCTGGGCTACGGGGTCACTTTTAGCGATGAGCAAAGCGCCGCGCGCCGCGACTGCCCGATTCCGCTTGGCTGCGCCACGATATCCACCTGCCCGAAGTCGCTAAGCAGCCGCGGGATTGGAGGGAGCAGCTCTGACAGCCGGATCCTGGGCGGGCTTGGAAAACCGCCGGCCACCGCGTATATCAGGCGCCTCAACCCTGAAGGACGAACCGATGAGCGCCAGCGCCCCGATCACGCAGGATGTCGTGACCATTGCCCGCAAGCTGCCCGAAACCGGGAAGACGAACCTCGTCGGGCTGACGCGGTCGGAGCTGCGCGAGGTCCTGATCGCCCACGGGACCGAGGAGAAGAAGGCCAAGATGCGGGTCGACCAGCTCTGGCAGTGGATCTACCAGAAGGGCGTGCGCAGCTTCGACGAGATGACCAATCTCTCGAAAGCCTATCGCGCCGAGCTCGCCGAGCGCTTTGAGATCTCGGTGCCCGAGGTGGTCTCCAAACAGGTGAGCGAGGACGGCACGCGGAAATACCTGCTGCGGATCGCCGGCGGCCATGAGGTCGAGACCGTCTACATCCCCGAGGAAGGGCGCGGGACGCTCTGCATTTCCTCTCAGGTCGGCTGCACGCTGACCTGCTCCTTCTGCCACACTGGCACGCAGAAACTGGTGCGCAACCTGACCGCGGGCGAGATCGCCGGGCAGGTGATGGTGGCGCGTGACGATCTTGGCGAATGGCCGGAGCCGGGGCGGGCCCCGAAGGACGAGACGCGGCTTGTCTCCAACGTCGTGATGATGGGGATGGGCGAGCCGCTCTACAATTTCGAGGCCGTGCGCGACGCGATCGCCATCATCAAGGATGACGAGGGGCTGAGCCTCAGCCGCAAGCGGATCACCCTCTCGACCTCGGGCGTGGTGCCGGAGATCGCGCGGACCGCCGAGGAGATCGGCTGCCTTCTGGCCATCAGCTTCCATGCGACCACCGACGAGGTGCGCGACAGGCTGGTGCCGATCAACAAGAAGTGGAACATCGAGACGCTGCTCAACGCGCTGCGCGACTATCCGCGCCTGAGCAACTCGGAACGAATCACCTTCGAATACGTGATGCTCAAGGGCGTGAATGACGGCGACGCGGATGCGCGCCGCTTGGTCAGGCTAATCGCCGGCATCCCGGCAAAGATCAATCTGATCCCGTTCAACGAATGGCCCGGCGCACCTTATGAACGCTCTGACTGGGAACGGATCGAGAGCTTCGCGGACATCATCTACAAGGCGGGCTATGCCTCGCCCATTCGCACGCCGCGCGGCGAGGACATCATGGCGGCCTGCGGCCAGCTCAAGTCGGCCACCGAGCGGGCGCGCAAGAGCCGCGCCGAGATCGCCGCCGAGACCGGTCTGGGCGGCTGATCACATGGCGTCGCGGCGGCAGTTCTTCTGGCTTGCTGCGGGCGGCGCGGTGATGTCGGCCTCGGTTTCGGGCTATCTGCGCAATCGCGCGATCCCGCTCGAGACCCGGCCGATCACCGGGCTGCCGGGCTTCAGCTATCTCGAGGCCGGGCCGAGGACCGGCGGCCTGCCGGACCCGTTCTTTGGCCTGGACGCTGCCGAGACGCCGGCAGGGTCGCTGGAGGACCTTTTCGATGGCACACCGGCGCCGGGCGTGGTGCCGGTGGCGTCCTTCTCGGACTACAACTGCGCCTATTGCCGGGTTCTGACCAAGATGCTGCCGGAGATCGACGGTATCGACATCACCTGGCACGAGTTGCCTCTGCTCGGAGCGCGGTCGGTCATGGCCGCGAAAGTGGCGATCGCCGCCGACATGCAGGGTGCGTACATGCCGATGCATGCGCGGCTGATGCGCAGTGGCTACCGGATCGACGCGGCCTGGCTGCACCGCGCAGCCGATGAGCTCGGTCTCGATGGCGCGCGACTCGTCGCCGACATGGAGGGGCCGGAGGTGGCCGACCGGCTCGAGCGGAGCGCCGGGGTCGCGGCGCTGTTCGGGATTTATGGCACACCGGCGCTCGTGGTCGGGCATGTTCTTGTGCTGGGCAATATCGACCGGGCAGATCTCAACCGTCTGATCGAGCAAGAGCGCCTGGGCTGACGCGACCCACCGGCGCAGGCGCCGGCGGGTCCCGGACATGTGCGCCCTGTTCAGGCGGCCGCTTCCTCCGAATCGCGGCTGAAGGCGAGGATCAGCGCCGTTACGCCGTTTGACAGCAGCTCGATCCCGAGCAGGATGCCCAGAGACGTGGCGGCCGACAGCGGCCAGTTGGCGAAAATGATGATGCCGAGTGCCAGCGATGCGATGCCGGCCAGGATCATCACCCAGAAGAACTGCCGGTCTTCCATCGAGAAGGCGAGGATGATCTTGGAGATCCCGCCGGCGAGGAACAGGATCGCCACCATCGTGGTGAGCGCGATCATCCCCCTGAGCGGGTGGCCGAGGATCGTGATGCCGAGATAAAGCGCCAGCAGGCCGAGGAGGATGGTCCAGATCTTAGCTCCGGCTCCGGGCAGGCGGAACGCAGCGAAGATCTGAAGGACCCCCATGATCAGGAACATCCAGCCGGCGATCGCGGTCGCGGCGAGGCTGGCGGCAAAGGGGTTGGCGAGGGCGAAGACGCCCCCGAGGATCGCGAGGATTCCGACGATGGACCAGAGGATGCGGTTGGACACGGTGATTGACCTTCTGTTGCGTGGACCCGTTCACCGCGGACCGGGAGCGGGCGACACGGGGCGAGCGCCGCCCCTCTTGTCACTCTGCCCCGGAATACACTGTTCCGGAAACAGTTTCTTGACGTCGCCCGGCGATCAGCGGCCCGGAACGGTGCCGCGCTTGACGCCGACATTCGGCCAGCTGTCGATCGCCTCCACAGCCTGTTCGGCTGTTTCGACGATGCGAAAGAGCTCGAGGTCTTCCGGGCTGATCGTGCCGACCTCCGCGAGCGCCTCGAAATCGATCACCCGCTCCCAGAAATCGCGTCCGAAGAGCAGGAAGGGCACCTGCCGCATCCGGCCGGTCTGGATCAGCGTCAGCGCCTCGAAGAGCTCGTCCATCGTGCCGAAGCCGCCCGGGAAGATGGCAATTGCCGAGGCGCGCATCAGGAAGTGCATCTTGCGGATGCCGAAATAGTGGAAATTGAAGCACAGCTCCGGGGTGATGTATTCGTTCGGCGCCTGCTCGTGCGGGAGCACGATGTTGAGCCCGATCGACTTGCCGCCGGCATCGGCAGCGCCTCGGTTGCCCGCCTCCATCACGCCGGGGCCGCCGCCGGTGACGATGATGTCGTCGCGGCCGCCGGAGCGGGCGAGGCTGCGCTCGGTCATGATCCGGGCGAACTTGCGCGCCTCTTCGTAAAAGCGGCTCATCCCGGCGATCTCGGGTGTCGCGGCGTCCGCCACCCGTGCCGGCTCTGGGATACGCGCGCCGCCGAAGAGCACGATGGTGGAATCGACCCCCTGCTCGGTCATCGCGATCTCCGGCTTCAGGAGTTCGAGCTGGAGTCGCACCGGGCGCAGGTCGTCGCGCAGGATGAAATCCTGATCGTCATAGGCGAGCCGGTAGGCCGGAGAGCGGGTCTGCGCCGTGTCGCGCACGCCGGAGGAGGTTTCTATGTCCTCGTGAGCGTCCCGGAAGGATCGCTTCGACGGATCGTCTTTCATCGCGCGCGCGCCTGTGATTTGTGTGTTTCCCGACGCTAGACCGTGCCGCGACAAGAGGAAAGCCAAATGAACGACTGGAGAGAACGCATCGACGCCGCGGCGGACCGGATGTCGGGACTGAACCGGCGGACCCCGCTGATGGTGTCGACCGCGCTCTGGAACGATACGCTGGTGGAGATCAAGCTGGAGCAAATGCAACATACCGGCAGTTTCAAGCCGCGCGGTGCATTCAACACGCTCTTGTCGAAAAAGGTGCCCGAGGCGGGCGTCGTCGCGGCCTCGGGTGGCAACCACGGTGCGGCGGTGGCCTACGCGGCAGGCAAGCTCGGGCACAAGGCGAAGGTCTTCGTTCCGGAACTGGCCGGCCCCGCGAAGACGGCGCTGGTCGAAAGCTACGGCGCGGAGCTGGTGACGGTCCCCGGCTCCTATGCCGATGCGCTGGCGGCGGCACAGGACTGGGAAGCGGAGAGCGGCGCGCTTCAGGTTCACGCCTATGATTCGCCCGAGGCGGTCGAAGGCCAGGGGACGCTCTTCCGCGAGTGGGAATCCCAGGGGCTCGAGGCCGACACGGTGCTCGTTGCCGTCGGCGGCGGTGGGCTGATCGGCGGCGCGATGGCGTGGTTCGAAGGCGACCGAAAAGTGGTCGCGGTGGAATCGGAGGGCTGCGCGACACTCGCAACGGCGATGCGCGATGGGCCGGATGCGGAGATCGAGGTCTCCGGCGTCGTCGCCAATGCGCTCGGCGCTCGGAAGATCGGGCGGATCTGCTACGACCTCGCCATGGAACAGCAGATCGAATGCAAGGTAGTGAGCGACGCGGCGATTCTCGAGGCCCAGCGCCTTCTCTGGCAGAAGCTGCGTCTGCTGGTCGAGCCCGCCGCCGCCACGCCGCTCGCTGCGCTCCGCGCCGGCGCTTACCGACCCGAGAGGGGCGAGCGCGTTGCGGTGCTGCTCTGCGGCGCCAATGTCGAACCGGACCCGCTCGTCGGGGACGTTGCCTGAACCGGCCTCGGAGTGTAGAGCCTGCCGGAACGAAACCAAGCCAACAGGACTGCCACATGTCGGACGCTCAGACCAATGCCCAGCTCGAGGAGGCCATCGAAGCCGCCTGGGAGATCCGCGACAGCGTGACCCCGCATACCGGCGGCGCAACGCTGGAAGCGATCGAAGACACGCTGGCGGCGCTCGACAGCGGCCGGCTGCGCGTTGCCGAAAAGCAGGACAACGGTGACTGGCACGTCAACCAGTGGGCCAAGAAGGCGGTCCTCCTCGGCTTCCGCGTCAAAAACATGGAACAGCAGGACGGCGGCCCGCAGGGCGGCCACTGGTGGGACAAGGTCGACAGCAAGTTCAAGGGCTGGGGCGACAACGAGTGGGGCGCGGCGGGCTTCCGTGCCGTGCCGACCTGCATCGTCCGCAAGTCGGCCTTCATCGCCCCCGGCGTGGTATTGATGCCCTCCTTCGTCAATCTCGGCGCCTATGTGGACGAAGGGACGATGGTCGATACCTGGGCCACCGTCGGCTCCTGCGCCCAGATCGGCAAGAACGTGCACCTCTCAGGCGGCGTCGGCATCGGCGGCGTGCTGGAGCCGATGCAGGCCGGCCCGACGATCATCGAGGACAACTGTTTCATCGGCGCCCGCTCCGAGGTGGTCGAGGGTTGCATCGTGCGCGAGGGCTCGGTGCTTGGCATGGGCGTCTTCATCGGCAAGTCGACCAAGATCGTCGACCGCGAGACCGGCGAGGTCATGTATGGCGAGGTGCCGCCCTATTCGGTGGTCGTCTCGGGCTCGATGCCGTCGAAGAACGGCATCAACCTCTATTGCGCGGTGATCGTGAAGCGGGTGGACGCGCAGACGCGCTCCAAGACCGGCATCAACGAGTTGCTGCGCGACTGATTCGCGCCGCCGCGCAACTGGAATCCGACGAAATCCGTCATAATGCGGATTTCGTTTACCATTGTGGCGCCGGTTCGTCCAAAGAGCTGGTTCGCGGCAGCATTGTTGCCGCTGTGTGGCCAATTCACGGCTCGATTCAAATATTGATCATTTTCAACAAATTGTCCGCCCGGTTTCGGGCGAATTCGACGGGCAGTGTCTCCGCATGCTGGAGAACGATTCCCCGATGCTCGGATTTCGGGCCTTGCAGGCCGTCATGGACCTGCGCGCCACCGCCGGGCGGCAGCCGCGCTCGGCGATCCGGGGCATCGCGGCGCGGATTCCACCGGCCGACCGGGCCCGCGGCGCCGACGAACAGGCGCTGACCCGGCTGATCCTGCACCAGGGCGGACGACTCGAGAGCGGCGACGACCTCCGGCTCCGGGACGCGCTGCAACTCGCCGCTTCCCAGCCGCAGGCCGATGCGACCGCCTTTGCCGCCGCCACCGCGATCCTTCTGGCCGACAGGCTCCAAAACGGGCTCGGGAATGTCGACATGGGGCTCTACTGGGACGATTTCCAGCCGGACTATCTGGCCCTGCCCGCGCATGACCGCGCGGCGGTGCTTCAGGGTTTCCTGACAGGAGCGGATCTGGGGCGCCTGCGGCCTTGGCTGGGACCTCTGCCAGCGCGGCTGACCGAAACCACCGAAGCGGTCCGCGCCGACCTTCTGGCGGCTGCCGTCGCGGGGCGCACGCAGCTCATCGCGGGGGTTCTCGAGGCGGCCGGCGACCAGAGGGCGGAGCTGATCCTGCCGCAACTCCGCAGCCTGCTCGCAGGATCCCGCCAGCCACCGCTCACCGGAGACAGCCCTCTCTTCGCGCCGCTCATGGAAATCGCCGCGAGCGCTGGGCACGCCGCAACCCTGCCGGCGACCGTCCTGTTGATGGCTGAGGCGGTGTTGACCGGGGATGAGGAGGGATGGTTCGCCATCACCCTCTGGCCCGAGTCGATCCGCCGCTGGCTGGCGCTCGACCGACGCGCGGGCCGGCCGATCCTCTCCGGCCTGCGCCATCTCTACGAGAAGGACCTCGACTGGGTGCCGATGCCGGACCGGCGTGTTTCGCCCAAAGATATGGCGGAGGTACCGCTGTTGCCGGTGCTCGACGGCAGCTTCGCCGGCGGCGGTCACGGCACCCGGCTCGGCTGAGCGCTCCCGGACAGGCATTCCGGTCTTGGCAAGCGGCGCAGGAGCCCCTATGGCCGGCGCATGAGCACCAGGAATGACAAACCACAGAAGCGTCGGCAGCAGGTCTATACCCTGCTGGTCGAGGTCGGCCGCCACTCTGGCGACGGGCTGCCCGCGGAGTCCACCGGGGCGGCGCTGATGTGCTATGCTTCGGGCGTCGACGAGGCGGAGGCGGTGCGCGAGACCGTGGCGCTTCTCAAGCAGGCCGATCTCGCGCCGCTCGATGTCACTGGCTACGGCACGCTCGAGGAACGGCTGGCCGAGGGCCACGAGGTTCCCGACGAAGAGCGTGCCCTGATGGACCGGGCCCTGGCCGAGAATTCGGTCGTCATTGCGCAAATGACACCCTTTTTCGACTGAGCCGTCACGGAGAAAATGTGGCGTAATTGTGGCAGAAACCGCTCCACCAGGTGGCCAGTTTCCGCATCCCCGCCGCATTTCGGCCGAAGCTCCCGTCTAGAGTGACCGCAGGCAAGGGATGGGGAGACTATGACCTTCTTTTCCGTTCTCCGCGGCACCGCGGCGGGCGTCACCCTGACCGCCGGCGTCTTTGCCGCCGCGGTCCGCTTCGGCCCCGCGGTCGCGCCGCAGCATCACGAGGCGGCGATGGCCACCCTCGCCGCCGCCTTCGGCCAGGATCTCGATCCCTTCGGCGACGAACGACACCAATCAGACCCAGCGATGCCGGCCATCCTGCGCTGAGCACAGCATCGCGCGGCTTGCCCGAACCGGTCGCTTCATGCTCTATGCCCGCTATCTCGGGGCGCGGAGCGGCATGGCGAACATCTCCCACAGGAAACGCATCTGGGGCTGGTTCTTCTTCGACTGGGCCAGCCAGCCTTACAACACGCTGCTGCTCACCTTTGTCTTCGCCCCCTATATCAAGGAACTGCTCGACGACGGCGTCGCCGCGCAGGCGGCCTGGGGCTACATGATCGGCGCTTCGGGGCTGGCCATCGCGCTTCTCGCGCCGTTCCTCGGCGCCCTGGCCGACAAGGGCGGGCACCGGATCGGCTGGATCTGGGGCTTCTCGGCGCTCTACGTGATCGGCGCGGCGGGCACCTGGTTCGCCGATCCCGCCGGTTTCAACCTTACCCTCGTGCTTGGCCTCTTCGCGCTCGGCCTCGTCGGCATGGAATTCGCGACGATCTTCACGAACTCGCTGCTGCCGGATCTCGGCCCGCCCGAGGAGATCGGCTCGATCTCCGGCTCGGGATGGGCCTTCGGCTATGTCGGCGGGCTGGTCGCGCTTGTCATCATGCTCCTCCTGTTCGCCGAGTCCGGCGCGGGCACGACGCTGCTCGGACGCCCGCCAGCGCTCGGCCTCGACGCGGCTTCCCGCGAAGGAACCCGCTTTGTCGGCCCGTTCACAGCACTCTGGTATGCGGTCTTCATGGTCCCCTTCTTCCTCTGGGTGAAGGAGAGCCCCGGCCACGCGCGCGAACCGCTGCGCGACGCACTCCGCGACGCCTGGCCGGAGCTGCGCGCAACGCTCCGCGCATTGCCCCGGACGCCCTCGCTCTCCGCCTTTCTCGGCGCCTCGATGTTCTACCGCGACGCGCTCAACGGCCTATACGTCTTCGGCGGGCTCTATGCGGCGGGCGTGCTCGGCTGGAGCGTCGTCGACACCGGCATTTTCGGCATCATCGCCGTGGTCACCGCCGCTCTCTTCGCCTGGATCGGCGGCAAGGCAGACAGCCGGTTCGGGCCGATGCCGGTCATCGCCGTCTGCCTGGTTCTTCTCGCGGCAGTCGGACTGGCGGTGATCTTCATCTCCCGCCAAAGCGTCTTCGGCATAGGCGTTTCCGCGAATTCCTCGCTCCCGGACCTCGCCTTCTACGCCGCCGGCGCAACGATCGGCGGGGCTGGCGGGGCGCTGCAAACAGCGAGCCGCTCCATGATGTGCCGGCAGGCCGATCCCGAGCGCATGACCCAGGCCTTCGGCCTCTACGCGCTGGCCGGCAAGGCCTCGTCCTTTCTCGCGCCGCTCTCCATCGGCCTGCTGACCGACATCAGCGGAAGCCAGCAAACCGGCATCATTCCGGTCATTATCCTTTTTCTGTTGGGGCTGGTGCTGCTATTCTGGGTCAAAGCAGACGGGGAGAGAGCAGCATGTACACCTTTCGACGCACCCTTGCCGCCGGGCTGATCGCCCTTCTGGCGCTTCCGACCGCCGCCGCGGCGCAACAGAAGGCGAGCCACCTTCTCGGCGCCAAGGCCACACCATCGCAGCATGAATCCCAGCCGATCGGCTTCTATTCGAGGGGCTGCGCGGCCGGCAATATCGAGCTGCCGGAGACCGGCCCGACCTGGCAGGCGATGCGGCTGTCACGGAATCGCAACTGGGGCCAACCGGAGATGATCGACTTCCTGAAGGATCTCTCCGCCTACGCAGCGACTGTCGGCTGGAAGGGCCTCTATATCGGCGATATCGGCCAGCCGCGTGGCGGGCCGATGGTCTCGGGACACGCCTCGCACCAGATCGGGCTCGATGCCGACATCTGGATGAAGCCCGCGACCAACCTGCGGTTGAGCCGGCGCGACCGGGAGAATATCAGTTCGGTCGATGTACGCTCCGCCGATCAGCGTTCAGTCAACGGCAACTGGACGCCGGCCCATGCTGCGATCCTGAAACGCGCGGCGATGGACCCGCGGGTCGACCGGATCTTCGTCACCCCGCCGGTCAAGGTCGAGTTCTGCAAGACGGCAAGCAAGCGCGACGCGAAATGGCTGCAGAAGATCCGCCCCTATTGGGGGCACAACTACCATTTCCACGTGCGTCTCAAATGCCCCAAGGGCGCGCGGGGATGCGTGACGCAGACACCGACAGTGAAGGACTTGTCCAAAGGCGGAACCGGCTGTGACTCGACGCTTACCTGGTGGGTCACCGATATGCTGGACCCGCCCAAGACCACCGCCAAACCAGCCAAGCCCGCACCGAAGAAGCGCCACCCGCGCGACTACACGATGAAGGATCTGCCGGGTCAGTGCGGCGCCGTTCTCGCCTCGCGCTAGAGGGACAGGCGGTCGGGAAGATCGTCGCTTCCGGAAACGTGACCTAGAGCGGCGCTGCTCGGCCAAGGACGGTCTCGACCGCTGAGACCAGTTCGTCGCGGGAAACCGGCTTGTTCAGGTGCAGGGTCCGCAAGTCGCCCGGTTCGTCCGGGTCACTCGGACCCGAAGCGTGGCCGGAGAGGAACACCACCGGCAGGCCCGGCGACATGCAGCGGACAGCGCGCGCGAGGTCGGTGCCCTGGAGCTTGCCCGGCATGACGATGTCGGTGAGCAGCAGATCGATTTCGGGAGAGTTCTTGAAGACCTCGAAGGCGGCATCGCCCGAAGACGCCTCGGTGACATTGTAGCCGACGCGGGTGAGGGCGGAGGCCAGCGTCTGGCGCACATCTTCCTCGTCCTCGGCGAGCAGGATTCGCGCCTCGCCAGGACCAGTGTGTACCGCCCGCGCGGCCTCGGACCTGCCGCCGTCCTCCGACGCGTCGTTCGTACAAAAGAGGAGCCTGACCGTCGTCCCCTCGCCGAGTTCCGAGGAGGCGATCACGGCGCCGCCAGATTGTTCCATGAACCCCTTCACCATCGACAGGCCGAGCCCGGCGCCCGAAGCCGGCGGCTTTGTGGTGAAGAAGGGCTCGAAAATGCGTGGAAGCGCGTCGGGCGCGATTCCCTTGCCGGTGTCGCGCACCACCAGTTCGACACAGGTCCCCGGCGCGAGCCCGCGTTCGCGGCAATAGGGATGCCCGGCTTCGAGCTCGAGGCTGAAGGTCTCGATATAGAGCCGGCCGCCATCCGGCATCGCGTCGCGGGCGTTGATGATGAGGTTCAGCAGGGCGCTCTCGGCCGAACCGCGATCCACCTGCACCAAAGGTAGGCTCTCCTGGAGTATGGTCTCGACGTGAATCGTGTCCGGCAGGGTGCGGCCCGCCCAGGCGGCGGTCTCGCGCACGATGTCGTTGATGTCGATACGCGCCGGCTCAAGCCGGGCGCGGCCGGCGAAGGCGAGCATCTTCCGCGTCAGGTCCGCACCGCGCTCCGTCGCCCTCACGCTGCTCTCGACGAAATCGAGCAACTGCGGGTCGGGCAGTGGATTCATCGCCAGGAGCGCCTCGCGCAGCAGTTCCTGGTTGCCCATGACTACCGCCAGAAGGTTGTTGAAGTCATGCGCGACGCCGCCCGTGAGCTTGCCGAGGCTGTCATTCTTCTGGGCGATGAAAGTCAGCTCACGCTGGCGTTCGAGTTCGGCCGCACGCTCAATATCGGCAGTTACGTCCGCCACCAGCGCATACAAACGGGTCGAGCCGTCCGAAAGCCGCGTTGGGTGACTGCGGACCTGGAGCCATTTCTCCGCCCCGTCCGCGGTCCGGATCGGAATCGTGTCGGAAAAGGGCGTCAGCCGCTCGGCTGCTTCGGCCGCCTTTCGCTCCAGTTCGCGTTGCCGTTCGGCGTCGGTGCCCATCGCCCAGAGAACCGCGACATGTGCCTCCGCCGCCGAAGCCGGAACGCCCCAGATCTCCTCGCAGGCGCTCTTGTTGAAGAACTCGACCCGGTCCTCGGGCCCTGGGCTTACCCGGCCGGGTGGCATCGTGTGGGAAAGCACCGCGCCCGGCAGGTTGGCAATCACGCCGGTCAGCTTCTCCCGGATCGCCTCGAGCTCGCCAATGGTCTCGCGCCTGGCGACAGCGTAGCGGTTGGCAAGCAGCGTCGGCGCCAAGACGACAGCGCCGAGCAGGGCCAGATAAAGGCGGTAGCGCAGCTTCTCGCCGGACTCCGGCGCCCATCCGCCGCGTGGTTGCGCCAGGATGGTCCAGTTGCGATCGGAGATCGAAACTTCCTCGCTGACGGCGGCCTCCCGGGAAATGTCGTCGGCGCCATAGACGCGCTTTTCGACGCCGCCGATATCGTCCGAATACAGGATCGCGAGGTCGTGTTTACGCTCGACATCCGACGCACCGACCTGCTCGAGAACCTCTGCGATGTCGAGCTGGACCGAGAGAACGCCCTCAACGATCTCCGATTTGTCGTTGGTTGTCAGGACCGGCAGTCTCAGGACTACGACGTTTCTTCCATCCGTGCCCACGAGCGGGCCGAAGACCAGGACGGCAAAGGATGCGCCCACCCTGATCTCGCCGGGAAGCTCGCCAGGGGTCCCGCTTATGTCGCGGCCGAGTCGCGCCTCGTTGCCTTCGAGCGGATGGACGCGCGCCGTTCGGGACCCGGGCGCGAATTCGGTCAGCAGCAATTCGGACCGACCCTCGAACGCTTCCTGGACCAGTTGTTCGAAATCCGCCTGTGTCGGCGTCCTGACCCGGGATGCCGCTTCAAGCGCGTTGGCGAGGTGATAGCTCGACAGGATATCGTCATCGATCCGTTGCTCGATACCCGAACGGAGGGAGTCTACCGTCTTGGAGACCTCCTCCCGCTTCGCCTGCTGTAACACCCGGTCATGCTGCGCGTCGGTGAGGAAGATGACAAGCAGGATGGCGAGCCCGACCACAAGAGTCGGCAGGTATTGGAGTGCTCTGGATCTTGCCATTCCCGGGCCGCCTTCGCCCATTTCCAGCCGCAGCCTAGCATGCCGGATATTCTGAGCAAGCGCGGGGATTTGCACGGGAAGGCGACGGACGGACCGATATAATCAGCCGGTCACGTGACGGTATTGTCGCGCTCTCAGAAGACGACTGCCGTGGCGATGTTGCAAAGGCCCGCCTGGGACAGTCTGTCCGCAACACGCTCGATCGTGGCCCGATCGGACGTGGGCCAGGAGGCGGCCGGACCGGTAACGCCATGCGTGCGGAACGCATTGAGCCGCAGGCGGAGGCGCGTGTCGAGCGCGCGGACGAACTCAGCCAGCGCCGCGACCTCGCGCTCGGCATCGGTGATGCCGGGGACGACGAGGAAGCGCAGTTCGGCGAGGCGGCCCGCCCGGTACAGCAACCGGGCGCTCTCGAGAACACGGGCATTGTCCTTGCCAGTCAGGCGGCGGTGGGTGTCTGGGTCCATCGCCTTGATGTCGAGCATCACACCGTCAGTCCATGGAAGCAGGCGTGCCCAACCGGTGCCGGCGAGATATCCGTTGCTGTCGATCATGCAGCTCAGCCCGGAAAGCGACGGGTCCTCTTTGATCGCCCGGAACAGGGCGGCGACGAATTTCGCCTGAACCGTCGCCTCGCCGCCAGAAAGGGTAATGCCGTCGAGAAAGGCGCGCCTGTCGCGGAGGATGTAGAGCACGTCGCCGACCGTCATCTCGCGCACCATCGGGTTGGCCGAGATCGGGCAGGCGGCAAGACAGTCGTCGCAACCGGTGCAGCGGGCCGCGTCGAAGACAATCGCGCCATCTTCGAGTGTCAGCGCTCCGGTCGTGCAGGCCGGGATGCAGTCGCCGCACCCGTTGCAATGGCCCCTTGTATGCGGGTTGTGGCAGGTCACGCAGGCGAAATTGCACCCCTGCAGGAAGAGCACGAGCCGGTTGCCCGGCCCGTCGACGCAGGAGAATGGCAGAAGCCTACTGACCGTAGCCGTGGGCGAATTCATGGCCAATCACGCGGGGTTTGCGCTCGAGAATTCGGGTCAACTCCGCGGCCTCCGCGCCGAGCGCCGTGGTGTTGGTGCGAGAGCCGCCGTCCTGGCGGAATTTCTCCAAATCCGAGAGGCGGATCATGTAGCCGGTCACGCGCACAAGGTCGCCTCCAGCGACATTCGCCGTGAAGTCGCGAAAGCCGCTGGCAAGCGCACCTTTAGCAAGCGTGAAGAGGGCCCGCGGATTCGCTTTCACCGTCTCGTCGATGGTCAGGATCTCGGAGACCCCGGAGGGGTAGTGAAGGTGGTGCGGTGCCAGCGCCATCACATGGGTGACCGGGTCCGGCTCGCTGCCATACGGGATGCGCACGCCCGGTGTGGCGTCGATATCGGTGCTGATGCCGGCCTGGGCGTGCAACATCGCCTGGCCGCGCCATGCGTGTTCGACCGGCGTTGCCTCGACGCGGTCGGCCAGCGCCCGGGTGATGCCGAGGCCGAGCGCATTGGCCTCCGCGTCGAGACCGTAGCGGCCGGCACGCCCCTCGAGATCCTGCAGGTGGTTCACCGCCTCAGCCATGCCGTAAATCCCGAACATTGCCGTGAAGCGGTCCCGGTCGACCCAGCCTTCGGTGACGATGAAGTTCTCGAAGAAGCCGGAATGCTCGAACAGGTGGCCCATCCGCGCCTCGATGAGGCGGAATTGCAGGTCCATGTAGCGCGGCAGGACGTTGTCCGCGAAATCCGCCGTGTCGGTGGCGCGTTTCGCGGCCTCATGCAGGTTCAGCCGTACCAGCGTCGCGGCGCCGCCCGCAAGCGGCAGGGCATTGTAGCAACTGACGATGGCATAGCCGCGCGCGTCGAAGGCGGCGGTATGGAGCGGGTGGTTCGCGACATGCGGCTTGGAACAGGTAATGATCGCGTCGGTGGCCCGCCGCAGCAGCGCCTCGCCGCTGGTCTCGGGATCGTAGAGCAGCGTCAGGTTCGGTGCGATCTGTTTCAGTTCGCTGTCGACATCGAGCACGGCGCGGGCGACGCGGTTGTCCTCTGGGCCGATATTGACGTGCAGAAAAGCGTCGGGAAGGACACGGTCGATATAGCGCCAGAGCAGGCGCAGCTTCGCACGGAGATCCTCGTCGCCAACGCCCTCACAGAAAGGCAGCAGAAGACGGTCGATATGGCCGATGAAGACCGGCATGGCCGTCACCGAGGGCACGTGGTGCCAGGCGATCATCAGGCAGGTGATCGCCTCGTCCAGCGTCTCCGGCGGGTCCAGTTCGAGATAGGCGCTGCCATTCTTCAGCAGCACCGCGTAATCGGGCACGACATAGCGCGGCTTGTAGGGTGCGTGACCTTCAGCGAGATCACAGAGCACGCCCTCGGCAAGGGCCTCCGCCACCGCATCGTCGATCTTGGGATAGGGCAGCATGTTCTCCGCCTCAAGCGAGAGGAAGCGCGCCTTTTGCGCCGGGCTAAGGCCCGGATCCGTGACGATGGAGCGGAGTTTTTCGAGGGTTTCCGGCATGTGCGCCTCCCGGGCGATCTGTGGAGCGAGTGTAGCGCAGGGACACGGGCGGCGAAATCGGCGAGATCGCCGCGCGGCCTCAGATCGCCGGCACCTGCTGGGTGATGCAATGGATATTGCCGCCCCCGAGCAGGATCTCGCGGGCGGGAAGGCCGACAATCTCGCGCTCCGGGAAGGCCGACTGCAACTCGGCGCGGGCCGCAGCGTCGCGGTCGGGATCGAGCAGCGGGAAGATCACCCGTCCGTTGGTCACGAGGAAATTCACGTAGGAGGCGGCAAGGCGGGTGCCCGCGGCGCGCGCCATGTCGCCCGTCGGGTCGATCCCGCCGGCCTCCTCGCCGGTGATGTGGAGCGGGGCGGGGATGTGCAGCTTGCGGATCGTCAGGGTGCGGCCGGCGGCATCCTGCGCCGCTTCCAGGACGGCGAGCGCCTCGCGGCAGATCGCGTGGTTCGGATCGGCGGGATCGTCGCACCAAGACAGGATCACCTCTCCGGGACGCGCCACATGCATGAGATTGTCGACATGCCCGTTGGTTTCGTCGCCGTCGAGGCCCCGCGGCAGCCAGATGACCTTCTGTTGCCCGAGCGCGGCCTTGAGCGCCGCCTCGATCTCGGATTTCGCTAGGTCCGGGTTCCGGGAAGGATGCAGCAGGCATTCCTCGGTGGTGAAAAGCGTTCCAGCACCATCAGTGTGAATCGCGCCGCCCTCCATCACGAGTCCGGGACGATAGATGTCGGCCCGGTGCAGTACGCAGATCTTCGAGGCAACGCGGGCATCCCGGTTCCACGGGAAATAGAGCCCGTCCAGCAGGCCGCCCCAGGCGTTGAACTCCCAATCGACGCCGCGGCGGCGGTCCTTGGCATCGGTGACGAAGGTCGGACCGATGTCGCGCATCCAGGCATCGTCGGTCGACATCTCGACCACGCGCACCGTCGCCGGAAGGCGGGCGCGCGCATTGTCCCACTGAGCGGCGGAGACGGCCATGCTGACCGGCGTTACCTCGGCGATGGCACCTGCCACCGCGGCAAAGGCGTCCTGCGCCGGTTTCGCACCCAGACGCCAGTTGTCGGAACGTTCCGGCCAGGCCATCCAGACCTCCTCCTGGGGCGCATGTTCGCCAGGCATGGCGAAGCCGTCGGCGGCGGGCGTGGTATCGAGGATGCGGCTCATCATGCGGTCCCTGGCAACTCGCCGCGCAAGGTGGCGGGGTCGGCGAGGGCTGTCAATTCGTCCGGAGCGGGGCCGGCTGGATGCGGGCGTACCGTTTCCTCGTCCGTCCGGCAGACAGCACTTCGCCCCGCTGTCCGATCCGCCGCGTTGTCCGCCCCCGCACCTCTGCTATAAGCGGCGCAGGGCAGCAGACGGGAGCGCTGGGATGACATTTCGCGGGCGGCATCTTCTCGGGATCGAACCCCTGCACCCGATGGAGATCACGACTATTCTCGATCTCGCCGACGAGTATGTCGGGCTGAGCCGGTCCAGGTCGAAACATTCCGACGTTCTCAAGGGGCTCACCCAGATCAACATGTTCTTCGAGAACTCGACCCGGACGCAGGCGAGCTTCGAGCTTGCGGGAAAGCGGCTCGGGGCGGATGTGATGAGCATGCAGATGCAGGCGAGTTCGATCAAGAAGGGCGAGACGCTGATCGACACGGCGCTGACGCTCAACGCCATGCATCCCGATCTGCTCGTGGTCCGCCACCCGCATTCGGGGGCGGTCGACCTGCTCGCCCAGAAGGTCAATTGCGCGGTTCTGAATGCGGGCGACGGACGCCACGAGCACCCGACCCAGGCACTGCTCGACGCTCTGACCATCCGCCGCGCCAAGGGGCGGCTGCACCGGCTCAACATCGCGATCTGCGGCGACATCGCCCATAGCCGGGTGGCGCGGTCCAACATCCTGCTGCTCGGGAAGATGGAGAACCGGATCCGCCTCGTCGGGCCGCCGACACTCATTCCTTCCGGCGCCGCGGACTGGGGCGTCGAGGTCTATGGCGACATGAAGGAGGGCCTCTCGGGCTGCGACGTGGTGATGATGCTCCGGCTCCAGAAGGAGCGGATGGATGGCGGCTTCATCCCATCGGAGCGGGAATATTACCACCGCTTCGGGCTCGATGCGGCGAAGCTCGCGGTCGCGAAGGAGGATGCCATCGTCATGCATCCCGGACCGATGAACCGCGGCGTGGAGATCGACGGCACGATCGCCGACGACATCAACCGCTCGGTGATCCAAGAACAGGTCGAGATGGGCGTGGCGGTGCGCATGGCGGCGATGGACCTTCTGGCGCAGAACCTCCGGGCGGAGGCGGCATGACCCCGCTCCTGGAGAGGGATGCCCGATTCTGGATGAAGCGCCTTAGGCCGGTGGAGCGGCTGGTCTGGGTCGGCCGGCCGCGTCTCACGATCCGGATGGGCTGGCCGGTGATCGTGGCAGCCGGCCCGGCGGCGCTCTATGCTGCGTTCTACCTTTGGCACGCGATGTCCGGACCGCAGGGCGCCACGCTCGGCGAGATCCTGACCGATTGGTCCGGTCACGGGATCGAGTTCTTCATGATCGCGGCGCTTGCCTGGTGCCTCTTCTACTTCCTCCGCCACGGCCTGATCTTTCCCTTCCAGCAGCGCTACGCGGTGACCGACCGCCGCCTCATGGTCTGGCGGCACGGACGATCGCCGGCACTGGTGGACGAGGAGATCGACCTGTCGCTGAGGCTCCGGCGACCGGCACGACCGCGAAATTCGGTGCTTTTCTCGAAAGAGCGCCTCTTCGCACGCGGATCGCAGATCGCCGGGTACCTGCCAGCTCGGGCGGCAGAACGGCCGGTGGGCTTTCTAAATGTGGCCGATTCCGAGGGCATGGAGACGGCGCTGGCGGTTGTCCTCGACGGCATGGAAGAGAGGGCCTGGCGATGAATGGCGAAACGGTTCTTGCGGAGTGGCAGGCAGATCGCTCCACCTATATCCAGGATCACGTCATCATTGCGGTGATCGGAGCGGTGATCTGCTCGGCGGTGCTGATCTGGGTGGGCAATTCCAGTTTCTGGGTGGCCTTCGTGGCCGCACCGCTCGCGGTCGCCGTGCGTGGCGTCTACCTCGCCTCGGAGGAGTTGACCCAGACCTGGGTTCTGACGAACGACACGCTCACCAGCTCCAACGGCAAACGCATTCCGCTGGTGCAGGTCAAGTCGGTCAACAGGCTCGGCAGCGCCGTGCAGCTCGTCACGCATGCCGGCGACAAGCACCTGATGAAATATCTCCCCGACCCGAAATCCGTCCGCACCCGGATCGAGGCAGCCTGCAACATCGAGAGAGGCGAGAGATGACGATCCTCTTCAAGAACGCCCGACTGATCGACCCCGAGGCAGGGAGCGACGCGCCGGGCTGGCTCGTCGTCTCGGACGGCACGGTCACACAGCTTGGTACGGGGGAACCGCCGGCGGCCGGCGAGGTCGTCGATTGCGCCGGGAAATGCCTCGCACCCGGGATCGTCGATATCGGCGTGAAGATCTGCGAGCCGGGTGAACGGCACAAGGAAAGCTTCCGCTCGGCCGGGCTGGCGGCGGCGGCGGGCGGCGTGACCACGATGGTGACGCGGGCCGACACGCTGCCGGCGATCGACACCCCGGAGGTGCTGGAGTTCGTCACCCGGCGCGCGGCGCAGGACAGCCCCGTCCGGATCGCGCCGATGGCAGCGCTGACCAAGGAGCGCGCAGGGCGGGAGATGGTCGAGATCGGCTTCCTCCTCGATGCCGGCGCGGTGGCGTTTTCCGACGGCGACACTGTCACCGGCGATACCAAGGTTCTCAGCCGCGCCTTCACCTATGCGCGCTCGCTCGATGCGCTGGTGATCGCGCATCCACAGGAACCCGGGCTTTCGGCCGGCGCGGCAGTGACGTCCGGCAAGTTCGCCGCGCTGAAGGGCCTGCCGGCGGTCTCGCCGATGGCCGAGCGCATGGGGCTCGACCGGGACATCGCTCTGGTCGAAATGACCGGCGTGAAATACCACGCCGACCAGATCACCACCCGCCGCGCGCTTCCGGCGCTCGAGCGTGCGAAGGCGAACGGTTTCGACGTGACCGTCGGCACCTCGATCCATCACCTGACGCTGAACGCGCTCGACGTGGGCGACTACCGGACATTCTTCAAGGTGAAGCCGCCGCTCCGCTCGGAGACCGACCGGTTGGCGGTGATCGAGGCGGTGGCCTCCGGGCTGATCGACACGATCTCGTCCTTCCACACACCGCAGGACGAGGAAAGCAAGCGGCTGCCCTTCGAGGAGGCCGCCTCTGGCGCGGTGGGGTTGGAGACGCTGCTTCCGGCCGCAATGCGGCTCTACCACGCCGAGTTGCTGACGCTGCCGCAGCTCTTCCGGGCGATGGCGCTCAACCCGGCGCGGCGGCTCGGGCTGCCGGGCGGGCGGCTCAGCGCCGGCGCCCAGGCCGATCTCGTGCTCTTCGACCCGGACGCACCCTTCGTTCTGGACCGCTTCACGCTCCGGTCGAAATCAAAGAACACGCCCTTCGACGGGCAGCGGATGGAAGGCAGGGTGCTCGGTACCTGGGTTGGCGGCGAGCGGGTGTATGGGGGCTGATACGGCCCTTTGAGACGGCCAGGTGAGGCATCTGGGTTCGCGCCGCACTCTGAGCCGCGGGAAAGCACGACGGAGGCAGAATGACACTTGCAGAACTCCTGCCCACCGGGCTCGCAGCGGAACTCGTCGGCATGATCGGCGGGGCGATCTTCTTCGGCTCCTGGATGTTGCAGGCCTGGGAGACGCGTCGGGCCGGCAAGCCGGTCGTCTCCGCGCGGTTCTTCGCACTTCGCTCGCTTGCCTCGGCGCTGATGGCAGCCGAAGCGCTGCGCGTCGGCTCGCTCTCCATCTTTGCCGTCATGGCGGCGACGCTGGTGTTGATGCTCTACAACCTCTGGTCGGCGATCCGGGCGGAGCGGGCCGGTTAGGGTATCGACAAGAGGTCGGTCGCGTCCGGCAGCGGCAGGCAGACTGCCAGCCCCTCCAGCCGCTCGACCTTCAGCCCCGAGGCGGCAATCGCCTTCCGGTAGCGTTCCCGCTTGGTGTCGTCGAAGAGGATGTAGCCGCCCGGCGCGAGCTTCGGAATCGCCTCGAGCAGGCAGGCCTCCCGCGCCCGCCCGTCGATCACAATGAGGTCGAACGGCCCCTCGTGGTCGCGGATCGACCGGACATAGGCGTCGAAATACTGCCCCTCGAATCCCTTCTTGCCCGAAGGGATCTCGCCCGACGCGGCCGCCGGCACGCCGATGACCCAGGTGTCGGGGAACCCGGCAGTCTTTTCGCCCACCGCGCTGGCCCAGTCCGGGTCATGCTCCACTGCCGTAACCTTTGCGCCGCGGCGCGACAGCCAGAGCGTGCTCGCCCCGCTGCCCCATTCGAAAACCCGTGCGCCGGGATGCGATGCAAGAAAGTCGTCGACCGTTTCGACAGCATCGAAGGTCCACCAGGGCAGGTCGAGGCCCGACAGGTCCTCGAGATCGTAGATCGCGAAGAGCGAGCGCAGCCACGCCGCCCGCCGGCTCTCCGACCGTTCCAGCGCTCCGAGCAGGCCGGTCGGCTTCAGGACCCTGCGGAGGCCATGGGCGGTGGCGACATAGGCGGAGCGCAGGGCGTCACTCATCGAAAATCCTCGACTCGGTCATTGACGGCGGGTCTCGCCGTCTTCGGTTATGGTGTCGACAACGTATTTGTCGCCCTCGCGCATCGAGGAATTCCGCATCAGCTCGGCGACAAAGCCGACGGAGACGATCTGCGTTCCCGTCACCACCAGCAGGATGCCGATGAGCAGGAGCGGCCGGTTGCCGATCGGCCCCATGTCGAGGAACCAGAGCGCGGTCAGATAAGCGATGAAGAGCCCGCCGAGAAGGAAGAGCGGCAGTCCGATCATGGCAAAGAAATGCAGCGGGCGGCCGGAATAGGAGGTCATCATCTTCACCGTGAACATGTCGAGGAAGCCCTTGATCATTCGCATGGTGCCGTATTTCGAGACCCCGAACTCACGCGGGTTGTGTTTCACCACGATCTCGGTGCCGGAGTAGCCGGCCGCGTGCAGAAGCGCCGGCGTGAAGCGGTGCATCTCGCCATATAGATTCAGATGCCCTGCCGCTCGGCGCGTGTAGGCCTTGAATCCGCAATTGATGTCATGGATCTCGATGTCGAACATCCAGGAAGTCATCCGGTTGAAGATCCGCGAGGGCAGCGTCTTGGAGGCCGGATCGTTGCGCTTCTGCTTCCAGCCAGACACGAAATCGTTTCCCGCCTCCAGCATCTCGATGAAGCGGGGGATCTCCTCGGGGTCGTCCTGCAGGTCGGCATCCATGGTCATGACGATATCGCCACGCGCCGCGCCGAAGCCCGCCGAAAGTGCCGCCGCCTTGCCGAAATTTCGCGTGAAGCGGATCAGTCGGACCCGTGGATCGTCCGCCGAGAGCTTTGCGGCGATCTCCGCGCCATCGTCGGTCGAGCCGTCGTCAACGAAGACGATCTCGAAGGGTCGACCCAGTTCCGCGAAGACCGTGGCAATCCGGCGGGCCAGCTCTGCCAGCGTGTCACGCTCGTTGAGAAAGGGAATGACGATGGACACGAGGGCAGGATCGACCGCGGAATCGCTCTGCGCGACGCCCGTCACCCCGGCCATCTCGGCTTGCTGAAGCATCATATTTCCTTGGGTGGAAGCACTGCTCGGTGTTTCACGAATCGTAGTGGCCTTTGTTGACAAGGGCAAGAAATGCCGATTTCGTGGCTAGAAAAACGGGGCGCCCGTGGCAGGGTCGAGGCGAGAAGCGAGCAACTTCATGGAATCCGACCACGACATCCGGCGGGTCTGTTTCATTGCAGCGCTTCTTCCGCTGCTCTTCGGCGCCTTCACGCTCTTCGAACCCTTCGGCCGCGACCAGGGCATCCACGCCACGATCGCCTATGCGCTGCAGGAGGGTCTCGCGACCTACCGCGACGTCTACAATATCAAGCCGCCGATGACGACGGCGACGCATTGGCTGGCGCTCGAACTCTTCGGACACAGCTATCACGCCATCCGCATCCTCGATCTGATCTTCGTTTCCGCCGGCCTTGCCAGCCTGTCGGGAAGCGTGCTGCTGCTCGGTGGCAGCCGAGCGCTTGCGCTCGGCGCTTCGGTCGGCTTTGCCTCCCTGTTCTACGTCATGGGCTACTGGGAGCATGCACAGACCGACGGATGGGCCACGATCTGGCTGATCTTTGCGCTGAATTTCACCGCACTCGGCTGGAACGAGACACCCGGACACCGGCGCTCGCTGCTTTTCGCCTTCGCCGGTTTCGCCATGGGCGTGGCGTTCTGCTACAAATACACCATCGGCACGGTCGGCCTGCTGGTGTTCGCTCCGCTTCTTGTGCCGGGCCGGGAGGTTCGGTTCCACTGGCGCGACCTCTTCTGGCTTGTGATCGGTGGACTGGCCTGCCTCGTTTTCGTCTTCGGGTTCCTCGCGGCAACCGGCGTGCTGGACCCCTTCCTCGAGATCCAGAGCTACATCCGCAGCTACTTATCTTATTCACGAACGATCCCGTCGATCATCACCCACTACGCGGTCCTGACCTGGGCGTCGTCCGTCGGAAATGCGGCGCTGATCGCCCTTGGAGCCTTGGCTTTCCTCGTCACCGCCATACAGCGCTCGACGCTTCTGCATGTGGTCACGCTGGTGATGATCGTCACCGGAATGATCTCCGCCATCGCCCAGGGAAAGGGTTTTCCGTATCACTACCTGCCCGTCTATACCGGCGCCGCGCTGCTGATAGGGTTCGGCATCGAGGCACTCACTTCGGCGCTGATGCGGAGCAGGGCACTCGCCCGCCGGAGGGGCCTTGTCTGGGCCGTCATCATCCTCGGAATCGGGCTCGCCTGCGGGGCCTTGTATCCGAACCTGAAACGCGTCGCGCTGGTGGCAACCGGCAAGATCAGCCCGCGCGACATCGCAATGGCCTATGACAACGAGAGCGACTACAGCTTTGCCGACCTGCTGGCCTTCAGCGAGCAATTCGCCGAGATCCGCCAACCTGGAGAGACCTTCTTCCTCTGGGGATACGAGACCGGGCTGTATTTCCTGATGGAACAGCCGCCGCTGCATCGCTACCCCTATTCCTGGCCCTTCGTTGTCCGTTTCCACGACGGCCGCTACACGCCCGACCTGCGGGCGCGGCTCGAGGCCGACCCGCCCGACTACATCGTCATCCAGAACAGTGACGCCACGCCCTGGGTTACCGCCAACCCCGATGACAGCCGCGCCTTCCTGCCGAAGCTGCCGGAGATCAACGATTTCGTCACTGAGGGCTATGCCCTGATGCTCGAGGCCGAGCGCTTCGACCTGTGGAAGCGCAAGATGTGATCGCGAAACCCATATTGCTGCCGTCATTGGGTTTTATTTTCGCCTGAGCGTCCGCTAACATGCCGGGCATCGCGACAGGATGCGCCATGTGGCGCGGAAGGACATTCATGAGATTTTCCGCATTCGTGCGAGGCGTCGCGCTGCTTTGCGGCCTTGGCCTCATTCCGGGCAGCCAGGCGCAGGCAGGGCCATTCGACGGAGGCTGGACGCTGGACGGCGCCGCATCCTCGATCGCCTTCCAGTCGATCAAGGACCAGACCAAGGTTGAATTGAACAGCTTCGCCGCGCTGGAGGGCGCAATCGACGCGGGCGGCACGGCCACGGTGACTGTCCACCTGGAATCGGTCGATACCAAGATCGACCTGCGAAACGTGCGCATGCGGTTCCTGTTCTTCGAGACCTTCCTCTACCCGGAGGCGACGATCACCGCCCAGATCGACCCGTCCGCGATTGCCGATCTCGCCGAGACCCGGCGCAAGACCATCCCCATGCCCTTCACGCTCGATTTGCACGGGGTGACGAAGGCTTACGAGGCCGACGTCACCGTGACGCTGCTCGACGCGGATCGGGTCTTCGTCAACTCGGCGCAGCCAATCTCGATCCCGGTGGCGGATTTCGGCATGGAATCGGGGCTGACCAAGCTCGAAGAAGCCGCGGGTCTGCCGATCATTCCTTCGGCCACCGTCTCATTCGAATTCGCCTTTACTCGGAACGGCGCGACAGCCGCGACGCCGGTGCAGCTCGCCGCGGCTCCGGCGAACAGGGCGCTGGAGAGCAGCGGCGATTTCGCACCCGAGGAATGCCGCAACCGGTTCCAGACCATGTCGGAGGCCAACGAGATCTCCTTCGCCTCGGGGTCGACGCGGCTGCAGGCGAGCAGCGCCCCTGTGCTCGACTCGCTTGTGGAGATCATCACCCGTTGCCCGGGCCTGACCATCGGCATCAGCGGCCACACCGACAATGTCGGTTCGGATGAGGCGAACCAGCGGCTTTCGGAGCGCCGCGCCGCCTCGGTCGCGGACTATCTCGTCGGCAAGGGCATCCCGGCGAACCGCTTCGAGACCGCCGGATACGGCGAGACAAGGCCGATCGCCGACAATGCGACCGACCGGGGCCGCTGGCGCAACCGGCGGATCGATTTCACCATCTTGGGCGGGTGAGACGATGCGATCTGGCCTTTCCTGCCGGTTGCGCGCAGCCACGATCTGCGCCCTGGTCCTGCTCTTCGGGCTCTCGGGCGTCGCGCGGGCCGAACCGCGCATTGCGTTGGTGGTCGGCAACGGGGCCTACGGGACCGTCACGCCGCTCGACAACCCGATTGCCGACGCCAACGCGGTGGCGGAAACGCTTGAGGCGCGGGGCTTTTCCGTCACCCTGCTCACCGACGCCGACCAGGTCACGTTCAACCGCGCCATCGCCCAGTTCGGGCGCGACCTGAGATCCGGCGGGAACGAGACCACGGGGCTGTTCTATTACGCCGGCCACGCGGTGCAGTCCTTCGGCGCGAACTACCTTCTACCGACCGATGTGGCGCTGACCGATGCTGCCGATCTCGGCCTCGTCGCGGTCCGTGCCGACGCGATCCTGCGCCAGATGGCCTCGGCGGCGAACCGGGCGAATATCGTCATCCTCGATGCCTGCCGCAACAACCCGTTCAGCAACATCCCTGACATGAACGACAACGGTCTGGCCGAGATGAAGGCGCCGACCGGCACTTTCATGGCTTATTCGACCGCGCCCGGCAGCGTTGCGCTCGACGGAACCGGCGACAACAGCCCCTTCACGGAGGCGATGGTCGCCGAGATGCAGGTGCCGGGGCAGAACATCGAGCAGATGTTCAAGCAGGTTCGGGCACGTGTGCTGGAGGCATCGCACGGCCAGCAGACCCCGTGGGACACCTCTTCGCTCACGACCGAGATCCAGTTCACGCCGGGCACCGAGGACACCGCCGCGGGGTTCACCGAAGCGCGGATCTTTGAGTCGATCGAAAAGAGTCGGGACCCGGTTCAGATCGTGCTGTTCCTCCAGAGCTATCCTGACAGCGTCCATACCGAGGCGGCGAAGCGGCTGCTCGTCGAGGCGCTGGACGCCGAGGAGGCCAAGGGAGGGAGTGCGTCCGAAGCCCTGGTCGCGGCGCTCAAGCCGCCCTCGCCGGCGACATCGCCGGTGCAGGGCAAGGTTCCGTCGGACGAGGAGCGCGGCCTGATTTCCACCGCCCAGAGCACCGGCGCGATCGAGGATTACAGGGCCTATCTCGACGCTTATCCCGACGGTGTCTTTGCAGAGCTCGCGGCGACTGAGATCGCGACGCGCGCCGCAAAGGATCCCGAAGCCCCTGCCGGCGGCCTAGCTGCGGCGATGCTGACCGCACCGCCGGAGCCGAAAGCGGAGACCGGCGCGCCTGCGACGCTCGACGTGACTATGGACACGCCGCTTCCGCTCGACGACCCGGCGCTCGCGGGCAAGTCCATTGCGCAGCTGATCAGCGGTACGCCGCGCTATCCGCCGATCGAGAACCTGCCGGAGGAGCTGTGGAAGGGGCAGCCTTGCAGCAATTGCCACCAGTGGCACCAGGAATCGCTCTGCACCCAGGCGCAGACCTATATCGCCGCGTCGGGGACTCGCGCGCTCGGCAAGGAGCATCCATATGGCGGCGGGTTCAAGCGCGTCCTGCGGGACTGGGCCAGCGGGGGGTGTCGCTAACCGGGGCGGACCGTCCGGCCGTGGGGCACAGTTGCGGCGCTGACGGAGCGGCCGGAAATTGCGTGATCGAGGATGGTCGCTGAACGTGATACCCTGTCAACAACGTTTCGGACTGCCGGGAGGTGCGCATGCGCAGGAGACGTGTCGGACTTGCGGTTGGTATCTTCGCCGCTGTCGTCGCGATTGGCTACGGCCTCTATCTGCTTGGCGCCCGTCAGGGCGCCGAGGCGGCAGAGACCGATCCGTTCCGCTTTGGCTTCCTGCTGATCCCCGTTCTTGCGGTTGCCGGAGGATGGATGGTGGAGTGGAACGAGGCGCTTGCGGCGCTGCTTCTGGCCGCGGGGGCGGTTGTCGCGCTCATGGCCTTCGGGCTGTCACTTCCGGCGCTGATCCTGATCGTGCTGCTGGGAGGCGCCGCTCTGTTGATCATGTTGCCGGATCTGCTCTGAGCGGACTCGGTCTGTCCGGGGTCTCGCAGATCCGCGTGTCAGCGCTCTGGCGGGCCTGGCTTTCCGCCTATGCTACCCGGGAGCTGAAAGAAAATGGAGGGCTCCACCCCGGAACCCTCCATCACCCCACGTGCCTCAAGGTGCACCACACGCGTCGGACGTTGTATCCGGGGTCATCCTTGACCCGTTGAAAACTTGATACGCCGACGGACGCTTCCATGCAAACTTCTAATTCCACGCATTTTTCTCAAACGCGTGGCGAATTGCGACGGTCTTAACCGTAGACCGCTTCCTTCCCGAAATGCTTGACGAGCAGATAGTAGATGACGGCGCGATACTTGTTGCGCTCGGATGAGCCATAGATGTCGATCACCTTGGCCAGCCCCGCGTCGAGGTCCGGCCCATCTGAAAGGCCCAGCTTCCCGATCAGGAAGTTCTTCTTCACCGTCTCCAGTTCGCCCGGCTGGCTCGAGGCGACGGTGGACGCGTCGGCGTCATAGATCGACGGTCCGCAGCCGATCGTGACCTTGGTCAGAAGATCCATGTCGGGCTCGACGCCGCATTTGGACTTCAGGTCGTCGGCATATTTGGCGATCAATTCGTCGCGCTTGCTCATTGTTTTCCTCCACAGGTCAGCAACACAAGAATCAAGAATAGAGTGGCCGGAGCCGTTTTTCGGCTCCGGCGCCTTCGCACGTTAACCAAGTGTCCCGGCGTGGCATAGCGCTTTTGCGCTCATTCGGCGGCGGCACGCGCCAGGAAACCGCCTGATTGCCGCTGCCAGAGACGTGCATAGAGCCCGTCCTTGCGCATCAACGCCTCGTGCGGACCCTGCTCGACAATGCGGCCGGCCTCCAGCACCACGATCCGGTCCATCTCCGCAATGGTCGAGAGACGGTGGGCAATCGCGATTACCGTCTTGCCTTCCATCGCCGCGTGCAGCGAGCGCTGGATGGCCGCCTCGACCTCGCTGTCGAGGGCCGACGTGGCCTCGTCGAGGATGACGATCGGCGCATCCTTCAGGATCATCCGCGCGATCGCCACCCGCTGACGCTGGCCACCCGACAGACGCACTCCGCGCTCGCCGACATGGGCGTTGTAGCCCCGCCGGCCCTCGCGATCCTCGAGCCCGAGGATGAAGTCATGCGCCTCCGCCTTCCGCGCCGCCGAGATCACCGCCGCCTCCCCTGCATCCGGCCGGCCATAGAGGATGTTGGCGCGGATCGAGCGGTGCATCAGCGAGCTGTCCTGCGTCACCACGCCGATGGCGCGGCGCAGGCTCTCCTGGCTGACGCGGTCGACATCCTGCCCGTCGATGCGGATCTGCCCGCGTTCGACGTCCCGGAACCGCAGGAGGAGCGAGATCAGCGTCGACTTGCCGGCACCCGACGGGCCGACGAGGCCGACCTTCTCGCCCGGCCGAATGGTCAGGCTGACGTGGTCGAGCCCACCGGTACGCTTGCCGTAATGGTGGCTGACATCGTCGAAGACGATCTCTCCCGGGCCCCGAACGAGCGCCGGTGCCGCGGGCGCGTCGACCACCGAATGCGGCACCGAGATCGACCGCAGACCTTCCCGGATCACCCCGAAATGTTCGAAGAGCCGGATGGTGACCCACATGATCCAGCCGCTCATGCCGTTGAGGCGGAGCGTCAGCGCCAGCGCGGCCGAGACCTCACCGATCGTGACCTGACCCTGCGACCAGAGCCAGATCGCCAGTCCGCCGACCCCCGCCATCAGGAAACCGTTCAGCAGGTTGAGCACGACATGCATCTCGGTCGCCAACCGGGTGAAGCGCAGGAGCCTGAGGCGCAGCCGCCGAAAAGCGTTGAGGCCGAAGTTCTCCTCGGCATCCGTACCGGCAAAGAGCTTTACGGATTCGACGTTGGTATAGGCGTCCACAACCCGTCCGGTGACCGCCGAGCGGCCATCGGAGAATTTCTCCGACGCGTGGGTGACGCGCGGAACGAGGATGAAGAGATAGCCGATATAGAGGCCGAGCCAGACCAGCAGCGCCAGGGCGAGGACCGGCTTGATCCCGGCGACCACGAGGAGCGCGCCGATCACGTAGACCAGCGAGAACCAGATTGCCTCGAGGAAGATATAGGCCGAATCCTCAACGGCGTTGCCCATCTGCATGACGCGATTGGAAAGCCGACCAGCGAAGTCGTTCTGGAAGAATCCCACCGACTGGCCGAGCATATGGCGATGCGCCCGCCACATCGCCTGGACATGCAGCGTGCCGACGAGGGTGTTTTCCAGAAACAGGTGGTTGAGCCCGATCACCGCCGGGCGGAGCAACAGCAAAACCGCAGCGGCGACGAGGAGCTCCGGTCCGTTGGCGGCCCAGAACCCGGCCGGGCCGGAGTCGGCCATCAGGTCCACAACCCGGCCGGCGTAGAAGATCAGCAGGCTCTCGCCCACCGCGACGATGAGCGAGGTAAGCGCAATGACCGGCAGCCAGGGGCCGAGCGTCCGGACCTGGGTCCAGAGATAGGGCAGGAGTTTTTTCGGCGGCGTCTCGGCGGCAAAGGGCTGAAACGGGTCGACGAGATTTTCGAAGAATCGGAACATGACGGACCATCCGCAAGCAAAGAGGGCAAGGGGGAGGAGAGAGATTTCGGGAGAGGCGAAAGGCGGGGCACGTGCCCGCCCGAACAGGACCGGCAGTTAACGCTGGCGAGGGGTCCTGATCTGCATCATCCTACGAATCTCCATTCGTCATTCCGCGGCTGTCGTAGCCGATCTCCCGCCAAAGGTCACCCCCTTGCGGGCAGAAACTGCGCTCGAGCTCGGACGCGCACCGCCGCAGAGCCAAAACGCCCGACCATCCGGCCGGGCGTTTTTCTTTCGAATTCAGTCTGTTGTCTTGGCTCAGTAGCGGTAGTGCTCTGGCTTGAACGGGCCCTCTACCGTCACGCCAATATACTGGGCTTGCTCCGGCGAAAGCTCCGAGAGGCGAACGCCGATCCGGTCGAGGTGGAGCCGCGCAACCTTCTCGTCGAGATGCTTGGGCAGGATGATGACCTCGTTGCCGTATTTGTCGCCATTCTGCCAGAGCTCCATCTGCGCCAGAACCTGGTTGGTGAAGGAGGCGGACATCACGAAGGAGGGGTGGCCGGTGGCGTTGCCGAGGTTCAGCAGGCGCCCCTCGGAGAGCAGGATCAGCCGGTTGCCGTTCGGCATCTCGATCATGTCGACCTGATCCTTGATGTTGGTCCACTTCATGTTCTTCAGCGAAGCGACCTGGATCTCGTTGTCGAAATGGCCAATGTTCCCGATGATCGCCATGTCCTTCATCTCGCGCATGTGCTCGAGACGTATGACGTCCTTGTTGCCGGTGGTGGTGACGAAGATATCGGCCGTCGACACGGCATCCTCGAGCCGCACCACTTCGTAGCCGTCCATAGCCGCCTGAAGCGCGCAGATCGGGTCGATCTCGGTGACCTTCACCCGCGCTCCGGCACCCCGCAGCGAGGCCGCCGAGCCCTTGCCGACGTCGCCGTAGCCGCAGACCACGGCGGTCTTGCCGGCCATCATCGTGTCGGTCGCGCGGCGGATACCGTCGACCAGCGATTCCTTGCAACCGTATTTGTTGTCGAATTTCGACTTGGTCACGCTGTCGTTGACGTTGATCGCCGGGAACGGCAGCAGGTCCTTCTTCATCAGCTCGTAGAGGCGATGCACGCCGGTGGTCGTCTCCTCGGACACGCCCTTGATCGCGTCGCGCTGCTTGGTGAACCAGCCCGGCGTCTCGGCGAGGCGCTTCTTGATCTGGTTGAACAGGCAGACCTCCTCCTCGGAGCCCGGAACCGCGATCAGGTCCGTCTCGCCGGCTTCGACGCGGGCGCCGAGAAGGATGTAGAGCGTCGCGTCGCCGCCATCGTCGAGGATCAGGTTGGCGCCCTCCTCGAACTGGAAGATCCGGTCGGTATAGGACCAGTATTCCTCCAGCGTCTCGCCCTTCACGGCAAAGACCGGCGTGCCGCCCGCAGCGATGGCGGCGGCGGCGTGGTCCTGGGTGGAGAAGATGTTGCAGGAGGCCCAGCGAACATCCGCACCGAGCGCGACCAGCGTCTCGATCAGCACGGCGGTCTGGATCGTCATGTGCAGGCTGCCGGCAATCCGCGCGCCCTTGAGCGGCTGGGCCTCGCCATATTCCGCTCGGAGCGCCATAAGGCCCGGCATCTCCGTCTCGGCGATATCGAGCTCCTTGCGCCCGAACTCGGCCAGCGAAATATCCTTGACGATGTAATCCTGAGCCATCGGGCGCTCCTTCAGATGAGTGTCGCGTTTCGCGGGGACATAGCGGGGAAGGTGGATGCCGACAAGTCCGGAGGCACGGGCAGGACACCCGCGGCGGTCGGGTTCAGCCGAGCAGCACCTCGTAGGCGAGCTTGGCCGAGACAACAGCCAGTGCGAGCTCGATCAGAAGGAAGAAGAACCACTCGGGCAGCACGCGCGAGATCGCCGCGCCGCTCCACGCCCCGGCCAGCGCCGCCGGCGCCAGCCAAATCGCCTGCTGGAAGCTTGCCCAGGTGATCTGCCCCGCCATGATGAAGGCCGGCAGCTTCAGCAAGTTCATGATCGCGAAGAAAATCGTCACGGTTCCCAGATAGACCATCTTGTCCAGCTTTTGCGGCAACACATAGGCCTGAAACGGCGGCCCCCCCGCGTGGCTGAGATAGCTGGTCAGGCCGGCGAGGGCGCCCCAGAAGAGGCCACGCGGAACATCTGCCGGCTTTTTCGGCACCGGTCGCTTGGATAGCCGGCCGCGCAGGGCGTTCGCCAGATAGGATATCCCGATTCCGGCCACCAGGAGCTTCACGGCATCGCCTGGGATTGACGACACCGTGAGAAAGCCGACGAGAATGCCAACCACCGCGCCGGGCAGAAGGATCTTCAGGTTGCGGCGCGAGAAAGCGCGCCGGAACAGGTAGACCGCATAGGAATCGGCAACGATATAGATCGGCAGGAGCAGTCCGGCCGCATGCGCGGGATCCATGAACAGCGACATCAGCGGCACCGCCAGCATCGAGATCATCGGCACGCCACCCTTGGACAATCCCATTAGAAAGGCCGCGAGCCCCGCAACGATCCAGAATTCCAAAGCTGCGCCTCCGATACGCCATTCCCGCGATCCCGGGTATTCCCCGTTGCGCCGGGCCGCAAGGGCAGAGCGCGGTCGATTTCCGGCCGGCCAGCGACAAACGGGCTACACAGGGCGAGCCGAATTCGCTAGGTCACCGGACCGACACTGCAACGAAAGAGACCGCCATGGCCAAGGCCGCCCGCGCATGGCAACGCATGCTGTCCGGCCGCAGGCTGGACCTGCTGGATCCGACGCCCGTGGATATCGAGATCGAGGACATCGCGCACGGGCTCGCCTTCGTGGCGCGCTGGAACGGCCAGACGCGGGGTGATTTCGCCTATTCGGTCGCCGAGCATTCGGTGCTGGTGGAAGAGATCTTCGGCCGTCTCCAGCCCGGGGCGGAGGCGAAATGGCGCCTGGCGGCGCTTCTCCACGATGCGCCGGAATATGTCATCGGCGACATGATCTCGCCGGTGAAAGCGGCCGTGGGGCCGGATTACAAGCAACTCGACGAGCGGCTGACTGCGGCTGTGCATCTGCGGTTTGGCCTGCCGGCGACGCTTCCGGTGAAGGTCAAGAGGCAGATCAAGAAGGCCGACCGGATCTCGGCCTGGCTCGAGGCGACGCAGCTCGCGGGCTTCTCGGTCGCCGAGTCCAACCGGTTCTTCGGGAAACCCGACCCGGAGGTCATTTCCGGGCTGATCCTGCACCTGCGGCCGCCGGTCGAGGCACGCAGGGCCTATACCCGCAGGCATGCGGAGTTGCTCGCCGCGCTATGAGGCGCAGACGCGCCCGGCGCTCTGCCCGCCATGTTGCCAGCCGATGAAGGCAGGCGGGTCGAAGGGGCGCGTTTCGAAAAAGAGCGTCGTGCCGTCGGGCCAGCGCGCCGCGCGAAGGCCTGGGCAGGCACCTGCGGTCGAGGCAGGGGCACTCCCCATCAGTTTCGACATGGCGGCGATGGCACCGGGCTCGGCGCGCTGGAAATCGATCTCCTTGCCCGTCGCCCCGGCGAGGATGCCCTGCTCGGTAAAGACCGGTTCCGCTACGGGAGCAGAGGCAGTGACCGGGCCCGGGCCGGCCGAATTCACACAGGCGCCGAGAAGCAGACAGCCGGCCGCGAGGACCGGCTGTTTCTGATGAAGGCGCAAGGCCATGCCCTAGCGCGGGCTGCGCTTGGCGAGGATCCGCTGCAGCGTCCGGCGGTGCATGTTGAGGCGCCGGGCGGTTTCCGAGACGTTGCGGTCGCAGAGTTCGTAGACCCGCTGGATATGTTCCCAACGCACCCGGTCGGCCGACATGGGGTTCTCCGGCGGCGGCGGAAGCGCGTCGCCATTGGCCAGAAGCGCGGCGGTGACGTCATTGGCATCCGCAGGCTTGGAGAGATAATCGGTTGCGCCGATCTTCACCGCCGCAACGGCCGTGGCAATGGCGCCGTAGCCGGTGAGCACGACGACGCGCGCCTCCGGTCTCTTTTCCCGGATTGTCTCGACGACATCGAGGCCGTTTCCATCCTCGAGCCGCAAATCGACCACGGCATAGGCCGGCGGGCGGGCCGTCGCCACGGCCTTGCCCGCGGCCACTGACTGGGCGATCTCAGGCTCGAAGCCCCGCTTCTCCATCGCCCGCGCAAGGCGGCGCAGGAACGGCTCGTCGTCATCCACGATCAGGAGGGACTTGTCCTCGCCGATATCCTGCAGTTCGCGCTCCACCATCGGCTGCCTCCGGCTCCAGTATTCGGATTATGTTGTGTCGGTGGGACACTAGTGTCATGTCGCCACAGCGTCAAACGGTTGCGTCAGTCGCCTGTGTCCGCATTGCAACGTCGGAAGCCTCAGATCCTGTCAAGAAAGCACTGCACGCTATCGGCGAGTTGCCCCGGCGTCAGGTCGCGTCGGAAATACTCAAGGAATCCCGTCTCCGGCAACACCAGGTAGGTGAAGGTCGAGTGGTCGATCAAGTAATACTCGTCCTCCGGATCGCGGATAGAGAAATAGGTCCGGTAGGCTTTGGAAGCCGCGCGGATCTGCTCCTCAGACCCGGTCAGCCCAAGCATGTCCGGATGGATGTTGTAGGTAAAATCGGCCATCGATTGCGCGTCATCCCGGCCCCAGTCGACGGAGACGAAGACCGGCTGAACGTCAAGGCCGCGTTCCTTCAGGATATCCACCGCCTCGGCGTTGCGGACCGTGTCGAGCGGGCACACATCCGGGCAATAGGTATATCCGAAGTAGAGCAGCGACGGGCGGGTAAAGATCTCCTTGTCGGTGACGGTTTCGCCGGTCTCGCTGACGAGTTCAAGCGGTCCGCCGATCTGTTCCGTCCCGCCGGCCACTTTGCCGGTGCGACACGCGGCGAATCGATCCTCCTCGCCGCCGGTCATGACAAAAGCCAGGGTTCCGCCAATAACCGCGGCGAGCGCCCCCGCTGCGAGGATGGCCAAAGTGCTTGTATTCATGATCTCTCCATCGATCGGATCGGAGGCGCGCAACCCGTTTGCCGAGATATCCGCGCTTGGCTATTGAGGGCAAGTCACACAGGCGAGACTGGAACGCAAATGGCCGACACTTCCTTCCCGGTCTTCGACGGAATGTCGCGGAGCCACTGGGTCCGACTCAGGACGCTGATCGTGCTGCGGTGGGTGGCGATCTTCGGTCAGCTCGTGGCCATGCTCGTCTCGGTCGTGCTGTTCCGGTTGCAGCTCGAAATCGGGCTCTGCCTGATGGCGGTCGGCGTCTCGGTCGTGGCCAACCTGCTGGCCGACTTCATCTATCCGCCCAACAAGCGGCTCTCGGAGAACGAAACTCTGTTGACGCTGCTCTTCGATCTCTCCCAGCACGCGTTCCTGCTCTATCTCACCGGCGGGTTGAACAACCCCTTCGCGCTCTTGGTCCTCGCGCCGGTCACCATCGCCGCCACCACGCTGCGCCTGCGCTCCACGGCACTGCTCGCCGGCACTGCCGTCACCTACATCACCCTGCTTGGATTCTTCTTCCTGCCGCTACGGGATGTCGATGGCACCGTGCTCAGCATGGCCGACATCTTCCGCTTCGGCTTCTGGGTCTCGATTGTCGTCGGCATCGGCTTCCTGGCGCTCTACGCGCGCCGCGTGGCGGTCGAGGTGCATTCGATGTCGGACGCGCTGGTGGCGACGCAGATGGCGCTTGCGCGCGAACAGAAGTTGACCGACCTCGGCGGCGTCGTGGCCGCCGCGGCGCATGAACTCGGCACGCCGCTGGCGACCATCAAGTTGGTGAGTTCCGAGATGATCGAGGAGCTGGACGCCGAGGAGGATCTTCGCCAGGACGCCATGCTGATTCGCGACCAAGCCGATCGCTGCCGCGATATCCTCCGCTCGATGGGTCGCGCGGGCAAGGACGACCTCCACCTGCACAAGGCGCCGCTCGACACGGTGATCCGGGAGGCCGCCGAACCGCACGGCGACCGCGGCAGTACGATCCATTTCGATGTCGCCCCTGGTCCGGGCGGCGGCAACCGGCAGCCCTCGGTGACACGCCGGCCCGAGATCATCCACGGGCTCCGAAACCTTGTGCAGAACGCCGTGGATTTCAGTCAGGAGAACGTCTGGGTCGACGCGCGCTGGACACCCGACAAGATCCTGATCCGCATCGCCGACGACGGCCACGGCTTCCCCCCGCAAGCTCTGGGCCGGATCGGCGACCCGTTCATGCGAATCCGCAAATCCGCCGCCGAGCGCGCCAAGCGGCAGGAATACGAGGGCATGGGGCTCGGCCTCTTCATCGCCAAGACGCTGCTCGAACGCTCCGGGGCGGTGCTGACCTTCTCCAACGGCTCCGACCCCTTCCTCACCGAAGCCGAGCGGCCTACCCGCAGCGGCGCCATTGTCGAGGTTGCCTGGCACCGCAGCGATATCGGGGCCGATGACGAGGAGAGCTTGGCATTGGGTGAGAACACGCCGTTTTCCGTTGGCTGAAGGCGTGTTTTAACGCCGGATTAACCACTTGGCCGTTAGTGCAGGGCCATCTGCTTGGTGGATGGACCCCGGACGGTGATGCAGCAACTGGACCTGACGCTCGGCCTCGTCATGGTCGTGTCCTCGCTCGGCACGGCCTTTCTGGCGTTGCTCCTGATGAGCTATCTGCAACCAGCGCGCCGGATCGCCTGGACGCCGATCGACGAGATGGGGGAACGCGTGGTCTTCCTGTTCCGGGACAGGGCATTGGTCGACGCCACGCCCGACGCCCGCGCACTGCTCCAGACAGGTCCCGATTTCCTTTCCGATTGGCCGCGCCTTCTCGCCGTGCTGGACCAACGATTCTCTGGGTTCGCCGGCGAGATCGGACAACTTGCGGAACGGCAGTATTTCCTTCTTCGCAACGACGTTGGCGAAACCATGGAGGCCGAGTGGCGCGGCGGGCTGGCGCGGATCGTGGTGACCGAGGCCGAAGGGGCTGAGGCGCAAACGCCGGCCGTGGACCATTTCGCACAGACCGCGCTCAGCGAGGAACTGGCGACGCTTCGCAGCGTGCTCGACGGCGCACCGATCCTGGTCTGGAAGGAGGATGCCGAAGGAGCCGTCCGTTGGGCCAACGGTGCCTATGTCGCGCTCGCGGAGCGTCTGATGGCCGAGGACAGTGCGATCGGCTGGCCGCTTCCTCGCATCTTCGAGCAGCGTCCGGTCGGGCCCGACATGGCCACGCCGCCCCGGCGGCTCTCGGTGCGCGACCCGGCAACCGAGAGCGAACGGCTCTGGTTTGAGACATATGACGAGGCTCAGGGCGAAGACACGCTGGTCTTCGCGCTCCCGGCCGACAAGCTGGTGCGCGCCGAGGATTCGCTGCGCGAGTTCGTTCAGACACTGACCAAGACCTTCGCGCATCTTCCGACCGGGCTGGCCGTCTTCGACAGCGACCGCAGGCTGGCGCTGTTCAACCCCGCGCTTACCGACCTCTCGGCGCTCGAGCCGCATTTCCTCAGCGACCGCCCGACACTCTTCGAGTTCCTCGACCGGCTGCGACAGAAGCAGCGCGCGCCCGAGCCCAAGGATTTCAAGAGCTGGCGGCGCGAAATTGTTGAACTCGAAAGCGCTGCCGCCTCGGGAACCTATCAGGAGACCTGGTCCCTTCCGGACGGGCAGACCTTCCGCGTCACTGGACGGCCGCACCCCGGCGGCGCCATTGCCTTCCTTTTCGAAGATATCAGCTCGGAAGTTTCGCTTACACGCCGCTTCCGCGCCGAACTGGAACTTGGTCGTGCAGTGCTGGACAACATCGACGAGGCAATCGCGGTTTTTACCGGCTCGGGCAGGCTGGTCTATTCGAACTCCGCCTATGCACGGCTGTGGAACCACGACCCCGACGCGACTCTTGGCGACACCGGGATCGTCGAGGCAACGCAGCTCTGGCAAAAGGCCTGCGCCCCGACGCCGACCTGGGGCGACCTGCGCGATTTCGTCAGCGCTCCGATCGAACGTACGGAGTGGACCGCCCAGGTGCGTCGCAAGGACGGGGTGCTGCTCAACTGCCGCTTCGTCCCATTGGTCGGCCATGCCACGCTGGCGGCATTCCTGCCGGTCGCCGAGACGCGCGAGGCGCACGATGCCCCGCCCAAGGTCTGGACACGCATGCCCGCCGCCCTGCGCTGACCGGCGGACGCGCCCGGACCGGTGCATTGGCAGTTGCGGGCGACCCGCAGAACGCTAACCTGCGCGCATGGCGACGCCCCATTCGAGCAACCAGATCCGGCTCTCTCTCGACCTTCCCCGGGCCGCGGATACCGCCGCGCTCGGCAGGGCGCTGGCGCATCTTCTCCGGAAAGGCGAGACGCTTCTCCTCGCCGGCCCCATCGGCGCCGGAAAGAGCCATCTGGCGCGCGCCACGATCCGCGAAGTGATGGCGCGGCACGGTGCAGCGGCCGAAGACATCCCCTCGCCCACCTACACGCTGGTCCAGACCTACGCAGCCGGCACCGCGGAGATCTGGCACGCCGATCTCTACCGGCTGACCGACCCCCAGGACGTTTTCGAGCTCGGGCTCGACGAGGCGTTCACCGAAGCGATCTGCCTGGTCGAGTGGCCGGACCGACTCGGTGAAACCGCTCCGGAAAGCGCGCTGTTGATAGAGCTGTCGCTCGCAGGAGACGGCCGACGTGCAGATCTCTCGGGTGTGAAGACTCTCTGGGCGGAGCGTCTCTCCCACCTGGCCGGACTGCCGGAGACCCTCGATGACCCGGCAGGATGAGTGTCGGGCCTTCCTTGTGGCCTCCGGCTGGGAGGCCGCGACGCGAACGCCGCTTGCCGGCGACGCATCGGCGCGCCGCTACGAGCGTCTGAGCCACCCCGATCTCGGCAGGGCCGTCCTGATGGACGCGCCTCCGGACACCGGAGAGGACACCCGCCCTTTTCGCCGCATTGCCGACCATCTCGCCAGGCTCGACCTCTCGCCGCCGCGTTGCCTCGCGCAGGATACCGATCTCGGCTTCCTGCTGCTCGAGGATCTCGGAGACGCCATCCTCGCGCGGCTCGTCGCCGCCGATCCGGCGCGCGAAACGCCGCTCTACCTTGCCGCGACCGAGACCTTGCTGGCGCTTCACGCCTATCCGCCCCCGCCCGGCCTGCCGCCCTTTGGCCCGCCGGAAATGGCTCGGGCCACGGATCTCGCGCTTACCTTCTACGCCACCGCCGCCGGCGCAACCGCAACACCGTACGCGACGGCGGAGCTCGCCCGTCTTGTCGAGGGCGCGCTCCGCCGCCTACCGGAGGCACCGCCGGTTCTCGCCCTGCGGGATTTCCACGCCGAGAACCTGATCTGGCTACCAGACCGGACCGGCCCTGCGCGGATCGGCCTGCTCGACTTCCAGGACGCCTTTGCCGGTCACCCGGCCTATGATCTCGTCTCGCTCCTCGAAGACGCGCGGCGCGATGTCTCCGAACCGACGCGCGCCGCAGCGCTCGCGCATTTCGCCGCGCGCGGCGGACACGATCCCGACGCGCTCGCGCTGGCCTGTGCCACGCTCGGCGCACAGCGAAACCTGCGCATCCTTGGCGTCTTCGCCCGCCTTTGCCTGACCCGCGGCAAGGCGCAGTATGTCGACCTCGTTCCACGCGTCTGGGGCCACCTCGCGCGCGACCTGACGCATCCGGATCTGGCGGAACTGGCTGCCTTCGTCCGGACGACCTTGCCCGCACCGACCGAGGCGCGGCTGGCCCGGATCAGGGAGGCCGCCGGCACATGCCCAACGCCGTGATGCTCTTCGCCGCCGGATTTGGCACCCGAATGGGGGCGCTGACCACCTCTCGCCCGAAACCGCTGCTCGATGTCGCCGGACAACCGCTCCTCGACCACGCGATTGCGCTCGCCGACGCGGCCGGGATTGGCAGGAAGGTCGTTAACACGCATTACCTCGGCGATCAGATCGCCGCGCATCTCGCCGGACGTCCCGACATTTTCGTGTCACACGAGGCCCCCGAGATCCTCGAAACCGGCGGCGGGCTTCGCGAGGCACTGCCGCTTCTGGGGTCCGAGCCCGTCTTCACCCTCAACACCGACGCTGTCTGGACTGGCGCCAACCCGCTCGCAGCGCTGCGCGCGGCCTGGGACCCGACGCGGATGGACGGGCTTCTGATGCTCGTCGCCCCGGAGCGTGCGCGCGGCCATTCCGGCGCAGGCGACTTCCTGCGCGACGCGGAAGGCCGCCTACACCGCGCGCCCGGCGCGATTTATACCGGCGCGCAGATCCTCTCCACCAAGGGCCTTGCCGGTATCAGCGAGCGCGCCTTCTCGCTGAACCTGCTCTGGGACGAGATGCTGGCCAGCGGACGGCTCTTCGGCCTCCTGCACAGGGGCGGCTGGTCCGATGTCGGCCGACCGGACGGCATTGCCACGGCGGAGGCGATGCTGGCGGAGGCGCGGGATGACTGACCCGGCCCGCCTCTTCGCCGTCGGCCTTGGGCAGGACTACCCCGAGAGCCTCGTCGCCGGTCTCGCCGCGCGCCTGCCCGCCGACGATCCCGTCGCCTGGGCGCGCACGACGATCTTTGCCAGCAGCGGCCGGATGCTCCGCCGCATCCGCGCTGTCTTCGACGCTGGCCCGCCGCGCCTGATACCGCGGATGCGGCTTCTGACCGACCTCCCGGTCGCAGCGACCGGCCCCGAGATTCCCCCAGCACTCAAGCCGCTCGAACTGAAGCTCGATCTGGCGGAACTCATCCTGTCGCTGATGGAACGCGGCCTCGTCGCGGCCCCGCGCACCGCCGCGTTCGACCTCGCCGAGCAGCTTGCGGCGCTGCTTGACGAAATCCATGGCGAAGGGGTCGATCCCGCCCGGCTCGCGGCGCTCGACCTCGGAGATTTCGCCGAGCACTGGAAGCAGGGACGGACTATTCTCGATGCGGCCATGTCGTTGTTCGCGGACCGTTCCGACAACTTGCCCGGGACGGAGGCGCGCCGGCGACGGATCGTCGCGCAACTGGCGGAAAGCTGGCGGACCGTGCCGCCCGCGGGCCCGATCGTAATCGCCGGCTCGACCGGTTCGCGCGGGGCGACGCGGTTGCTCATGAACGCCGTTGCACGGCTCCCTGAGGGCTACGTCGTCCTGCCGGGCTTCGATTTCGACCAGCCGGACGCGGTCTGGCAGAGGCTGGATCGCGACACGCCGCAGGAAGACCACCCCCAATATCGCTTTGCGGCGCTGATGACTGCGCTCGACCTATCTCCAACGGCGGTTCAGCCCTGGCACGAGTCGCTGGCCGCCGATGCGGCCCGCAACCGCCTCGTGTCGCTGGCGCTGCGCCCGGCGCCGGTGACCGATCAGTGGCGGCGGGAGGGGCGCCGACTGGGCGATCTCGCCGCGGCAACTGCGGGGATCAGCCTCATCGAGGCGCCCGGTCCGAGGGCGGAGGCGGCGGCGATCGCGCTCCGGCTGCGCCGCGCGGTCGCGGACGGGCAGGTCGCTGCACTGATCTGCCCCGACCGGATGCTTACCCGCCGCGTCGCCGCCACGCTTCAACGCTGGGAGATCGAACCCGACGACAGCGCCGGTGAACCGCTCCATCAGACCGCGCCCGGGCGTTTCCTGCGGCATGTCGCAGCGCTGCTCGAGGCGGAGCCCGACCTGCCCGGGCTTCTCGTCCTGCTGAAGCACCCGCTGACCGCCTCGACCGAGAGCACGCGCGGTCCGCATCTGCGGTGGACGCGCGAGCTCGAGCTTTATCTGCGGGGCAACTCGGAGGCGCGGCCGGGCGCGCGGGCGCTCCTGGAATGGGGAAGTCGCGGAGCCGTGCAGGATGGCCGCGGTGACTGGGCGGGCTGGCTCGCCAGCCTGCTGGACGGCGTCGCGCGGCCGGACCGCGCGGGGCTCGGCCACCGCGTCGCGGCGCATTTCGCACTGGCCGAGCGGCTCTCGGCCGGCTGCGGCGCGGCGGGCAGCGGCGCGCTCTGGACGCAGCGCTCCGGCGAGGCCGCCGCCGCAGCGATGCAGGATCTCGTCAGCGCCGGCGATCGCGGCGGGGACATCACCGCGCGCGACTATTCCACGCTCCTCGTGAACCATCTCAGCGGCGTCAACGTACAGGAACCGACACGGCCGCATCCCGGCGTGATGATCTGGGGCACGCTGGAGGCACGGGCAGGCGGCGCGGATCTGACGATCCTCGCCGGCCTGACCGATGGCACCTGGCCCGGCCTGCCGGCCCCCGACGCCTGGCTCAACCGGAAGATGCGCGCCGAGGCGGGGCTTCTCAGTCCCGAGCGCAGCATCGGCCTCTCGGCGCATGATTTCCAGCAAGCGATCGCCGCGCCGGAGGTGGTGCTGAGCCGGTCGCTGCGCGATGCGGAAGCCGAGACGGTGCCGTCGCGCTGGCTGAACCGGCTGACCAACCTGCTCGGCGGGCTCGGCGAGGAAGGCACGGCGGCGCTCGAGGCCATGCAGGCACGGGGAAAGACATTGCTCGACCTCGCCGCGCGGCTCGACCAGCCGGAACGCCGGTGCGATCCGGAGCCTCGCCCCAAGCCCTGCCCGCCGGTCTCGGCGAGGCCGCGACAGCTCTCGGTCACACGGATCACCCAGCTTGTCCGCGACCCCTACGCGATCTACGCGCGCCACATCCTGCGCCTGCGACGGCTGGAACCGCTTGCGCCGGCAGCCGATGCACGGCTCCGCGGGACGGTCCTGCATCGGATCATGGAAGATTTCATCGCCGCCCGCGAAGAGTGGCGCGACTCCCCGGACGCGGCGCGCGCCTGCCTCGCCGACAGGGCGGCCGAACGCCTCGCCCAGGATGTGCCGCAGCCCGCGATGCGGGCGCTCTGGCGGGCGCGGCTGATGGCGGTGGCCGACCGGCTGATCGCGGGCGAGATCGGGCGGCTGTCCGCGGGCGACCCGGTGCTGATCGAGGAGCGGGGCCGGCTCGAACTCGCGGATCTCGACTTCACGCTGGTCGCGCGGCCCGACCGGATCGACCGGCGGAGGGACGGCAGCTACGCTATATATGATTACAAGTCGGGTCAGCCGCCCTCCTATAAACAGGTCCTGCATTTCGAAAAGCAACTGCCGCTCGAGGCGGCGATGCTGGAGCGCGGCGCCTTTGCCGGGCTTTCGCCGGGCGTGGTCGCGGAGCTCGGCTATATCGCGATCGGCGCGAGCGGTCAGGACCGGCCGATTGACACCGAGACGGACGCCGGGCAGCTCGCGGATGTGACGCTTGACGGGTTGCGCCGGCTGATCGCTCGCTACCGGCGACCCACACAAGGTTACACCGCGATCCGCGCCGCCGAGACGACGCGCTTCTCGGGCGATTACGACCAGCTTGCACGCTATGGCGAATGGGACCTGACGCAAGCGGCGGTGCCGATCCGGGTCGGGCGGGAGGAGGAAGCATGATGCCGGTCGACGAGGCGACGCAGCGGCAGATCGAGGCGGCGAATCCGCGCGCCTCAACCTGGCTCTCGGCCAATGCCGGTTCAGGCAAGACGCGCGTGCTGACCGACCGGGTGGCGCTCCTGCTGCTGGGCGACGTACCTCCGCAGAACGTGCTCTGTCTGACCTATACCAAGGCCGCGGCCTCGGAGATGCAGAACCGCCTGTTCCGGCGGCTCGGCGAATGGGCGATGCTGGAGGATGACGCGCTGCGCGACGCGCTCGCTGTGCTCGGCGTGGCAGGCCGGCTTGATGCAGAGACCCTCGCCCGGGCGCGGCGGCTGTTCGCGCGGGCCATCGAGACGCCGGGCGGTCTGAAGATCCAGACGATCCATTCCTTCTGTGCGGGGTTGCTGCGCCGGTTCCCCCTGGAGGCAGGCGTCAGCCCCGGGTTCAGCGAGCTCGACGAGCCGGCGACGCGGGACTTGCAGACGGCGGTACTGGACGACCTTGCGCGGGACGCGCCAGCGCTTTTCGCCGAGATGGCGGCGCTGGTAAGCGACGCGGATCTGACGGGCCTGGTCTCGGAGATCGCCTCGCACCGGGAAGAGTTCGCGACGGCACCGAGTTGGGACAGCACTCTGGAGCTGGTCAGCCTGCCCGCGGGTTTCACCGTGCAGGCGGCGCTTGCCGAGGTGACAGAGAGCGAGCACCCCGATGGCGTGAGAGCGCTCGCCGCGGCGCTTGCCTGCCAGACGGCGACGACAAAGAAGATCGCCGCAGAACTTGAGGACATCCTCGAGCACGGGATCGACCGGTCGCGCTTCGACCGGCTTGCCGACCTTCTTCTGCGCAAGAGCGACGGCCAGCCAAAATCCAACACGCTCGCGGACAAGCGGCGGGCGGAACTCGGGGACTTGGCGGAGGTGTTCGACGCGCTGGCAATCGCAACGGCACTGGCGGTGGACCAGCTCAAGGCGCTGGATGTCGCCCTCAAGACGGATATCCTCCATCGTTTCGCGGCAGCCTTCCTGCCCGCCTATGCCGCCCGCAAGGAGCAGGGCGGCTGGCTCGATTTCGACGACCAGATCCAAAAGGCCGAGGCGCTGCTGGCGCGCGAGGGCGTTGCCGAATGGGTGCTCTACAAGCTCGACGGCGGGATCGACCATGTTCTCGTCGACGAGGCGCAGGACACGAGCCCGCTGCAATGGCGCGTCATCGAGCACCTGACGCGGGAATTCACCGCCGGGACCGGGCGGGCGGAGGCCGGCGAGCGGTCGGTCTTTGTCGTCGGCGATCTCAAGCAGTCGATCTATTCATTTCAGGGTGCGGATCCGAGCGGTTTCGAGAGGATGCGCCGGGCCTTCGCCGAGCGGCTCGCGCATATCGACCTGACGCTCCAGGAGCTGGAACTGAAATACTCCTTCCGCTCCTCGGGCGAGATCCTGAGCACGGTCGATGCAACCTTTGGCGCGGATAATACCAGCGGCATGAGGGGCGCTGTCCGCCACATCGCCTTCAAGACCGGTCTGCCCGGGCGGGTCGATCTCTGGCCGATTGTCGAACGGGTCGACGCGACGGAGCCCGCCGCGTGGTTCGATCCGGTCGACATGGTCAGCGATGCGCATCACGTCGTGCAGCTCGCCCGTCAGGTCGCGGCTCAGGCGCGCGAGATGGTGGAGAGCGGCCTGCTCTGGGAGGAACGGCACGGCGCGCTTGTCCCACGGAAGATCACCGCGGGCGACATCCTGATCCTTGTACGGGGACGCGGGGCCGGCGCGGCGGTGTCGCTCTTCCAGGAGATCATCGCCTGCTGCAAGGCAGAGGGGCTCGACGTTGCCGGGGCCGATGTGCTCAAGCTCGGCGAGGAACTGGCGGTCCGCGACATCCTCTCGGTGCTGGCGTTTCTGGCGTTGCCGGAAGACGATCTCTCGTTGGCCGAAGCGCTGCGCTCGCCGCTCCTCGGCTGGAGCGAGGCGGATCTCTACGATCTCGCCACCGACAGGGCTACGGGCGAATATCTCTGGGCGGCGCTGCGCCGGCGACAGGCGGAATTCGCCGCGACAGCCGGAATTCTCAACGACCTGCGCGACACGGCCGATTTCCTCCGCCCCTACGATCTGATCGAACGCCTTCTCACCCGGCATGACGGCCGGCGCGCGCTCGTCGCCCGGCTCGGTGAGGAAGCCTCCGACGGGATCGACGCGCTGCTCGCGCAGGCGCTGGCCTTCGAACAGACCGACCCGCCGAGCCTCACCGGCTTCCTTGCCCGGATGGAGGGCGCAGAAGTCGATGTGAAGCGGCGCGCGGAGGGGCGCGGCACGAAGCTCCGGGTGATGACCGTGCATGGTGCGAAAGGGTTGGAATCGCCGATCGTCATCCTGCCCGATTGCGGCCAGAACAGGCGGGCGCGGGAATTGCGGGGCAACCTCCTGCCGACGCCGGGCGCGCCGCTTTGGGCCACTCCACAGGCCGAGAGCCCGGAGGCAGTCAACGCCTTCCGTCAGGCGGCGATCGACAAGCGGCTCGAGGAATCGCAACGGCTGCTCTACGTGGCGATGACACGCGCGGAGCAATGGCTGATCGTCGCGGCGGCAGGGGATCCGGGGAGTTCCGGAGAGACCTGGTACGAACAGGTAAAGGCCGGGATGGAGCAAGCCGGTGCGGCCACAGTCGAGTTTCCCTTCGGGCCGGGCCTGCGGCTGGAATCGCCACAATGGGCCACCGCGACGCGACCGGAGCCAGAACGCGACGCGACCGCCCAGATATCGGAACTGCCGGGCTGGGCGCGCGAACCGGTGGTCGCCCCGCGACGCCCCGAGGCTACGCTCTCGCCGTCGGACCTTGGCGGTGCCAAGGCCTTGCCGGGCGAGATGGCGGGGCTGGACGAGGCGGCGGCAATGGCGCGCGGCAGCCGGATTCACCTCCTCCTCGAACGGCTTCCGGCCCTGCCGCGGGAGGATTGGCCGGCGGCGGCGCATCGTCTGATCGGACAGGATCTGCTGTCATCGGACGTGGCGGCGCTGCTGGAAGAGGCAAGACGCGTGCTCGACGCCGACGCCCTCGACTTCCTCTTCACGGGCGAGAGCCTTGCCGAGGTGGACATCACCGCGGCGCTTTCTGCGCTCGCCGGCCGCCGGATCCACGGCACGATCGACCGGCTGATCCTGCGCGGCGAAGCCATTCTCGCGGTGGATTTCAAGACCAATGCCGTTGTTCCGGAAACGGCGGCCGATGTCCCTGACGGTCTTTTGCGCCAGATGGGCGCCTATGCCGCCGCCCTGAAACAGGTTTTCCCGAGCAAACGCATCGAGACGGCAATCCTCTGGACCCGCACCGCCCGCCTGATGGCCCTGCCCGAAGCGCTCACCACGGCGGCGCTGCGCGCTGCCGCGCTGCCTTGACGCGGGGCAGGGCGCTACTTACGTTCCGATCCAACGCATGCCGCGAAGGAGATATATCATGGCAACCCACGCAGTGACCGACGACAGCTTCGACACTGACGTCAAGAATTCGGATATCCCGGTCGTGGTGGATTTCTGGGCCGAATGGTGCGGCCCCTGCAAGCAGATCGGGCCGGCGCTCGAGGAGCTTGCCATCGAATATGACGGCAAGGTCAAGATCGCCAAAGTGAATGTGGACGAGAACCCGACCTCGCCGGCGATGCTCGGCGTGCGCGGTATCCCGTCGCTCTTCCTGTTCAAGGACGGCAAGGTTGTGTCTTCCAAGATCGGCGCCGCGCCGAAGGCCGCGCTGAAAGCCTGGATCGACGAATCGGTCTGAACCGCACCAATCCTTAACTGAACCGGGGCGCTTCGGCGCCCCGTTTTCTTTGCCATTGCGCGCCCGGTGCGGCGCGACCATATGAGGCGAAACGAGCAAAGGAGACAGCGATGTCCGAGAGCGATTTCCCCGGCTGGCACGGCACGACGATCATCGGCGTTCGCAAGGGCGGCGAAGTGGTGATCGCCGGCGACGGGCAGGTGAGCCTCGGTCAGACCGTGATCAAGGGCACTGCGCGCAAGGTGCGCCGCCTTTCGCCCGGCGGACAGGACGTGATCTGCGGCTTCGCGGGCTCGACGGCGGACGCCTTCACGCTGCTGGAGCGGCTGGAGAAGAAGCTCGAGGCCACGCCCGGCCAGCTTGCCCGCGCCGCCGTGGAACTGGCGAAGGACTGGCGCACCGACAAATACCTCCAGAAGCTCGAGGCGATGCTGATCGTGAGCGATGGCACAGAGCTGCTCGTTATCACCGGCGCCGGCGACGTGCTCGAACCCGAGCACGACATCGCTGCCATCGGCTCCGGCGGGAACTTCGCGCTGGCCGCGGCCCGCGCGATGATCGACCGCGACATGTCGGCCGAGGAAATCGCCCGCAAGGCGATGGCGATCGCTGCCGACATCTGCGTCTACACCAACGGCAACCTGACGGTTGAACACGCATCCGCGTGACGGCCCTTTAGGATTGTGCGCGATGCCCTTGTAACGCGTCGCGAATGGCCAATAGTACGGCCACATCCTCCGCTCCGCAGGTGTTCCGATGCCAGCTCCCACCCGCAATTTCGCCGTGATCGGCCTCGGCACCTTCGGCGCGACCGTGGCCAAGGAACTGTTCCGCTTCGGTGACTATGTCGTGGGTCTCGACACGGACGAGCGCGCGGTGACTGCCGTGGCCGACCTCGTATCGCATGCCGTGATTGCGGATGCCCGCGACGAGGCGGCCCTGCGGGAGGCCGGGGTCGGCGACTGCGACGTCGCGCTGATCGCCATCGGCGAGGAGCTCGAGGCAAACGTGCTGGCCACGATCAACGCCCGGATGCTGGGCGTGCCGACGATCTGGGCCAAGGCGATGAGCCGCACCCATCACCTGATCCTGAGCAAGATCGGCGCCGAACGGGTGATCCTACCCGAGGAGGAGGTCGGGCTCCAGGTAGCGCAGGTGCTGCACAATCCCAGGATGCGCAGCTACCTCAGCCTCGGCAACGGGTTCTATGTGGTGAATTTCCTTGTTCCCGAGACGATTGACAGCAAGCGCCTGAGCGCGCTTGGCTTCGGCGAGAGCTTCGAGCTCCGCTGTCTCGGCGTGATGCGCGGCACCGATTTCATCGGCACCGCCGTGGAGGACCCGGAACTCGCGACCGGGGACAAGCTGAAGATCCTCGGCAAGCGTACCGAGCTGCGCGACTTCGCGGCGAGCCTCTGACATGGCGGGGCGCCGCCGCCGTCCCTGGCGCCTTCCGGCGCCGCCGGTGCTGTTGGCGATGCTCTATTTCGGGCTGATCCTCACCGGAACCGCCTTGCTCATGCTGCCGATCAGCAGCCATGTGTCGATTGCCCTGATGGAAGCCTTCTTTACCGCGACATCTGCGGTCACGGTCACCGGGCTCTCGGTGATCGACACGGGGAGCGACCTTACGCTTTTCGGTCAGGCGGTCCTGCTGATGCTGATTCAGGTCGGTGGGATCGGCTTGATGACCTTCGCGGTGCTCCTGCTCTCCTCGCTCGGCCTGCCGATCGATCTGCCGTCGCGGCATGTCCTGCGCGAGGATCTCAACCAGGTCTCCACGCACCAGATCCTGCCGCTCGTCACCTCAGTCCTGCGGATTTCGCTCGCGGTGGAGGCGGCCGGTGTTGCGGTACTTGCCACGGTCTTCGTGCCGGAATTCGGTCCGGCCCGCGGGCTCTGGGCCGCGCTCTTCCACTCTGTCTCGGCCTTCAACAATGCCGGTTTCTCGCTCTGGCCGGACAGCTTGTCGCGATGGGTCGGCAACTCGGTCATCAATCTCGCTGTACCGGCACTCTTCATCCTGGGTGGACTCGGCTTCGTGGTGATCGGCGATGTCCTCGAGCACCGTCGCTGGCGACTCCTGACGCTGCATTCCAAGCTAATGCTCGTGAGCAGCGTCGCGTTGGCGGTTTACGGGACCGCGGCCTTCGCTGCGCTCGAATGGCGCAATCCGGCAATGCTCGGAGGTCTCGACAGTTGGGACATCAGGCTCGCGGCAAGCTGGTTTCAGGCCGTCACCACCCGCACGGCAGGGTTCAATACGGTCGAGATCGGGGATCTGCACGATTCGACTGCGCTCCTGATGATCGCGCTGATGATCGTGGGTGGCGGCAGCGCCTCGACCGCGGGCGGGATCAAGGTCACGACCTTGATGGTGTTGGTTCTGGCCACGATCGCCTTCTTCCAGCGCCGCGAACCGCGCGCCTTCGGACGCACCATCGCCAGCGACCAGGTGTTGAAGGTGCTGGCGCTGACGTCACTCACCATCCTCGCCATGCTGACGGGGCTGTTTCTCGTCTCGATCTCGCATGACGGAGATTTCCTCGACCTCGCCTTCGAGACCGCCTCGGCCTTCGGGACCACCGGTCTGAGCCGCGGCGCCACCGCCGAACTCGACTCGGTCGGCCGGTTCATCATGATCTTCCTGATGTTCATCGGCCGGGTCGGTCCACTGACGCTCGGCTTCTTCCTCGCCACACGGAAATCCTCGCGCGTGCGTTTCCCGAAGGGTTACGTCTACCTGGGGTGATCGCCTGTCAAGACAGGCGCTGTTTCAGCGTCAGGCGGTCGTCTCGGGAGCGACTGAGGCGCCGCTGCGCCGGGCGAGCTTCGGAACGACGCGGCGCACCAGCTTCAACCAAAGGAGGGCGCCGCGCCACCCCGTCCGGCGTGCCAGTCTCTTGCACCCATCCGCGGATGCGAGGAGCCGTCGCAGAAGCCGGGAGTCGCCGTCCGGCATCAGGTTTTCAAGGCTCACATCTTTCGCGTAGTCCGGACGCGCGACGCGCCAGGAACCCGACAGAAGCAGCCAGCAGACCAGTTGCTCCTGCACAAATGTCCGAAGCCTGTAACCGCCGTCGCCCATATGCGACGTCCGTGCGTTGTCGGGCAGATCCGCGCCGCCAGCCTCCACATGGTCAACGTAGGCGCGTGCCAACCGTTACCATTCCTCCCAGAACGATCGCTTGGCGACGAAATAGTTGGAGTAGACCGACGTGTCGAAATCGCTCACCACGCGACGCGGGTCGATTTCCTGACCCTGATGTGCGAGGAACCGCTCGGTGCAAGCAATAAGCCCCGGGTGGAACATTTCACCACGAAGCCAAGTGTTTTCATACAGCGCGAGCGCCGTCCAATTGTAGGTGAACAAGGCCACGTCGCTATCCGGGTTCGCGGAGAGGACTCGGTCGATCTCTTCCCGTGTCAGGAGCGCCTTTTCCGGAAACTTGGGAGAGAAGAAACCATACCATGTGCGGTCTTCGAGTGTATTCGTTTCCAAGTAGTGCAGGATCGGCCAGAGCTCGAACCAATCCGCTGGACCATCGCAATTGTCGAGCGGGATGTAGCCCGGTCCGATCGATGCCTGACTGTCCCGATCATAGAAAATCTTGAAAAGCTTGACCTTTGGGACGTCCATCGGATCGCCTCTGCTTCTATTTTGCCTGCACGTGACTTCGCGGAAACCTAGCCCGATCGAGGGATACGGAACAGCCGAATTGTTGAGGCTCGCTAGCCCGGATACCGCTGCCAGCTCTGCACCGAGCCCCGGAAGACGTTGATATCGACCTTGCCCGGCACGCCCGGCACCAGCCCGGTGCCGGTATACTGCCAGAAATCCCAGTTCGCGCCGGGATAGCGTTCGGCCGGTTGCGCCGAGACCGAGCGCAGCCAGAAACGCGTTCCGGGCAGGCGGCCGATGCCGGTATCCTCCCAGAAATCGACGGTCGTGTAGAGAATCGGACGCTGCCCGTAATGCGCCTCGAGTATGTCGAGGAAAGTCTTCGCCTCGGAGCGCACCTCCGGGCCCGGCGGACGCTTGCGGCAGGTGGGAGAGCGGTGGTTCCACTCCATGTCGAGCACATGCGGCAACCCGCCTAGAATGCGCGGAACGTTGGCGATGAACCAGCGCGCTTGCGCCGCGGCCGGAGCGCAGAAGTAGAAGTAATGGTAGGCCGCGCGCGGGAGTCCGGCCCGGCCGGCGCCTGCCCAGTGGGTCTCGAACTTCGGATCGATCTCCTCGACGCCTTCCGTCGCCTTGATGAAGACAAAGGAGATGCCCGCGGCCCGGGCGGACGTCCAGTCGATGTCCTGCTGCCAGCGGGAGACGTCGAGCCCGTGAACCGGATAGCGTTCGGGTCTGCGGCCGGTCCAGGGATGTGGATCGGCGTCCTCGAAAGCAGGATAGGCGCGGTCGACGGGCCGGGCGGACGAGGACGCTTGGCGGCTTCCGCCGCCGCCGCAGGCCGTCAGGAAGAGCGCGAGAAGAGGCAGTATCAGGACAAGTCGCATCGGCAATCTCCGGAACGTCCCGGCCAATCGACCCGGGCGCCGGGCCCATCAAGGCATGGAGAGCGATTCCCGGCAACCGCGAAGGCTTGCGTCCGGGCCGCGCATGACTACCTAGGCGGAGACACGCCGGAGTAGATTGAATGACAGACCTGACCCCCCGCGAGATCGTGAGCGAGCTCGACCGTTTCATCATCGGCCAGAAGGACGCCAAGCGCGCCGTGGCCGTTGCGCTGCGCAACCGCTGGCGGCGCAAGCAGCTCGACGACGACCTGCGCGACGAGGTGTATCCCAAGAACATCCTGATGATCGGACCCACCGGCGTCGGCAAGACCGAGATATCGCGCCGGCTGGCGCGGCTTGCACGCGCGCCCTTCATCAAGGTCGAGGCGACCAAGTTCACCGAGGTCGGCTATGTCGGCCGCGACGTCGAGCAGATCGTGCGCGATCTGGTGGACACGGCGATCCAGCAAACTCGCGAGTACATGCGCGACGAGGTGAAGGCGAAGGCGCATGCGAATGCCGAGGAGCGCGTGCTCGAAGCGATCGCCGGCCGGGACGCGCGCGAGCAGACCCGCGATATGTTCCGCGGCAAGCTCAAGCGCGGTGAGCTCGACGACACGGTGATCGAGCTCGAGGTTGCCGACAGCGGCCCCTCGATGCCGATGTTCGAGATCCCCGGTCAGCCCGGGATGAACATGGGAGCGATGGATCTCGGCTCGATCTTCGGCAAGGCATTCGGAGGGCGCACCACCAAGCGGCGGATGACGGTGGCCGACAGCTACGAGGTGCTGATTTCCGAGGAGGCGGACAAGCTGCTCGATGACGAGCAGGTGACCCGTGTCGCCCTGGACTCCGTTCAGGAGAACGGAATCGTCTTCATCGACGAGATCGACAAGGTCTGCGCCCGGCAGGAGGTGCGCGGCGGCGATGTAAGTCGCGAGGGCGTGCAGCGCGACTTGCTTCCGCTGATCGAGGGCACGATCGTCTCGACCAAGCATGGACCCGTCCGGACCGACCATATCCTTTTCATCGCCTCGGGTGCGTTCCACATCGCAAAGCCCTCGGACCTGCTGCCGGAACTGCAGGGGCGGCTGCCAATCCGCGTGGAACTGCGGGCGCTGACGGAGGGCGATTTCATCCGCATTTTGACCGAGACCGACAATGCGCTGACCCGGCAATACACGGCACTGATGGCGACCGAGGAGGTCGTGGTCGACTTCACCGATGACGGGATCGCAGCGCTGGCGCGGATGGCGGCGGAGGTTAATTCCAATGTCGAGAATATCGGCGCGCGGCGGCTCTACACGGTGATGGAGCGGGTCTTCGAGGAGCTGAGCTTCACCGCGCCCGACAGGTCCGGACAGCGAGTCACGGTCGACGCCGCTTTCGTCGAGGAGAACCTGGGCGAGCTTGCCAAATCCGCCGACCTGAGCCGCTACGTGCTCTGACGCACCAGACGCGCGATCGGGGCATGGCGTTTGCCCCGGTCGCGCGCTAGAGTTTTCGGACGACGGGTTACGCCTATTGGGTCGCCGTGAATTTTGTGCGGGCGCAACGGATCCTGCGGGATCGGACCTCTCCCTTGGGCGAACCGGTTTTGGCAGGTGCATCATGCTGGCATTCATTCGGGACAACGCCGCCTGGCTGGCGGCGGGTTTCCTCCTCACTTTCACGTCGAGCTACGGGCAGACCTATTTCATCTCCATCTTCGCGGGTGAGATACGCGCGGATTTCGGGCTGAGCCACGGAAGTTGGGGCGCGATCTACGCGCTCGGAACGCTCGCCTCGGCCATCACAATGCTCTGGACGGGCACGCTGGCCGACCGTTTCCGCGTGAGGGGGTTGGCGCTCTTCGTGCTGCCGTTCCTCGCCGCGGCCTGTCTCGCGATGGCGGCGGTGCCTTACGTCTGGGCCTTGCCCCTCGTCGTCTACGCGCTCCGGCTCGGCGGTCAGGGAATGACGACCCACATTGCCATCGTCGCGATGGGACGCTGGTTCGTTGCCGGCCGCGGCAAGGCTCTTTCGGTCGCCGCACTCGGTTTCACGATCGCCGAGTCGCTCCTGCCAATCGTCTTTGTCGCGCTGATGGGGCCTGTCGGCTGGCGGGCGCTCTGGGTGTTGGCTGCCTTTATGGTGCTGGCCGTGATCCCGGTTCTCCTGATACTCCTGCAGCGGGAGCGCGTTCCCTCCGCGGACGCGGAGATCAACATTTCCGCCGGGATGGACGGGCGGCATTGGCGGCGGGGCGAGATGCTGCAGCACTGGCTCTTCTGGGCCATGTTGCCGCTGATGGCAGGCCCCTCGGCCTGCATCACCTCGCTCTTCTTCCACCAGGTCCATGTCGCCGAGATCAAGGAGATCTCGCATCTCGCCTTCGTCGCGATGTTTCCGATCTTCACGGCCACGTCAGTGGCCATGATGGTGCTGAGCGGTTTCGCTCTGGACCGGTTCGGAACGGCGCGGCTTCTGCCTTTCCTGCCGCTGCCGATCGCCGCCGGATTCCTCGTGCTCGGAACCACCGGCAGCATTGCGGGCATTGCATTCGGGATGGCGCTGATCGGGCTCTCGATGGGGGCCAATTCGACCGTGCCCAACGCGTTCTGGGCGGAATTCTACGGTACCCGCAACCTCGGCGCCATCAAGTCGGTAGCGACGGCGGTCATGGTTTTCGGCTCCGCCGTGGGGCCGGTTCTGACCGGCGGGTTGATCGATGCCGGGGTCGGTTTCCAGTTCCAGTTGCAGATGATGGGGGTCTATTTCCTCGTCACTGCCGGTATCGTCACGCTTGCAATGCGGCGGGCGGGACGGCTCCTAGCGCCTGCGGGCGAGGTAGACATAGTAGGCGCCTGAGCCGCCATGGCTGATATGGGCGTCGGTGATCTGCAGGATCAACGCGCCAAGGGGCGGCTGGCGCAGCCAGTGTGGGACCTGGTTCCGCAGCACGCCGCGGGGCGTGGGGATGGGGCCGTCATCCTCCTTGCGCTTGCCCTTGCCGGTCACCACGAGCACGAGGCGGCAGCCATCGGCATGGGCGGCGATGATGAACCGCGCAAGCGCCGGATGGGCGCGGGCGAGCGTCATGCCGTGCAGGTCGATCTTGCGCTCCGGGCGCAGCTTGCCCTTCTTCATCCGGCCGAAGGTCTTCTTGTCCATCCGCACCGGTTGGCCGGCGAGGCGCGTCTCGAGCGTATGGGCGAGGTCGTGGCCCTTGGACTGGTCAAGCTTCGCCGCTTGGCCGATCCGGAAGGGTGGGATGGACTCCGGTTCCACCGTCTTGCGAAGCATCGGCGCGGCCGGCGGCTTGGGCTCCGGGCCCATGCTGGCGGGCATTCGCTCCGGATGCAGCGGCCGGGTGGTCCTGGCGACCAGCCGCCACAGCGCGCGGTCTTCCTCGGACAGACGCCGTTTGCGGACCATCGGTCTACTCTCCGTCGAGCATCGCATAGGCGCGCTGGATCGGCATCAGCACGATCATCCGACCCGGATCGCGGGTCTTTCCGGCCGCACGACCGGCTGTACCGCCGGTGCCGAAGAAGATGTCCGCCCGCTGACGGCCCTTGATCGCCGAACCGGTATCCTGGGCGATCATCAGCCGGTGCATCGGCTCGGCCCCGCCTTTCTCGATCCAGACCGGCGCACCGAGCGGCGTGTAGTCTGGATCGACAGCGATGCTGCGACCGGCGGTGACGGGCCGGTTCATGGCACCGATCGGACCCGAGTCCGGATCGTTGCCCGTGACCTCCCGGAAAAAGACGAAGGAGGGATTGTGGCGCAAAAGCCGGGGGCCTTCGACCGGGTTGCGGCGCACCCAGGACTTGATGACCTCGGCGGAGACCTGATGTGCCTTGTAGATCCCGCGGCGAATCAGTTCCTGGCCGACGGAGCGATAGCTGTGGCCGTTGTGACCGTCATAGCCGACGCGCAGGAGCTGTCCGCCGGGCAACCGAATTCGGCCGGACCCCTGGATCTGCAGGAAGAACAGCTCGACCGGATCCTCGACCCAAGCGATTTCGAGGCCGCGGCCATCGAGCAAGCCGAATTCCTCGATCTCGGCACGGGACGCCCAGGGTTCGCCCTCGGGCAGATCCTTCGGCCGTGCGAAGAGCGGGTAGCGGAATTTCTCCGTCCGGGTGAGCGAGCCGCGGAGTTCCGGCTCGAAATAGCCGGTGAAGAGCGCCTCCTCCTCGCCGCCGATCAGGACCGGGCGAAAGAAGAGCTCGAAGAAGCTCCGACCGCCGCCCTTCTCCCGCGCGAGCTTGCACAGCCCCTGCCATTCCGGGCCGTCAGGGATGTCGCATGTATTGAGAAAGACCTCGAGCGCGGCCGCGTGGTCGTCCTGCGCCCAGCCGTCGAGCTGATCGAAGGACAGGATCTGAAAATCGCTGTCGGCAAGGGCCGGAGCTGCGGCCGCGAGGAGGGCCGCGAGACCTATCGCGCGGCCCGCTGGCGTCATTCGCCTGTGGCCACCAGCTGCCAGTTCGGATCATCCCCGCCCATTTTCCGGGCGAAGGTCCAGATATCGCGCTGCCGCTTGATCTCGCTGGCGGAGCCCTCGATCACCTCGCCCGCGGCGTTGCGTACCACCGAGGTCAGCTCGCCGACGAAGCGGACGGTGATCTCGCCGGTATCGCTGGCCTTGTCGAACTCCGCGCCAACAAGGGACAACTCGCGAACGCCGACGAAATTGGCGTCGACCGAAAGGCCCTCTGCCTCGCGCTGCCGGATAACATCGGCAAAGGCGTCATGGACATCCGGGCTCAGGAACGGAGCGACCTGGTCGATATCGCCATGCTCGAACGCCATCAGGATCATTTCGTAGGCGCCACGGGCACCTTGCAGGAATTCGCCGACACTGAAGGCGGGCTCGACCCGCTTCATCTGTCCGAGCGCTTCCGCAGCCGGGCTTCCCTCCGCGACATGGTCGGTGATGTCATGGTCCACCCCACCTTCGATCACCTCGAAATCAGGGCGACCGCCGGAACGGTCCGCCTTGCTCTCGTTGAGCGGAAGCGGCGGCTTTTCAAAACCTTCTCGCGTCCCGAGGACGGACCGGAGCCGCAGAATCAGGAAAATCGCGATCCCGGCCAAAACCAGGAGCTGGATCACGGCAGCGCTCATCGAATTCCTCTTCTTCGTCCTCGGGGTTGGTAAGCGGGTGTCACCGCACTTATGTATGCCGTCGGGGATGACAAGTCCACAAACACCGCCCTTCGGAGATAACCCATGCCGCTGTTCCTGCTGTTCCTCGCCGTACCGCTGATCGAGATCGCGCTGTTCATCCAACTCGGCTCGCTGCTCGGTCTCGGCTGGACGCTGCTGATCGTCGTTCTGACCGCGCTGCTGGGCACCTGGCTCGTCCGTCAGCAGGGACGCGATGTCCTCGTCCGGGTCCAGCGGTCGATCGGCGAGCTCGACGATCCGACCGAACCGCTGGCGCATGGTGCGATGATCCTGTTCGCCGGCGCGCTGCTACTGACGCCGGGCTTCTTCACCGACACGGTAGGTTTCCTGCTGCTGGTGCCGAAGGTCCGGGAGAGGATGTTCCGGTGGATCCGCTCGAAAGTCGTCGTGACATCTGCGAGTGGCACGACGCGGCGGACCTATCACTCCGGGGCGCACCCGGCGGGGGGCGATACGATCGACGGGGACTATACCGAAGTCGGAAGCGCGCCGCGGCGCACCAGAGGTCCTTCAGGCTGGACACAGGATTGAGGCGCCGCGCTGGCTCTGGTAAGGCCGCTGCAGCCAATGACGTGAACCATTCTGGAGACCATGATGTCCGACCAACCCAAAGACAACGGTGCAGCCCCTGACGGCACTGCACAGCAGCCCGCTCAACCGAAGATGCAGGTTCTCGGGCAGTATATCCGCGACCTGTCCTTCGAAAATGTCGTTGCGCAGAAGGGCGTGAACGGTGAGGTGCAGCCGGATGTTCAGGTCCAGGTGAATCTCGACGCCAAGAAGCGCAATGTCGCAAACCAGTATGAGGTGGTCACCAAGTTCAAGGTCGAGTCGCGCAACAAGGGCGAAGACAAGTCACCGCTCTTCCTGCTTGAGCTGGAATATGCCGGCATCTTCCTGATCGAGAACGTGCCGGAAGAGCAACTGCATCCCTTCCTGCTGATCGAGTGCCCGCGGATGCTCTTCCCCTTCGTACGCCGGATCGTGTCGGACATGACCCGCGACGGTGGCTTCCCGCCGCTCAACCTCGACAATGTTGACTTCGTGGCGCTCTACCGGCAGGAGCTCATCCGCCGGGCCCAGGCCGAGCAAGCCAAGAAAGCGCAACCGGACGCCTGACCTGCCGGACCGCGCCGCCTGTCGATTGGAACGTCGGTTTCCGGGGTTGCGAAAGCGCGGACGGATCAGTCCGCGAAGCTTTTCCAGAGCGCATCGTCACCGAGGCTTTCGACACGCCTCGCATGGGCGACGCGCTCTTCTTCTGTGAGGCGGGACGGCAGCGGCTTCGGACGCGGATGCGGCCGCCAGGCGCCGTCATCGACCATGGCAGGCCCGGTCTTTCTCGACAGCACAAAGTCGGGCTGACGGCCGCCGATGAGTTCGAGATAGACATCCGCAAGGATCTCGGAATCGAGAAGGGCGCCATGCAGCGTCCGGTTCGAGTTGTCGATACCGAAGCGCCGGCAGAGCGCATCGAGCGACGCCGGTGAGCCGGGGAACCGCTTTCGAGCGATGGCGAGCGTGTCGAGCGCGCGCGACATCGGAAGCTGCGGGAATCCGGCCCAGTCGAATTCGGCATTAAGAAATTTCATGTCGAAGGAGGCGTTGTGGATGACGAGAATCGCATCGCCAACGAAATCGACGAATTCCTGCGCGATCGCTTCGAACGGCGGTTTGTCGGCGAGGAAATCGGCGGAAATGCCGTGGACCTCGAAGGCCTCGGTCGGCATGTCGCGCTTCGGATTGATGTATTGGTGATAGGTGCGGCCGGTTGGGACGTGGTTATCAAGCTCCACGCCGCCGATCTCGACGATCCTGTGGCCATCGAACGGATCGAGGCCGGTGGTCTCGGTGTCCATCACGATTTCACGCATGATCTCTCCTCAGCGTTTTCATCAGGCTGCGAACCCCTTGCCGGGCGCCGTCGAGCGTCGTGCTATCGATCACGGTGTCGGCGCGGGCACGTTTTTCGGCATCCGGCATCTGCTTGCTCAAGATGGCATGGAACTGCTCGGGCGTCATGCCCGGACGGGCGAGCACGCGGCGACGTTGTTCTGCGGCCGAGGTCGAGACGACGACGACATGGTCCATATCCGCGTTGGCACCCGTCTCGAACAGAAGCGGAATGTCGAAGAGCAGGAATGGCGCCGGATTACTTGCGATCCAGTCGATGCGATCGGCCAGAACAAGCGGATGGACGACCGCCTCGATCCGGCGCAATGCCGTCTCGTCCCGCGCGATCCAGGATTTCAACGCGTGACGGCTGACCGTGCCGTCGATGATGGCCTCCGGATGGAGCGCCCGGATTGGTTCGATCGCCCCGCCGCCGGCGCCGTACAGACGGTGAACGGCTGCATCGGCGTCCCAGACCGGAACGCCTTCGTCGGCAAACATCGCCGCCGTGGTCGACTTTCCCATGCCGATGGATCCGGTCAGGCCGATCAGGAAAGGAGATGTCATTCGCTGAGCACCGCTGCACGCAGGGCCTCGTTGACCTCTGGCCGGTGGCCGAACCAGCGCTCGAAACCGGGTACCGCCTGGTGGAGCAACATGCCGAGACCGTCGACGGTATGGCATCCGCGCGCGGCGGCCTCTTCGAGAAATCGCGTGCGCAACGGCACGTAGACCGCGTCGGTCACGACGGCTCCGGGGGTCAGGGCGTCGAATGAGATCTTCATCTCCGGCTCGCCGGCCATGCCAAGCGACGTGGTGTTCACGACCGTGGCGGCCCCTGCGAACATCGCACCCGCCCGGGACCAGTCATGCACGCTGATCTTCGGTCCGAACTCGGTGCGCATGGCATCGGCGCGCGCCCGGGTCCGGGTGGAGATCCGGACCTCCGGCGCACCGGCCTCGAGCAGCGCGGTGACGATGGCACGGGAGGCGCCGCCGGCGCCGAGCACTGCGGCCGGCCCTTTGCGTGCGTCCCAGTCCGGCGCGTTCTGGCGCAGATTCGAAAGGAATCCGTAACCATCCGTGTTATCCGCGTGGATGCGTCCGTCCTCGTGGAAAATCAACGTGTTGGCGGCACCGATAATGGCGGCGCGGTCCGTCACCATGTCGGCCACCACGAGCGCAGCTTCCTTGTAGGGGATGGTGACATTTGCTCCGACGAAACCCATACGCGGCAGCATCCGCAGGACGTCGGCCAGGTCCTCCTCAGTGACCTCGATCGGAATGTAGTGGCCCGCGATACGATAGCTGCGCAGCCAATACCCGTGCAGTTTCGGTGACAGCGAATGCGCAACCGGGGCGCCAATGACCCCTGCAAGCGGAATCCTGTTGCTCATGTCTCGATCACCCCCCGAGCCGCAAGATGGTCCAAGAGCGGCAGAAGCGGAAGCCCGAGAACGGCGAAGAAGTCCCCGTCGATACGCGTGAACAACCGAATCCCCTCTGCCTCGACCTGATACCCGCCGACGCAGTGGCGAATCTCATGCCAGTTGCGCTCAACATAAGCGTCGACATAGGCCGGAGAGAGAGAGCGCATGGTCAGCGTCACGCGCTGGACGTGGCGCCAGACCGGATGGCCATGATCCACGAGGACGGCGGCGGAGTGCAATTCATGCGTCTTGCCTGACATCCCGAGGATCTGTGCAACAAGCTGATCCGCTGAATCCAGCTTTGCGAGCACCGCGCCTTCGAACTCAAGGATCTGGTCACAACCCAGCACCAACGCCTCGGGCGCCTTGCGGGCAGCTTTCATTGCCTTGGACTCGGCCAGGTGATCGGCCATGTCGCGCGGAGAGAACCCTTCCGCCTGCATCGCAAGGCGCAAGGCCTCCTCGTCAATGCGTGCCTTGACAACATCGAAGGGCACCCGCGCGTCTTGCAGCATCTTCGCCCGGATTGCCGAGCTCGACGCGAGGAGTAGGGGTGGCATGTGGATATCCTCGTGGAGAAGGCAGGGGGTTGTGTCAGGACGCCTTGTGGCCCGATTGGGACAGAATTTCCAGCCCGGGCATTTTCGCGCCTTCTTCACCCGAGAGCGTCGATCGCTCCACCTGTCCGAAACCTTCTTCACTGGTCCGGGACAATGCAACGCATCCACAGAGCGTCATGAATGATCCACACATCTATCCAGAGGTCCACATACACTAAACATCTAGAATTTATGTGTTTTTTCGGATTGTCAGGACTTGGGGACAGGCAGTTCTTACGAAAATCACGTTGTGGACAACCTCACGATTCACGCGGCAATCCACAAATCCACAGCTCCAACATCAACTCCTTCTTTTCTTTTCTTTCTTTCTTATTTTAAGGAGACCGAGGCACGAGGAGGGTACCCGCATGATTGGTGACTGGTTGGCGAACATCTATCTCTGGACGAAGTCGCTGCATGTGATCTCGATACTGGCCTGGATGGCCGGTCTGTTCTACCTGCCTCGGCTGTATGTTCATCACACCGAGCAGACTGTGCCAGGCACAGAGATGGACACCGTGTTCCAGATGATGGAGCGGAAGCTCTTGAAACTGATCATGAATCCGGCAATGATCGCGAGCTGGGTGTTCGGGCTGATGCTGGTCTTCACGCCCGGGATCGTCGATTGGACGTCCCTGTGGCCCTATACGAAGGGTGCGGCGGTTCTGGCAATGACCTGGGTTCACATGTGGCTCGCGTCGCACCGGCATGATTTCGTGAACGGCGATTTCAAGCTCTCGGGTCGGACCTACCGGTGGATGAACGAGCTTCCGACAGTGCTCATGATCATCATTGTCTTCTCGGTGATCCTGCGCTTCTGAGCCCAAATCGGCAGGAGTGATTGACTTGTGGCGGAGAAGCCCCTAGATGGGCGCCCAATGGCTCTTCTGCCAGGTCTCTCCAGTCACAGCTGAAAACAACGCCGAATGACCCGGCGTAGGAACGTTATTCATGGCCGAAATCTCTCTCACCCTCTCCGAACTGAAGGCGAAAAGCCCGAAGGATCTTCTGTCGATGGCCGAAGAGCTGGAGATCGACAACGCGTCGACGATGCGCAAAGGCGACATGATGTTCGCCATCCTGAAGGAGCGCGCCGAGGACGGCTGGGAGATCGCCGGCGACGGGGTGCTTGAGGTGATGCAGGACGGGTTCGGGTTCCTGCGTTCGCCGGAAGCGAACTATCTGCCGGGTCCCGACGATATCTACCTTTCGCCCGACATGATCCGGCAATACGCTTTGCGGACCGGGGACACGGTGGATGGCGTGATCCAGGCGCCGCGGGAGAACGAGCGCTATTTCTGCATGACGAAGGTCACGCAGATCAATTTCGAGGATCCGGAGCGGGCTCGCCACAAGGTCAACTTCGACAACCTGACACCGCTCTATCCGGACGAGCGCTTCCAGATGGAAATCGACGATCCGACGACCAAGGATCGGTCCGCGAGAATCATCGACCTGGTCGCGCCGATCGGGAAGGGGCAGCGTTGCCTGATCGTGGCGCCGCCGCGGACGGGTAAGACGGTGCTCCTGCAGAACATCGCCCATTCGATCGAGCGGAACCACCCGGAGTGCTATCTGATCGTGCTCCTGATTGACGAACGGCCGGAAGAGGTGACCGACATGCAACGGAGCGTGAAGGGCGAGGTGATCTCCTCGACCTTCGACGAACCGGCGACACGTCACGTGGCGGTTTCTGAGATGGTGATCGAGAAGGCAAAGCGTCTGGTCGAACACAAGCGAGATGTTGTTATACTTTTGGACTCGATCACAAGACTTGGTAGGGCGTTCAATACAGTCGTACCCTCTTCGGGAAAGGTCCTGACCGGTGGTGTGGATGCCAATGCGCTGCAACGGCCGAAGCGGTTCTTTGGTGCAGCGCGGAATATCGAAGAGGGCGGGTCCCTGACGATCATTGCGACCGCGCTGATCGATACCGGCAGCCGGATGGACGAAGTGATCTTCGAAGAGTTCAAGGGCACCGGTAACTCGGAGATCGTTCTGGATCGGAAGGTCGCCGACAAGCGGGTCTTCCCGGCGATGGACATCCTGAAATCCGGAACTCGGAAGGAAGAACTTCTTGTCGACAAGGGCGATCTTCAGAAGACCTTTGTGCTTCGGCGAATCCTCAACCCGATGGGCACCACGGATGCGATCGAGTTTCTGATCTCCAAGCTGAAACAGACGAAGAGCAACGCGGAGTTCTTCGATTCCATGAACACCTGAGCGGGCGATCTCCGGGGAAGCGATGGATACGATCTATGCCCTGGCAACGGCGCCCGGCCGATCCGGGGTCGCCGTGGTTCGCGTTTCGGGACCGCTGGCGCGGGAGGCCTGTCGGCAGCTTGCTGGAGACGTTCCGGAACCGCGCCGCGCATCGCTGAGGCGTCTGCACGACGACGGCGTGGTTCTCGACCAGGCCCTGGTATTGGTCTTCCCGCGAGGCGAGAGCTTCACCGGCGAAGATGTTGTGGAATTTCAGACACATGGAAGTCCGGCCGTCGTGTCACGATTGCTGACGGCATTGTCGAGGCGAGACGGGCTACGCGCGGCCGAGGCGGGAGAGTTCACGCGGCGGGCGCTGGAAAATGGCCGGATGTCGCTCTCGGAAGTGGAGGGACTCGCGGATCTTCTCGAGGCGGAGACGGAAGCACAACGAGTTCAGGCATTTCGGACGTTCGATGGCGAGCTCGGGCGTCAGGTCTCGATCTGGCGGGCGGACATGGTGCGTGCGGCGGCGTTGGTCGAGGCCGGGATTGATTTTGCAGACGAGGAGATCCCGCAGGATGTTCGATCCGAGGTTGAGGATATCCTGTCTCGCCTGGTGGCGGAATTCCGCGATGAGATTCGCGGCGTGGGTGCGGCGGAGCGCGTGCGCAGCGGATTCGAGGTCGCTATTGTTGGTCCGCCCAATGCCGGGAAGTCGACCTTGCTCAATCGCCTTGCGGGTCGTGAAGCGGCGATCACGTCGGAGATCGCCGGAACGACGCGCGACATTGTCGAGGTCCGGATGGATGTGGACGGCCTGCCGGTTACGTTTCTGGATACGGCCGGGTTGAGGGAGACGACAGACGTCGTCGAAGCGATTGGTGTCGGGCGGGCGCTTGAACGGGCGAATGCGGCGGATCTCCGGATCTCTCTCGGAGATGTCGCAGACGGGCTTCGGATGCGTCCGGATGACCTTGTTCTGGTTCCGAAGGCCGACCTTCCGGGATCCTCGGAGGGGCTGCGGATTTCCGGGCTGACAGGGGAGGGAGTGAGCGACCTTCTGACCCATGTGAGTTCGGTGTTCGGGCGCCGGGTCGGGGAAGCGCATCTCGCGACTCGATTGCGGCACGGTGAGATGCTGTCCGCTGCGGCCGGATATCTGGAGGAAGCGCTGAGCCTCCTGTATCGTGGGGAGGACAGGGATGAACTGGTCGCGGAAGCGATTCGATCCGGTGTTCGAAGCATGGACGGTCTTGTCGGGCGTGTCGGTGTGGAAGATGTTTTGGGCGAGATTTTCAGCAGTTTCTGCATCGGGAAATAGAGGTGTTTCACGTGAAACATGACTTCGATGTCATTGTCGTTGGTGGCGGTCACGCCGGATGCGAGGCCGCTGCGGCTGCGGTGCGGGCAGGAGCGCGCACCGCGCTCGTGACGCTGCGCGAAACCGACCTCGGTGTCATGTCCTGTAATCCGGCGATCGGAGGCCTGGGGAAGGGTCATCTGGTCCGAGAGATCGACGCGCTCGACGGGCTGATGGGGCGCATTGCCGATCAGGCTGGGATCCAGTTCCGTCTCCTCAATCGCCGCAAGGGACCTGCCGTGCAGGGTCCGCGGGCCCAGGCGGACCGGAAGCTCTACCGGGCCGCGATGAACCGGGCCATCACCTCTATGCCGGGCCTTTCTCTGGTGCTTGGTGAGGTTGCCGGCCTCCATATTACGAGCCACGGGATCCGTGGCGTCCGGCTCGCCGATGGTTCGGAACTGGCATCACAGGCGGTCGTCCTGACCACCGGAACCTTTCTCAACGGGTTGATCCATATTGGAGATATGCGCTCGCCTGGCGGGCGCATCGGCGACAGGAACTCCGTCGATCTCGCGTCCCAGATCCGGGATATTGGCCTCGGCGTCGGGCGGCTCAAGACGGGCACTCCGCCGAGATTGGATGGACGCACGATCGATTGGGACAGGCTCGAGTCTCAGCCAGGCGATGAGCAGCCTGTAATGTTCTCCTTTCTCTCCCGTGCCCCGGTCGCCCGGCAGATCTCCTGCGGTATCACTCATACGAACACCGCGACCCATGACATCATTCGGGAAAATCTCTCGCGTTCGGCGATGTATGGCGGCCATATCGAAGGGGTCGGGCCACGATACTGTCCGTCCATCGAAGACAAGGTGGTTCGCTTTGCAGAGAAGGAGTCTCACCAGATTTTCCTTGAACCGGAAGGCCTTGATGATCACACGATCTATCCCAACGGGATATCGACCTCGCTTCCCGAAGAGGTACAGGCAGCCTATGTCCACTCGATCCATGGCCTCGAGAATGTGCAAATCCTCCAGGCGGGATACGCGATCGAATACGACTATGTCGATCCGAGAGGTCTCGATTCGAGGCTTGCGGTCAAGGAGTTGTCAGGTCTCTTCCTTGCCGGCCAGATCAACGGAACGACCGGATACGAAGAGGCGGCAGCACAGGGGTTGGTTGCCGGTCTGAACGCGGCCAGGGACGCGACGGAAAAGAGCCCAGTCACATTTGCTCGGAACGAGAGCTATATTGGCGTGATGATCGACGACCTCGTGACACAGGGCGTGAGCGAACCTTACCGGATGTTTACCTCCCGGGCCGAATACCGGTTGTCCTTGCGAGCGGATAACGCCGATCAGCGCCTGACGCCACGTGCCATCGAACTGGGTATTACCTCTGACGAGCGGACGCGCGCCTTCCGGGAGAAACTCGAGGAACTCGACACGGCCCGCACCCTTCTTGCAGGTGCCGAGGTAACATCCCGCGCGCTCAACAAGGCCGGGTTTCAGGTGAACGTCGACGGCCCGAAACGATCGGCACTTGAGGCATTGGCGCTGCCCGAGGCGACGGCCGAACAACTCGAAGCTCTGGTGCCCGAAGTGGCCCTGCTTGACGCATCGATCCTGAAACAGGTGCAGAACGACGCGCTCTATGCAAATTACATCGCACGTCAGGAAAGGGATGTGGAAGCGCTGCGGCGGGATGAGGCCTGGGAAATTCCGGAGGATTTTCAATATTCTCTGTTGTCCGGACTCTCGAACGAGCTTCGTGACAAGCTGGAGAGAGTGCGTCCGCGGACCCTAGCTCAAGCCGGCAGGATCGACGGGATGACGCCCGCAGCCCTGACGCTCATTCTCGCCCATGTCCGGCGCGAGGTCCGGCGGCGTGCCTGACCTCGAACGGTCGTTACGAGAGGCTGTCCGGGGCCATGTTTCACGTGAAACACTCGATCGCCTGAAAGCGCATCTGTCCCTTCTTCGGAAGTGGAACGCCGCAATCAATCTGGTCGCGCCATCCACGCTCGCAGAGGGATGGGATCGGCATATCATTGATTCGGCGCAGGTCTTTTCATGCGCGCCACAACATGAGGGACACTGGATCGATATCGGCAGCGGCGGAGGATTTCCCGGCCTCGTCTGTGCCATCATCGCCAAGGAGCGCGCACCCGGCCTGGAGTTCAGCTTCGTGGAGAGTGACAAGCGAAAGGCGGCGTTCCTGTCGACGGCCGTTCAGGCGCTCGACATCGAGGCGCGCGTTCTGCCGAGCCGGATCGAGACTCTCCCATCGCAGAACGCCGACATTGTGACAGCCCGTGCCCTGGCACCTCTCTCAAAGCTGCTGGGGCTTGCAGCGCCGCATCTTGCGCCCGCCGGAACATGCATCTTTCCAAAAGGCGAAAGACATGCTGAAGAGCTTTCGGAGGCGCGGCCGCACTGGCGCTTCAAGCTGTCGCAAGTCCCGAGTATAACCGGGGCGAACGCAGTCATCCTTGTCCTTGGAGAAATCGAGCGTGTCTGATTCGAACCGGCCGCGCGAGCCGAAAATCATCGCCGTCGCCAACCAGAAGGGCGGGGTGGGTAAGACCACGACGACGATCAATCTTGGCGCGGCGCTCGCTGAGGTCGGCTTCAAGGTCCTTGTTGTCGACATCGATCCGCAGGGGAATGCTTCGACGGGTCTGGGGGTCGACGCGTCCGATCGAGACATGACGACCTACGATCTTCTGCTCGAGGACGCCGCTCTCGATTCCGTCCTGCGGCCCACGAGCGTTCCGAACCTGATGCTCGCACCCTCCACCACGGATCTCAGTTCGGCGGATATCGAGCTTGTGGCCAACGAGCGCCGGATCCACCTGCTGCACGATGCGCTGCGCAATGCGGACATCCAGAAACATGCCTTCGACCACATCCTGATCGACTGTCCGCCATCGCTGAACCTTCTCACCGTCAACGCGATGGTCGCGGCGCATTCGGTTCTGGTCCCGCTTCAGAGCGAATTCTTTGCACTGGAGGGGCTCTCGCAACTCATGCTGACACTTCGCGAAGTCCGCCAGACCGCCAATCCGTCGCTGAGGATCGAAGGCGTCGTCCTGACCATGTTCGATGCCCGAAACAACCTCTCGCTGCAGGTCGAAGAAGATGCCAGGGAGGCGCTTGGTGACCTGGTCTTCGACACGCGGGTGCCACGGAATGTGAGGATCAGCGAGGCGCCCAGTTTTGCGAAGTCCGTTCTTGAGTATGATACACGATCGAAGGGTAGCGCAGCGTATCGCGCACTCGCTCAGGAAATGTTGAACCGAAAAATCGGAGCGCCCGTCTGAAAAGGCCATGATGGAAAAGAAACCAAGAAAAAACCGGGGATTGGGACGAGGTCTCTCGGCTCTTATGGCCGATGTGTCAACCGACTCAGCGGAGGCGGAGACCGCCACAGCGGCCGTCCCGGAACATGTTCTGCCGATCGAGGCGCTCGAACCCAATCCGGACCAGCCGCGGAAGGATTTCTCGCAAGAGGCCCTTCAGGACCTCGCTGCGTCGATTCGCGAGAAGGGCGTGATCCAGCCGCTCATCGTCCGCCGTAGTCCGCGCGACGGAGACCGGTACGAGATCGTCGCGGGCGAACGTCGCTGGCGCGCGGCCCAGATCGCACAACTCCATGAAATCCCTGTTCTTCTTCGGGAGTTCGATGATTCTGAAGTTCTTGAGATCGCCATCATCGAGAACGTCCAGCGGGCCGATCTCAACCCGATCGAGGAAGCACTCGGATACCGCCAGCTGACCGAACGATTCGGGCATACGCAGGAGAGACTGGCCCAGGCGCTCGGAAAGAGTCGCAGTCACATCGCGAACGTGATGCGCCTTTTGCAGCTTCCGGACGAAGTGCAGGGATACCTGCGCAACGGACGGCTCTCGGCGGGACATGCCCGGGCGCTGATCACCGCCGAAGCGCCGGCCGACCTCGCCCGGCAAGTGATCTCGAAGGGCCTCTCCGTCCGCGAAACCGAGGCGCTCGCAACCCGCAGCACCAATCCGAAAGGAAGCGGCCGCAAGAAACTCGGACGTCATAGCGAAAAGGATGCGGACACACGGGCCCTCGAATCGGATCTATCGGCAAATCTCAGGATGAAGGTCAGCATCGAACATCTCGATGTCGACGGATCCGGGAGAATGGTCATCCAGTACCGTTCGCTGGATCAGTTGGACGCGTTGTGTCAGCGCCTCTCGGCAGGTCCGCTGGACGAACTTCCGTAGCGACAGGCAACGGTTCCATCGCGCGCCGGAAAGGAAGCTCGATATCCGTGCAAATGTCCCGCCGGGCCACGCCAACTTGGGCGATGGCCCGCATCGAACAGTCTAAGGCGCTCCCACCAGCAGTTCACGCAGCACGGCGTTCAACACGTTGCGCCCCCCTTTCGTCGCCCGAATCGTGTCACCGGACCAGGCGATCATGCCGGCTTGCTCCATTTCCCGGATCCTGGATTCCATCCCGGCATCGGCGCCCATCTGCATCAACCGGCCAAAGGAAATCCCGGACACCAGCCGAAGGCCCATCATCAGATATTCTTCCGCGCATTCCTGACCGGACAGAGGCTCTGCCTGCCAGAAGACACCCGGTGCGTTTTCCGCCCCGCCAAGCCATGCTTCCGGGCTTGATGGCGAAACGGTGGCGTGACGGCGCCCGTCAAGGGTCAGCCTTCCATGGGCACCGGGCCCAATACCTACGTAGTCTCCACCCGTCCAATACAATATATTGTGTCGACATTCGGATCCCGGATGAGAAAAATTAGAGATCTCATAGAGGTCGAGACCGCGTGCCGCACAGGTCTCCACCGTTAGGTCATACATGTCGGCGGACAGATCCTCGTCTGGAAGGCCCCTTAGCCCGCCAGCGGCAAAGCGTTTCCCGAACGCGGTTCCGGGTTCGATCGTCAGTTGATAGAGGGACAGGTGGTCAATCGCCATTTCCAATGCGCGATTCAGCTCCTCCTGCCACTCCGCAATCGTCTGGTCCTGACGCGCATAGATCAGGTCGAAGGACACCCGATCGAATGCCGCCTTCGCCAGCACGAAGGCCTCACGCGCTTCGCGTGCCGAGTGCATCCGCCCAAGGCGCCGTAGATCGGTGTCGTTCAGCGCCTGAACCCCGAGCGACATCCGGTTCACACCGGCTTCGCGATAGCCTTCGAACCGCTTTGCCTCGACCGACCCCGGATTGGCCTCAAGGGTCACCTCCCAGTTGTTGGACACCGACCAGCATTCCCGGATCTCCTCGAGGATCGCACGCACCGTCTCCGGTGCCATCAGGCTGGGCGTCCCGCCCCCGAAGAAGACCGAATCGAGTTTCCGGTCCGGGACCACCGCCGCAGCCGCCCGGATCTGGCGCCGGAACGCCTCCGTCCAGCGCGCTTGGTCGATGGATTTGGCGACATGAGAGTTGAAATCGCAATAGGGGCATTTGGACTGGCAGAATGGCCAGTGCAGATACAGACCGAAGCCCGCGTTCTGCCAGTCATCAAGCGGCAAAGCACCCCGCAACGAGTTTGGCGAAGGCATCGGCCCTGTGGCTCATCGCGTGCTTCCGGGACGGGTCCATCTCCCCGAAGGTTTCCGTCTCGCCAACCGGCTGGAACATTGGATCGAAGCCGAAGCCATGTTCTCCCCGAATCGGCCAGATCAGGTGGCCCTCGACCTTTCCGTCGAAAATCTCGTCATGCCCATCCGGCCAGGCGAGGCAGAGCAGGCAATGGAACCGCGCCACGCGAGGTTCCGGTGCAGCAATCTTCTCGCACTTTTCCCAGACTTTCCGCATCGCCAGGTTGAAGTCGCGGCCCGTCGGCGTCTCTGCCCAGTCGGCGGTGTAGACACCGGGAGCACCGCCCAGCGCATCCACGCTCAGCCCGCTGTCGTCGGACAGTGCCGGCAATCCAGAGGCCCGCGCCGCTGCATGCGCCTTGATCCTTGCATTGCCAGCGAAAGTATCCTCGGTTTCCTCCGGCTCCTCTAGCCCGAGCGCGCCGGCCGATGTCACCTCAACGCCGAACGGCGCGAGCAGCGAACCGATTTCGCGCAGCTTGCCGGCATTATGCGTGGCGATGACGAGTTTCTTGCCCTCGAATCGGCGCATCTCAGGCCCCTACGGCCGCTTTCTGTGCGGCCACCAATTCGGACGTCCCGGCCACCGCGAGATCCATCAGGGTCTCAAGGTCGTCTCGCCCGAATGTGGCACCTTCCGCCGAGGCCTGGACCTCGACCAGCCGTCCACGTCCGGTCAGGACGAAATTCGCGTCCGTCCCGGCCTCGCTGTCCTCGAGATAGTCGAGATCGACCACCGGCTGGCCGGCATAGATCCCACAGGAGACGGCCGCAACATGATCGGTGAGCGGATCGGAGATCACGTCGCCCGCCTTCATGAGCTTGTTCACCGCCAGGCGCAGCGCCACCCAGCCGCCGGTGATCGAGGCGCAGCGCGTCCCGCCGTCGGCCTGAATCACGTCGCAATCGACAACGATCTGCCGCTCCCCGAGCGCCACCCGGTCGACGCCCGCACGCAAGGCACGCCCGATGAGACGCTGGATCTCCTGCGTCCGTCCTGACTGGCCGCGCTTCGCCTCCCGGTTCATCCGGGTATGCGTCGCCCGCGGCAGCATTCCATATTCCGCGGTCACCCAGCCCAGTCCCGAGTTCTTCAGGAATGGCGGGACGCGCTCATCAATCGACGCCGTGCAGAGCACATGCGTGCCGCCACAGCGGATCAGGCAGGACCCCTCGGCATGCCGGGTCACCCCGGTTTCGATCGAAATCTCGCGCATCTGGTTGGTCTCGCGGCCGGACGGGCGCATCGGCAATCTCCTTTTCGGTTGACCCGTCTTGACCCCCACCCGCTTGTGATGCAAGCCCGATTGACCCTGACCCACCCCGACACCTACATCCTGTAGAGACATCATGGAGATCGGGAAGGATCCGTGAACGACACGAGCCAACTTCTTGAGCAGATGAATGCGCGCTCCCGCGAGGTTTTCCGTCTCGTGGTCGAGGGTTATCTGTCGTCGGGCGACCCGGTCGGGTCCCGCACGCTCACACGGTCGATGTCGGAAAAGGTCTCTGCGGCGACCATCCGGAACGTGATGCAGGATCTCGAACATCTCGGCCTGCTCGCCGCGCCGCATGTCTCCGCCGGCCGGATCCCCACGCAGCAGGGCCTGCGGATGTTCGTCGACGGCCTGTTGGAAGTGCGCGACCTGGATGCGCAGGACCGGGAGCGCATCGATGCGACCCTCGGCAACGGGGACAGCGATATCGGGGACCTGATGGGTCGGGTCGGGGCCGCGCTGTCAGGCGCCACGCAGGTGGCGAGTTTAGTGCTTGCGCCGAAGCATGAGGCGCCGATCCGCCATATCGAATTCGTCCAGCTTGCGCCCGACCGCGCATTGGTGGTTCTGGTATTCTCCGACGGACAGGTCGAGAATCGCGTCTTCACCCCGCCGCCGGGCCAGACCCAGGCCTCCATGAGGGAGGCAGCAAATTTCGTGAACGCGCTCGCCGAAGGCCGCACGGTGAGCGAGCTGCGCGATGTCATTGCCCGCGAGATCGAGGCCCGGAAGCAGCAGATCGACAGTCTCGCGCGAGAATTGGTCGAAAGCGGGCTCGCCACTTGGGCAGACACGGAGGAATCGCCCGAGCGGTTGATCGTCCGCGGGCGTGCCAATCTGCTCGAGGTGGGGACGGAGGCGCAAGACCTCGACCGCATCCGATCGCTCTTCGACGACCTCGAGCGCAAGCGCGACATTGCCGAGTTCCTGGAGCTCACCGACGAGGGCGCGGGCGTGCGCATTTTTATCGGATCGGAGAACAAGCTTTTTTCACTTTCGGGTTCCTCTCTGGTGGTTTCTCCCTATATGAACGCGGATCGAAAGATCGTGGGTGCGGTTGGCGTGATCGGGCCCACGCGACTGAATTATGGACGCATCGTGCCCATCGTGGACTACACCGCGCAGCTCGTGGGCAGGATGATATCGGACCGGAGTTAAGGCGAAGAATGGCCGACGAGAAGCAAGAGGAAAAACGAGACGAGGCGACCGAGGAGATTTCCCTCGAGGGTCTCGCAGAGGAGGCCGAGGACTATATGAGTGACCCGTTGGCCGAGACCGACGAGCTGGAAGCCCTCCGGGCCGAACGCGACGAGTTCCGCGACCGATTCATGCGCGCGCTCGCCGATGCCGAGAACTCCCGGAAGCGTGGCGAGCGCGACCGTCGCGAGGCCGAGCAATACGGTGGCTCGAAGCTCGCCCGAGACATGTTGCCGGTATATGACAATCTGAGCCGTGCCCTCGAGGCGGCGACGGACGAGCAACGCGAACAAGCGGCCGGGCTGATCGAAGGCGTCGAACTGACCATGCGCGAGTTGCTGAACGTCTTCGCAAAGCACGGGATCACGCTCGTGAAGCCGGACGTCGGAGACAAGTTCGACCCACAGATCCACCAGGCAATGTTCGAGGCGCCGCTGCCGAATACCGCTGCGGGCGATATCATTCAGGTCATGGCCGTGGGTTTCCTCCTGCACGACCGGCTGCTGCGCCCGGCGCAGGTCGGCGTCTCCTCGACGCCCGCTTCCTGAGGGAACATCGCGAGGGGAACGCCGCCGGCGCGGCGTGCCTCCGGTGTGGACGTTTCCGAGCAGAGGAAGGCGGAGAGCGCCTACTGGCTCGGACTGGCGATTGACTTGAGCTCATAGAGGCGCTCCAGCGCCTCTCTCGGGGACAAGTCATCCGGCTGAAGTTCCTCGATTTTCTGCCTGAGCGGATCAGGTTTCGTAGACGCCGCTCGAGCGGGCGCCGTCGATGCGGCCGAGAAGAGCGGCAGGTCGTCGACCAACGCGAGCTGGCGCTTTCCACCTTCGCGGTCACCCTTCTCGAGAAGCTCGAGAATGACCCGTGCCCGCTCGACCACGGATTGCGGCAGGCCGGCGAGCCGCGCGACCTGCACGCCGTAAGAACGATCCGCCGCCCCGTCGCGGACTTCGTGCAGGAAGATCACCTCGCCGTCCCACTCCTTGACAGCCACGGTCGCGTTCTCCACCCCGTCAAGCTTGGCCGCGAGTGTTGTGAGTTCGTGGTAATGCGTCGCAAAGAGCGCGCGACAGCGATTCTCGCCGTGCAGGTGTTCCAGCGTTGCCCAGGCGATGGAAAGCCCGTCATAGGTCGCCGTGCCGCGGCCGATCTCGTCCAGAATCACCAGCGAGCGGTCGTCTGCCTGGTTCAGGATCGTCGCCGTTTCGACCATCTCGACCATGAAGGTTGAGCGCCCCCGGGCAAGGTCGTCCGAGGCGCCAACGCGGCTGAACAGCGCTGAAACCAGGCCGATCCGGGCGGATTCGGCAGGCACGTAGCTTCCGATCTGAGCCAGAAGCGCGATCAGCGCATTCTGCCGGAGATAGGTCGACTTGCCTGCCATGTTCGGACCGGTCAGCAGGCGGATATGTGCGGAGGCATCCTCGGCGGTCAGGCTGCAATCATTGGCGACGAAGGTCCTGCCGTCGCGCTTGAGCGCCAGCTCGACGACTGGATGACGCCCTCCGGCGACATCGAAATCCCGGCTTTCGTCGACGGCCGGCCGGCACCAGTTCTCCGACCGCGCGAGATCCGCGAGTCCGGCAGCAACGTCGAGCTCCGCGAGCGTTGCCGCGGCCGTGCCGATGTCGCCCGCGGCCTCCAGGATGCGGGCGCGCAGGTTTTCGAAGAGCCGTTTCTCGATTTCCTGCGCATGGTTGCCCGCATTCAGGATCCGGGTTTCCAGCTCGGAGAGCTCGACCGTGGCGAAGCGCACGGCATTGGCCGTAGTCTGCCGGTGGATGAAGGTCTCGGAGAGTGGCGGCGACAACATTTTGTCCGCATGTGTCGCCGTCGTCTCGATGAAATACCCTAAGACATTGTTATGTTTTATTTTTAGAGAGGCTATTCCGGTCTGGCCGGCGTAGCGCGTCTGCAGCGAAGCGATCACGCCGCGACCTTCGTCGCGGAGCGTGCGGGCGTCGTCCAGGTCGGCGTCGAAACCGGAGGCAATGAACCCGCCGTCTCGGACCATGAGCGGCGGCTCGGCGACGAGCGCACGATCGAGAAGCTCCACGATCTCCGCGTGGTCCTGCAACCCGGCGACCATCGGCAGGAGCCACTGCGCATTCGGCAGTGCATGGATTTGCCCTGCGATCTCGCCCGCCTGGCGGAGCCCGGCGCGAATCGCCGCGAGGTCCCGCGGGCCGCCGCGTTCGAGCGAGAGCCGGGAGAGCGCGCGGTCCATGTCCGGAACCTTGCGCAGGGCGGCGCGGAGCGTTTCGCAGGCGTCGATATCCTCGACGAAAAGTCCGACGAGATCGAGCCGTTCGTGGATCTGTTCCACCCGGCAGGACGGACTGGCGATCCGCCGCGCGAGCAGCCGCGCGCCGGGGGCGGTCACACAGCGATCAACGGCCGAAAGCAGCGAGCCGTCGCGGCCGCCCGACAGACTGGAGGTGAGCTCCAGGTTGCGGCGCGTTGCCGCGTCGATCTGCATGACCTCGGTGCCGAGATCCCGCTGCGGCGGGCGCAGCAGCGGTAGTTTGCCCTTCTGGGTCAGTTCCAGGTAGGCGACGATCGCGCCGAGTGCGCCGAGTTCCGCCCGGCCGAACGCACCGAACGCGGCCAGATCGGCGACGCCGAAAACCTCGCGCAGCCGCTGCGCGGCGCCGGCGCTGTCGAAGGTGTTGCGAGAAAGCGGGGTCAGCGCGGCGCCGGATTCAGAAATGAGGTCGGATAAAAGAGACTCGGTGTTTTCCGCGACCAGCACCTCCCGCGGCGCGCGGCGCGCCAGTTCGGGGCCGAGCCGGACCAGCGGGCAGGGACTGACGCGCAGCTCGCCCGTCGAGATGTCCACCGTAGCCAGCGCGGCTTCCTCGCGTACCTGCGCGATGGCGCAGAGAAAATTGTTGCGCCGCGCCTCGAGCAGGCTGTCCTCGGTCAGCGTTCCGGGCGTCACCAGCCGCACGACTTCGCGCTTTACCACCGATTTCGAACCACGCTTCCGCGCCTCGGCGGGGTCCTCCATCTGCTCGCAGACCGCGACTCGAAACCCCTTCCGGATCAATGTCAGCAGGTACCCCTCGGCGGCATGAACCGGCACACCGCACATTGGAATGTCTTCGCCCGCATGCTTGCCCCGCTTTGTCAGCGCGATATCGAGCGCCGCCGCCGCCGCCGCCGCGTCGTCGAAGAACATCTCGTAGAAGTCGCCCATGCGGTAGAAGAGCAGCGCTTCCGGGTGATCCGCCTTGATCTCCAGGTATTGCGCCATCATTGGCGTGACGGTCACTTGGCTCCCCGCTCGTTTCTGCCTCGCGGGGAGCCTACGCGAGGCGCGCGCCGCTTTGAAGATGTGCTGCCCGCGTCAATCGGCGGTTTCGCTTTTCTCCGAAAGGAGAGATATTCGAGATCTCGAATAAAAGACCGGGGAAAAGAGGCGGCCATGCCAAAGACCAAGATTACCTCCGACGAAGCGCTGCACTATCATCAGGAACCGAGCCCCGGCAAGTTCGAGGTCGTGGCCACGAAACCGATGACCACGCAGCGCGACCTCAGCCTCGCCTATTCGCCCGGCGTCGCCGTGCCTGTCGAGGCCATCGCGGCGAACCCGGAGAGCGCCTATGACTACACGACCAAGGGCAACATGGTCGCGGTGATCTCCAACGGCACCGCAATCCTCGGTCTCGGTAATCTCGGGGCATTGGCCTCGAAGCCGGTGATGGAAGGAAAAGCTGTTCTTTTCAAGCGTTTCGCCGATATCAACTCGATCGATATCGAGCTCGACACGGAGGATCCGGAGGCCTTCGTCAACGCGGTTAAGCTGATGGGGCCGGCTTTCGGGGGCATCAATCTCGAGGATATCAAGGCGCCCGAATGTTTCATCATCGAGCAGCAGCTCAAGGAGGTGATGGACATCCCGGTTTTCCACGACGACCAGCACGGAACGGCCGTGATCTGTGCCGCGGGCCTGATCAACGCGCTGACGCTGACCGGTAAGAAGATCGAAGACTGCAAGATCGTTCTGAACGGTGCGGGCGCGGCCGGCATTGCCTGTCTCGAGCTGATCAAGACGATGGGCGCCCCGCATGACAACTGCATCGTCTGCGACACCAAGGGCGTGATCTACCAGGGCCGCAAGAAGGGAATGAACCAGTGGAAATCGGCTCATGCCGCCAAGACCGACGATCGCACGCTGGAAGACGCGATGCGCGGCGCCGATGTCTTCCTCGGCGTTTCTGCTAAGGGCGCGCTGACGCAGGAGATGGTCGCGTCGATGAACGACAACCCGATCATCTTCGCCATGGCCAATCCGGATCCGGAGATCACCCCGGAGGAGGCCAGCGAGGTTCGCGGCGATGCGATCGTAGCTACTGGCCGGTCCGATTATCCCAACCAGGTCAACAACGTGCTGGGCTTCCCCTATCTCTTCCGCGGAGCGCTCGACATCCATGCCCGGGCGATCAACGACGAGATGAAACTCGCCTGCGCACGGGCGCTGGCGGCACTGGCCCGCGAGGATGTGCCGGACGAAGTTGCCATGGCCTATGGCCGGAAACTGAGCTTCGGGCGCGACTACATCATCCCGACGCCATTCGATCCGCGGCTGATCTACACAATCCCGCCCGCGGTCGCGCAGGCCGGCATGGATACCGGAGTCGCCCGCCGTCCGATCGTCGACATGAACGCCTACCGGGAAAGGCTGCTCGCGCGGATGGACCCGACCGCGACGATTCTTTCCTCGATCTCGGCCCGCGCCAAGGCGGCGCAGGCGCGGATGATCTTTGCCGAGGGCGACGATCCGCGCGTGTTGCGCGCCGCGGTCGCCTATCAGCGGCAGGGGTTCGGAAAGGCATTGGTTGTCGGGCGCGAAAGCGAGGTGAAGCGGACGCTGGAAGAAGCAGGCATGGGCGAAGCCTGGCGGGAGCTCACGGTCGTCAATGCCGGCAACACACGCCATCTCGAGGCCTACACGGCGTTTCTCTACAAGAAGCTTCAGCGCAAGGGGTTCGATTCTTCAGACATCTACCGCATGGCGGCACGCGACAGGCATGTCTTTTCGGCGCTGATGCTGGCGCACGGTCATGGCGACGGGCTGGTCACCGGCGTGACGCGCAAGGCTGCGCATGTGTTGCACCAGATGAACCGCGTGTTCCCCGCTTCGGCCGAGGATGGCGCGGTGGGCGTCACCGCGGTGCTGCACAATGGCCGGATCGTGCTCGTCGCCGATACTCTGGTCCACGAATGGCCGGACGAGGAGGATCTCGGCGATATCGCGATCGTTGCCGCCCGGGTGGCGCGCGGGCTCGGACTGGAGCCGCGCGTGGCCTTTGCCAGCTTCTCGACCTTCGGCTACCCGCTCTCGGAGCGGGCGCACAAGATGCATATTGCGCCGAGCGTGCTCGACAGGCGCGGCGTGGATTTCGAGTATGATGGCGAGATGACCATCGACGTGGCGCTCAACCGCGAGCAGATGGCGCTCTACCCGTTCTGCCGGCTTTCCGGACCGGCAAACATCCTCGTCATGCCGGCGCGCCATTCGGCCTCGATCTCGGTGAAACTGCTGCAGGAAATGGCGGGTGCGACGATCATCGGGCCAATCCTCGCCGGTGTCGGAGCACAAATCCAGATCTGTCCGATGGGCTCCACGGTCAACGACATCCTGCACATGGCCGCCATCGCCGCCTGCAAGATCGGGTGATCCCATGGCGATCTACTCCCTCGGTGCCATCAACGCGGACAGCTTCTACAGAGTGGATCGCTGTCCGCTGAACGGCGAGACAGTAGTCGCCCATGACTGTTCCCTCGGGCTAGGCGGCAAGGGCGTCATCCAGTCCGTCGCGGCGGCGCGTGCGGGATCGCAGGTGCATCATATCGGATCGGTCGGTGATGACGGGGTCTGGGCGGTGGAGCAGCTGAAATCGATGGGCGTGGACGTGACGCATGTCGCCATCGAGCTCGGCAAGCCCTCCGGCCACGCACTTATCTTTGTCGAGCCGGATGGCGAGAACAGGATCGTGATCTATCCCGGTACCAACCGGATGATCGAAGAGGCGGACGTCAAGACGGCCCTCGCGCGTGCGCAGGCCGGCGACATGCTGCTGCTTCAGAACGAGACCAACGCGCAGCTATATGCAGCAAGACGGGCGCGTTCGCGGGGAATGCGCGTCGCCTATTCGGCCGCGCCGCTCGAGAATGCAGCGGTGAACGACCTGCTTCCCTTTGTCGACCTGCTATTGCTCAGCGCCACGAAGGCCGAGTCGCTCTCCGGTGCCCTGGGTGTTCCGCTCTCGGAGCTCCCGGTCGCGGAACTCATCGTGACCGAAGGTGCGAAGGGGGCAACCTGGCACGACCTCAACAGCGGCGAGACCCTGAAGGTTTCGGCGCCAACGGTCGATCCCGTGGATACAACCGGGGCGGGAGATACGTTCGCGGGATATTTCTGTGCCGGCCGTGACCAGGGCGCGCCGGTCGTCGAATGTCTGGAGCTGGCAGTAACAGCTGCGGCTCTGAAGGTCACCCGGGCGGGGACATCCGAGGCGATCCCGACGCTCGACGAAGTTCGGATATTTCGGAGCGAAGCGGTGACAGCCGGCTAACCCGGTCACCCAAGGGGCTGCTGCGCCACTGTGTCCATGCGGTACAAGCGAAGAAAGGCGGGCCTTGCGACCCGCCTTTCCCCAATGTCTTCAACGCAAGATCTTAGTGGCTGCCAGCCGCAGCAGCGGCGATCACAGCGAAGATCAGAAGCGGAATCCACACGCCGCTCGAGGACCCGGTCTCTTCTTCGATGATGACGGGCTCGATGACCGGCTCGGAATAACCGCCGGCGAAAGTGGCGGTCGCCGCGAGCGAAAGGACAGCAGCGAGAGCGAACTTTTTCATGTTAACCTCCAGTTAATGCGCGGACGTGGTTAGTGAGGACGCCCGCGCCCCAAGTAGTCGTACCTCGTGCTCAATTCCTTGCAGAGGAATCCCCTTTTGGCAATTGGTCACGCGAGGCCGTTGCGCACCATCGGTGGGATGTCGTCAAATTAGCAACACCTGCGCACCGGGCGACACGAGCGCAAAAAGTTCTGCAATATGCTCGTTGTAGAGGCCGATGCAGCCGTTGGAAGACGGTCGCCCGATCTTGCGCGTGTCATGCGTTCCGTGGATTCGGTAGTATTTCCAGCTGAGGTAGAGCGCGTGCGTACCGAGCGGATTGTCGGGTCCCGGGGGTACGTAATCGGGCCATTCCGGGTTGCGTATCTTCATCGACGGGGTGGGTGACCAGGACGGGCCCTCGACCTTCTGGACCACGGAAGTCCGGCCGCGCCGGGTCAGCTCTTCTGAGACCGGAACGGAGGTCGGGTAGAGCTTGTAGATCGTCTGATCGGCGGACCAGAAGTGCAGCGCGCGGGACGTCGTGTCCACCAGAATGGCGCCTCCCGCCGTCGACGAGAAGTAGGGTTGCCAGTTCAAGGCGCGGAAACTCGAGATGTTGCGGCGAACTTCGGGATCGTTCTCCGGGATGGGCTCGAAGACCGAACTCTGCGCAAAGGCAGGCGTCGCCAACCCGCCGAGAAGGGCCGCACCGGCGCCGAGCACGCTCCGTCGGTCTGGCCGGGTCCATTTCGAATCGTTCATGTTGTCCTCGTCGATGAATGCCGCGCTTGCTTGACGGCGAATTCTATTGCGTCGGACCCGTGATCGCAAATCAAACGCTGCTGAGGCGATCTCGAAGTGTTTGAAACGCCCGGGGGTTCCGGCTAGAGGGATGTGACAGTTTGGGATTGGCCGACGACATGAAACCCATTATCGCCCTTTTCGCCGCGTTGGCGATGCTCCTCGCCGCCTGTGGAGGCCCGACCGGCGGTTCGGGATCCTACCGAATCTCCGCCGGGGACACGACCCGAATCCAGTATCGCACGCTCGATTCGATCAACAGCGCCCGGATCGCTGCCGGCCTCCCGACACTTCAACTCAACGCAGAGTTGAACTCTGCCGCCTTGACGCATTCGCGCGACATGTCGGCCCAGAACCGCCCCTGGCACTTCGGCTCCGACGGTTCTTCGCCGCTCGACCGTGTGGCGCGAGCGGGCTTCATGGGCCGGATGCTCGGCGAGAATATCTCCGAGACCTACGAGAGCGAGGTGGAGACGCTCGCCGCCTGGATGAGCCAGGCCGACACGCGCAACGTGATCATGGACCCGGACGCGCGCCAACTCGGCTTCTCCTGGTATCAGGAGCGCAACGGCAAGATCTGGTGGACCCTGATTACCGGCACCTGAGTGCCGGTGTTCACGCGCGGGCGTGGATGTCGATCGGGGTGCCGACGCCGACCATGGCGTAGATCTCCTCCATCTGCTTGTCCTTCACGGCGATACAGCCCGCGGTCCAGTCCTTGCCGCGTGGGTCCTGCTTGCGCCGATCGCCATGGATGAAGATGTCGCCGCCGGGGTCCCGGCCGAGGGACTGCGCATAGGCGACGTCCTCGGCATTCGGGTAGGAGATCCCGAGCGAGAGGTGGAACAGGCTGTTGGGATTGCGCCGGTCGACGTAATAGGCGCCCTCCGGCGTCTTGCCGTCGCCGCGAAAGCGCTTGGGTCCCTCGGCATTGTTGCCAAGGTTGACCTTGTATTCCGCCAGCAACTCGCGGTTGTGGAACAGGTAGAGCCGGCGCCGGTCCTTGACGATCTGCAACCGGGTCACTTCCGGGCCGTCATAACGCCGGAACTTGCTCGAGGAACAGGCCGTTAGGCCCAGTGCCGCGGCGCCGGATAGAAAAAGCCTTCTTTGGATCAACATGCTTGAACTGCCCCATCTGCACGTTTTCCGCTTCCATACATCAAATCTCGGCCGAAATGAAGCTTACGAATTCGGTCGCCGGCGATCACGAAGCCTTGAACCGCTCCGCCTTTTCCTCGTTCTCCTTCGATGCCGCTCCCTCGCCCTGCACCCGAAGCAACCCTTCGATGACCTCGAGCCGGGCAAGCACGTCGTCGCGATAGGCGCCGGTCTGGGCGACGTCCTCCTCGTGATGGGCGTCCTGCATCGAATTGACGATGAGACCGACGAGCAGGTTCACCACCGCGAAGGTTGTGAGCAGGATGAAGGGCACAAAGAAGGCCCAGGCGCCGGGATACTCGGCCATGACCGGGCGGACGATCCCCATCGACCAGGATTCCAGCGTCATGATCTGGAACAGCGAGTAGAGCGAGCGGCCGAGCGAGCCGAACCACTCAGGGAAACTTGCGCCGTAGAGCTTGGTCGCCATGACCGCACCGATATAGAAGACGAGCCCCATAAGCAGGAAGACCGACCCCATACCGGGCAATGCCGAGATGAAACCCTCGACCACGCGCCTAAGCCGCGGCATCACGGAAATCACGCGCAGCACCCGGAGAACCCGGAGCGCCCGGAGCACGCTGAAGGCATGCGCTGCGGGCACCAGGGCAATGCCGACGATGACGAAGTCAAAGATGTTCCAGGGGTCGCGGAAGAAGCGCAGACGATAGGCCACGATCTTTGCCGCGATCTCGATGGTGAAGATGGTCAGGCAGAGATAGTCGAGCCCGATGATGAGCCCGCCCGCCCGCGCCATGATTCCCGGATAGGTTTCGAGCCCGAGCAGGACCGAATTGAACAGGATCACGCCGATTACGAAATTCCGCGTGGCCGGTCTTTCCAGCCACGTCATCAGTTGGCCGCGCATGACGCTCCCTCGTTCTTTTCCTGTCAGGCGCCGATATGGTCGCGCGAGAAGCGCGCTGCAAGTTCGACATGGGTGGACCAGCGGAACTGGTCGACGACCTGCACCCAGTCGAGCCGGAAGCCGGCCCGGACGAGGATCGCGGCATCGCGGGCGAAGCTGACCGGATTGCAGGAGATCGCGGCGATCCGGTCGATGCGCGAGGCGGCAAGCTCGGTGGTCTGGGCGCTGGCGCCGGCGCGCGGCGGGTCGATTACCGCCGCATCGAACCGGGCCAGCTCATCGGACATGAGCGGGCGGCGGAACAGGTCCCGGATCTCGGCGGTGACCGGCTTGAGCCCCTCGGCGCCGCGCCAGCCGGCGTCGAGCGCCCCTGTCAGCGGGGCGAGACCCTCGACGGCGTGAACCTCGGCACGCCGCGCCAGCGGCAGCGAAAAGGTGCCGCAGCCGGCGAAGAGATCGACCACGCGCCCCACTTCGCCGACGGCGTCGCGAACGGAGGCGAGAAGCGCCGCCTCGCCCTCAGCCGTCGCCTGCAGGAAGGCGCCCGGAGGCGGGCTCACGGCGATGCCGTCGAAACGCAGGACCGGGGCCGCGCGCAGCGCGACGACCTCGTCCTCCCAGCTCAGCCGCGCCAAGCCATGCGCTTCGGCGATGCCGGCGAGTGCTCCGCGAAGCTCTATATCGAGCGGTTTGCCGCCAGTGACGGCGACGTCCGGCCCGATGTCGCTCAGCATCGTCGTGAAGGACAGTTCACCCTTGCGCGATCCGCCGGCCCGAACCATCGCGGCCAGTGCCGGCCGCAGCGCAAGCAATCCCGGTGCAACAAGCTCACAGCCGGGCACCTCGACCAGCGTCTCCGAGGCGCGGGCATGGAAGCCGATGAGCGCCTCCTTCCGGGTGCGCCGACCGGAAAAGGCAGCGCGACGGCGGCTCTGCGGCGGCGAGGTCAACACGGGCCGGAACTCCGTCTCCAACCCCTGAGCTTCCAACGCCGCGCGGACGATCCCGAGCTTCCATTCGGCGACAAACGCGTCCCCGGCGTGCTGGACCGCGCAGCCGCCGCAGCTCCGAAAGTGACGGCAGGGCGGGGAGACGCGATCCGGCGAAGGCGTCTCGATCCGCGGCGACTCGATCCGGTCGCCGGCCAGCTCGCCCGACACCACTTCGCCCGGCAGCGTACGCGGGACATAGATCGGGCCGGGTGCGATCCCGTCGCCGTGATGTCCCAGGCGCTCGACAGTGACCGTTGTCATTCCGCCGCCGCGTCGATGTTCAGGAATCCGCCCGATTGCCGCTGCCAGTAGCGCGCATAGAGTCCGTCCTGTGCCAGCAGGGCGGCGTGGCTGCCTTGTTCGACGATGCGGCCCTGGTCGAGCACCACGATCCGGTCCATCCGGGCGATGGTCGAGAGCCGATGGGCGATGGCGAGCACGGTCTTGCCCGCCATGACCCGCTCCAGCGCCGCCTGGATCTGCGCCTCGACCTCGCTGTCGAGCGCCGAAGTCGCCTCGTCGAGCACCAGGATCGGCGCGTCCTTCAGGATCGCGCGGGCAAGCGCGATTCGTTGCCGCTGCCCGCCCGAGAGCCGCACGCCGCGTTCTCCGAGATGGGCATCATAGCCCTCGCGGCCTTTGAAATCCCTCAGGCCGAGGATGAAATCATGCGCCTCGGCGCGCCGCGCGGCGGCTATCATCTCGGCGTCGGTGGCGCCCGGCCTGCCATAGAGCAGGTTCTCGCGCGCCGAACGGTTGAACATCTCGGTCTCCTGGGTGACCAGCCCGACCTGGCGGCGCAGCGAATCCTGGGTGATGCCGCGTATCTCGTGGCCATCGATCCGGACCGCGCCGGCCTCGGGATCGTGCAGGCGCAGCAGGAGGCTCACCAGCGTCGACTTGCCCGCACCCGAAGCCCCGACAAGCCCGACCTTTTCGCCCGGATGCAGAAGCAGGGACACGTCGTCGATCCCGCCCGCGCCCGCGCCGCGGCCATAGTTGAAAGACAGGTTCTCGAATCGGATCTCGCCTCGGCAGGCCGGCAGCGGCCTTGCGCCGTCGGCGTCAGTGAGCCCGTGCGGCACGGCGAGCGTGCGTATTCCGTCCTCGACCTCACCCAGATTGGCGTAGATGGCCATCAGCGTGAAGCTGACCCAGCCGGTCATCTGGGCGATGCGGATCGCGATCGTGCCCGAGGCGGCAATGTCGCCCGCGCTCGCATGGCCCTGCGACCAGAGCAGCAATGTGCCGCCGATGAGAAGCACCGGCAGGGTGCCCGCAAGTGTCATCAGGAGGGTCCGGAACAGCGTGGCGATGGTTCCGAAATGGATTGCCGTGTCGCGAAAGCGCGCCATGGCCGAGAGCGCCGCGCGGTCTTCCTGTCCGACATGGGCGAAGAGCTTGACCGTCTTGATGTTGGTGATGGTGTCGACCACCTGGCCCGAGACCATCGCCCGGGCCCCGGCCCGCGCCTTGGAACGCAGCCGGATGCGGGGCAGGAAGTAGCTGACGAGCGCGAAATAGCAGGCCAGCCAGATCGTCAATGCCAGCGCGACGCGCCAGTCGATCGAGGTCAGCAGCAATGCCGAGCCGATCAGCGTCGCCAGTGCGAAGAAGACAACATTGACGATCTCGTTGACGACTTCGGTGACAGCCCGGGCGGTCTGCATCTGTTTCTGGGCGATGCGGCCGGCGAAATCATTGTCGAAGAAGGTAACGGACTGGCCGAGGGTCCAGCGGTGGAGCCGCGAGAGCACGAGCGGCGTCACGTTCGGCTGGACGACGACCGCGCTCGCCAGCGCCGAAGCGCCGAAAAAGACTGGACGCAGCAGCACGAAGAAGGCGACCGCGCCGAGAAGCAGCCACAGATGGCCGGAAAAGAAGGCGTCCGGGCCGGCATCGAGGGCCGTGTCGATGATGCGGCCGAGCAGCAGGGCGCTGACCACCTCAAGCGTGCCGACCATCGCGGAGATCACGCCCGCGCCAAGCAGCACCGGCAGTGCTCCCTTCAGGCACCAGCGCAGGAAGGCCAGCAGGTGGCGCGGCGGCGGCCCCTCGGTGGGCGCGAAGGCTGCGATCAGCGCGGAGGGCTTCACTGGGCCGCCTCGATGCCGGGTTCGGTCGGGTCCATGCCGATGAAGCCGCCCGACTGCCGTTCCCAGAACCGCGCGTAGAGCCCGCCGCGGGCAAGCAGTTCGTCATGCGTGCCCGACTCGGCGACATGGCCGCTGTCGAGCACAAGGATCCTGTCCATCCGGGCGATGGTGGAGAGCCGGTGCGCGATGGCGATGACGGTCTTGCCCTCCATAACGCCGTAGAGCGTGTCCTGAATGGCCGCCTCGACCTCGCTGTCGAGCGCCGACGTGGCCTCGTCGAGCAGCAGGATCGGCGCGTCCTTGAGGATCACTCGCGCCAGCGTGATCCGCTGGCGCTGGCCGCCCGAGAGTTTGACGCCGCGCTCGCCCACCTTGGCGGCATAGCCGGTGTTTCCGTCGGAATCGGTGAGATCAAGAATGAAATCATGCGCGGCGGCCCGCTTTGCCGCGGCGATCATTCCCGTCTCGCTGGCTTCGGGCCGGCCGTAGAGGATGTTTTCGGCGATTGAGCGATGAAGCAGCGCGGACTCCTGCTGAACCATCCCGATCCGGCGGCGAAGCGAATCCTGCGTCACGGCGGTCACGTCCTGCCCGTCGATCTCGATTCTGCCGCCCTCGGGGTCGTAGAAACGCAGGAGCAGTTTCACCAGAGTCGACTTGCCAGCCCCGGACCGGCCGACCAGCCCGACCTTTTCGCCCGGCTCGATGGTGAGCGACACCCGGTCGAGCCCGCCGGCACCGCGGCCGTAGTGGTGGCTCACTTCGTGAAAAGCGATCCGCCCCTCGGTCAGTGCCAGCTCCGGCGCGTTGGCCGCATCGGTGAGGGTGATCGGCTGGGCGATGGTCTCCATCCCCTCGGCCACCACGCCGAGGTTACGGAAGAAGCTGGACACCGCCCACATGATCCAGCCGGTCATCGCATTGAGCCTCAGCGTCAGCGCCGTCGCGGCAGCGACGACACCGACCGTCGCAGCGCCCTGGGACCAGAGCGCGATCGCCCAGCCGACCACGCCGACGATAAGCCAGCCGTTGATCAGCGTGAGCGCGATGTCCATCACGGTGAAGATCCGCATCTCCACCTGGAAGGTGCGGCGGGTGTTCTCGATCGCCTCGCGGGCATAGTCCATTTCCCGGTCGTGATGCGCGAACATCTTGACCGAGTGGATATTGGTATAGGCGTCGACCACCCGGCCGGTGACCTCGGAGCGCGCGTCCGAGGCGGCCTTCGCGGCCGGGCCGACGCTCCGGATCGTCCAGCGCAGCAAAATGGCATAGGCCGCAAACCAGAGGGCCAGCGGCACCGCGAGCCGCGGGTCGGCCTGCATCAGCAGCACCGCGGCGCCGGCGAGATAGGCCAGCGCGAAGGTCAGCGCGTCAAAGATCTGGAAGATCGCCTCGCCGGCGGCCGGCGGCGTCTGCATGATGCGGTTGGCGATCCGGCCGGCGAAATCGTTCTCGAACCACCCGACCGACTGGCGCAGCACGTGCCGGTGCGCGCGCCAGCGGATCAGCGTGCCAAAATTCGGCATGATCGCGTTGTTCAGTACCAGAACGTCGAGGGCCTGGAGTGCCGGGCGCAACAGCAGGATGAAGGCGGCGATTCCGACGAGTTCCCAGCCGTATTCGTCCCAGACCGCACCGGGGGAGCTTCCCGACAGGATGTCGACCACCCGGCCCATGTAGTGGATCAGCCCGACCTCGACCGCCGCCACCAGGACCGAAAGCAGCGCGGCCAGCGCAAATACCCGCCGGAACGGCCGGGCATAGACCGCTAGAAATGGCCAGAGCCGATGCGGCGGGGTGTCGGTCTCCTCATACGGTGTATAGGGATCGACGAGGGTCTCGAAGTGACGGAACACGGAAGGCACACCTTGGAAACAGGACGGGGCGTGGGGATCGCCCGAACCTGTTATCGCAAAAGCGGCACATCCGAAAGGCGGCTCACCCGAGCAGGAGGGCCAGCACGCTCGCCGCGATCACCGCGGCCATGACGAGGTTGAAGCGGCGCAGGTGATGCGCCTTGGTGAGCCAGCGGGTGAAGGCGCGGCCGAGGATGGCCTAGGTGGTGGCACTGCCGAGCCCCATGATGACGAAAACCGCGCCGAGCGTGAGCGCCGAGGCGAACGGGGCCTCGGGCTGGATGAACTGGGAGGTGACCGCCACGGCCAGCGCCCAGCCCTTGGGATTGATCCACTGAAAGGCCGCGGCTTCCAGGAGGGTGAAGGGCCGCTGCTCGCCGTCGGCGCGGCTCATCCCGCCCGACGTGGCGATCTTCCAGGCGATCCAGAGCAGGATCGCCGCACCGATCCAGCGCAGCGACTCGCGCAGCAGCGTCGAGGCCTGAAAGAGACCGCCGAGGAAAAATCCGACAAGGAAGATCATCAGCGGAAAGACAATGCCGATTCCGAGCACATGCGGCAGCGTGCGTCGCAAGCCGAATGTGGCCCCGGAACTGGCGACCAGCGCGTTGTTCGGCCCGGGCGTGAACGCGCCGACGGAAGCGATCGCCAGGAGGGCGAGGAAGCTTTCGAGGCTCATTCGCATCCACCCTTGAGAAGATCGGCGCGGTCCAGCCGGAAGCCGGAATCAATCCATCGCCGCTCCATCGCCTTCATCGCCGTGCCGATCTCGGGGCCCCGATGCGCGGGCATCAGGTCGCGCGCACGAACCGGGAAGACCGCCCGCGCGCCCTGATCGACCGCCGCAAGGGTCGCGGGCGCCACGGACACCCCCATCAGCGCGGCGTGGAGAATGATTGCCGCCGGCCCGTCGACCCGGCCGAGACGGTACCCGGTCTCGCCCGGCGACATCTCAGACCGCGCGGCCTGCGAGATCGCCGCCAGTCGGCGTGCATCCTTGCGGCTGAGCCGCAACCTCTCCTCAACCGATTCCCCACCGAGCGCGGCGAGGCGGAGCACCGGGTCGGGCCGACGGCCGAGCTGGCCTTCGAGATGCACCAGGATCGGCAACGCAGTCACGTCGGCACCGGGCAGGATTGCCGGCAGGACGCCGGTTGTCTGCATGACGCCGGCCGCGTGGCTCGGCTCGGGCGCGGCGAGCAGCTTGCGCATCTCGCTGCCGATCCGCTCGGCAGAGATCTGTGCGAGCCCCGCGCTCTGCGTGGCGCAGGCGTCGAGCGCCTCCGGGTCCATCCCCTGCTCGGGATCGGCGAACCAGGCGGAGAACCGGAAGAACCGCAGGATGCGCAGGTAGTCCTCCTGCACCCGGTGGGTCGCATCGCCCACGAAGCGCAGGCGGCGCGCCCGCAGGTCGGGCAGGCCGTCCAGCGGGTCGTGGATCTCGCCGCGGGCGTCGCAATAGATCGCGTTCATCGTGAAGTCGCGCCGCCGCGCGTCGTCGGCAACGTCGGTTGCGAAGCGTACAACTGCACGGCGGCCATCGGTGGCCACGTCGCGGCGGAATGTCGTGATCTCGAAGGGCTCGTCATCCACCACGACGGTGACGGTACCGTGGTCGATCCCCGTCGGAATGACCTTCAGCCCGGCATCCCGCATCAGCAGGGTGACGTCCTCGGGAGTCGCGTCGGTCGAGAGGTCGTGGTCGGTGACCGGGAACCCCAGCAACGTGTTGCGCACGCAGCCGCCGACGAAGAGCGCCTGGAAGCCGCCAGCTTCAAGCATGGCGCAGACATGCTGCACCGCCGGGATGTCGAGCCAGTGTGCCTCGATCCGCATCAGGGTTGCATCCTGTCAGCGAGGACGCGGAGGATGCGCGCGGTCGCGCCCCAGATGTAATAGGGGCCGTGCGGCACGGTGTAGAAGCTGCGCCAGGTGCCGCGCCAGCGTCGGCGCTCGATGGAAAAGCGGGCCGGGTCGGTGACCAGCGCGAGCGGAACGCGAAAGACTTCCTGCACCTCGCCCGGCTCCGGCACGGGCTCGAACGTGTCACGCAGCAGGCCGACAACGGGCGTAACCCGGAAGCCGGTTACCGTTTCGTGGCTGGGGAGGCGGCCGAGGATCTCGACATTCCCGGGAACGAGGCCGATCTCCTCGCGCGCCTCGCGAAGCGCCGCGGCCTCGAGGCCGGTATCCGTCTCGTCGAGCTTGCCGCCCGGAAACGCGACCTGGCCTGGATGGTGCTTGAGCCGGGAAGAGCGCTTGGTGAGGTAGAGGCGCTGGCCGCGCGGCTCGAGCGCGATAGGGACGAGCACCGCGGCGTCGCGCAGCTTCCGGTTCGGCGGCAGCACGACATCGCGGTTCAGGTCATAGTCCGACGAGGGCAGGCCCGGCGCCGCGATGGCCCTCAGGAGCCGGGTGCGAAGGGTGTCACGCTCCGTCACCCGGTGCCTCCTCGGCCTCGAAGCCGAGCGTTTTCGGGTCGAACACGTAATGCGCGCCGCAGAACTGGCAGTCGGCGGTCACGGTTCCGGCCTCGGTCGTCATGTGGCCGATATCCTTGGCCGAATAGATCGACAGCGACTGGCGCACCTTCGCAGGCGAGCAAGTGCAGCCGAATTCGACCGGCTGGCTTTCGAACACGCGCGGGCTCTCCTCGCCGAAGAGCCGGACCAGGAGATCGGTCGGCTGGACCGCCGGACCGACGAGCTCAAGCGTTTCGACCGTGTCGAGCAGGATGTTGGCCCGGTCCCAGTTCTCTTCTTCCTCGCCCTCGAGAATGTCGCTCGCCTGCAAGAGGCGCGGCGCGTTCTCGTCGGTGTCGGAGGATACGGCGGACGACGCCTTCGGCATCGTCTGCAGCATGATTCCGCCACCGCGCCAGCCTTCGCGGTCGGCTTCGGTCGAGTGGCCGAAGCTGAGCGCGAAACGGGTCGGGAGCTGCTCCGACTGCGCGAAATAGGTCTCGGCGCACTGCGCGAGGCTGCCACCCGCGATCGGCGTGATGCCCTGGTAAGGCGTGGTGCCCTGGCCCTGGTCGATCAGGATCGCGAAATAGCCCCGTCCGACAAGGTCGAAGGGCGGCGCGTCGAGTGGCCGGTTCTCGTCGAAACTGGCATAGGCCCGGATCTGCGCCGGAGCGCCGTCCTGCGCCGGAGCGAAGTAGTCCGTGGCGATCAGCCGGGCCGGCCCGTCGCCGCGAACCTGCAGCGACAGTTTCCAGCGCAGCTTGATCGTCTGGCCGATCAGTGCGGTGAGCAGGACCATCTCGGACACCAGGGCCTCGATCGCCGGCGGGTAGTCGTGCTGTTCGAGTACACGATTCAACACCCCGTCGAGGCGGGCGATCCGGCCACGCATGTCGGAGCGATCGAGTTGAAACGGCAGGACGGTATCGTCCCACGCAATACGGGATCCAAGTGTCATAGGGTTTCCTTGCGTGCCTTGGGCTGGCATATCGCAGCCATGTAGGCGCGGCAATGCGCGGTGAAAAGGGGGGCGGCATGATCCGGCGTGTCGGCGAACGGGTTCAGGCGACGCAGCGATACCAGCTGAGGCCCGGTGTCTATGCGATCCTGCGGCGCGGCGATCTGGTCCTTCTAACCCATCAGGCCGAGCCGGTTCCGGAGCTCCAGCTGCCCGGTGGTGGAATCGACCCCGGCGAGCAACCGATCGCGGCGCTGCATCGCGAGGTCTACGAGGAAACCGGCTGGACGATGCGGGTCACGCGCCGGCTCGGCGCCTTCCGCCGCTTCACCTACATGCCGGATTACGACATCTGGGCGGAGAAACTCTGCGCGGTATATCTTGGTGCGCCCGTGCTCCGGAAAGGATCGCCACCGGAGCCGGGTCATCTCGCGCTGTGGTTGCCCGCTGTGGAGGCGGCTGATGCGCTGGGCAATGCCGGGGACCGGCACTTCATGAGGCGGTTGCTCGGTAAGTGATGCCGGCGAGACTCGGTCAGTCCGCGTTCTGCTTGGGCCCGTCGAATTCGAAGAGCACGGCGGAGACGTCGTCGGTGAACTCCCGGTCTCCGGCATGGTGGCCGAGATCCCAGGTCAGCGCTTCCAGGAACGCCTGTCCTTTCAGAGCCGAATGCGCCGCCATCGATCGGCGGATGCCATCCTCCTCGAACATCTCGCCCTGCGGTGTTTCGCATTCGGTGACACCGTCGGAGGCAATCAGGAGCCGGTCGCCGGGCCGGAGGTCGAACTCGACCCGTTCATAGGATGCCCCGGCCACAAGGCCGATCGGCAGGCCGCCGAACCCCTGGAACTCGACCGATCCGTCGGCCCGCTGGACCGCAGGGTGCGGATGCCCGGCCTGAACCATGGAGACGTGGCCGCTCACAAGGTCGACCTCGGCGAAGAGCAGCGTGAAGTAGGTTTCCGTCTGGATCTCGTCCAGCGTGAGCGCGTTGAGCCGCGCCGCCACCTCCTCGGGAGGATGCGCGTCGTAGATGCCGAACTCGCTCTCGAACAGCGCGAGATTCTGCTCTGGCGAACCGCCGGACAGGTAGCCCGCCAGCCGCGCCGTCATCAAAGCGGAGGCCACACCGTGGCCCGAGACGTCGAGCGCGAACATGGCGATACGGCTGGCGCTGATCGGGAAGAATCCCACAAGATCGCCGCCGACATGTCCACTCGGCCGAAGCAGGAGAGAGATCTGCGAGTCGCCGAAGCTGCGAAACCGCTCCCTGACGAGCGATTGCTGCAGCTTTCGTGCCTCAACAAGATCACTGTCGAGCGAGTCGTAGAGTGTCTGCAGCTCGTGCAGCGTGGCCGTCAGGAGCCGGTTCTTGTCGACCAGTTCTTTCTCCATCCGAAGAATCCGGTCGCCGGCATTGAGACGCGCGCGCAACTCGTCGCCGCTGACCGGCTTGGTGAGGAAATCGTCGGCGCCGGCGTCGAGGCCGTGCGCGACTTCCACTGCCTCGGATTTCGACGTGAGGAGAATGAAATACCCGTAGCTCTCGCGCTCCATCGCCCGGAAGGCCCGGCAGAAATCCGGGCCATTCATTCCGGGCATCATCCAGTCGCTGATGACGAAGTCCGGTTGCAGCGCGGCGCACATTTCCAGCGCTTCTGGCCCGGAAGCTGCTTCCTGGACCTCGAAACCCCAATGTTGGAGCGAGGCGGTAAGAATCCGCCGCTGCAGGCGGCTGTCATCCACGACCAGCACACGCGACCAGGCCCCCGGCCTCTCCTCGATTGCGCGATCCGCTCGCATCCGGTCTGGGATTTCCTTCGCTGTTCGGGCCGTTTGCGGCGCCTCTGACGCCAATGGGTGACACAGCTCCGTTAATGCCCGGTGAAATGCGGCGGCTCGCGGTGGCCTTGCGGGATAAGGCTTTTTTAAGGTCGCGTGGCTAGGTTGCGGTCACGATCACCGGAAACAGGCAGGAGAGGTTCTGACATGATCGACTGGAAACGCGTGTCTGACCTGCACGCCGAAATCGGCGATCCGGATTTCGAGGAGGTGGTCGAGCTGTTCATGGAGGAGGTGGAGGGCGTGATCCTTCGCCTGAGAACCGATCCCAAGCCGGAGCTTTACGCCGAAGACCTCCACTTCCTGAAGGGTTGTGCCGCAAATCTCGGATTCGTCGTATTCGCAACGCTTTGCCTCGCCGCAGAGAACAGGGCGGCGCGCGGTGCGGCAGACACGGTCGACCTGAATGAAATCTTCGATTGCTACGCGAGCTCGAAGGCCGATTTCCTGAGTGGCGTGGCCGAGGGGCTGGCGGCATGAAGCGCCTGATCCGGTGCGCCGATTGAGGCGCGTCAGATGACGAACTCGGCGAGCGTCTCGTCGCGCGTGATGTCGCTGTAAACGAGCCCCGCCGTGTCCAGCCGGGCAAAGAGCGCGGCGAAATTCGCCGGATGGGACGTCTCGATTCCGAGCAGCACCGAACCGAAGTTTCGCGCGGATTTCTTCATGTATTCGAACCGGGCGATGTCGTCGTCGGGTCCGAGGAGATCGAGGAAGTCGCGGAGCGCGCCGGGCCGCTGGGGCAGGCGCAAAAGGATGTATTTCTTGACTCCGGAGTAGCGCTGGGCGCGTTCCTTGACCTCCGGCAGCCGCTCGAAGTCGAAATTCCCGCCCGAGGTGATGCAGACGACGCGCCGGCCGCGGATCTGGTTGGCAAGATCGGGCAAAACGTCGACTGCGAGCGCGCCGGCCGGCTCGAGAACGATGCCCTCGACGTTTAGCATCTCGAGGATCGTGGTGCAGATCCGGTCCTCGGGCGCGCGCAGCACATCCGCGGGCGCCACATGGTCGAGCGCGGCGAAGGGAAGATCGCCGATTCGTGCTACCGCCGCCCCGTCGACAAAGGAGTTCACCTGCGCGAGCGTGACCGGATGTCCCGCGGCGACGGCCGCCGTCAGGCTGGCCCCGCCTTCCGGCTCGACATAGCGCAGCCCCACCATTGGCGCGGTTTCGCGCAGATAACGGGTCGCGCCGGCCGAGAGGCCGCCGCCGCCCACCGGCAGGATCACCACGTCGGGCGGCTCGATTTCATCGAGAATCTCCACCAGGACCGAAGCCTGCCCTTCGATCACGTCGGCATCGTCGAAAGGTGCGAGAAAATGGCCGCCCTCGGCGGCACACCATTTCTGTGCCTCCGCCAGCGTGTTGTCGAAATAGTCGCCGGTGAGCCGGATCTCGATGGAGTCGCCGCCGAAGATCCGCGTCTTCTGGATCTTCTGCTGCGGCGTCGTCACCGGCATGAAGACCACACCGCGCACGCCGAAATGTCGGCAGACATAGGCCATGCCCTGCGCGTGGTTGCCGGCGGAGGCACAGACGAAAAGCGTCTGGCTTGGCCGGGCAGCCAGCACCTTGCGCATGGCGTTGAACGCCCCGCGCAGCTTGTAGGAGCGCACCGGGGCCAGATCCTCGCGCTTGAGCAGGATCTCCGCGCCGTAGCGGTCCGAAAGGTGATCGTTGCGCTGAAGCGGTGTCGGCGGAAACAGGTGACGCAGTTCCGCAGTGGCCGCGCGGGCATTTTCGGCAAATGTGGTCATGCTGCCGGCCCTAGCAGGGACAGCGCTCTCATGCCACGGGAATCCGCCTTGCCCGGCCCCGGCATCCCGTCTAAACGGCAGCGTCTGTTGCAGATTGCGAGGAGCGAGATATGGCCCAGCCAAAGAAAGTGGTGCTTGCCTATTCCGGAGGGCTCGACACCTCGATCATCCTGAAATGGCTGCAGGTCGAATATGGCTGTGAGGTCGTGACCTTCACCGCGGATCTCGGCCAGGGCGAGGAACTCGAGCCCGCGCGCAAGAAGGCCGAGATGCTCGGCATCAAGCCCGAGAACATCTTCATCGAGGATCTGCGCGAGGAATTCGTGCGCGATTTCGTCTTCCCCATGTTCCGGGCAAACGCGCAATACGAGGGGCTCTACCTGCTCGGTACCTCCATCGCGCGGCCACTCATTTCCAAGCGCCTCGTCGAGATCGCCGCCGAAACCGGAGCTGACGCGGTCGCCCACGGCGCGACCGGCAAGGGCAACGACCAGGTCCGCTTCGAGCTTTCGGCCTATGCGCTCAACCCGGAGATCAAGGTGATCGCGCCCTGGCGCGAATGGGATCTTGGCAGCCGCACGAAGCTTCTGGAATTCGCCGAGGAGCACCAGATTCCGATAGCCAAGGACAAGCGCGGCGAGGCGCCGTTCTCGGTCGATGCGAACCTTCTGCACACCTCCTCCGAGGGCAAGGTCCTGGAAGATCCGGCGCAGGAAGCGCCCGACTACGTCTATCAGCGCACCGTGCATCCCGAGGATGCGCCGGACACGCCCGAATTCATCGAGATCACGTTCGAGAAGGGCGATGCAGTTGCCATCAATGGCGAAGCGATGAGCCCGGCAACGATCCTGACCACGCTCAACGAATACGGTGGCAAGCACGGCATCGGCCGGCTGGACCTCGTCGAAGGCCGCTTCGTCGGCATGAAGTCGCGCGGCGTCTACGAGACACCCGGTGGCACGATCCTGCTCGACGCCCATCGCGGCATCGAGTCGATCACGCTCGACCGGATGCAGATCCATCTCAAGGACGAGCTGATGCCCCGCTATTCCGAGATGATCTATAACGGCTTCTGGTACAGCCCCGAACGCGAGATGCTGCAGGCGGCCATCGACAAGAGCCAGGAGCACGTGAGCGGCACAGTGCGGATGAAGCTTTACAAGGGGCTTGCGCGCGTCGTGGCCCGCTGGTCCGATCATTCTCTCTATTCGGAGGAGCAAGTGACCTTCGAGGAGGACATGGGGGCCTACGACCAGGCGGATGCGCAGGGCTTCATTCAGCTCCAGGGTCTCCGCCTCAGGCTTCTGGCAAACCGGGACCGGAAGTTCCGCTGAGCACGCCGAGCGGATAGCGCGCCAGTTCCTCGTGGCGCGCTGGGCCGTGGCCGAGGGTCGAGCGGAAGAGCGCGAAGCTTTCGGCCTCGAACCCTGGGAGAGGTGCCAGCGCGTTGTCTGCGAGGAAGGCTCCGAGCCGGTCGGTCGCGGGCGGGCGGTTGAACCGCGCCAGCGTGACATGCGGCCGGTAGCGACGGCGGGCAAGCGACAGACCGGTGCCGCGGGCCGCCCGCAGCACGCTCTCGTGCAACTGGATCAGTCCCGGTGCCTGCCGGACGCTCGCATGTAGGATTTCCGGGCTTCTTGCTCCGAAGAGGTCGAGCCCTGTGAAGGCGACCGGAACCGATGGGAGATGGATCGCGCCGAGCGCGTCATCGAGCTCAGGTAGCACCGTCTCCGCGACTTCGTCGAGGAAAGCCAACGTGAGGTGAAGGTTTTCCCGCGGTGTCGGGCGACCGAGTGCCAGCCGGGCCGCCAGCGCTTCGAGGCGGTCCAGTAATCCCTCGGGCAGGGAAATCGCAACGAAGAGCCGCATCGCGCCTCAGCCCGCGCCGAGCTTCTCGCGCAGCTCCCGCAACACCGGCAGCGCCTGGCGGACGCGCTCCGGGCCGATCTCCTTGACCACTTCGGCGATGATCGGCGAGACGGCGGCGATCGCAGCCTCGCGCGCCGCGCGCCCCGAGGGGCTGATTGAGACGAACTTGCGCCGCGCGTCGTCCCAGTCGGGCCGGACGTGGACATGGCCGGCCCATTCCAGCTTGGACAGCGTATTGGTCATTGCGCCACGAGTGAGATGGAACGCCTGGGCGAGTTGCGCCGGCGTGCGTTCCTCGCCGACGCGCGCGAGGTGGTTCAGCACCGAGAACTGGCTGATTTCCATGCCGTTCGGGAGCGCCTTGGACAGGCGGTTATGGGCAAGCTGGTCGATCGTGAAGATCTCGGAGAACAGCGCCACGGCCAGGCTGTCAGTCTGCTGGCTCATCCGGGGCCTCCGAACGGCCGGTCATGGGCGAGCGAGGGCACGCGGGCGCGGGCGCGGGCGACCGCCTGGAGGTTGAGATCGACGAGCGTGATCCCGGTGTCCGTTCCCGCATCTGCCAGCACCTCGCCCCAGGGCGAGACGGCCATGGCATGACCATGCGTGTTGCGGGCGCGGCCGCGACTGGCCGCATGGGTCCCGGTCTGGGCGGGCGCCAGCACGTAGGCGCCGCACTCGATCGCCCGGGCCCGCAGGAGCGGCTCCCAATGCGCCGCGCCGGTGACGGGCGAGAAGGCCGCCGGGATAGTCAGGATCTCCGCGCCGGCCTGGGCAAGGCGGCGGTAGAGCTGCGGGAAGCGGATGTCGTAGCACACCGTCATGCCGATGCGGCCGATCGGCGTTTCGGCCAGCACCGCCTCCGCACCCGGCCGAAAGCCCGCGGACTCCCGATAGGTCTCGGTCTCGGAGACCTCGACATCGAACATGTGGATCTTGTCGTAACGCGCGACGATCCCGCCTGAAGGGTCGATCAGGAAGGAGCGGTTGGCGAAGCGGCCGTCAGGGTCGTCGGTCTGGAGCGCGAGCGAGCCGATCAGCAGCCAGATCCCGTGCAAAGCCGCAGCCTCGCGAAGGCCGGCGAGCGTCCGGTCTTCCGCCTCGGGCTGCAGCACCTCGCGCTGGCGCGTCCGGCTGGCCGAAACGCAGTTCGTCACCTCCGGCGTCAGCACGAAACCGGCGCCCTCGCCCACCGCTCGGTCCAGCAGCTTGCGTGTCTCCGGCAGGTTGGCTGCAGGATCGTCCGAGACGTTGAGCTGGAGGAGGCCGGCGCGCATGACGATCTCAGGCGACTGCGCTCAGCAGCGAATCCAGCCTGCCGGCACGTTCCAGCCCGTAGAGCTCGTCGCAGCCTCCGACATGGGAGCCGCCGATGAAGATCTGCGGCACGGAATAGCCGCCATTCGCTCGATTCATCATCTCCTGCCGACGCTGCGGTTCGCGCGCGACATCAACCTCGGAAAAGGCGACGCCCTTCTCTTCGAGAAGGCGTTTGGCGGCATGGCAATAGCCGCAATAGGGTGTTGTGTAGATCTCGACGGGTTGCATGTTACTTGCCTCAGACTGGTCCGGGCGAGACCTTACCTGTCCTTGACAACACGCGCCAGTGCCAGCACCCGCACATCCCCTGCGCCCGCCGAATAGCAGGCTTCCGCACAGGCGGCGAGCGTCGCGCCCGAGGTCAGCACATCGTCGACGAGAAGCACGGGCCGGTCCGCGATCCGTGCGTGATGGCGGGGCGGCACGCGGATCGCTCCGGCGACGTTGGCGAACCTGGCGTCCACGCCCTTGCCCTCTTGGGTTCCGGTGAAACGGTGCCGGACGAGCAGGTCGGGGCAATGCTCGAGGCCAAGCTCCCGGGCGACCACCGACCCCAGCAGCCCGGCCTGGTTGTAGCGGCGCCGGAACAGGCGGCGCCAGTGCAGCGGTGCCGGGGCGACGATCTGGCCGGGCAGGCGGATATCCTGCGCGACCCGCGCCATCCAGCGGCCGGCCGGCTCGGCAAGGTCGGTCCGGTCGCCGTGCTTCAGGGCGAGCACGAGGGTCCGGGCATTGTCGCGATAGGCCAGAACCGCGCGACCGCGGGTCCAGAGGCGCGCGGAGACGCGGCAATCGTCGCAATGGACGATTTCGGTCGGGTCATCACCGAGCAGCGGCGCGCCGCAGAGGTCGCAGCGGAGCCCTGCGAGGAATGGCGTCCTGCTCCAGCAGTCCGGGCAGAGGCCGTGATCGGTTCCGACGATCGCGTTGCAGGTCAGGCAATGGGGAGGATAGACAAGGCGCATCACCGCCTGAACTCCGGATTGCAGAACGGCCGATCTCATCATGACCCACCCCCGATTGACCGACCGTGCCGCCCTCGCCCGCGCGCGTGACCGTGCGCGCCGCAGCCCGGGCGGCATGGCGGATTTCCTCCACCGCTGCGTTGCGGACGATCTGGAGGAGAGACTTCTGATGATTAACAAAAGCTTTACGGATCCGGTTGTGATCTCGGGATATCCCGATCTGTGGGCGGAGCTGATGCCATCGGCGCGGCAGGTCGCCGACGACGAGGTGCTGGCGCTGGAGGCCGGCGCGCATGACCTCGTTGTCCATGCGATGGCGCTGCACTGGGCCGACGACCCTGTGGGCCAGCTCTCGCAGGCGCGACTCGCGCTCCGCCCCGACGGTCTGTTCCTCGGTTTCTCCTTGGGCGGCGAGACATTGACGGAACTGCGGCAGGCGCTCGCCGCGGCCGAGGTTGCGGAGATGGGTGGGCTCTCGCCGCGCGTCGCGCCGATGGGCGAGATCCGCGACATGGGCAGCCTTATGCAGCGCGCGGGCTTTGCCTTGCCGGTCGCCGACAGCCTTCCCCTGACGGTCAGCTACGAGACGCCTTTTCACCTGATGCGCGACCTGCGCGCTATGGGCGAGAACAACGTATTGGCCGAGCGGCACCGCGTGCCGGCGCCGCGCCGCCTCTTCCAGCGCGCGGCCGAGGAATATGCGCGCGCGCATGCCACTGAGGATGGCCGCGTGCGCGCCACCTTCGAGATCATCGTGCTGACCGGTTGGGCGCCGGATACCTCGCAGCCGAAACCTTTGCGCCCAGGATCGGCGGCCATGCGGCTCGCCGACGCGCTCGGCGCGAAGGAAATCGGTCTCGGCGAGAAAGCGCGCCCCGGAAGACGCGACGACGAGGATTGACCCTCAGGGTCAGGCCGCTATGTCGCCAGAAGCGAAATCGTCACCCAGGACACTGCCATGATCATGACCCGCCCCGCCGACCATCCCGAGATACCCGAGGAAAAGATCGGCGTGCTGTTGGCAAATCTGGGCACGCCGGACGGGACGGATTACTGGTCGATGCGCCGCTACCTGAACGAGTTTCTCAGCGACCAGCGGGTCATCGACTACCCGAAGTGGAAATGGCAGCCGCTTCTTCAACTTATCATCCTGTCGAAACGTCCGTTCAGTTCCGGTGCGGCCTATCGCTCGATCTGGAACAACGAGCTCGACGAGAGCCCGTTGATGACGATCAGCCGAGCCCAGAAGGAGGCGATCGCGGCCAATATAGCGGATCGTTTCGGCGACCGGGTCGTGGTCGACCTCTGCATGCGCTACGGCAACCCCTCGACGAAGGAGCGGGTCAAGGCGCTGATCGCGCAGGGTTGCCGGAAGATCCTGTTCCTGCCGCTCTACCCGCACTATGCCGGCGCCACTTCGGCCACGGCGAACGATCAGTTTTTCCGCGTGCTGATGCAGGAGAAATGGCAGCCGACGGCGCGCATCGTGCCGCCCTATTTCGACGAGCCGACCTATATCGACGCGCTGGCGCAGTCCGTGGAGCGCCGGTTCGCGGACATGGAGACGCCACCCGACATGCTCGTCTGCTCCTATCACGGCGTTCCGAAGCGCTACCTGATGGAGGGCGATCCCTATCACTGCCAGTGCCAGAAGACGACGCGGCTCCTGAAGGAACGACTGGGGATCGACGAAGACCGGATCTGCACGACCTTCCAGAGCCAGTTCGGACCGGAGGACTGGCTCCGGCCCTACACGGTCGACCACGTCGCCGACCTCGCGCGGGAGGGCAAGAAGCGGATCGCGGTGATCGCGCCGGCCTTCTCGGCCGATTGCATCGAGACGCTCGAGGAGATCAACGAGGAGATCCGCGAGAGTTTCGAAGAGGCGGGGGGCGAGGAATTCACGTACATTCCGTGCCTTAACGATGATCCGGCGCATATCGCGGCGCTGAGCGAGGTCATCGCGACGAATCTGCGCGGCTGGATCGAGTAAGAATCGGACGCCTGATGGCAGGGATGCCGGGATGTTCCTGGAGAACGGAAATCAGAGGATTCCGGAGCTGATCGAAACGCGATCGCTCGTGGTCTTGCCAGACGGTGCTTGCTCGTCGCTCCCTCGACGACTCAGATCTCAGGTCGCGTCATCGGCAATGTCCGCGCAGGGGACGCAGCCGCCATCAAAGAGCGCCGTCTCGGCCCCGCCTGTGCTGGCCTCGGTGCAATGCACGGCATAGCCGAGGACGATCGCCACGGCGAGCAGGGTCGGCTTGAGATTGTACAGAACGGCCTTCATCTTGCGCTCCTTTCGATGGAAACCATTCTGCTGGGGCAGGTCGCTCGCCGGCAACACACCGGCGCGTGATCTCACGCAGTGGTGACGCAGGTTACAGGCTTTCCTTCGACCGCCGGCCGGCCTAGCGTCTGCGCCATGACAGAACATGACGCGATCACCACCCACCAGGCGGCCGAGGACGCCCGCAACGACACTATCCTGATCTGGCTCAACGGCCGGGTTGTGCCGAAGCCGGAGGCGGTTGTGTCGGTCTATGACAGCGGCTTCATGCTGGGCGATGGCGTCTGGGAGGGGCTCAGGCTCTACGACGGACGCTGGGCGTTCCTCGACGAGCATCTCGACCGCCTCTTCGAGGCAGCGAAAGCCATCGATCTCGACATCGGGATGGATCGCGCCGGCGTTGCCGCGGCGCTGGAGGAGACGCGCCGTGCAAACGGCATGGAGAGCGACGCCCATGCGCGGCTTATGGTGACGCGGGGCGTGAAGAGCCGGCCGTTCCAGCACCCGTCGCTCTCGCGGCAGGGGCCGACGGTCGCGATCATCATGGAACATTCGAAGCCGTCGCTGCCGCGCCCGATCCGGCTGGCGACGGTGCCGCATATCCGCGGGCTGCCGATGAGCCAGGACCCGAAGCTCAACTCGCATTCCAAGCTCAACTGCATACTGGCCTGTATCGCCGCCGAGAAGGCTGGGGCGGACGAGGCGCTGATGTTGGACGTAAATGGCTTCGTGAACACCACCAACGCCTGCAACTTCTTCATCGTCCGAAAGGGGGAGGTTTGGACCTCCACCGGCGATTACTGCATGAACGGGATCACCCGCCAGAAGGTCATCGACCTTTGCCGGGCGAACGATATCCCAGTCTTTGAACGGAACTACTCGCTTGTCGACACCTACGGCGCCGACGAGGCGTTCCTGACCGGCACCTTCGGGGCGCAGACCCCGGTAGGCGAGATCGACGGGCGGCAGATCGGCAGCGGCGAACTTGGCCCGGTGACGGAGCGTATCCGCGGGCTCTACAAGGCGCTGGTCGCCGGGGAGTGCGACTGATGCGAATCGCGATGTGGTCCGGGCCGCGAAACCTTTCGACGGCGATGATGTATGCGTTCGACAACCGGGCGGATTGCGCGGCAATCGACGAGCCATTCTATGCCGCCTATCTCGCCGCGACCGGGCTCGACCACCCGATGCGCGAGGAGATCCTGGCCGCGCAGCCGACCGACCCGAATGAGGTGGTCTCCGCTCTCACCGGATCGGTGCCGGGCGGCAAGGCGCATTTCTACCAGAAACTCATGTGCCACCACATGGTGCCGGGCGTGCCGCGCGGCTGGATGACGGATGTGGTCAATGTCTTCCTGATCCGGCACCCGGCGCGGGTGATCGCGAGCTATGGAGCGAAGCGGGAGAACCCGTCGCTTGACGACATCGCCTTCTGGCAGCAGGCCGAGCTCTATGACCAGGTGGGCGGCATCGTGATCGACAGCCACGACATCCGCGACGATCCGGAGGGGATGCTGCGCGCGCTCTGCGCTGAAATCGGCCTCGATTTCGACCCTGCGATGCTGAACTGGCCAGCGGGTGGACGCGGTTGCGACGGCGTCTGGGCGCCGCATTGGTACAATGCCGTATGGAAGAGCACCGGATTCGCCGGGCGCGAGGGCCCGCTTCCCGAGATCCCCGCGGATCTGCGCGCCGTGTCCGACGCCGCGCTTCCGTACTACGAGCGGATGGCGGCGAAGGCGCTTCGGTCCTGACGTCAGCTTGCCGTCTTCAGATCGGCAATGAGCGCGTCGATATTGCCTCCGCGCCGGTCAAGCATGGCGCCGATCTCGGTCTTCTCGGTCAGTACCATGTTGACGCCCTCAATATACATGTTGATGAACTTTTCGCGCCCCGAGCGGTCCGAGATCACGAAGGCGACCTCGAAGGGATCCTCGCCGCGCAGGAACGCGGTGGTTTTCACCTCGACGTATTTCTTCACCGTCTTGGAACTTTCGATTTCCAGCCGTCCACCGATGAACTCGCGGAATCTCCTGCCGTATTTGCGCGAGATGTAGCCCTGGAAGGCCGCGACATAGGCGCGCTTCTGGGCGTCGGTCGCGCGGCGCCAGTCCGCTCCCAGGGATACGCCGGCGATGCTCGGTACATCAGCATATGTCACGAAGATCCGCTCGAAATCGCGATACATCGACCGCTCGGACTTGCCGGAATTGATGACGTTGTTGATATCGGCGATCAGGCTTTCGACCAGCTTGCTCGCCGATTGCGGCGTCGAGGCGTGTGCCGCCGCCGGGAGGAGGGCGGCGGCCAGTCCCAGCGTGGCGGTGCGGGCAAAAGTTCGGCGGGTCAGGTCAGTCACCATAAAATTCCTCAAACAGGTCCAGGCTTTCATCGTTCTCGGCCAGTTCGCCGCGGCTCAACTCGAAGCGCCGGTTCTGAAGGTAGATCAGGCGCGATTGGGCATAACTGTCCTCGGAATCATATAGGATCGATTCCACGGTTTCCCCATAGCGAATGCGATCCGTCGCCTCGCTCGCCCAAGTCGCCCCATTGGCTACAATACTTTGTGGCCACGGAAAGACATACCACAAGGGGTTCATAGCGAAATCCACAACGCGCCCGGCGGTATCCCGCCGGGTCGAGGGGCCGACGACTGGCAGCTCCTGATAGGGGCCTTCCGGAAAACCCCAGACATGCAGGGTTTCGCCGAAATTCGTGTCGACCTCGGGCAGACCGGCGGCGCGGGCGACATCGAACAGGCCGAGCAGGCCGACTGTGGAGTTGAGTCCGAATCGCATCGTGTTGCGCGCCGCGTCGCCAGGGCGCACCTGCAACAGGGAATTCACGATCTTGCGCGGCGTATCGAGATTGGTGCCGAAATTGCTCACCGCGATCAGCGTCGGGCTGACCGGTTTTAGTGGCGCGTCGCTTGCCTCCGTCCCGTCGCTCTCCGCGTCGCGTCCGCCGCCAAGCGATTGGTCCAACGACTTGTTGAAGGCATGAACGCGCCGGTTTGCGGTTTCGTAGGGGTCGTCGATCCCGGTCGGGATGGCCGCCGGTCCGCAGCCTGCCAGCAGCGCGATTCCGCCCAGGAGACCCGCGGCGGTGCAATGCTGACGGAAGCCCTTTCCGCGGCGGGTCGTTGTCTTTATCAAAAGCTTCATCATATTTTGCCATCCAGACCGCAAGGCGCCCCGCGCGGCCCCAAACGGGCTCAAACCTATCCGCCTCAGAGCGCGGAAACAACCGGCCGAACGTCAGGGAGACGATCAACCATGCGGGAGTCCGATATCGAGCGCGGCCGCAACGAGCTTCGCGCTGCACGGGCAGAAAGCCGGGAGCTTTTCGCTGCGGCCTTCATTTTCTCGGTCTTCGTCAACCTGCTGATGCTCACCGGCCCGCTCTACATGCTGCAGGTCTATGACCGGGTGCTGGGGTCCCGCTCCGAGGAGACGCTGATGGCGCTCTCGGTGCTTGTAGCGTTCCTCTACCTCGTCATGGGAATTCTGGATTACACGCGCGGTCGAGTCATGGCGCGGGTGGGAGCGCGGTTTCAGACGCGCCTGGACCGCCGCGTCTTTTCTGCCGTGTTGCGCAGCGAAACCGGCGCGCCCGGCAGCGAGACCACGGCATCGAGCCTGCGAGACCTTGAGATCGTTCAGAGATTCCTCGGCTCCCCCGCGCTCCTCGCTCTGTTCGACATTCCCTGGACGCCGCTCTTCATCGCCGCAATTTTCGTTTTTCACACCTGGCTCGGGGTGCTCGCTATTGTCGGAGGCGCCCTCCTCATCAGCCTCACGCTGCTCAACCAGTGGCGCACCCGCCGCCCGGCGATCGAGGCGACGCGGCTGAACCAGGCGGCCGAACGCATGTCGGACCAGATGCGGGAGGAGGCCGAATCGATCGAGGCGCTCGGCATGCGCAATGCCACGTTCGAGCGCTGGCAGACGGCGCGCGACGCGGCGCTGTCGGCCGGCCTCGGCGCGACGGACCGCGCCGGCGGCTTCACATCTGCGACCAAGGCATTTCGGCTCTTCCTGCAGTCGGCAATGCTCGGCCTCGGCGCCTATCTCGTCCTGCAGGGCGAGCTGTCCGCCGGCGCGATGATCGCCGGTTCGATCCTGCTCGGGCGCGCGTTGGCGCCGGTGGAACAGTCGATTGGTCAGTGGGAGCTGCTTCAACGCGCCAGCCGCGGCTGGCAGAACCTGTCGCGCCTCCTTGGCGAGGTGCCGCCGGTGGTCGAGCGCACGCCACTGCCGGTGCCTGCCGCGCGCCTCGAGGGCAGCCAGGTCACCGTGGTGCCGCCGGGCGAAACGCAGGCGTCCCTCCGGATGGTGAGCTTCCTTCTACCGCCCGGTCAGGCGATGGGCGTGATCGGCCCCTCGGGCTCCGGCAAGACGACGCTGGCGCGCGCGATCACCGGCGTCTGGCGCTGTGCGGGCGGCAAGATCCGGCTCGATGGCGCGGCTCTGGACCAATATGACCCCGACGTGCTGGGCAGGCACATCGGTTACCTGCCCCAGCGCATCCGGCTCTTTGACGGCACGATCGCCGAGAACATCGCCCGCCTGTCGGTCCGGCCGGACGCCGCAAAGGTCGTCGAAGCGGCCAAGAAGGCCGACGCCCATGCGATGATCCTGAAGCTGCCCCGCGGTTACGACACGCCGCTCAAGGCGGCGGCGAACCGGCTGTCGGGCGGCCAGATCCAGCGGATCGGTCTGGCGCGGGCGCTCTATGGCGATCCGCGCATCCTCGTTCTCGACGAGCCGAACTCGAACCTCGACAATGAGGGGTCCGAGGCGCTCAACCGGGCGATCCGGCAGATGAAGGCCGAGCAGCGCTCGGTTATCATCATGGCGCACCGGCCGGCGGCGATCCAGGAATGCGACCTGCTGCTCGTGCTCGACGGCGGTGTGCGGCGCGCCTTCGGACCGCGCGACGAGGTGCTGCGCGACACGGTTCAGAACGCCCGCGAGATCCAACGGGCAAAGGGTCAGGGAGGGGTCCAGTGACGCAGGTTCCAAGCGCGCGGTTTCATCTCGCCCTGGGGTTTCTGGCCCTGCTGCTGCTGGTGGGCGGCTTCGGAAGCTGGGCGGTTCTGACTAATATCTCCGGCGCGATCGTCGCCCCGGGCCAGCTCGAGGTCGACCAGAACCGGCAGGTGGTCCAGCATCTCGACGGCGGGATCGTCGACAAGGTTCTGGTCGAGGAGGGCGACACCGTCGTGGCCGGTCAGGTGATGATCGAACTCGATTCCAGCGACCTGACCTCGGAGATGACCATCGTCGAGGGCCAGCTCTTCGAACTGATGGCCCGCGTCGGAAGGCTGGTCGCGGAGCGGGATGGTTCGGAGACGATCGAATGGCCCGAGGAGTTGGTGCAGGCGGCGGCAGAGCGCGCGGAGGTCGCCGATCTGATCGACGGGCAATGGCGCCTCTTCGAGGCGCGGCGCGAAACTCTTGCCCGGGAGACCGAGCAGCTCGCGCGTCGCCGTGACCAGATCGGGAACCAGGTCGAGGGAATCGATTACCAGAGCACCGCGCTTGCAGAGCAGCTGGCGCTGATCGAACAGGAGCTGGCGGACCAGAAGACGCTTTTCGACAAGGGGCTTGCACAGGCCTCGCGGGTGCTCGCGCTACAGCGGGAGAAGGCCGAGCTCTCCGGCTCGATCGGCGAGCTGAAGGCGTCCCGTGCCGAGGCGCTCGGCCGGACGACCGAGATCGAAATCGAGATCCTCAAGCTGGAGACAAACCAGCGCGAGGAAGCGATCACCCAGCTCCGCGACCTGCAATACAACGTGCTCGAACTGGCGGAGCGCCGGCATTCACTGCGCCAGAAGCTGGCGCGGCTGGAGATCACCGCCCCGGTCGGCGGCGTGGTCTATGCCATGACGGTCAACACACCGCGCTCGGTGGTCCGCGCCGCCGATCCGGTCGCCTATATCGTGCCGCAGGACCGCCCGCTGGTGATCGCCGCGCGGATCGAGCCCGTGCATGTCGACGAGGTCCATCTCGGACAGGAGGTCGTGCTGCGCTTCCCGGCTTTCGACTCGCGCAGCACGCCGGAGCTCAGCGGCCGCGTGGTGAAGATCTCCGCCGACGCCTTCACCGACGAGCGCACCGCCGCCTCCTTCTACCGCGCCGAGATCGAGTTGACTCCGGGCGAACTCGGCAAGCTCGGCGAAGGCAAGGAAATCCTTCCCGGCATGCCAGTCGAGGCCTATATCCGGACCGGAGACCGAACGCCGCTCGCCTACCTGGTCAAGCCGTTCACGGACTATTTCAACAAGGCCTTCAGGGAGAGCTGACGGTCGAAAGGAGCGCCCCATGCCCGGAGCCATTGAAACCCGACTTGCCGAGCTCGGCGTGACCCTGCCGGACGCGCCCGCGCCCAAGGCGAACTACGTCCCCTTCGTGCGGGTCGGCGACCTTGTCCACGTTTCGGGCCAGGTCAGCAGCGGCCCGCAGGGGCTCATCGTCGGAAAGCTCGGAGCAGACATGGATGTCGCGGCCGGTGCCTCGGCGGCGCGGAGCTGTGCGATCGCTCTTCTGGCGCAATGCCGGTCGGCCTGCGATGGCGATCTCGAACGGTTGGTGCGTGTCGTCAAGCTCACCGGTTTCGTCAACTCGACTGCCGAGTTCGTGGACCAGCCGCAAGTGATCAACGGCGCCTCGGACTTCCTCGTCGAGGCACTTGGCGACGCCGGACGCCACGCCCGATCGGCCGTCTCCGCAGCGTCGCTGCCGCTTGGAGTTGCTGTCGAGATCGAGGCAATCTTCCAGACCCGCTGAGCAACGAGACGATGGCCCTGCATCCCGGTTTCCTGACCCGTCCGCTCGCCCACCGGGGGTTTCACGACCGCGCGGCCGGGCGGCCGGAAAACTCCCGCGCCGCCATCCGCGCGGCGATCGCCCGCGGCTACGGAATCGAGATCGACCTGCAGCTTTCTGCGGACGGGCAGGCGGTGGTCTTTCACGACGACACCCTTGATCGTCTGACCGACGAAGTCGGACCGGTGCGCGAGCGCCCGTTTGCCGAGCTTTCGCGGATGGTCCTGAAGGGCAGTACGGAGACGATCCCGAGCTTTTCCGACGTTCTCGATATCGTCGCCGGCCAGGTCCCTCTGCTGGTGGAGATCAAGGACCAGGACGGCGCGCTCGGGCCCGATGTCGGCGCGCTCGAGAAGGCCGCGGCCGCTGCGGCCCGGGACTATTCCGGCCCGCTCGCGTTCATGTCCTTCAATCCGCATTCGATGATCGCGCTCAAGCGCATCGCGCCGAAATGCGTGCGCGGCATGACGTCCGATGCCTTCTTGGAAGAGGACTGGCCCGATGTTCCCGCGCCGGTTCGGCAGCGGCTGTCCGGAATCCCCGACCTCGAGGCCGTGGGCGCGGCCTTTGTCAGCCATGACGCGCAGGCGCTCCGCATGCCCCGCATCGCCGAGATCAAGGCAGCCGGTCTGCCTGTCCTCTGCTGGACGATCCGGACGCCCGAAGCGGAAGCAGAGGCCCGGCGAATTGCCGACAACGTGACGTTCGAAGGCTACGAAGCGGCTTGAACCTCGCGCGCCCAGTGACAAGTCTGGAGGAGCGGAAAGTACAGGCAACATGACGGAAACCGCCATCGACATCGAGCTTCTGCCCTCGATCGCCGCAATACCGGCGTCGGAGTGGGATTCCTGTGCCTGCCCTGAGGCCGCTGACGGTTTCCGCCCGAACGACCCGTTCACCACGCATCGTTTCCTCAGAGCGCTTGAGGACAGCGGATCGGTCGGCCCCGGCACCGGCTGGCAGCCCTCCTATCTGGCCGCCCGCCGCGACGGCGAACTTGTCGCCTGCGCGCCGCTCTACGCCAAGACGCACAGCCAAGGCGAGTATGTGTTCGATCATTCCTGGGCCCATGCCTATGAGACGGCCGGCGGCGCGTATTACCCCAAGCTGCAGGTCGCTGTGCCCTTCACCCCCGTCACCGGCCGCCGCTTCCTGGCGAAACCCGATCACGAGGCGCTCGGCCTGTCGGCGCTGGTTCAGGGGGCAGTCAAGCTCGCGGCCACGAACGACGTCTCCTCGCTTCACGTCACATTCTGCACCCCGTGGGAGGCCGAAGCCGGCCGGAAGATCGGGCTCATGCACCGACGCGGTCAGCAATTCCACTGGGAGAACAATGGTTACGAGGATTTCGACGGTTTCCTCGCAGCACTTTCCTCGCGCAAGCGCAAGAACATCCGAAAGGAGCGCCGCACCGCGCAGGACTTCGGCGGACGCATCCGGCAGCTCTCCGGCGACGAGATCGCGCCGCATCACTGGGACGATATCTGGGCCTTCTACCAAGACACCGGGGCGCGGAAATGGGGCCGGCCCTATCTCACCCGCGCCTTCTTCGAGATTGCCCATGACACGCTGCGCGACGACATCCTATTGGTGCTGGCCGAGCGCGACGGTACCAACATCGCGGGCGCTCTAAATTTCATTGGCCGAACAAGGCTCTACGGCCGATACTGGGGGGCTATCGCGCATCATCCCTGCCTGCATTTCGAGATCTGCTATTATCAGGCCATCGACTACGCGATCGCGCATGGTCTCGCCACGGTCGAGGCCGGCGCGCAGGGGGAGCACAAACTGTCCCGCGGATATCTTCCGGTCGAAACCCATTCGCTGCACTGGGTGGCCGATCCGGGGTTCGAGCGGGCGATACGAGAGTTTTTGCGGGGTGAGTCCGCGGCAGTGGACGAGGAAATCGAGATCCTCACCAGCTACGGCCCGTTCCGCCAAACAGGGGAGGACCACGATTGACCCAGAAAGACTATGACCCCGCCGCCCTCGACGCGCTCCTGGCCAATGGCTGGGCGCTGACGCAGGAGAGCAAGGCACTGGAAAAGACCTTTCAGTTCCGTGACTTCATACAGGCGTTTGGCTGGATGACACGTCTTGCCATCCAGGCCGAAAAAATGAACCATCACCCCGAATGGAAAAATGTCTACCGCTCCGTCACGGTGACGCTGACAACCCATGATACGGGCTCGCTGACCGGCAAGGACATCGCACTTGCCGAGGCCATGGACAGGGAAGCGGACTGATCGCCGGTTGCCCGGCGGCAGACAGCACACGGGACCCGCGGCGCAGCCCGGGCGATGGAGGAATGCATGTCGGGGATCGTGATCTTGGGCGCCGGACAGGCCGGAGCGTCCCTCGCGGCGCGCCTGCGGAGCAAGGGCTACACGGGGCCGTTGACCCTCGTTGGCGAGGAGGACGTGCCGCCCTACCAGCGCCCGCCACTGTCGAAGGCCTATCTCCTGGGCGAAATGGAACGGGAGAGGCTCTTTCTGCGGCCCGAGTCCTTCTATGCCGAGAACGACATAACCTTGCGCACCGGTTGCCGGGTGGACGCGATCGATTGCGGTGCCCGCAGCCTCGGTCTCGGGAGCGAGTCGCTCGTCTATGACAAGCTGGCGCTGACCACAGGCGCGGTTCCGCGCCGGCTGCCGTCCGGCATAGGCGGGTCGCTCGACGGCGTTCACGTCGTGCGCACGCTGCGGGATATCGACCGGATGGCGCCCGAGATGACGGCCGGTCGCCGGCTGCTCGTCGTCGGCGGCGGGTATATCGGGCTCGAGGCGGCCGCGGTGGCGCGGAAACTCGGGCTCGACGTCGTGCTGGTGGAAGCCGCGGAGCGGATCCTGCAGCGGGTGGCGGCGCCCGAGACATCCGCCTTCTTTCGGGCGCTGCATCGGGGTCAGGGGGTGGATCTTCGCGAAGGTGTCGGGCTCGAGCGCCTGACGGGCGAAGGGCGCGTGACGGGCGCCGTACTCGGCGACGGCACGGAATTGGCCGTGGATCTCGCGATCGTCGGCATCGGCGTGACACCGGCGACCGGGCTGGCCGAGGCCGCCGGGCTCGCCATCGACAACGGAATCGCGGTAGATGCGCAGGGTCGGACGTCCGATTCCCATATCTGGTCGGCCGGCGATTGCGCCTCCTTCCCGCGGAACGGAGTGCGCATCCGGCTCGAAAGCGTGCAGAACGCCATCGACCAGGCGGAACTGGTGGCCGACAACATGCTCGGCCCCGGGGTCGCCTACGATCCGAAGATCTGGTTCTGGTCGGATCAATATGACGTCAAGTTGCAGATCGCCGGACTCAACACCGGCTATGACCGTGTCATCGTGCGGCAGGGTGAGGCTGCGGTATCGCATTGGTATTTTGCGGGCGCGCGACTGCTCGCCGTGGACGCGATGAACGACCCCCGCGCCTACATGGTCGGCAAGCGGTTGATCGATGCCGGGCGCAGTGCCGACCCGGCGGTGCTGGCCGATCCAGCGACGGACCTCAAGGCACTGCTCCGGGCATGAGGATCATCGGCGGGCAGCACCGGGGGCTGGCGCTCGCCTCGGTCGGCAAGGGCGACGCGGCGGCGCATCTTCGCCCGACATCCGACCGGGTGCGCGAAAGCCTCTTCAACCTGCTCGCCCATGCCCATGGCGATCCTGTTCCGGGTGCGCGGGTCCTCGACCTCTTCGCCGGCACCGGGGCGCTGGGGCTCGAGGCGCTGTCGCGCGGCGCGCGCCACGTGACCCTGATCGACGAAGGCGCCAAGGCGCGCGCGCTCTGCCGGGAGAATATCGAGAAGATGAGAGCCTACGGCACAACGAAGCTCTACCGGCGCGACGCCACGCGCATGGGCGAGAATCGTGGCGAAACCTTCGACCTGATCTTTCTCGACCCGCCCTATGGCAAGGGCCTGGGCGTGCGGGCCATCGCCTCTGCGTTGGCCGGCGGATGGATCGCGCCGGGTGCGATGATCGTCTGGGAAGAAAATGCGCCGCAGGAGGCGCCGGAGGGTTTCGACCTGCTCGACCGGCGCACATATGGCGACACGCATGTCACCATTCTCGGGGCGCCGGGCTGACCGTTCATCGCGTCCGCCCGGCCGGTCCGGGATCACTTCGTGGCGTCGTCCACCATCGCCCGGACATCGGCGACGAGCCCGGCGCCGTCCAGCCCACGGCTGCTGACCTCCTCCATCCACTCCGCGACAACTTCATCGCCGAGCGCCTGGATCCGAGCGGTTTCCTCGGGGCTGATCTCGGCGATCTCGTTGCCGGCCGCTGCCATCTCCGCGCGTCCGTCCTTGTCGCCAGTGTCATGCGCCTTGCCGGCCCAGGCAGAGGCCCTGAGGCCGGAATTGGCGTCGATCACTGCCTTGAGATCGTCCGGAAGGCTCTCGTATTTCTCCTTGTTCATCGCCCAGATGAAATAGAGGTTGTAGAGCGCCCGGTCGCCGGCGACGTCGGTGTGGCTGTCGGTCAGCTCGTCGAGCTTGAGCGAGGGCGACATCTCCCAGGTGATCACGCCGCCGTCGAGTACGCCCTTGGCCAGCGCCTCCGGGAAGGCCGGGACCGGCATGCCGACGGGGTTCGCGCCGAGCTTCTTCAGGAGCAGGGTAGCCGGCCGCGAAGGGCCGCGCAGGCGCAGACCGTCAAAATCCTCAAGCGTTTCCAGCGCGTTGCCCTTCTTGTGGACGATGCCCGGCCCGTGCATGTGAGCGGCGAAGACGTGAACGTCGGCAAAATCGTCCATCAGGTATTTCTGGGTGAAGTTCCAGGCCGCGATTGAGGAGAGCTCGCCCGATTTCGGCATCATGAAGGGCAGTTCCAGCGCCTCTGCCTCCGGGAAGCGACCCGGCTGGTAGCCGGGGATGACCCAGCCGCCGTCGATCACGCCGTCGCGGATCATGTCGTACTGGCTCTGCGCCTTCCCCCCGAGCGCCATCAACGGGTAGATCTCGACCTTGATCCGACCGTTCGACTGCGCCTCGACCGCCTCCGCCCAGGGCTCGATGAAGTAGGTCGGGTTGGCGGATTTCGGCGACACGAAATGCTGAAAGCGCAGCGTCACCTCCTGTGCCGAAGCGAAGCCGGCGCTCGTGGCGAGCGCCGCGGCCAGGGTGAGGCTACGAAGGGTGATGGGCACGAGGGCGTCTCCTGTCGTGTTTCTCATCAGCGCGCTCCAATCGGAGCGCCGGCCGTATTTACTTTAGGGACGGAGCGGCGACAACCACCGCCAGCGTTCACTCCCAGGTCGGGTGGAACTTTCCCGCGGGCGAGAGGGTGAAGATCTCGAAGCCGTCGGCGGTCACGCCGATGGAGTGCTCGAACTGCGCCGAGAGCGACTTGTCGCGAGTCACGGCGGTCCAGTCGTCAGCGAGGACCTTGGTCTCCGGCCGGCCGAGATTGACCATCGGCTCGATGGTGAAGATCATGCCCTCCTCGAGCACCGGCCCGGTGCCCGGCCGGCCGTAATGGAGCACGTTGGGCGGCGCGTGGAAGACGCGGCCCAGCCCGTGGCCGCAGAAATCGCGCACGACGCTCATCCGATGTGCCTCGACATAGCTCTGGATCGCGTGGCCGATGTCGCCGAAAGTCGCGCCGGGACGGACGGCTTCGATGCCCTTGAACAAACCGTCATGCGTGACCTGGATGAGGCGCTCCGCCTTCCGTGGCAGCTTGCCGGCGACATACATCCGGCTTGTGTCGCCGAACCAGCCGTCGACGATCACGGTGACGTCGATATTCAGGATATCGCCATCGTGGAGCGTCTTGTCGCCCGGGATGCCGTGGCAGACGACGTGGTTGACCGAAATGCAGGTCGCGTGCTGGTAACCCTTGTAGCCGATCGTGGCCGAGGTGGCGCCTGCTTCCGTGATCATCTCCTCGACCGCCTTGTCGATGGCGGCGGTGGATTGCCCGGGAATGACGAGCGGCGCGACCCTGTCGAGAATCTCTGCGGCCAGCCGGCCCGCCTTGGCCATGCCGGGGAAATCCGACACGCTGTCATAGAGCCGGATGCCGTCCTTGGTCAGCTGTGCGCTGGTGTCGTCCACTTCGTCCTCGGTCTCGTCTGTCGCTTCAGGCGAAACATAATGTTCCCGAAAGAAAATTGCCAGACAGGCTGTCCGGTCACGTCAGCCGGTCGCGCGGGCCGCCTGTGACTCCATGGAGTCGTTCACGAATCTGGCGATCTTGTAGTAGCCGGCGCGGGTGTCGTCGTCGCTGTCCTGGGAATCCTCGAGCGCGAGCAGGCGGTCGAGATCGACGAGGCTGGCCTAGGGCGCGCGGGCGCAGGACTCGGCGCGCATCCGGTCGCTCGGGCCGGACTCCGGCAGGAAAGCGGGACCAAATGGCGGCTTGATGCGGGAAACCGTGGTCGCATAGGATCCGATCGTCACGGTAACCCCGGACGGAAGGCGACGGATGCGCTCCCATCGCAGGACCAAGAGGACATGCTTAACCGGCCTCATCGCCGGTCTCCTCGCGATTCTGTCGATGACCGTGCAGGCCGTCCTCTATGTCGACCATATCGGCGCCGTCGCGGCGAAATCGATCGCAGGCGGCGGTCCGGACCCGCGCTACGGTTTTCTCGAGATCTGCTCGGGCAACGGCGTCGAACTGATCCGGTTCGACGGCAGCCCGGCCGCTTCGCCGCACGACTGCCCGGTCTGCGAGAATGCCAGCATGATGGCGTTCGACTCGCCGGCAGCCCTTCCGGCCCCCGATCTCTGTCTCGTCGACGTCGCTTTGACGTGGTCGTTGCCCCGCAGCACCGATCAGGCGCAGGGGCATTTTCCCGGCAGGAAACCGATCCGCGCGCCGCCGGTCGCCGCCTGACCCGACCGGGCTTTCACCCCGGATCGTGCGTACGTTCCACGGCGCTGACCATCGGGGCAAATGACCCATTCGCGTAGTCCCGCCGCCCGGCGGCCCGTTCCCCGATCACCGGGGGACCGGCTGGGCGTGGCGAGGGGCAACCGGCGACATAGAACTTCGAAGGAAAACCTCATGAATCGTCGCGATTTCCTCGTGACCGGCTCCACCGGAGCCATCCTCGCCGCTGCCGGAACGGCCGGCGCACAGGGCAGCATGCCGATGCAGAGCCCCTGGGACTGGACCGATGAACACGGTCCGGCCAGCTTCCTCAGGACCGACCCAGACCCGCTGGAGAACGAGTTCGAGAAATATCCGCGCTGCCCCTATTGCGGCATGGTGCGCGAGATGTGGAGCCACACAAGGCACCTGATCGTCTATGAGGACGATGCGGTTGACGGCACCTGTTCGCTGCATTGCGCGGCGATCAGCCTGTCGATCAACATGGATCGCGGACCCAAGACGATCTATGCCGGCGATGCCGGGGCCGATGCCGAGATCAAGCCGCTCGCAGACAGCGCCGGGATGACCTACGTCATCGACCCGAGCAAGATGGGCACCATGACCAGGGTCTCGAAATGGGCCTATGCCGACCCTGACAAGGCCGAGGCGGCCGCGTCCGCGGCGGCGGATGCCCGCATGGTCGGTTTCGACGACGCGTTGCGGCTGGCCTTCGCCAGTATGGCCGAAGACACGATTGCCATCCGCAAGCGCCGTGCCGAGCGCCGCGCCCGCTCCACCCAGTAACTCAACAGCCCCTGGACCCGCCTGGCCCGGCGCCGGGCGGGTGTTTCCCCGAGCGAAGGAGAGACCGACATGTGCGGCCAGTCCAATCACCGCCCGAGCCGCCGCCGCGTGCTCGCCACCCTTCCCGCCGCCGCGCTCCTGAGCGGCTTCGGCCTCGGTGCCGCCCGTGCCGACGCACCAGGGATCGATCTGCCCGCGCCGGGGCCGCGCGACACCTGTCCGGTCTGCGGCATGTTCGTCGCCAGGTATCCCGAGTGGGTCGCCACAATCCTATGGGACGACGGCGAGGCGGTGCATTTCGACGGGGCCAAGGATTTCTTCAAGTATCTTCAGGACCTGGAAAAGTACGCTCCCGGCCGCAGCCCCGCCGGGATCGCCGGTATGGGGGTGACGGAGTATTACGGGTTGACCCTGATCGATGCGGGGCAGGCGGTTTACGTGATCGGATCCGACGTGTTGGGGCCGATGGGCCACGAGCTGGTGCCTCTGGCCAATGCGGCGGATGTGGCAGAGTTCTTCGAGGATCACGACGGCAAGCGACAGGTCACATTCTCCGAGGTCACGCCTCCGTTGCTGGCGGATCTCGACCGGGGGCGTTTCAAATGAGTGGGCGCGCGCCGTTGCCGCGCGCCACCCGGAGGCTGCGGCTGGTCCTCGCTCTGTTCGGCGCCGGATTGGCGGCACTGGCGCTGGAGGCGGCCCATGCAAGGCTTTCCCGCCCCGCCGCGGAACTGCGCATGGCAGCCTCGGCAGAGCTTGTGCGGGCCGCCGGCCTTACGGATCTCGCGCTCTTCACAGAGGCACGCCACAGCCGCAATCCGGCGCTGGCCGATCTGCACACGGCCTTTCAGGACGCGCCGATGTCCTTCGGGCATTTCCCGTCAGGCAGCTTCGCGCCGCGCCCTGCCGCGGGTTTCGGCAAGGGCACGCTGGGCTTCGACGCCGACGAGGTGCGCCGATGACACCGGGTCTCCGTCGCCAGCGGGCGCTGGCCGAATACACGCTCGCCGCGATGGCGCGGCGGCGCGGGAAGAATATCGGGCTCGTGGCGGTCTATGCCGCGGTGGTCTTCTTCGTCGCTTCGGCGATGCTTTTCTCGGCGGCGCTGCGCCGGGAGGCCGCGATCGTCCTCTCGGAGGCACCGGAACTGGTAGTCCAGAACCTGCTCATGGGGCGGCACGAGCTGATGCCCGGCGCGGCGGTCGAGACGCTCGCCGGTATCCGCGGTGTGGCCGGCGCCCAGGGCCGGCTCTGGGGCTATTTCTACGACCGCGTGAACGGCGCGAACTATACCCTGATGGTTCCGTTTGATCCCGCGCTCATACCGCCTGCCGGCGCGGCGATCTTCGGAGAGGCGATCCCGCGCACGCGCGACCACCCCTGGCTTGGCGCGCCGCTGTTTCTGAGCCGCCACCCCGGCGATCTGGTGCGCTTCAACGCGGCCGGGCAGCTCACCGCCGCGCAGGGGTTGGTGTCGAGCGATCTGATCCTGATCGGCGAGGCGGATTTCCGGGCGTTTTTCGGGCTGCCGCCGGAGGTCTATACAGACATCGCGGTCACGATCCGCAACCCGCGCGAGATTGACACCATCGTGCAGAAGGCCGAGGCGCTCCTGCCCGATGCCCGCTTCGTCACCCGCGACGAGATCCTGCGCACCTATCAGAAAATCTTCTCCTGGCGCGAAGGAATCCTGGTGGCGCTGGCCGGCGCCTCGATCCTCGCCTTCGCGATCTTCGCTGCCGAGAAGGCGTCGGGGCTATCGGCCGACGAGGCACGCGAGATCGGCATTCTCAAGGCGATCGGCTGGGATATGCGGGACGTCATCGCGATGAAGCTCTGGGAGGGTGGGCTGGTCTCGGTCGGTGCCTTCCTCGCCGGAACGGTGGCGGCCTATCTGCATGTCTTCGCGTTCGGCGCGGCACTCTTCGCGCCGGTCCTCAAGGGCTGGTCGGTGATCTATCCCGACTTCCCGCTTGCCCCGGAGATCGACGGCATCGAGATGACCGCGCTCTTCTTCCTGACCGTTCTGCCCTACCTGGCGGCAACGCTGGTGCCGATCTGGCGCATCGCCAGCGCCGATCCCGACCAGGTCATGCGATGAGGTGCCGAGGATGATTTCCCTTCGATCCGTTACCAAGCTCTACAACGAGGGGCGCCCCAACGAACTCCGCGCGCTGAGCGATGTGAGCTTGGAGATCGGCCGCGATGCGGTCACCGTGTTCAAGGGGCCCTCCGGGTCGGGCAAGACAACGCTACTGTCGATCGTCGGCTGCATGGCGCGCCCGACCTCGGGCCGGGTCCTGGTGGACGGCCGCATGGTCTCGGGCCTTCCCGAGACCTTCCTGACCGAGGAGCGGCGCAGCACCTTCGGATTTGTTTTTCAGCGTTTCAATCTGATCCGTGGCCTGACCGTGGCCGAGAACGTGGCGCTGCCGGCCGCGCCGCTCGGCCCTGATCCGCGCGCCCTCGCGGCGCGGATCGAGACGCGGCTGGAAGCGCTCGACCTCGCCGACAAGGCGGACACGCCGGTCGAACATCTCTCGGGCGGCGAGATGCAGCGCGCGGCGATCGCGCGCGCGCTCATCAACGACGCGCCGGTTCTGATCGCCGACGAACCGACGGCCAATCTCGATACCGACCTGACGCATCGCTTTCTCGATATCGTCGCCGACCTGCGCGCCGAAGGGCGCAGCGTGATCCTCTCGAGTCACGATCCGCGGATCTGGCAATCCGACCTCGTCGACCGGGTTGTCGGCATGGCAGACGGTCGTCTGGCGGAGGTGGCGGCATGATCCTGCAAACCCCGATCCTCGCTCTCCTGCTGGCGGCCGCGCTCTCGAACGCCGTTGCGCTCTGGACCGCCTGGTTCGGCCTCCGCGTGCTGCGCGGATGGGACATCGCCTCGGGCAGCCGCGCGCAGCTCCGGCTGGAACGCCGGACCGGACTCGCCTCGACGCTGTTCGGCTTCGTGATGCTGATCCAGATCGCGGCGCTGCTGCTCTTCGTCTTCAACGCCGACCGGATGGCCACGCTCTTTGTCGGCGCGATGTGCGCGGTGGGCACGCTGAATGTGAACGCCTACGGCTTTCCGGCGCTCTACCTCAAGATTGCGGTGTTCTTCGCGGCCAGCCTGTGGCTGATCCTCGATCGCGTGGACCGGCAAGGGCGGGACTACCCGCTCACCCGCCTGAAATTTTCCGGCGCACTGCTGATCGCGCCGCTCGTGCTGACCGGCGCCGGGACGGAGCTGGCCTTTTTCCTCGGGTTGAAAACGGATGTGATCACTTCGTGCTGCTCGAAGATGTTCACCCCGGCCAATGACGGGATCGCCGCAGAGATGACCGGGACCGCACCGGCGACGGCGCTCTGGTTCCTTGGGCTGGCGGGCGTGGCAGTGGCAGCCACCGGCACGGTCAGCCTCGCCGCGGCGCGGCTCCAGTGGCTCTTCGCCCTTGCCGGCGGAGTTTTCTTCGCCGCGGCGCTCACCGCCATCGTCTCGGTGATCTCGCTCTATGTGTACGACCACCCGAACCACCATTGCCCGTTCTGCCTTCTGCAGCGGGAATATGGCTATGTCGGCTATGCCCTGTACGTGCCGCTCTTTGCCGGCACCGCGCTTGCGATGGGCGCCGGGCTCCTGTCGCTCTTCGCCGGGACCGGAAGCCTGGCGACGGTCCTGCCCGGAGCGCTGCGCCGGCTGGTGTGGGCTTCCCTCATCTGTCACGGCCTCTTCGGCGCGGTCGTTCTTTCAGTGATTGCCACGTCGCGGCTCGTGCTCTTCGGGTAAGCCGAGGGTGTCACCCAATACAGGCCAGTAGCCTCTGTGCCTCGGAGGCGATTTCGCCTTTGCCGCGTTGGCGCACCGGCTGCGGTGGATCCCGCACCAGAGCGACGCGGCCCGGCGACGACGTGAGGAGAACGATCCGTTCGGCAATCCGCGCCGCCTCCTGCGCGTCATGGGTGATCAGCAGCGCAGTCGCGCCGTCCTGCTCCACCTGGTCGCGCACCAGCGCATGCATCTGCCGGGCCAACTGCGCGTCGAGCGCTCCGAACGGTTCGTCGAGCAGCAGCAGGTCGGGCTCGACCACCAGCGCCCGCGCGAGCGCCACCCGCTGGCGCATTCCGCCCGAGAGCTGGCGCGGGAACTTTGTCGCATCCTCGGCGGTCAGGCCGACGCGCGCCAGCATCGCCGCCGCCCGGTCACGCCGTTCGGCCGCCGGCAGGCCCTCCGCCTTCAGCGCGAAGGCGACATTTGCCAGGGCCGTGCGCCATGGGAGCAACAGCGGGTCCTGGAACATGATGGCGGACCGGCGGCACCGCCGCTCGACCTCTCCCGCGTTCGGACTCAACAGCCCGGCCGCCAGCAGCATCAGCGTGCTCTTGCCGCAGCCCGACGGCCCCATCAGAGCGGTCACGCGGCCCGTCGGCACGTCGAAGCCGATGTCCTCCAGCACCGCAGTGGCGCCATAGGCGAAGGCGATTCCGTCAAATCCGAGCGCGGCCATGCTCATCCCGCCCGTCCCCCGGTATCGGTGCGCCAGAGCTCCATGTGGCGGCGCAGGCGGCGCAGCAGCAGATGGTCCACCGTTATGAGCACGGCCACCACGACGACCACCCAGGCCATCGTTTCGGCCGTGTCGACCCGTGCCCGGGCGCCGGCGATCCCGTCGCCGATGCCGCCCGCGCCGGAGAGCAGTTCGGCCATCACCGAGACCTTCCATGACATCGCCAGCGCGGCGGCCAGGGCGGGGAAGAGATGACTGAACATGTGCGGGCCGTAGACGTCGAGCGCCATGGCAGCCGGTGGTGCGCGGAAGGCCCGCGCCATGCGGGCGAGGTCGCCATCGAGACTGCGAGCGCCCTGAACGGCGGCGGCGAAGATCAGCGGCCCGGTGGCGATGGCGACCGTGAAGATCACCGCCGACGCGCCGCCGAACCAGAGCAGCGCCAGCACGATCCAGGCAATCGACGGGATGCCGAGAAGCACCACAGAGACCGGTTGCAGCATGTGACGTATCCCGGCGCGCAGCCCCGCAGCGGTGCCGGCAAGCGTCCCGATCACGGCCCCCAGCAGCCAGCCGGCGCCGGCATGGGCCGCTGTTGCGGCAAGCGCCGGGCCAACGGTGCCGTCGCGGAGGAGACGCCACAGGGTTCGGGCGGTCTCGTCCAGCCCCGGCAGCACGATGGCGCCATAGGCACGATGCCCGGCTTCCCACAGGGCGAGCAGGGCGAGGATCCCGATGGCGCCATAGACCCGCGCCAAGCGTTCAGCCCCAGTAGAAACCCGGATCGGGCAGCTTGCCGCCGACGATGCCGGGGTCGAGATTCATCAGATTCTCGAAATAGATCTCGATATCCTCCCGCGCCTGCAGCGCCGACCTTACGTCAAGGTGAATGTAGAGCACAGATTTCGCGATGATTGGGGCCGGCAGCGGCAACGTCTCGCTGGCCAAACGCCCGGCCGCCTCCGGGTTGGCCAGAACCCACTCGCCCGCCTCGACACAGGCTGCGTGGACCGCCGATACGACATCCGCATGCGCCTCGAGGAAAGCCGGGTTGGCGGCCAGCCCGACCTGCGGGATTCGCGGGCCGCGGCCCGTGTGCCGGCCATAGACCTCAGTCACGTCGATGGCACGGAAAAGCGGCAGGCCCGCCGTGCTTGCCCGCACCAGAGCGGCGGTGGCGGCGGGCTCGTGCATCACGGCCACGTCGCCGCGGCCGGCGAGGTAGAGCGGAACGGCCTCGCCCGGGCTGCCGACATAGTCCAGTTCAACGTCTCTGTCCGGATCGAGCCCGGACCACTCCAGCACCATCCGAAACAGCAGATCCGGCGCCTCGTTCTTGTTCGACAGCAGAACCTTCCGGCCCGCAAGATCCGCGATCGTGGCGATGCTCTCGTCGCGCGCCATCACATAGAGCACGCCCCATGTCACGACATTAACCATGGTCGTCCCTGCGCCGCGATTGAAGAAATTGGCGGCCGCATAGGTCGAGGTGGCAAAGAGTTGGAAGTCGCCCGAGGCGATGCCGGCGCGCATCTGGTCCGTGCTCTTCCAGACATCGAAGGCGGTGCCGGGCGCGACGGTCTCCAATGCGCCGGACGCCACCGCACGGGCAAAGACCGCCGAGGGAGTGGCGGGAATGCCCCAGAGCGTCAGCCCATCGACGGGCGCGGCCGCCGCAGGACCTGCGCCGACGGGTGGAAGACCGGCCGCCCCGGCCGCGGCGAGCCCGCACAGGAACCGGCGCCGGTCGATCGGCATGGATTGGCTGAGTGGCATCGCAAGCTCCTTGACCTTTTCGGCGGCCCGAGCCGAATGGGGCAGGCCATTCGAACGTCGCACTGGCTGGCGCGGGCAGTTTGGCTCAATACACCATCGTGCTCATCGTGATGTCGTCCCAGATCTCCTTCACCGTGTACTGCATCTGGCGGCGGCGGTCCGTGTAGTGAGTGTGGAGCAGGTGATGGGCTTTCTCCGAGTTCGGCGCCTCGAGGAAATCCCGGTAGAGCGTCTTGACCTGCGCGTTGTTGTGCGACTGCCGGACGGTCTTCTTCCGGTCGACATTGTAGATCGTCTCGCGTCGTTTTATGGCCAATGGCAGGTAGGCCTTCTTGGAGCGCAGCGAGCCGCCGCCGTCGACGCAGCCGCCGGGGCAGGCCATGATCTCGATGAAATCGAAATCCGCCTCTCCGCTGCGCACAGCCTCAACCAGGGCGCGCGTCTCGCCGAGCCCGTGCGCCATCGCCACCCGGACCTCGCCGATCGGTCCGCCGAGATCGACCGTGGCGGCGCGCACCCCTTCGAAGCCGCGTAGCTGCTCGAGCTCGATATCCTCCAGCTCCTTGCCATTGACCACCGCATAGATTGTGCGGACGGCCGCCTCCATCACGCCGCCGGTCGTGCCGAAGATGGCGCCGGCGCCGGAATATTCGCTCATGTAGGGGTTGTCGAAGCTGGACGGAGCGATGGTCTTCAGGTCGATCCCCTCGCGCCGTAGCAGCCGGGCGAATTCGCGGGTGGTCAGCACCAGGTCTGTCTCCTGCATGCCATCGGTCATGTTCTGCGGCCGCACCGCCTCGTCCTTCTTGGCAATGCAGGGCATGATCGAGATCACCCGGATCTTCTCGGCCGGAACACCGATCTTCTCCGGCAAATAGGTCTTGGCCATGGTCGAGAGCACCTGCTGCGGCGACTTCGTCGAACTGAGCAGCGGCAGGATGTCGGGATAGTGGATCTCCGCGAAATTGATCCAGGCCGGGCAGCAGGAGGTGAAGGTCGGCTTCCGCCCGGCTTTCAGGCGGCTCAGAAGCTCAGTTCCTTCCTCCATGATGACCACGTCGGCGGCGAAGTTGGTGTCGAGCACGACGTCGGCACCAATCTTGCGGCAGGCGGCGATGATCTGGCCCTCCACATTGGTCCCCGCCGGCATGTCGAACTCCTCGCCGAAGGCCACCCGCACCGCCGGCGCAAACTGCACCACCGTGGTGATCTCGGGATCGCAGAGATAATCCAGCGCCCGGTCGGTCTCGTCCCGCTCGCCGAGCGCGCCGGTCGGGCAGACCAGCACGCATTGCCCGCAGGACACGCAGAGCGAACTAGCGTAGTCGTCCGCACCGCGAAGCGCCACCAGTCGGTCGAGCCCGGTGCCTTCCAGCACCAGCGCGTCGACCCGCTGATGGTAGCGGCAGACGGCGACGCAGCGCTGGCAGCGCACGCAGCGCTGCATGTCGCGGATCATCGAGGGCGAACTGTCGTCATGGACACGCGCTTCGGTCCGGGCCCGGTCGAAGAAGCGGTTCTCGGTGAGGCCGACGAACTGCGCGACATCCTGCAACTCGCAATTGCCGTGCCGCACGCAGGTCGCGCAATCCTGCAGGTGGTCGGCCATCAGCAATTCCACCTGCAACCGCTGCATGTCCCGCGCCCGCTTGCTTCGGGTTTGCACCACCATGCCCTCGCGGACCGGCGTGTTGCAGGAAGTTACGATCTGGTGCTTCTCCTGGCCGGCCTGGATGATCTCGACCAGGCAGACCCGGCAGGTGCCGGGCGTGTGGTCGATGTCGTCGAGTTCGCAGAGCGTGGGCACGTAGATATCGTACCTACGCGCGCAGGAGAGGATGGTCTCGTTCGGAAAGGCCGCGCAGTCCTTGCCGTTGATGGAGAGCGATATCGTCGCCTCGGCCGGGTCGCGCCCGATGACGTTCACATGGTCGGTGCACATGGCTCAAACCGCTCCTTCGGGGATAGGATGCTCGGTGACGACGGAATAGACCCGGTAGCAACGCATGCAGCGCTGCGCCTCGGCATAGGCTTCCGCATCGCTGATGGTCTGCTCGACTTCGCCGAACATCCGCTTGCGCAGGTCCGGGTCGAGTTCGGGATTGTGCACGCGGTAGGCGTTTCGCACCGGTGTCTCGACCACGTCGCTTGCGAGGATACTGTTGTCCGAAAGCAGGCTGCGCATGCGCGAGCGCTTGAAGAATCGCACCGAGCCGCGCTGGATCCAGTCGTCGATGCTGCGCGCCGCCTTCAGCCCCGCCGCCATCGCCCAGATCAGCGTCGACGCGCCGGTGACGCAGTCGCCCCCGGCAAAGACGCCGGGCCGTGCGGTTTCGAGCTTCGTGTTGGCCTCCACGCAGCGCCACTTGTCGAGCGCGATCCCGTCGCCTTCCACCAGGGCGCCGTCCTCGACCTGCTGGCCGATGGCCGGGATGAACGTGTCGCTGGGCAGGATGAACTCGCTGCCCCGGATCGGGCGCACGTTGCGGCGGCCGCTGGCGTCCGGCTCGGTCTGCTCCATGCGCACAAGTTCGACGCCTGTCACCTTGCCGTTCTCGGTAATCAGGCGGGTCGGATTGGTCAGGGTGTGAAACCGGATGTCCTCGGCATGGGCGGCGACGATCTCTTCGTGATCGGCCGGCATGTCGGCCTCCGTGCGCCGGTAGACGACGTGCACGTTGTCGGCCCCAAGCCGCACCGAGGAGCGGAGACAATCCATGGCGACGTTGCCGCCGCCGACCACGATCACCTCACCTTTCAGATCGAGCGGGGCGACCTTGTTCACGTGGTCATGCACCCTGAGCAGGAAGTCGATGCCGCTGTAATAGCCTTCACGGGCGGCCTCCTCGCCCTCGATCCCGAGCGCGGTGCCCTTCTGGCAGCCCAGCCCGAGGAACACGGCCTTGTAGCCCTGCGCGAAGAGGTCATCGATCGAGAAGTCGCGCCCGAGCGCCTGCCCGTATCGGAAGCGTCCACCAAGCTCGACGATGATGTCGGTCTCCATCGCCAGCGTGTCCTTCGGCAGCCGGTAGGAGGGGATGCCGATCTGCGCCATGCCGCCGGCCTGGTCCGACTTCTCGAAGACGTCGACATGGTAGCCATGCAGGAGGAGGTGATAGGCGCAGGAGATTCCCGCGGGACCGGCGCCGACCACGGCCACCTTCATCCCCTTGTCGAGCGGTGTGCGGATCATGTCGCGGGTGAACTTCAGCGCGTTCGGACCCTTCTGCTGGTCGGCGACGTAACGCTTTAGCGTCTTGATCCCCACCGCCTCGTCGACGAATTTGCGCCGGCAGGCCATTTCGCAGTAGCGCACGCAGACCCGGCCGCAGGTGGCGGCCATAGGGTATTTCTGGAGCAGCACCCCCAGTGAGTTCTCCGGCTTTCCGTCGCGGATATAGTCGATATAGCGCGGAACGTTGACCTTGGACGGGCAAGCTTCGATGCAGGGCGCCGTCATGTAGGCCATGCCGTGCTGCGCCTTGACCGGCCGTTGCGACTCGACTTCGGCCTCGACCCTGTCGCGGAAATTCCGAAGCACGTCGAGCAGGGCGACGGAACATGTCTGTCCCAATCCGCAGAGCGAGGTTTCCTTCATCTGCTCGCCCAGCATCTCGATGTCGTCGAAGCCGAGCGGCGAGTCGAGCCCGCGCCGCATCCGGTCAAGCGCGTCCCGCACCAGGACGGTGCCCATCCGGCAGGGCGTACAGGCGCCACAGGACTGTTCGGCAGCCTTTTCCATGTAGTGATACAGCCCGTCGATCAGGCTCACCTTCTCGTCGAAGACGAAGAAGCCGCGATCCCCGAAAAACGCCCGGATGCGGTTGCCCTCGTCAAATTCGTCGAAGTTTTTAAGTGCCGTGATCGGAGTCCCGGTGTCTCCGGTTTCGAGTCTCGGGTCGTGGACCACTCCGTCCCACACACCATAGGCGACTTGTGCCATACCATTTCCTCTCGTGACGACCGGACCGCCAGCGCAGGATAGCCCCGTGCCATGGGCCCTGCCGTGGATTCTGGCGGCGTCGCATGAGCCACGAAAGCCGAGGCGACACTGTCCGATCGTCGCGCCGGCAGTGCGCGGCGGCCGAGTCCATGGTGCACGTCTAGCGCGGTCGGACCGGACCGGGTAGGCGACATTTGATGGCAATTCGCACGGGGTGGCCGGGGCATCTTGCCGCGCCCGAAATCGAGCGCGCTGCGCCCGGCCCAATCGGCGGACGTGACCGTTGTCTTCCATCTTCTCTTTGTTTTTCCGACATATTCGAATATACGCGGTCCGCAGACCTCTTGCGGGACTGGCCCCCGGTTTCGACAGGGAAAGCACGCCGATGACGCTGCCAATGGCCTACGCGCCGCGACCGACATTCCAGGGAAACCGAGCCATGCCGCACACCCATCCGACACTGCGTCAGTTCCTTCTGAACGAATACAGGACCCACGGTACGGAAAAGGATCTGGTCTTCCTGCTGGAAGATATCGCCACGGCCTGCCGGGTGATTTCCAGCCGAATCCGAAATGGCTCCTTCGAGGGAGAACTGGGAAGCGCCGGCTCCACGAATATCCAGGGAGAGACCCAGAAACAGCTCGACGTGATCGCCAATGACGAGTTCGAGAGCCATTGCCGGAACTGCAGCCGCGTGGCGGCCCTTGTCTCCGAGGAGGTCGAAGAGGTGACCTGGCTCAAGCAGCGCCCGGTCGCCGGCGATTACGTGGTGTATTTCGATCCGCTCGACGGCTCGTCCAATCTCGACGTTAACCTGTCGGTCGGCTCGATCTTCTCGATCGTTCAGCTTGCCGAGGCGATCGACGCGACGGATGACCGCTCCGTGCTGCTTCCCGGCAGCGAGCAGATCTGCGCCGGATATGCGGTCTACGGCCCGGCTACATCCTTCGTCATCACCACCGGCTACGGCGTGCATGGTTTCACCAACCATCTCGGGCATGGTGAGTTCCGGCTGGTGTCGCACGGCATGACGATCCCCGAGGAGACAGAAGAATTTGCCATCAACGCGTCGCGTCACACGCGCTGGGACCCGCCTATTCGCCGCTACTTCGACGAATGCGTCGCCGGCAGTAACGGTCCGCGCGGCAAGTCATTCAACATGCGCTGGACGGCGTCGATGGTCCTCGACATCCACCGCATCCTCACCCGCGGCGGCGTCTTCCTCTACCCGGTGGACAGCGCGAACCGGGCGCAGGGCGGCAAGCTGCGCCTGCTCTACGAGGCCAACCCGATGGCAATGCTCATCGAGCAAGCCGGCGGCCGCGCCACGACCGGCCGGGAGCGCATACTCGAGATCCAGCCCGAATCGAGCCACGAGCGCGTGCCCGTCATCTTCGGCTCGAAAGCCGAGGTCGAACGGATCGAATGCTATTTCCGGGAGGACGCGTCCGGGCAGGCCGAAGACCCGGCCACCTGACGCTCCGGTCGCGCATCGGGACCTTCGCTTCCCAGAACCGGGCTCGGCTCCGCGAGACGCCGTGCCGCGGCGCGAATCGCTGCCGATCTTGATCTGGGTCATGGGCGTGCGCGACCGGATCGGCAGGATCGCCTCAGGTCCTGCCCGCCGTAACGATGTGCCCAAAGGAGATCCGAAATGAGCGGCCTGCCAATGAACTACACGACGTCCTACCGCTGGAGCGGGGAGGCCGAGCTCGGAACCTCCGGCGCCGAGGGGCGGTCCGATCTCCCGCTTGCCGGGCCGCATGTCGGCGACCGTTACAACCCCGAACTCTTCCTCGTCATGGCCGCCGAGAGCTGCCTGGCAAACTCGCTCTTCGCAGTCGCCGGTATGTCGCAGCTGGAGATCCGTGGTTACAGCTCCGAGGCCGAGGGCGAGCTGGAGCTCGAGAAGGGAAAGGGCTATCGCTTCAAGCGCATCACCATCCACCCCGTCGTCACCGTGGAAGCCGGCAAAGAAGAACGCGCCGCGAAACTGCTCGACAAGGCGCATGCGATCTGCCTGGTCTCGCGCTCGCTGAACTGTCCGGTGGAGATGGAGCCGGAAATCCTGGCGGGATGATCTTACGGCCGGGGGTGGCGGCTCCGGACGCATCCCGGAGTGCCGGTCCTGGGCGGGCGAAGAGGATTCCGGCATGACCGGATCACGGTATCTCATTCGCGGCCTCGTGCAGGGCGTGGGGTTTCGTCCGGCTGTGTGGAGACTGGCCCGCGAGATGGGGCTGGCCGGCGATGTTCGTAATTCGGCTGAAGGTGTCGAACTCCGGATCTGGGGCGAAGGTCACGAGGGGTTCCCGGAGCGGTTGCGTGCCACGCTGCCGGTCCTGGCGCGGATCGACGCCATCGAGGCGACCGCCCTCGCAGGTTCGCCGCCGCATTCCGGCTTCGAGATCATTGCGACCGACGGCAGCGGCATGCACACCGGCGTCGTGCCCGATGCCGCCACTTGCGACGCGTGCCGCGCCGAGATCTTCGATCCCGCCGCGCGGCGCCACGGCTATCCTTTCGCGAACTGCACGAATTGCGGCCCAAGATTCTCGATCGTGCGGGCCGGGCCTTATGATCGCGCGCGGACCACGATGGCGGGGTTCGATCTCTGCCCCGCCTGCGCCGCAGAATATGCAGACCCTGCCGACCGCCGGTTTCACGCCCAACCGATCGCCTGCCCGGATTGCGGTCCGCGGATCTGGCTCGAGAGCCTCCGCGCGGACACCGACCTTCCGCAAGACCTCCCGGCCCGGCAATGCGTCGATCTGCTGGCCAGGATGCTGTGCGAGGGCCGGATCGTCGCCATCAAGGGAATCGGCGGCGTGCACCTCGCCTGCGATGCGACCAATGCAGAGGTCGTTCAGGACCTGCGCCGTCGCAAACGCCGCCCCGCCAAGCCCTTTGCGCTCATGGCGCGCGATCTGGAGGTCATCTCGACATTCGCGCTGGTGACGGAGGAGGAAACGTCGGTCCTGCAGGCGAGCGCGGCGCCGATCGTGCTCCTCAGATCCCGCCCCGGCACCCTGCCCGAGGCGATCGCGCCAGGTCTCGACCGGATCGGCGTCATGCTGCCGCATTCGCCGCTGCATCACATGGTGCTGGCGGGGTTCGACCGGCCGCTCGTGATGACCTCCGGCAACGTCTCGGACCAGCCGCAATGCACGGCGAACCAGGAGGTGCGGGAGCGGCTCGTGACGGTTGCGGACTATGCCTGCCTCAACGACCGCGACATCGCCAACCGAGTCGACGACAGCGTGGTACGTGTCGACCTCGGACGACCCCGGCTGCTGCGGCGCGCTCGCGGCTACGCGCCGAAACCAATCCCCCTGCCGCGGGGCTTTGGTTGCACGCGTCAGGTGCTTGCGATGGGTGGGCACCTGAAGAACACCTTCTGCCTTCTGCGCGACGGTCAGGCTACGCTTAGCCAGCATATCGGCGATCTGGAGGACTCTTCGACCGCCGGCGAGCTGCGCCGCAACATTGCTCTCTACATGGATCTCTTCGACCACGCGCCGGAGATCTTCGCCATCGATTTCCATCCCGACTATCTCTCGACCCGACTCGGGCGGGAGATCGCCGGAGACCGGCCGGTGGTCGAGGTCCAGCACCACCACGCCCATGTTGCGGCCTGCATGGCCGATAACGGGCATCCGCTGGATGGCGGGCAGGTTCTCGGCATTGCCCTCGACGGGCTCGGCTGGGGTCGGGACGGCACGGTCTGGGGAGGCGAGTTCCTGATCGCCGACTATTCCGGCTATCGCCGGGCCGGCTGCTTGCGGCCCGTCGCGCTTCCGGGCGGCGCGGCCGCGGTCCGCGAGCCATGGCGAAACGCCTTCGCACAGCTGGCGGCGGGACCGGGATGGGAGAATGTCGCGCGCGATTACAATGGCTTGAGCGTCGTGCATCGACTGGATGAGTCGCCGGTCGAAACCCTCGCCGCTATGGTCCGAACGGGCCTGAACAGCCCGCTCTCCTCGTCCTGCGGCCGGCTTTTCGATGCCGCGGCGGCGCTCGCGGGGCTCGCCTGGGAGCGGCAGGACTATGAGGGGCAGGCGGCGATGCTGTTCGAAGCGGCCATCGATGCGATGGCGATGCGGGAGCCGGCCGAGTGCGCCTACGCCTTCGGCATCGTTGACGCCGATCCCGCCACGAATTGCCCGATCATCGACGCGTCCGGGGTATGGCGTGCGATGCTGGCCGACCTAGCCCGGGCGGTTCCGGTCGGCACGATCTCCGCGCGTTTCCACCGTGGACTGGCCTGGGCGGTGACCGACCTGGCGGCCCGGATCTGCCGTGCGCAGGGGCTATCCGCCGTCGCTCTGACCGGTGGCTGTTTTCAGAACGCGACCCTGCTAGGCTTGGTTCACGAGGGCGTGTCGGCGCAGGGGCTGGCGGTCCTGACACATGGCGAGGTGCCGGCCAATGACGGCGGGCTCTCGTTCGGGCAGGCGGTGGTCGCCCTGGCCCGACAGCAGCGGGGAGAAGAAGATGTGCCTCGGCATTCCGGGCCGGATCGTTGAGATCTCCGACCCGACGCGCAAGCTGGCAACGATCGATGTCGCAGGGGTTCGCCGGGAGGTCAACGTCATGTGCATCGAGGGCGACGCGCCGCTCGACACGCTCGTCGGGGCCTGGGTGCTGATCCATGTCGGCTTCGCGATGAGCCGGATCGACGAGGAGGAGGCCCGCGCGACCCTCGATATCCTCGCGCAGATGGGCGAGGCCGAAGACGAGGTCGCGGCGATGCGTGCTTCCGAGCGGATGCTGGGAGCGGAGAGATGAAATTCTCCAGCGAGTTCCGAGACCCCGAGCTGGCAAGGGGCGTGCTGACCGCGATCGCGCGGACGGTCGCGGAGATCGGGGCCACGGCGGAGCGGCCGGTCCGGATCATGGAGATCTGCGGCGGGCACACCCATGCCATCTTCCGCAACGGGATCGACCGGCTGGTGCCGGAGGGGCTCGAGTTCATCCACGGACCGGGCTGCCCGGTCTGCGTGCTGCCAATGGCGCGGGTGGACGAGGCGGTCCGCATCGCGCGGCTCCCGGGAGTGGTCTTCACCACTTTCGGCGACGCGATGCGGGTGCCGGGCACGCTCGGCTCGCTCAACCAGGCCAAGGCCGAGGGCGCGGACATCCGCATGGTCTATTCGCCTCTCGACGCGCTGGAACTGGCCCGCCGCTTGCCCGACCGGGAGATCGTCTTTTTCGGTCTGGGCTTCGAGACCACGACGCCGTCGACGGCACTGACCATCCGGCAGGCGCGGGACGAGGGCGTGACGAATTTCACCGTTTTCTGCAACCACATCGCCGTGACGCCTCCGCTTCGCGTGCTGCTCGAGGACCCTCACATGCTCCTCGACGGGTTTATCGGGCCGGGGCATGTGTCGATGGTGATCGGGACGCGACCCTACGCATTTATCGCCAACGAGTTCGGCAAGCCCATCGTGGTTGCCGGGTTCGAGCCGCTCGACCTGCTGCAATCGGTGCTGATGGTGCTGCGCCAGATTCGCGACGGGCGGGCCGAAGTGGAAAACCAGTATGCGCGGGTCGTGCCGGAGGCGGGCAACCCTGTGGCGCTGGCGGTCTGCGATGAGGTCTACGAGCCGCGCCGCTCCTTCGAATGGCGCGGTCTGGGTGAGATCGACCGCTCCGGCCTCCGGATTCGAGAAGCATACGCCGATTTCGATGCCGAACGCCGGTTCGAGATCGGCTACGGCGCCCGAAGCGCGGCGGACCCCGATGGCTGCGCCTGTGGCGAGGTCATGACCGGACGCCTGAAGCCCTTCCAGTGCCCGCAATTCGGCACCGGCTGCACGCCCCGCATGCCGCTCGGCGCATTGATGGTGTCGTCCGAAGGCGCCTGCGCGGCCTGCTACCAATATGGCGGGCAACGGCGGCCCGAACCGGTCGGGTGAGCGGGATGGCGGCAGGATCGCGGCTTCGGGACGATCGGATCACGCTGGCACATGGCAGCGGCGGAACCGCGATGCGGGACCTGATCGACGAGATATTCGTGACCGCCTTCGAGCCTGCCGAGATGGAGGACCAGGCGCGGCTTGCCGACGAGGCCATGCGCGCGGCGGGCGCCCGTCTCGCCTTCACCACCGACAGTTTCGTCGTCTCGCCACTCGAGTTCCCAGGCGGCGACATCGGCACACTGGCGGTGAACGGCACGGTGAACGACCTTGCCGTGGGCGGCGCGCGCCCGCTCTGGCTCTCGGCGGCCTTCATTCTCGAGGAAGGATTCGAGATCGTCCGGCTTCGCCGCATTGCCCGCTCGATGGCGCGTGCGGCGGCGGCGGCGGGGGTGGCCATCGTGACCGGGGACACCAAGGTGGTGGGCCGGGGAAGCGCGGACGGGCTCTTTGTGACGACGTCGGGGATTGGCGTGATCCCGCCCGGGCGGGAGCTCGGCGAGGTGCATGTCCGACCGGGCGACGTCGCCATCGTCAGCGGCGTGCTCGGCGACCACGGCGCGGCGATCCTGGTGGCGCGTGGCGACATGGCGCTCTCGGTCGATCTCGAGAGCGACTGTCAGCCTCTGAACGGCCTGATGGACGCCGTACTGGCGGCGGTTCCCGAGGTTCGGGCGGCGCGGGATGCCACGCGTGGCGGGCTTGCCGCGGTGCTGAACGAAGTGGCCGGGGCTGCGCGATGCGGCGTGGTCATCGACGAGGCGGCGCTGCCGCTGCGCGACGAGGTCACCGGGCTCTGCGAGATCCTCGGGCTCGATCCGCTCTACCTGGCCAACGAAGGCACGCTGGTGCTGTTCGTTCCGCCGGGGCGGGCTGCCGCGGCTCTCGACGCGATGCGCGCCACGGAGGCCGGGCGCGGCGCCGTGGCGGTCGGCCGGGCGGTGGCGGACCATCCGGGCATGGTGGTGATGCGCACGGCGCTCGGGGGCGAACGAATCGTCGACATGCTGGTCGGAGACCAGTTGCCGCGGATCTGCTGAACCGACCGAACCATGGACTCCCCTCCGCCGAGGCGTATGATCGTCCTGGAGGAAACCCATGCACGAGGTCGGACTTGCCCGGTCGATCTTTGCCATGGTCGCCGAACGTGCCGGCGGCCGCCCAGTCTCGTGTGTCCGCCTTTCCCTTGGTCCGCTCGCCTGCGTCGAACCGTCGGCGCTCGCGTTCAGCTGGCAGGTTCTGACCGAGGGAACAGCGCTTGACGGGGCGGCGTTGCAGTTTCTCGACGGCGAGGGTGACAGCCTCGTCGTGCGGGAGTTCGAATTTGCGGAGACTGTGTGATGTGTGAAAGCTGCGGCTGTGGTGATCCGGACTCGACGGTGACGCTGACGGATCTCGGGAGCGGCGCCCGGACGGTCCTGCGCGCGCCGCACGCGCATTCCCACCCTCACGGGCAGGACATCGGTCAACTGGATCACGCGCCGCATCGGCACGGCCCCGGTGGCGAGGTGATCCGGCTGGATGAGCCGGTGCTGGCCGCGAATGCCAGGATCGCCGCGCGCAACCGCGGCTGGTTCGAGGGGCGCGGCGTGTTGGCGCTGAATCTCGTCTCCTCGCCCGGGTCCGGCAAGACGACCCTGCTGGAACGCACCATCGCTTCGCTGGCCGGCGAGATCGAGATTTGCGTCATCGAGGGCGACCAGATGACCGATAGAGACGGCGAACGCATCCGAGCGGCCGGCGCTCGGACGGTTCAGATCAATACCGGGGCCGGCTGTCACCTCGAGGCCGACATGGTCGCCAGCGCCGTCGAGACGCTCGACCCCGCCAGCGGATCCATCCTGATGATCGAGAATGTCGGCAACCTCGTCTGTCCGGCGATGTTCGATCTCGGCGAGCGGATGAAAGTGGCGGTGATCTCGACCCCGGAAGGCGACGACAAGCCGCTGAAATACCCGCACATGTTCCGTGCCGCGGGGTTGGTTCTGATCAACAAGACCGACCTCGCGCCCTATCTGGATTTCGACGAGGGCGCTTGCCGTCGCAACCTGGCCGAGGTCAACCCCGCCGCGGAAATGCTCAGCCTGTCGGCCCGGACCGGTGCGGGCATGGATGCCTGGCTCGACCGGCTGCGCGCGATGCTTGCGTCGGTGTCGGGAACATCCGGCTCGGCGCGGGCCTGATCTCCGGCGGTCAGGGCCGGGGAATGGCTCTCTCCGCCGCAGCGAGGCAGGCGGGGATCTCCGCGACACAGCGCTCCACCGCCGCCGAGACCGCCGGCGTCATCGCTGCTCCGAGAGAGAAATCCGCGCCCTCGATCGCCCAGAGGTCGCAACGCTCCGGCAGAACGCCGAGCGCCCGGCCGAGGCGAATGGCCTCTTCGACGCCGGAGCCGTGGCTCGAGACCGCGCGCGGGGAGGCGGGCAGGGTGCCGGTGATGGCGTCGAAGCGCAGCAACGTGCCGGGTGCCGCGCCGGACCGGCAGGCATCGACGACAAGCACCCGCGCCCGCCCTTCGAAGAGGAGAACAAGATCGGCGGCCATGCCCTGGCATTCGGCGATGTCGAAGCCGCGATCGTTCCCAGCGAGCCTCTGCGCGACGAGCCGGCCGGCGGCGTCGTCTCCGGCCATGGGCATGCCGACACCGATCACCAGCGGGCGGGCCACCGGCTCAGCCCCGGTCGATGGTGAGGTTGAGGAAATGCGTCGCGCAGGAGATGCAGGGATCGTAATTCCGGATCGTCTGCTCGCAGAGTTCCCGTATCTCCTGCTCCGGCCGGTCGAGGATGTCGCCGATGAACTGCGCGAGATCCTCCTCGATCGACGGCTGATTCTGCGATGTCGGCGGAACGATCTGTGCCGTCCTGATCGTGCCGTCGTCGGCCAGCGTGTACTGGTGGAAGAGCATCCCCCGCGGAGCCTCCGTCGCGCCCATCCCGGTGCCGGCCCGCAGCGTGACCTCCACGGCGGGCGCGCCGGGTTCCTCGTATGCCTCAATCAGCCGAAGCGCCTCTTCGATGGCGCAAAGCGCCTCCACCGCGCGAATGGTGATCGAGCGATAGGGGTTGCGGCAGTCCGGACCGATCCCGACGCGTCCCGCCGCCGCCTTCGCGCGGGGCGGAAGCTGGTCGAAGCAGAGCGCGAAACGGGCGACCGGGCCCACGAGATAGCGCCCCACGCCGACCATGTGGCAGTGCAGGGCATTGGACTGGGCAACGTGATCCTCGGTAAAATGCGCGCCGAACTCCGCAACCGGGATGTCGAGGCCACGGTTCGAGACGATCCGTCCCTCGCCCATCGGGTACTCGTCCGGGTGGCGCAGCGACACCAGGGCGTAGTCACGCGCCTTGTCGGGAAAGTCAAAACTCGCTGTCCAGTCGATGAACGTCTCGCACATCTCGCCCGCGCGCAGCAGTTTCTCGCGCAGCGGCGCGAAGTCCTGCCTGCGGGGGACTTTGTAGAAACCGCCCACCCGGACGTTGATCGGATGGATCTCCCGCCCGCCGAGGAAAGCGACGACATCGTTGCCGATCTTCTTCAGGTCAAGCGCGAGCTTCACAGTGTCGGCATGGCCGTCATTGGCCATCTCCACGGCACCGGCATAGCCCAGGAAGTCGGGCGCGTGCAGCATTGCGGCGTGCAGGATGTGGCTCTCGATCCATTCGCCGCAATAGAGCATCCGGCGCAGGTCGCGGATCGGTTGCGGGACGGTGACGCCGAGCGCCATCTCCATCGCCTGCACCGAACTCATCTGGTAGGCCACCGGGCAGATGCCGCAGATCCGCGCGGTGATATCCGGTGCCTCGCGGAAATCGCGCCCGCGCAGGAATGCCTCGAAGAAGCGCGGCGGTTCGAAGATGCGGAACTCGGTGGCGACGATCCGGCCGTCGCGAACCGTGACCTTGAAGGCGCCTTCGCCCTCGACGCGTGCGAGAAGGTCGACCTTGATCGTCTTGTCAGCCATGCCGCTGGGCCTCCTGACGGAACGCCGGCGCGTTGGTGTTGAAGGTGGAGAACAGGCGCCGAATGGCGCGCCCGTCGGCGCCATTTTCCGCGAGCCGCGCAGCCAGCGCGGAGGTGTTGGCCCGTTCTTTCGGCCCGAAACAGCCATAGCAGCCGCGCGCATAGCCCGGGCAGAGCGCGCCGCAGCCTGCATGCGTCACCGGGCCGAGGCAGGGAGAGCCGGCAGCGACCATCACGCAGACATGCCCGGCCCGCTTGCATTCCATGCAGGTGGCATGCGGCGGGGTCTGCGGCCAGCGTCCCGCGAGAGTCGCGGCGATCAGTTCGATCAGCTGATGCTTGGATATCGGGCAGCCGCGCAGCTCGTAGTCGACCGGGACGTGATCCTTGATCGGCGTGCAGGAATCCAGCGTGCTGATGAATTCGGGGTTGGTGTAGACCGCAGAGATGAAATCCGCGACGTCGGCGCCGTTCTTCAGCGCCTGGATGCCGCCCGAGGTGGCGCAGGCGCCGATGGTGATGAGCTTCGTCGAACGGTCGCGGATCGAGTGGATGAACTTTGCTTCGTGTAGCGTCGTCACCGAGCCTTCGACGAGCGCGATGTCGTACTGGCCTTCGTCCTCGGCCCGCGTCGCTTCGGGAAAATAGGCGATGTCGACGGCCCCGGCGACCGCGAGAAGCTCGTCCTCGCAGTCGAGAAGCGAGAGCTGGCAGCCGTCGCAGGAGGAGAACTTGAAGACTCCGATCCGCGGTTTCGCGCCCATCTCACAATTCCTCCTGCATCATCAGTGGCTTCAATCGCGCCCAGTCGAAGATCGGGCCGTCGCGGCAGATGAAGACCGGGCCGAGCTGGCAATGGCCGCAGAGGCCGATCGCGCAATGCATGTTGCGCTCCATCGACATCCAGATCTCACCGGGCGCGACGCCGGCATCGACAAGCGCGCGGGCGGCGAAGCGCATCATGATCTCAGGGCCGCAGACAAAGGCGCTGGTGCTGGCCGGATCGAACCCGACATTCCGCAGCAGCGAGGTAACCACGCCGACATGCCCGTGCCAGCCGATGGCGGCATGGTCGACGGTCACCGCGACCTCGATGTCGAACCGCGCCCGCCAGGCGGAAAGCTCGCCGGTGAACAGCATCTCCTCCGGACGCCGCGCGCCGTAGAGCAGGATCACCTTGTTGAAATCATTTCGGTTCTCGAGAAGATGGTAGAGAACGGGCCGCACCGGGGCGAGGCCGAGCCCGCCGGCGATGACGACGACGTCCCGGCCCCGGGCGGTCTCCACGGGCCACTCATTGCCGAAGGGGCCGCGCAGACCGAGTGCGGCGCCCTCGGCGAGCCCGGCGAGGGCGCGCGAAACCGGACCCACGGCGCGAATGGTGTGGACGAGGCGGTCCGGCTCCGAGGCCGGGCCGGAAATCGAGATCGGGATCTCGCCGACGCCGAAGACGCCGAGCATGTTGAATTGCCCGGGCGCGAATCCGTTCCAGTCCGGCGCCTCCATCTCGAAGGTGACCACGTCGGGGACTTCCTCGATCCGGCGCGTGATCCGCGCAAGCACCGGAACCATCGGGTCGGCTTGGGGGTTAGGAGCGAGCACCGTAGACATCCAGCAATTGCAGTCGCGTATCGTGCAGGCGCTTCACGATGGCCGGCATGAAGCGTTTCATAACCTCGTAGCCGAGCGCTGGATCCCGGTCGCACTTGCCGCGCAGGCAGGTGGCGTCGAGCGAAATCGCCCGCACGTCGTCCTGCGCGCGGGCGTCATAGGTCCAGCGATAGGGCGGCACCAGCCAGGCGAGGCCAATTACGCTGTTCGGACCGATCGTCAGGAAGGTCATCCGTCCCTGTCCCGGCGCGCCGATTTCCTGCGCCACATGGCCGTCGCGCACCATGAAGATCTGGTCGGCGGGATCACCTTCCCGGCAGAGATATTCTCCGGCGCGGAAGCGTACGTTGCTGGCGCAGCCGCTGACCAGTTCGAGAAACTCGTCGCCGAAACCGGCGAACAGGGCATGCGCACCGACGATCCTTTCCAGCCCCTCGATGGCCATCCTATCCTCCCTCGGTTGAGCCGCGTATCGCCGCGGCCTCTTCGGTGATGTCGATCCCGACCGGGCACCATGTGATGCAGCGCCCGCAGCCGACGCAGCCCGAGGTGCCGAACTGGTCGTGCCAGGTCGCGAGCTTGTGGGTCATCCATTGCCTGTAGCGTGAGCGCGAACTCTCGCGCACCGCGCCGCCGCCGTGCAAATAGGTGAAATCGGCGGTGAAACAGGAAGCCCAACGCTGGACGCGGGCGCTGTCGCCGCTGGCGAGATCGTTGATCTCCTCCACGTCGGTGCAGAAGCAGGTCGGGCAGACCATGGTGCAATTGGCGCACCCGAGGCAGCGCGCTGCAACTTCGTCCCAGCGCGGGTGTTCGGGAGACGTCTTCAGGATTTCCGGAAGCCCGCGCGTTTCCAGGCGCCGGGTGATCTGGCGGGCGGCCGCGTCGGTCGCGGCCTCGGCCGCATCGACATCCGCCGCGTCCGCCGGGCGGCCGGACAGCGCGCCGAGGATCTCCGTGCCTTCCGTGCTGCCGGCATTGGCGAGAAACCGGCCGTCGGAGAACTCGGTCAGCGTGATGTCGTAGCACTCCCGCGCTTTCGGACCGGTGCCCATGGAAGTGCAGAAACAGGTTTCCGCCGACCGACTGCAATTCACCGCGACGATGAACAGACCCTCGCGGCGGGCCGCATAATGGGGGTCGCGATACGGCCCATCGAGAAACACCTTGTCCTGCATTGCGATCGCCGCCAGCTCGCAGGGACGCACGCCAAGAAGCGCGTGCCGGGTCTCGTCGACCGGGGCGGCGTCGATCCGGATCTCGCCATCGCGTGTCCCGCAGCGCCAAAGTGGCTGCTCCGGCGGGTGCAGGAGCCGTTTCCACGACGAAGGACCGACGGTGTAGCCGAAATAGGCGTCTCCCTCCTGATGGAGCCGGTAGCGGCCGCCACTCTGCGCATCGACCCAGCCACGCGGCAGGTCCGCACTGGATTCGACGTGATCGTGGATGATCGCACCATCACGCCGAACCGGGCCGAGAACTTCGAACCCCTTGCTTTTCAGGATAGAGATCAACTGATCGAGCGCGCTGGCTTCGATGACGACGGGTGTCGCGGCGTCTGCCATGGACATGTCGCCTCCCTTCGAAAATGCAATTTCGGCGACACGCATTGAGCGTCAGTTCCGAACTGCGAAGCGACTCCGTTCTGTCGCTCATCGTGACAGCCAGACCCGCTGAGTCAAGGAAATTGGCGCTTGAAACGACCACCTGGAACCAGACGCCGCAGCCGGTCTTATCCCAGCTTCGGAGATCGCCCGAGCCGCCGCTTGGCACCACCGCAGCCGCTTGGCCGCTCGGCGCAGATGTTTACGCGAACGGAGCCATACGACGGCCCCTCCCGAGGGGAATCCAACACCACCCCCGGGGCGTCAGACGATCTGACCTGAGACCCGGCTTCCCTCCAGCCTTTGGGAGAATCCGTCGGTTGATTTCTGGCCTTATGCGGCCTTGGTTTCCAGTCTCGATTTCATTGCGAAATCCCGCGGCGTGAGATTGCCGAGGGATGAGTGGGGCCTGTTGCGGTTGTAGTCCTCCTTCCAGGCTGTGATTTTCTCGCGGGCCTCCGCCAGCGATGAGAACAGGGTTTCGTTCAAGAGTTCGTCCC
>NZ_SELO01000049.1 GCF_004146235.1 Tropicimonas sp. IMCC6043 | reverse complement strand
CGCGCTCCCGCAATTCCATAGGATGTGGCTTGCCCATTCCTACCCCCTATATCTGCCTCACAAACAGAGAACCATGGGCGCCACATCTTGGGAATCCTGAATCCGATCAGCTTGGGAACGCTCTAAAGCGCTTCGATGCGGTTGATAAAATTTGCGCGTTTGTCGCCAGTCGCCGCAACAGCTCCAAATTGGCAATGATCCAGACTGCCTTGTGCTCCGTATATCTAATATTCCGCACGAAGCGGGCCCACATGACTGGAGATACCATGTTTCGCAGAGCTTTTGTTGCCGCTACCGCCGCCGGCCTGTTCGTCGCCACTACCGCGTTCGCCGATGGCCATTCCAAGGACATCGTCGATACAGCGGTCGGAGCTGGTTCCTTCGAGACCCTTGTTGCAGCCGTTACGGCTGCCGGTCTCGTCGACACACTGAAGGGAGAAGGACCCTTCACCGTGTTTGCCCCGACTGACGACGCCTTTGCAGCCCTGCCGGAGGGGACCGTCGAAGACCTCCTAAAGCCCGAAAATAAAGATCAACTGACGGCCGTGCTCACCTATCATGTTGTGCCGGGCAAAGTGATGAGCGGTGACCTCAGCAACAACATGATGGCTACCACAGTTCAGGGTGGCGACGTGACGATCATGACCGAGGGTGGCGTAACCGTGGATGGCGCCAATGTCGTGACTCCGGATATTGAAGCATCCAATGGCGTGATTCACGTAATCGATGCGGTGATCCTCCCCAAGTAATCGCTCGAAGCCACCTCGCGCCGCCTCGCCGATCCCTCCGAGGCGGCGCGAAACAGTGAACGGAAAATTCATTTTTTTGCTTTTTGGCGAAGAAGAATCCAGACTCACACTCCCGGCATCTGTTGGATCGGTTTGAGATAAAAAAACTTAACTAACGTCCGGATTTTGCGGACGTATAGCATGGCGTCAGGCCGCCGCATTTTTTTGACATCTCCGAGACACACTCGTTGCCCTGACCATCCCTTAAGTCGGACACTTCGCCGGCTGATGGCCGCGGCCACAAGCGCTGGCAACCCGAAATGTGCGGTATCCCGCGTCGCGTCTGTGGACTCGTCAAACGTTGATGTGGCGTTGATGCAAGACGCGACATCAAAAACTTGATCGGCCGAAGCCGAATTCAAGTCTTTGATATTGTTCTGGATTTATGGTTGCGGGGGCTGGATTTGGCCTTTGCCGAACATCCGGCACGCTCACAATCTAGCATGGGTCTAAACAGTTAAGTCATTCGTTTCCGAGAGGAACCCATACTGCGCAATACGGCCGCTCGTGCTGTGTGAGCCCTTTGCACCTGCAGCATAAAGCTCCTTTTTCGGAAGCCGCCATTCAAGGTCGGCGCGGCGATTGGCAGTGACGAGACCGCTGGTGCCGGGCGGAGGGTCGTGGAAAGTGTGCCTTGGCTTATATAGCTCCAGCACGCCCTGCGGTCGCGGGATGGGAATTGCTTGACGCAGCGTAACAATGCGACGGAAACTTACCTTAGGAAAAGAGCAAGGAAAGGGAGGACCCATCATGAACCGCATTATCGCGCTCGCTCTTGTGCTGCCGCTCATCGCTGCGCCGGCCTTCGCGCAAAGTGGCAGCGGAAAGACCCCGCCCGGACAGCGAGAGGGTGGCAGCCTCGGCGAGCTCACCAAGGCCGCCAACGAAGACCCTAGCTGGGATCAGGGCCAGCATGCATCGCAGCAGCCGAACCCGCGCGCCGGCCTCGCCAACGTCGATCCTGACCACCGCGGCGACCTCAGCGCGACGCTCGACCTCGTGCAGGGCGCCAGCGAGTGATAACCGGGTCCGGAGCAGGCTGACAATCAGACGCAGTCTGGCCATCGCCGAAGTCACTGCCGAGTTCGCGCGTGTAAAAGTGCTGGTTTTGTGCGCGGTGAAATCCGGCTGCGTCAGTCCGCCCTCTCTCGCTCATCCATTCGCCACCCGGTGAGGCTATCAGCGCCACCGCTCGCCTCGGTTCGGCCGCACCGGACACATGCCTGGGCGGTCGGGTATTGGTCCTGTCATGTGGCTGTTGCGGCTGACTGCGCAATCCTGCCGTTGGCAGGTCACGGCACCTCGCACACGCAGCATGGTTTCCGACCGTCGTGAACGGCCCGGAGCTGCCGTTGATGGAAAATGTGGCGAACGTCTGCGCAGTGCGCTCAAGCCGATTGGGTTTCGTTGCAGCACTTCGTAGCTTCAGATCAGTCGGAACCGAGCAATCGGACCCGTCACGGCAGGTGTGAGCCAGTCTCGAGCGAACCTGCGCGGGAAGTTGGACCTTGATGACAACCCGTGCAAGAATGAGGGCTATTTGGCGACGCAGATCAAAAGGCGTCGATTTGACCGGAGTAATCGATCATGACGAACTTTTTCCGGAAAATTCCACGAGTTGCTGTTCAGTTCATTGCACTTCCGCTCATGGCCCTCTCCGCCTCGGCTGACGGCCGGATTTCAGGACATGTCGAGATTGAGGATAAACCTCTTTCCGGCGCAGATGTAGTTCTTTGGTTGGCTGGTTCGGGTGCGCCGGCGAAACTCGCCGAGACAAAGACCGCCAGCGACGGAGTTTTCGATATTCCAATAGGCAGTAGATTGGACACCGGCGGCGTTTTCTATCTCGTCACGGAGGGCGGCGACGCGAGGGGAACCATTCGAGAGGACGCAAACACAACGATCAGATTGATGGCGACGCTCGGGACGACACTGCCCGAAGACGTCACCATCAATGAGCTTACGACGGTCGCCTCCGTGTGGACGGCAGCCCAGTTTCTGAATGGCCCTGCGCTGAGAGGTGGCGATCTCGGGCTTCGGATCGCCGCCGGCAACGTCGCGAACTTGGTGGATATCGAAGACGGTGGGCTCGGGCCGGTGATACAGGCCCCCCTGAACAGCTCTCAAACGACGACATTGGCGAAGTTCAACACGCTCGGGCTGCTTCTATCGGCTTGCGCGAGAGCCCTGCCGGAAGCCTGCGACAAGCTTTTCACGTTGGCCACATCACCGGGCGGAGAGGTTCCTGCCGACACGCTGACGGCGATGCAAAACATCGCCCGGTACCCCTGGCACAATGCGGACCAGTTGTTCGCGCTGTTCGAGGAACTGTATCCGGTACCGGAAGGCAAGAGGTGGCGGGACGTACCGCATATTCCCTATCTCGCCTTCGCGCCGAGCGCCTGGACGCTTTCGCTTGGCTATGCCGGCGGAGGCCTCAATTCGCTTGGCGGCATTTCCATCGACGGTGAGGGCAACATGTGGGCCGGCGACAACTTCCTTGTCGGCGCACAGTCCACGATTTTCGCCGGCTTCGGCGGTGGAATTTCCAAGCTGGCACCGGACGGAACGCCGCTGTCGCCAATGACGACCGGCTTTCGCGGCGGCGGCGTGGATGGCCCAGGCTTCGGCCTTGCCATCTCGGCTGATGACAAGGTCTGGGTGACGAGCCTTGCCGGCAAGAACATATCCGTCTTCGATCGCAAGACGGGAAAGCCATTGTCGCCGGAGACTGGCTATGACTTCGACGGCGAGCTCGGATCGATGCAGGGTATCATCGTCGTGCCGGGCGGCGACGTGTGGGCTCTGGACAACGAGAAAGACCAGATCGTCCACCTGCCTGGCGGCGATGCCTTGAAGGGACGTATCCTGGGGCGCACGGTCGACGGAAAACCCGAAGACGGAACGCTTCAGGTCAAAGCGCCGTTTCATCTCGCCATCGATCAGGAGGACCGCATCTGGGTTACAAACAGCGGGTCGGACACTGTTGTGCGCTTCCCCGCCAGCGATCCTGGCAATGCCGACACGTTCAAGGTCGGCTTCGCACCTCGGGCGGTGGCGATCGACAGTCAGGGCAACGCCTGGGTCGCAAATACGGTTGGACATCCAGACACCGAGGAGAAGCTGGCACTGATCAAGGTGAAGCTCGAGTCGAAAGTGGGTGACCTCGTGGCCACGCAATCAGCGGCCGACGAGGAGGCCAATGAATGGATTACTCTCTTCCAAATCTTGCAGGAGTTCCCCGGCGGCGACGTGTCGATGGTCCAACCCGACGGCACCGTTCTCGGCCCCTTTGACGACAACAAGGCATTCGCCGGTCCGTGGGGCATCGCGATCGACGGAAACGATCATGTCTGGGTTGCGAACTCCACCGGCCGGTTCGTCGCCCAGTTGTGCGGCGCGCGCACGGAGACCTGCCCGCCCGGAATGAAGACCGGCGACACGATTTCACCACCCGGCGGCTACGTCGGCGGTCTGCAGATCATCACGGATGTCGCGGTCGATCCCGCCGGCAACGTCTGGGTTGCCAACAACTGGGACCGGCCGGATGAAGGCTTCAAGCAGGCCCCCGACGAGGCGCTGTCAACTCGATTTGGTGGCAATGGCACCGTGGTCTTCTTCGGATTGGCAAAGCCAGTGAGAACGCCGCTTATCGGTCCGGTCCAGACGCCGTAGATATTCGTTCAAGAGACGGTATCGCCACGATTGGCTTCCACATTGCCGTGAAGAGCGGCTCCGGGAATTTGTTTAGAGATCGGCGAATCTCAGCAGTGCGCTGCCACCAGATGTGAGGTTCCACCGTGCAAGCTGCGACTGCCCGCAGAGCAGACCTTGACGAAATGCGCAGCGAACGGCGGCCCTCCGCCCGTCTTGCGAATCCTGCGCGCGCATCGGTCGAGGTTTCGCGCCTGCGGCTAAGGTCCGGTTGGTCGGCATACTGCCCCTTCGGTGGCACGAAGCGTTGGCTCTTGGACCGGACACGCCAGCGCGGTCGCTCACTGCGCATAGCTGCCGCTAACGCAGTTGAGCGCCCCACAAGTGCAGCATCATTGTCCTCAACCGAAGCGGTCATTAAAGCAGCCCGCCATTAACCTAAGACATATCCGGCGGCCTTGAAGTAGTTCCAGCATTCTTGAGGCGAGTAGAAATCGCAGACCTGGGCGATGGCATCGAACATGTCGGTGAAGGTGGGTGGGCGGCCCCCTCGCCTTGTCTCTGGCACGGGAAAATCCTGATGTCGTCTCAGAAGCTGTAGTCCCCGTCCGCCTGGACCTCGTCCGGCAACCAAGTCTCGTGGACTTGCAGCACGTGCAGACCATCGCCCTCAGGCTTGCCCCCCAGAACCATGGTCGTCACGCGCGCGTTGTTGGGGCTGTCTGAGTCCTTCGCATCGCGTTGCCATTCCTCGTAGTTGACGACGGCTATGTCCGCGGTCGCGTGCTGGACCCGAATGTCGCGTATCTTGATCCGAAATTCGGGGTTCGATCCGTAGATCGATCCCATATAGCCTTCGAAGTCCTTCTTGCCGAACATCCGGCCGGCCGGGAATATCGCGACGAAATCGTCGGAAATCCTGTCGAGCGCGTTCCTTTGAAAGGTCTCTTTGTCCCCCGGGCAGCGCCCCCCGACCCAGTCGGTGAAGAAGGCGTGGATGTCAAAGATAGTGGCTTCTATTTCTGCGGTCGGAAGTGTCATGTCGGTATCCTTTCGTCGATCAACCTTCATTCGGGCGCCGGCAGTTCGATGGGTGCGCCCGCATCGCCAAGGGCAAAAATCAGCAACCTCGCGCCCTCGGTCGCGCTGAGATTGCGGCCGATCATCGGGATGCCGGGTATCTCGTAGGCCGCGTCGCCTGCAGCGAGTTGCACAGTCGGCTGGCCGTCGACGTCGATCTCTACCGCACCCTCGAGCACGTACATGAACATGTGCCCGGGATGGAGGTGGCGCGGCGTCTCGAAACCTGCCGGCACATCAACCTGCACCATGTTGACTTCCTTGCCGTCCATCCCAGCGAGCGCCTGGTTCAGCAACATGGTCACGGTTTCCTCTTCAGAGGCGGTCGCGGCGTCGGCCGTCAGGAACGCTAGGGCAATTGCGGTCAGTGCAGTTGTTAGTCGGGTCATAATGGACTCCTTTTCTGGTTTCGGTTCGACGTCTGATCGTTCAGGCGATTGCTGGCCGGATCTTCCGCCCGGCCGTAAGAGGGCGGGTGTCAGAAAGGCCGCGCTGGTGCCTGGCCAGAGGCGCAGTTTGGTCGATGAGGCCTGCATGCCGTGCCTCTTTCGGTTGGATGACTCGAAGGTATACGAGCGGGGTGGTGTCCGCTTCGGTGAGGCTGCCGAGGCATTGGAATTTTTCGTCTGGGTAGAACTACCCAGAACTGGTCCGGGCGATGAGCCCGTTCGCTGCCGCCCATGCGGTCGCCGCAGCCCGGGTCGGAGCGTCGATACGGGTTAGGATGTCAGAGACGTGTCGGTCGACAGTGCGTTCCGAGAGGCCCAGCTCGCCGGCGATCTCGCGATTGGTAAGGCCCCGTGCGACAAGCCCCAACACCTCAGTCTGCCGTGGAGTCAGCGGGTTCTCAGCGCTGGGGGAGAGCGTCCGCAGCACTGCTTTCGCGGCCCTGACGTCAGGTTCGGCGCCTAGACCGCGGAAGGTCTCAAGCGAAGCCTCGGCTTCGGCTCGGGCTGTATCAGCATCGCCCAGCGCGGCGCAGGCGCGGCCGGTCAGCAGGCGGATGCTCGCGAGCCGGTGCGGGGCTGGCAACTGACGCCACACCGCGGCGGCACGCGAACAGTCACGCAAAGCCGCTTCAGCCTCGCCCCGATTCAGCGCGATCGTGGCACGGATCTCGGCACAGACAGCCGCGACGGCATCCGAGCCGTATGTCTCACCCAGTTTGACAAGTTCGGCGCAATGCCCGGCAGCAGCTGTCATATCGCCGGCAGCGAGCGCAATCTCGGCTGCGGCGGGCAAAAGCCGCATCCTTTCGGTCGGTTTCTCGGCGGCCACCAGAGCGCGGCGGATAGCAGCACTCGCCGAATGTTGCTTACCCTGTGCTAGGCGTATCAGCGCCAACCCCGGCTGCGGATCGAAGCCGTGGCGGCTGGCGGCGCGGTAAGCCTCGACTGCCTCGCCATAGCGGCCGGAAAGCCGCAGCACCTCGCCGCGCTGATAGAAGGCTGGACCCGCGTGATGCGCCGCGGGACCCTGCGCAAGCCGCTTGCAGGCCGTACCGGCCTCGCCCTCGGCAGCGCTCCAGTCGCCGGCCAGCACCATGATCTCGGCCCGATGGATCAGGCATCGACCGGTGAAGGCGACTAGCCCCGGCTGCGTGCTGCACCAGCCCGAGAGCGCCGTGGTCCATTCCCAGGCTCGCTGGTAGATCTGGAAACTCTGACAGGCATCAATCACGCTGCAGTAGATCAGCCCGGTCACAATCGGAGAACAGCGGCCCTCGGTGACGGCAATCATGGTGCGGTCCAGATCGGCCAGCCCGGCAGCGATGTCACCCTGCGCCAGCCGCGCTCGCCCGACGATGTGCCGCGCGATGGCCACCAAATCCGCATCTCCGCTGCCCTCGCCGATCACCAGCATCCTCTGGGCCAGCGCCTGCGCCTCGGCGGGGTCCCCTCGATCCAGCGCGTCTTCGGCAGAGGGCACAAGGACATAGCCGTGCACGGCGCTGTCGGGCGCCAGTTGCTTGGCCAGCGCCACGGCCCGCGCCACCCAGCCGCCGCCGCGGCCATGTTCTCCGCGAAACATCAGCGTGAGGCCGATCCAGAAGGCGGTCCGCGCCGCGGCCTGCACCTTCTGCGCCACGTCCTGGGTTTCGAACAGGCGGGTCATAACCGACAGGTAGTCGTCTTCACGCCCGGTCATATAGGCCGCGGTGGCCAGCGCCTCGAGCTCTTCGGTGTCGAGCCCACTTGCGGCGTCCTGCGCCGCGAGGCGGTCGTACTCGTCCTGCCAGTTGCCGGCGTCCCAGTCTTGCATAACGCGAACCCATCCACCGTCCTGGCAGAGCTTAGCAGAGCCCACAGGCCGCAGGAAAGCCGAACTGCGGGAAGGTCCGCTCAAGCGACCTTGGCCCTGTGTGCTTCGAAGGTCCGGTCCTAACCGCTATGACCAGACGCTGGCCAGTTTCGGCAAGTAGTGTTGCGATCGCAGCGAATGTCCGCAAGGTCGGCAAACTCGACATATTATTGCTTTGGAAATCTCCTCAAACCCCGTTATTATGTCAGCATAACTGCCCCTTTTCCGGCACACACAATGGCGACAAAGGCGACCCGATGACTGACCACACAATCAACGACAAACGTGGCCCGGACGGTCGCTTCCTGCCCGGCAACAGGCCTCCGAGATCCACTGGCCGCCCGCCTGGATCCAACGGCGTGAATGCACGAGCCGCCCACCTCGCCAACGAGTGTCTGGAGACCATGCTCGGCAAGGCCGCCGATGTCATCAACGCCGCCCTCGACGAGGGCGACAGCCATGTCGCGACATGGCTCATCGACCGGATCCGTCCGCTGAAGACAGCTGACTTCGTACGGATCGACATCGCCTCGGATCTCGAAACCCCTCGAGAGGCCGTGGAAGCCGCCAGAGAGGCCATTCTGGCCGTTGCCCGGGGGAAGGAGGTCAGCATGTCCGAGGCAAAGGCCTACGTGGCGCTCCTTGATCGTCTGGGAGTTATGCAGGGGTATCTTGAGCTGGAGCAGTTGAAGGCGTCTCTGGAGGAGTTGAAGGCAAGCCGGGATCGGCCGCCGCTGCAACTGCCGGAGATTTCGCGGGTGCAATGGGGGCATGGTTCGGTTGATCGGGAGACTGGGTAGACTGCCATGTTCTCGGGAGGTGCGTGAATAATTCCGCTGCCTGCGCTGAGCCGGCATTGGTGTGCCCAAGGCAACGTCCGGTGTGCGAGCTATCCGGACCTTTGGCTCGGATCGCTCAACCTTCGTGAACGGCCCAAAGGAGCCATTCAGTTGCCGTGCCGCTGCTGCAGTGCGGCTACGTCGTAGCGGCCGTTCAGGACCGGCTTCGACGATCTTTTCGAGCTCGTTCAGCTGAACGGCGTTGAGGCGCCGCTCAGAACCCGATTCCTTGCGATTGACCAACCCGTCGGGACCTTTCGCGTTGAACCGGTGGCCCCAATCGCCCAGCGTCTGCCGGTCCATGCCCCCGATCCGGACCGCCTCTGCCACGGCGCATGCCGTCGAGGACGGCGGCAAGCGACAGAAGACGCCTGCGCCGGTTTCGCCATTGACCCGAGTTCATCGCCCGGTAAGCCAGTCGAAGGCTATCACGAGCAAGGCCTAACGCAGGATGAATGTTGGCTGCGAGACTACCGGCAACATCGCCGTGGCACGATGCAAGTTCAATTGGTCGCGTGAACGGATGAAGTGAACCGGTTGATTTTTCCGGTCATCAGGGCGAAGAGTTGAGCCGCGGCACGCTCGATCTATTTCCCTGAAGGCGGCACCGCCTTCAGATAGGCGGCAATTGCACTGCGCTCGGCAACTGACAGGTGACTTGTGTTGGCGACGACGTCCGCCATGTCTCCGCCCACGGTGTCATATTGCGGCGTAAATCCCGACTTCAGGTATTCGGCGATATCCGCCTCGGACCAATCGAGCCCGCCCGGTGTAATATCAGGAATGCGGCCCTTGCCGGTTGGACTGGGCGCGCCGCTCAACCATGCGCTCAGACGCAGGCCACCAAGAGCGTTGCGCGGCGTATGGCATTCGCCGCAATGTCCAGGACCTTCGACCAGAAAGCGCCCGAGTTGCTGCTCCTCGGTCAGGTCACCTTCAACAACCCAGCCATCGCGGAAGAACAGCCTTTTCCAGATGCCCAGACCGCGCCGAATGTTGAACGGAAAACCGACATCGTTGCGTTGGTTCGGTGTTGCGTCGGTCGGGAGTGTTGCAAGGTAGGCGTGCAGGGAGACGACGTCCTCGACCGACATCCGGGCGAACGACGTGTAGGGAAGTACCGGATAGTAGTGCTGACCGCGCGGACCGGTTCCTTTCAGAAGAGCGTTCGCGAGGTCTGTCGCCGTCCAGGCGCCGATGCCAGCCTCTGGGTCCGGCGATATGTTCGGAGCAACGAAGGTCCCGAAGGGGGACGGAAACTTCCGCCCGCCCGCGAGTTTCAGTTTGTCCCCACCCTCGGCGTCTGGCGCGGAATGGCACGCGGCACATCCACCGGCAAAGAACAGGGTCTCGCCCCGTTCCATATCCGGTACAGCCGCTTCAACGATCGATGCATCGACGTGCTCGGGGCGGGTGGCGAACCATCCGATCCCGAGGATGGCGAGACCGCAGATCAGAACGATCCGAAGGAGCCGAGCCACCAGCATTGCTCCTTAGCTGGCGGGTGCCCGGTAAGCCTTGTGGCAGGCGGTACATGCGGCGCCCAGATTTCCCATCGCGGCCTTCATCGATTCCAGGTCCGTCCCTGCGGCCGCCTGCAGCTCCAATGCGGCTTCGTTGAGAATACCTGCCTTGGCCGCAACGTCGTCGAAGTTTGACCAGATATCTGGCAAGGCCCTTGTGCCGGAAGCGGCGGAATTGTCGGTTCCTTCTGGCCACATCGCGGAAAGATCAAGCTGGGAGAGCAACACGAGGTTGCCGGCCGCCTTGGCCGCCACCTCTGCGTCATAAGGGACATCTCCCTTCGCCATTGCCCCCAGTATGCCCAGTTCGAAGCCACGCAGGGCCATCACGGACTGACGTGCCTTGATCGCGGGGTTTGGCATATCCTGGGCAAGGGTCGTTCCAGCGAGCAGGGCTGCTGCAAGTCCAAGTACGGCCGGCTTCACGAATAGGCGCATGGGTCGTCTCCTCCTGAATCACTTGATGTACGCAGCGTAAGCTGTACAAAATATCATTCAACTGGTGAAAAATATTCCCTACGTATCAGAAAATGAACAAGTCGAACTGGGACGACATTCGCTACGTGCTCGCGGTGGCGGAGACCGGTTCCCTGAATGCGGCCGCCAGCAGGCTGAGTGTGACCCACGCAACGGTCCTGCGGCGGGTCGGTTCATTCGAGGCGCGGCACGGGCAGGCCGTGTTCCAAAAACTTGCCACCGGCTACCGGGTTTTGCCCGAGGCTGAGCCGGTCCTTCTGGCCGCGCGCAATGTTCAGGACGCCGTTCTCGCGGTCGACCGGGCATTCCTCGGCGCCGATCAATCGCTTGCGGGGGAAGTGCGGATCGCTTCAACTGACAGCCTCTCCACGTTGGTCCTGCCCGGGATCATCCAAGCCATTTCGGCGAGATACCCTGCGCTGAAACTCACCCTGCTCAGCACCAATATCCGGCAGGATTTTTTTCGATTGTCGGCAGACATAGCCGTCCGGCCAGCAGTCGCGCTGGAAAAGGGGATGTCGGGACGCGTGGCCGCCAGTTTCGAGTTCGCCCAGTACAGTGTCGACCCATCGGATGATTTCTGGATCGGCCTCGACGGGCCGCTGACGAACTCCCGGGCGGCGGCCTGGATGGTCGAGAATGTTCCTCCGGACCGGATCCGGCAGAGCGCCGACAGTTTTCTCGTGGTGCGGGAACTCGCCGCAGCAGGAGCGGGCAAGGCGCTCCTGCCAACTTTCGTCGGCGATCCGGACCCGCGACTAAAACGGCAGGCCGATGCTGTCCCTTCGATCTCTGTGCCAATCTGGGTCGCGACGCTTGAGGAACTCGAGCGCAACGCACGGTTTCGAGCGGTTCGGGACGCTCTCGGCGAGGGTATCTCCAGGTCGATGCAACGATTTCAGGAAGCGTCTGGGAACCGTTGACGCAGGTATACGGATCAGCATCCTGACCAACATCCTGACCAAAAGGAGTGCAGTTATGCTGGCGATAACGCGGGCGTTACTGGGTCGGTCTCGCGCGTTCGGGTAGACTTGGATGCCAACAGGCGCGTTCATGCGCGATCTTTCAAGAACAGGACGAAGCTTGTCAAAGGGATGGCTCGCAATAGATCCATTCCATCAAAGGGAGATTTCTTAATGCAACGCAAGACGGCATCCGATTTCGACCCACGGATCCTCGAACTTTATGACGGTTACGTGCATGGCAAGATGACCAAGCGGGATTTCCTCCGGAATTCAGGGCAATACCTGGCCGCGGGCGTGACCGCTGCGGCGGTGCTGGAGAGCCTTCAGCCCAATTACGCGCTGGCGCAGCAGGTTGCTCCGGACGACCCCACCATCGAGACGATGATCGCCGAATACGAGAGCCCGAAGGGGCATGGCACGATAAAGGGCCTTATGGCCAAACCCGCAGGGGCAACGGGCAAGCTTCCGGCCGTCTTGGTGGTTCACGAGAATCGCGGTCTGAACCCCTATATCGAGGACGTCGTCCGGCGCACGGCAAAGGCCGGTTACCTGGCTTTCGGCCCGGACGGGCTGACACCTCTGGGCGGTTATCCCGGCAATGACGACGATGGCCGCGCAATGCAGAAAGAACTGGATACCGTGAAGCTGATGGAAGACTTCTTCGCCGCTTTCGAATTCCTCGTCGGCCATGAGGGCTCAACCGGCAAGGTCGGCGCGGTCGGTTTCTGTTATGGTGGCGGCGTCTGCAACGCGCTGGCCGTGGCCTATCCGAGCATGGCTGCTTCCGTACCCTTCTACGGACGCCAGGCGGATGCGGCGGATGTGCCGGCGATCCAGGCGGCCCTCCTGCTGCATTACGGCGAACTGGACGAGCGGGTGAACGCCGGCTGGCCCGCCTACGAGGCGGCGCTCAAGGAGCATGACAAGGATTACGAGGCCCATATCTACGAGGGCGCGAACCATGGTTTCCACAACGACACCACCCCGCGCTATGACGAGGCCGCCGCGACGCTTGCCTGGGAGCGGACATTGGCACATTTCGAAAAGCATCTGAGCTGAAAGACCAGGTCGCGTGCCGCCCGGCACGCGGCTCCCTCACGAAACCTTGACAGAGATCCGGCGCAGGACGGCCCGCGCCGGATCGGATTTGCACTCGATCGTGCAATTTATTTCCTCGTGGCGGTCAGCCCGGCGCATCCGTTTCCGAAGTGGCACGTGCGCTTGGCTACAAGGAAGCGAACAGCTTCCGCCGAGCGTTCAAATTCTGGACAGGGCGGACCCCTTCCGTGAGAAAAGCCGAAGATCAAGCATCGCTTCGGATTGATCAGACAGAAAAGGCGCCCAGCGAAAAAAGTCAGAAATGCACGACTTGATCTGACCTATGAGGATAGAGTCCGCCCCCTGAATATTTCTGCACCTGCGACGCCCCCCCACTCTCGAAGCAAGCGTCGAGAACGGCCCGGAGCCGACCTTCTCACCAGACGCAGTTGAACCCTTAGGTTGCCCGAATCATTCGTCATACCAAGAACATACAGTAGGAAAAACGGGTCTTTAATTTCCCTGCTAGGCACGAACAATCAGGCGAGACGGTGCCACCATATGAGGCGTATTCGTCATCAACGGTAAACTGCGGATCTCGATGCCGCCTCGACTATCACTCAACTTCGGGAAGCAGATAGATGACATTTTCGCCGACATGTGACCAAGGCACGCAATCCTCGTACTTTTCTGCGTCTACATCCGCACAAATATGGGCTGGGACGAGGTAATCGTCGGTCTTTATCCGCAGGTCGGTCATCTTGACAGTCCTACCCTCTTGCTCAGCAACAGCAGCAGGATTGGAAGCAGACTCTCCGTTCGATTGGGTGGCAAGGCCGAGAATGGCGATGGAGACAATGGTCGCTGCGGCTGCAACGGGAAAGTTCATAATCATGGTTTTCTCCTTGGTCGGTTGCGTTGGTGATCCGCCCTCGGCCAATCAGGGCTGTGGACGACGAGAACACACCTCCACAGCCCTGTGACCGTCCTGTCACTGACGGCGTGACAATTGCGTCAAAGCTGCGGAACAACGTAAAATGAGGGCGTTTTGGGCTGGTTGAACCGAGAATTGGTCGCAAAAACTGACAAGGGCATGGGGACGCAACGTCACAAAAGGCTCTCGGCAGCCGACCAGCTCGTGTTAAATTTCCTCCATGCGCAGGGATCAGAAACACGCGGTTGAACAAGCTGAATTCGAACTCCGGCTGCTTGGTCGAGCCCGGGTCCTTGTCGGTGGCGAAGAACGCTCCATCTCTGCGCCAAAGCAACTCCTGCTGCTCGCCCATCTCGCGCGGTCGTCCGGACAGGCCGCCACACGCGAGCAGCTTTCGACGTTTCTCTGGCCCGGGTCTCCTCCGGAGAAGGCGCGGGCAAGTCTCCGCCAGGCACTCACCCGGCTGCGTGCATCGCTCGACGGCCCTGTCGAGCCGTTCGATAGCGACCCCGCGCGTGTCGCCTTGGCACAGGGGCACTGGAGAACCGACCTTGACGCTGTAGAGGGACTGAACAGGGCCCACGAGGCAGGCATTGCATTCCTTGAGGGCGTTCAGGTTCGCGAGCCGGAGATAGAGGAATGGCTCGAGACAGAGCGGCGCATCGTGGCCGCCACGGTCGCCACCCGACTTCGAGAGGCGATTCAGGCTTGCGTCGTGGAGCAGGGCCCCGAGACCGCAATCGCACTCGCGCTGCGTCTGGTTGCCCTCGACCGCCTCAACGAGGACAATCATCGCCTGCTGATGCGCCTGTACTATCAGGCGGGCCAGAGATCACAGGCAATGGCCCAGTTCGAGAGATTAAAGGCACTGCTTCGAGAGGAAATCGGCGAAGTCCCAGACCGCGAAAGCCGGCAACTCGCAGAAGATATCCGCCGCGATGTTCCACCCGCGACCGTACCAGGTTCACAGAGTCTTGCACAACGCACCGGGACACGTGGCGCCGCGGGAGCAGGTGCACTTGCGCGTTCGGAACCTGCTCAGACCAATATTCAGAGCGCCGCGCGCCCGGGAAGAATGGTGGGCATCAGCGCCTTCCAGGAGAACACAAGAAACGCTGTTGCAATACCCATTCGGTCATCTCCGACAAACTTCCTGGGCGCAGTCAAGCCAGCGAGAATTCTGTCCATGGCGAGTGAACGCCCTGTCCGGCGGCGCAGCTGGATTGCGGTTGCCCTCGCATTGGCTACGGCGGTGAGCCTGGGCCTGTGGTGGCTGGAGCCCTGGCGCCCGGCGATGCCGACAGCCTCGGTGGAGCGCATGAACTATCCGCTGCCTCAGGAACCCTCGATCGCGGTGCTGCCATTCGACAACCTTTCGTCCGAGGGTGTGCCAGACGTGGTGATCGACGGCCTGGTGGCGGAGATTATCGCCTCGCTTGCGAAGATCCCTCAGATATTGGTGATCGATGGCAACTCGACCTCCACGTACAAGGGGCGAGCAGTGGCGGCGGCGGAGGTAGCTGAGGATCTCGGCGTACGCTTCGTAATGGACGGGAGTGTGCGCGGATCGGACGAACAGGTCCGCATAACCGCCAACCTCGCCGATGCGCTTGACGGTCATCAGGTCTGGGCCGAAAGCTATGATCGCGCGCTCGGCGACGTCCTGGCGCTGCAAAGCGAGATCGCGCGCCAGATCGTTTCGGAGCTCAACGTGGAACTTGTCTCGGGCGAGTTGGCGCGGATGCAGGAAAGCACGACGAGCGACCCGGATGCCTATGCGCTGTTTCTGGAGGCGCAGGCGGCCCCGCGGAGTTCCCGCGAAGACGTGCTGCGCCGGATTCGCCTGTATGAAGAGAGCCTCGCCCGCGATCCGGGTTTCGCCGCGGCGCTGGCGGCCTGGGCGATTGATCTCGCGCGGATGGGTCGGACCGGCATGGCGGACCGCGACGCGGTCTACCCCCGGGCCGAAGAGATCGCGCAGGCGGCAATCGAAGCGGACCCCGGGTATTCGGGAAGCTATCTGGCGCTTAGCACCGTGTACCGCTTCCGAGGCGATTTCGAGCGGTCGCTGAAGTTGGTTGAACAGGCCTTGGAGATTGCCCCGAACGACGCCGACGCGATCATGTACAAGGGACGTATGCTGCGGCTACTTCCCGGCCGGGCGGAAGAGGCGATCGCCACCATCGAGCAAGCGATGCGGCTCAACCCATTCTATCCCCCCGACTACCTGTCGCAACTGAGCTGGGCCTATTTCGCTGCCGAGCGCTATCAAGAGGCGCACGAGACTGGCCTCGCCTACGCCGAACTGCGACCAAATCACGACCATGCACATTGGCGGCTGGCAATGACCTATTTGATTCGGGGTGATCCGGAGAAGGCGGCACAGGAAGTGGCCGCGACCTTGCGACTGAACCCGAGCCGAACAATCGCGGCGACTTTGGCGGCTTCCCCATATTCAGCATCGAATAGCGAGTTGATGTCGGCTGAAATCGCGGCCATGCGAGCGGCCGGTTTCCCGGAAGAATAGATTCAACGACATCTCAAGCCGCAACTGCATACTCCCCATGTGAGACTTCGGACGCCCGCGCCATGTACGACCGGACTGGACTCTGGTCGTTTTGACCGTGTGAAACGGGCCGTTTCGCATCCGCCCTTTCAACTAATCGGCGAGCACGAGTTCGAATGCGGCAGTCTGTGCGAAGGTCCGAAACCTGTAAACGTAGGTCGCTCTCGTCGTGGCCTCGGCCGCGGAAGGCAGCAACGTCCGGATTGTATTGAAAAACTCATCAACCGAAAAATCGCCAAAAAAACTTGGAATATTATTCCCTCAAAAGGCTCTTGAGAAAACTGAGTTTGCGAATTGGTGTTTTCGCGGGAGGATGTTCTGTCAGTATGCTCGTTTTCAACCAAGCACTGACTTTTTCGACACAATCTCCGCTGACCGGCCATCGCTGCAGCGCGCGGCGAATGGCCGGATACCGCCCTTCCTACGGGATGCTGCGGTCGGCATGGAGGGCGGCTTGCGAGCGCGAAGCCGTCATCCGAGCCCTGACGACTGGCCCTCAGTTTCGGACAAAAGTGGTCGCCGAGATGCATCCGACAACCCAGCCCCCGAGATGTGCTTGCCATGCGAGCCCACCGTCGAGAAAGGCAAAAAGGACAAAGTTCGCGAAGATTAAGCCCAACATTGCGCTCACAACGGGTTGGATCGACAGTCGAAGCCTTCGGCGGCTGAGATAGTCCCAAGTCTGCCAGATGCCGATCAAACCAAAAACGGCTCCTGAGGCTCCAATCATGGGAGCGCTGCTCGTAGAGATAAACCCAAAGGCGACCCCGCCTCCTACGGCTGAAAGAAGAAGAACCAACATGGTCTTGGCGGGACCAATACGTGCGGAAATGTATTTTCCAAGGGCGAGAAGGATGACGCTGTTCAGCACCAAGTGCATTAGTCCTCCGTGCAAGAAAGCGTGTGTGACGAACATCGTTGCGGTTTGGCCGGGAAAAATCGGCGAGACGTCCCCAGAAATCAATGGCTGCCAAAATGCTCCGAACCCGTAGGCGACCCAACGCCACGAAGGTGAACCGACAATATCGGCGTCAGCAGCGCTGAGGGTGAACTCAATCAGGGCCATGACCCCAACAACCCACAAGAGAAACGCTGGTGCACCAACCTGCTGGTCACGGCGAACCTTGGAGGAGGTCGGGGTAGTTCGGAAATGCATGGCCTGATGCCTGGTCCAATAGCGGGGTGGTGGGAACCTATCCTCCAATCTTGACCAGCGGCAACCAGACCATCGACCACGACCCCACAGGAGGCCGTGGAAGCCGCCAGAGAGGCCATTCTGACCGTTGCCAGGGGGAAGGAGGTCAGCATGTCCGAGGCAAAGGCCTACGTGGCGCTCCTTGATCGTCTGGGAGTTATGCAGGGGTATCTCGAACTGGAGCGTTTGCGAGAAGATTTGGAGGAGCTGAAGCGAGCCAAGGGCGGACCGAGTCTGGGCTTTGATCAGAGCCGCATCCCACCAGAGTCTCGAATCCAACGGGGCCTATATCTGCGCGCGGCGCTTTTCATCTTCCGTCGCGGTAAGTCCAACCTCAGTGCAGGCTTCGGGAGCTTGGAAGGCGCCGCCATCAATTGTCAGTTCCCGAGCATCCATTGGCCCTCGGGATGGAAGGCGTGGAAAGCGAAGGCGAAGGGGATGTCATGCGTCACGTCCCGCTCCTGCGCGTCGTGGACGCGGACGTTGCCCACCTCGCGGCCTCGGCCGATTTTTCCCGTGTCTAGCGCCGAGGCTTGCCCCTCGCTCCATGTCAGCGTCAACCCCGCCTCGGTAATCCTTCCTTTGTCGCGCAGGCGCGTCAGGGGCCAGGCGCGATCGCCGACCCGTACCACGCGTTCCAGCGGAGGGATGCCGTGCGGAGGATTCTCGCCCGAGTAGAGGAACGGACGCGTCGTGTCATAGCCGCGATACGGGTTCGTGCCATAGGACCGGGGCCAGTTCGGCTCGTCGAGGACTAGCCCGTCCGGATTCGCTTCGCGGAACGCCGCCCAACTCTCCATCCAGCCGGGCAACTGGGTCAATTGGCGCCCAACCATCACACCGGCGATGCCTTCCCCGAGCGCTTGTTGCCACCAGCTTTCCGTCTGGTGGTCGTACATGATCATGTCGGAATGGCGTAGTAGGCCCGACACTCCGAAGGTCAGCGAATGTCCGTCGAGCTGCCCGTCGAAAACCATGCCGGTGTTGCAGAGCGGGCAGAAAGTGATGGCGATGGGTCTTCCATCCACCACGTCATTCACGATCTCGTGCCACATCAGGTAGCGGATCGGATAGGCGCGGGCCGGCCCCTTCTCGGGCACATAGCTCATCACGGGTTCACGCTCGTCGAGGCGCGTCTCCTGCGCGGCGCGGATGAAGCTCGGCTCGAGGATCGCGGGAATTCCGTCGCGCAACGGTCCGCCCGAGATAACCTCGCCCAGATCGACGGCGAGGCGTGAGAAATCTGTGTTAGGCCACGCTCGCTCAAACCGGTCCGACTGTGCCGTTGCCACTGATACGGAGAGAAAAATGGCAATCGGCGCCAAAGCAAGCGCTCGCAGAAACTTCTGGCAGGTGCTGGCGGGCAAAAGCTTGCAGTCGGATCCTTTGGTCATCGGTAGCGGGCGTCGGCCAGTTCTCGCCGTGGCAAGGTCAGTGACTTGCTGAGAGGGATTCGACTGATCGAGCAACCCCTCCAAAAGAGGGCGGCGCCCTGCCTAAGCAGCACGCCGCCGTAATTTTCACCCGTGAAAAACCTGGGCGTCATTCGTCCGAGTGGGCGTTCTTTAGGCCCTTGTTGTCCTTCGCGGTCTCGCTCACGGTAGCACCCCAACCGCCTGCTCCAGACGGGTAGCCGGGCCCTCCGTGCGCTTCAAAATGGTCGGTTGGAACGCCGCCGCCCGTCCCTTCGGAGGAAAGATACCCCTTGTGGCCCGGATGTGTCTGGGCTTGGTCAGATGCGCCCCCCGCGAAGGAGGCAGAAGCAGAAATCAGGAATGCTCCCGTCGTCAAAAGAATCGCATGTTTCATAAGTCTTCTCCAAATACCGACGCGCGATTTTCACGCTTCGTTCCCAACTTGTACGTGACGGATGCCAGCTGAGTCAAATTCTAGCAATCAGGCAGCCCTGCCTTTATAGCGGACCAAGCGCCAAATCAGGCTAAGGTAACCAATGCGCAGTCTCCGGACCTCCGTCGCTCAGTGAGCTTCGGTAGCTATCAGCGAATCGGCAAAGGTCGTGTATGCCGACCTCGCGGACAAGGCCGGCCCCGCGACTGCCAACACCTGACAGACCACCCCATCCGACCTTTCAGAAGGCCCTGCCAGACGAGCCGGGCCTCTGCGTTTCTTCGCCCTCGTCAGACATCTGTCCGGATACGTATCGAGGGGGCGACGCCACCTTCCGGTCCCGAAACTGTCCGGATACGTATGGGGAGGCAGCCCGCCTCCCGAACCAAACGGCAGGAGGCCACCATGCGCTTCCACCTCTTCCAGCCCATCCCCTCCGACGCGCGCTACCACGAGGTCAATAGCGCCGGACGGAGCAACTTCGACTGGGGTAACCCGCATCTCGACCTGACCTCGTGGTTGCAGCCTGAGGCAGCCGCAGGACGCGTCACCGACGCCCTTGATGCCGAGTTCTTCACCCACGCCTGCACCGTCGAGGCTGGCGACCTCGAAGCGCTCTTCGCGTTCGCCAACGGTGTGGCACCGGACGCCGGAAGGCTGCTCGCCAGCTACAGCCGGGGGCGCTCCGGCTCCGTCGGCGACGTGGCCCTGAGCGACGACGGCAAGGCCTATGCCTGCTGCAGCTTCGGCTGGGCGGAGCTGCCCGACGGCCTCGCCGGCCGCTTCAAGCCGGTCACCTGACCGGATGACCCGCCGCAAGGCGGGGCCGCGTGCCGCAAGGCGGCGCTTCCACCACCCGAAAGGACACCACTATGACCAAGAAACCCGGCTGGGGGCCGGTCCGCCCATGGACCTGCCT
>NZ_SELO01000048.1 GCF_004146235.1 Tropicimonas sp. IMCC6043 | reverse complement strand
CCTGTATCGACCTGATCCGCAGCGAGATGAAGGTATCGGAGCGTCGGATCTGCCGCGTGCTGGGGCAGCATCGATCAACACAACGGCGGCGTCCAAGGGGGCGTGCAGATGAGGATTGTCTGGTTGCGCGGCGGCCAACCCATCTCGCCACCGCTGAGTTTTCATTCAAAAGCTTGCAATGCAGCCGGATTAATCGGCATCCGCCGAAGTCGCATGGGATTCGTCGCCTAGAAGCCTTGTTCCGAATCCGGAACGAAGTGTGTCCTTATGGAGCAGGGCACTTAGGGTTCCGTTCGGCAATCGCCGAGGTCTGGTCCGAGAAGTGTCGCCGCGGGGGCAAACTCTTCCACGGTACACGGCGGGCCAAAATCCCGGGAGGTTACTGCGTCGGTTCGCCCGCGCCTCACCTCATTGTTCCGCCAGCGCACCGGCAAATCGAAACTTCGGCGGAACGACAGGGAACTGAAACATGCTGAAGTCGACGATCCTTTCTGCAACCATCCTTGCTGCCGCGCTTGGCGCCCCTGCCGCGATCGCCGAGGAGAAAACCGAATTCAAAGTCGCTTGGTCAATCTATGTGGGCTGGATGCCTTGGGGCTATCTCGAAGAAAGCGGCATCATGGACAAATGGGCGGAGAAATACGGCATCTCCGTCGAGATCGTGCAGATCAACGACTATGTGGAGTCGATCAACCAATATACCGCCGGCGCCTTCGATGGCGTTTCGGCCACCAATATGGACACGCTCTCGATCCCCTCTGGCGGCGGCGTGGACACCACCGCGCTGATCGTTGGCGACTACTCCAACGGCAATGACGCGGTGATCCTAAAGGGCGCGGGCGGGTTGGAGGACCTGGCCGGCAAGCCGGTGAACCTCGTGGAGCTCTCGGTATCGCATTACCTGCTGGCTCGCGGCCTCGACAGCGTGGGGCTCTCCGAGCGGGACCTCGGCGGCGTGATCAACACCTCCGACGCGGACATGATCGCGGCCTATGCGTCCGACGATGTCGAGGCGGTGGTGACCTGGAACCCGCTGGTATCGGAAATCCTGGGTTCCAACCCGGACGCGACGAATGTCTTCGACAGCTCGAAAGTCCCCGGCGAGATCCTTGACCTGATGGTCGTCAATACCGAGACGCTCGCCGACAACCCCGCCTTCGGCAAGGCCGTGGCCGGCGCCTGGTACGAGGTGATGGCGCTGATGGCGTCGGGCGACGAAGCGGCGCTGACGGCGATGGCCGAGGCTTCCGGCACGGACCTCGCCGGCTACGAGGCGCAGTTGGAGGCCACGGAGATGTTCTTTGACCCCGCCGCCGCCGTGGCACAGGCCGAGTCCCCGGATCTGCCCACCACGATGACCAATGTCGCTGCCTTCCTCTTCGACAAGGGCATCCTTGGCGAGGGCGCGCCGTCGCCGGACTTCGTTGGCGTCGCCTATCCCGACGGATCGGTCACCGGGGACGAGAACAACGTCAGGTTCCGCTTTGACGCGACCTATATGCAGATGGCTGCTGACGGCGCCCTCTGAGAAATGGGCGGCCCGGGCATACGCCGGGGCCGCGCAAGCCGATGCGCCTGATCAACCGCACCCCGTCCCGCCCGATGGCCGTGGCTCTGGCCGCGCTGCCCTTTGTGGCAATCGCCGTCGCCTATTCCGTCAGCTCGGAGATCCGCCTCGCCGCGAACCCGTCGGACAAGCTCCTGCCGGCCCCCTCAACCATCTGGGAGACCGCCATCCGGCTCTTCACCCAGGGCGACCGTCGGACCGGCGAGATCCTGCTCTGGAAGGACACGCTTGCCTCGCTCACGCGGCTTTTTGGCGGCGTCGGGATTGCGGCCGCGCTCTCGCTCACCCTGGGGATGCTGATCGGGCTCCTGCCCTATGCGCGCCGGCTTCTTTCCGATTTTGTGGCCGTGCTGTCGATGGTGCCGCCGCTCGCGCTCCTGCCGATCCTCTTCATCGTCTTCGGGCTGGGCGAGACCTCGAAGGTTGTGCTTATCGTCATCGGCATTACGCCCTTCATGACCCGGGACCTCTCGCAGCGCGTGCTCGACATCCCGCATGAGCAGATCGTGAAGGCACAGACGCTCGGCGCGTCCTCCCTCGTGATCGCCTTGCGGGTGGCGCTGCCGCAGATCCTCCCGCGGCTGATCAGCAATATCCGCCTGTCGCTCGGCTCCGCCTGGCTCTTTCTAATCGCGGCAGAGGCGGTGGCCTCGGATGTCGGTCTCGGCTACCGAATCTTCCTTGTGCGCCGTTACCTCGCGATGGACGTGATCCTGACCTATGTCGTCTGGATCACCTTCCTGGCCTTCGTGATCGACTGGGCGCTCAAGACGCTCTCGCGCAGGGCCTTTCCCTGGATGGAGGCGGGTCTATGAGTTTCGTCAGCGTCACGGATGTCTGGCAGCGCTATGGCGATCGGTCAATCCTCGAACGGGTCAATGTGGCGGTCAACGAAGGCGAGTTCATCTCGATTGTCGGTGCCTCGGGTTGCGGCAAATCCACCTTTCTCAGGATGCTGCTCGCCGAAGAGCGCCCGTCCCGCGGCGAGATCCGGATCGATGGCGGCGAACCGGCCGTGGAGCCAAACCGCGAGCGCGGCGTCGTCTTTCAGCGCTACTCCGTCTTTCCCCATCTCACTGTGCGCCAGAACATCGTCGCGGGCGAGGCCTTCGACACCACCTGGGGCGCCCTTTCAGGAGCGAATCGCAAGGCGGCGCGGGAGCGGGCCGACGCGCTGCTGAAGCGGATCGGTCTCAACCACGTGGCCGATCAGTATCCCGCGAGCCTCTCGGGCGGGATGCAGCAGCGGCTCGCCATTGGGCAGGCGATGACGGCCAAGCCGCGCGTCCTGCTCCTCGACGAGCCCTTCGGCGCGCTTGATCCCGGCACGAGGCTGGCGATGCATGTTTTCCTCATGGAACTTAAGGCGGAGACGAACATGACCGTCTTCATGGTCACTCATGACCTAGAAGAGGGGTTCAAGCTCGGCGACCGCGTGCTGGTCTTCGACAAGCCGCGATGGGACCCGCACGACCCCGGCGCCTATGGCGCGACGATCACCTATGACTTCGATGCCAAGGATGGCGGCATGCCCTATCAGCGCATTCTCGACAACTACCCGTCGCTCGCTCCCGAGGCAGGCTGACCCCATTCGCCGCGCGCGCCGCTGGACCCCGCGCGCGGGTCCGTCACCAAGGTCCAGAGACCAGACGCCCCGAGCGGGCAATTCAACGAGGAGGAAGCAATGTTCTCCGATTTCAAGACGCGGTCCCGGTCGCATCACCCGGCGGATCGGCTGCGCGCCCATCAAGCCCGCGACCGCCGCAATCATCACCCCGACCTGACCAAGCTCGCCGGATGGAAGGCGATGCAAAAGGAGGGCGAACTTCCCGAGGGCCGCTGGGACGAGGAACGCCGCTGGGCGCTGCGGATGGGGCTCACAGGCGCGGAGTCGATTGAGGACAAGTCGATCCCGACCTTTGCCCGCGGGGAGCTGCCCCATTACGCCGGCATCAACACATTCCTCAAGGCGCCCTATGCGGAGGACGTGCTCGAGGTTGCCAATTACGACGCGACCGTGCTCGGCATCCCCTTCGACGGTGGCACGACCTATCGCCCCGGCACCCGGTTCGGGCCGCAAGGCGTGCGAAAGATCTCGGCGCTCTATACGCCCTATAATTACGAGATCGGCGTGGACCTGCGCGAGCAGATGACATTGTGCGACGCCGGCGACGTCTTCACCATTCCCGCCAATATTGAGAAGAGCTTCGACCAGATCAGCCGCGCGGTGAGCCATGTCTTCTCCTCGGGCAGCCTGCCGATCATGGTCGGGGGCGACCATTCAATCGGCTTCCCCTGCGTGCGGGGCATTGCCGAATGCACGTCGAAAAAGATCGGGATCGTCCATTTCGACCGTCACGCCGACATCCAGGAGAAGGATCTCGACGAGCGGATGCACACCACGCCCTGGTTCCACTCCACCAACCTGCCCAATGTACCGGCCAAGAACCTCGTCCAGATCGGCATCGGCGGCTGGCAGGTCCCGCGCGAGGCGGTGAAGGTCGCCAGGGAGCGGCAGACCAATATCATCACCATGGGCGACATGGAGAAGATGGGCATCGACAAGACCATCGAGATGGCGCTGGAGATGGCCTGGGACGGGGTGGACATGGTCTATATGTCCTTCGACATCGACAGCATCGATTGCGGTTTCGTTCCCGGCACCGGGTGGCCCGAGCCGGGCGGGTTCCTGCCGCGCGAGGCGCTTGCGCTCGCCTCCGGCGTTGCGGCCGAAGGCATCTGCGGGATGGAACTGGTCGAGGTTTCGCCGCCTTATGACACCTCCGACATCACCGCCCTGATGGGGACACGGGTGATCGTCGACGTGCTCGGCGCGCTGGTCTCGAACGGCAAGCTCGGCGCGCATAAGGCGCATATCGACAAGCCGGTCTCGATCCCGCATGGAGATTTCGAGGGTAGGAGGTGGTCCAATGCCACATGATCATCCGCATCATCACCACTACGATCGCGCGGCACACGGCACGGGTCACAACCGCGCCGATGCCGACCACCTGCATTCCCATATGCACAGTGGCGACGAGGCGGCAGACCTTCAGGTTCTGACGACACAGTTCATCAAAGGTTTCGTGCAGGCCTCCGACAAGACCGCCTACCTTAAGATCGCCGGTATACCGTTCGAAAAGCCCGGTCTGGGAGGCGCGACGGCGCTGAAATTGGTCGACGTGGAGCTGAAGACCGAATGGCAGGTGGGCACGGCCTCGCCCGCCTTCGGTTCGCGCAAACTCAGCTACCTGCCCTATCCGGGCAGCATGGTCAGCGAACGCACCAACATGGCGCTCATCTACGTCTCGATGGACGAAAAACTCTCCACCGACATCAAGGATTTCCTGGCAGCCAGAAAATTGGAGCTAACCAAATGAAAAAATTCGCCGCAATTCCCCTACTGCTGGCAGCGCTTCCCGCCGGAGCGCATGAGGCACGATACCTCCCCCATGCCCACGCGCATCTGCACGGAGCGGAGACCCTCATCGTGGCAATGATTGGCCTCTTTCTCGTCGGCCTCGCTGTCTGGAAGTCGAAAAGTCGACCTTAGCCGGAACACGCTCCCCGCTTTCGATCACAGGGTGGTTTGCGAAATAGTTTTTGACCCAGCGGTGTGGAGTCGAGAAAGGGACTCGACGCCATTCCCGGATGAGCTGAGAAAGGGTCGCGCGAAGTGACGCGCTCTCCGGACGATCTGCAATCCCACGCGGCAGCGCGGCCAGGAAGGCCTACTGATCCCGGCGCTGACTGCGCGGGGGCAGCACGCGTTTCTTGGTGCGGATTAAGTGGGATTTTCCGCAGATCCGACCTTGGTGCGATCCGTGGCGAAGGATCAGTTTCCGCCCTTCCTGAAGGTTTTTGCATCCGCGAGAGGGGGTAATCCTGCAGCAGACGAGAATGACACTAACGGCTCGGAACCGCCGTTCTTGGAGGGTGCGGAGAACGGCGGTAACGAGTCCGAAGCGGTCAAGTTGGACCGATGCCTAAGAGGTGCCCGTTGGGCCCTGCATCCTAGTCTTGGATGGAGGAGGTATGGTCGGCATAATCGCGGTTAGAACCAGCGACAGTCCCAGAACAGTCACACCGAGACTCACCCACACAAAAGCGGTGGGCCAAAGCGTAGCCCTGACTGTGTAGAACGTGGGTGGAAAGCCTTGCAGGCGAAGCGGAATGTCGGAGTACCAGTAGGCCCACCAGGCGGCGACGATGAGGATCGGCAAGATTGCTGCCGTTCTGCGCCGGAGTGAGTATCTTCGAGGCGGCGCGCGGCGGCCTCTTCGCCAGCCTAGGATAACAGGCCCTGCAACCGCCGCGCCGGCCACCGTCAACACTAGACCCGCCGCCAAGTGCGCCTTGTGCAACAACCCAAGTTGCGAACAGACGCCCTGCAGCGGGTCATCATGCAACGCACGACTCCACGGGCAGGCGATGTCGGCAAATATACCGGGTGCCGCGCGGTCGCTGTTGGCAAGGATCACCAGCCCGGCACCGGTCTCGGGTATCAGGAACACGATGGCCTTGTAGCCGCGATGATCGCCGCTCTTGCGTGCGACAAGTGTTTGACCGCCAAGGTGCAGGTTGTAGCCGAGACCGACTTCGCTGGCGTCATCGGTGAACGGAAATGGCTCGAAGGTCTTCTTTACGGAGCCCGGCGAGATCACTCCGCGGCCTGGTTCACCTCCTTCCGCGTCGAACATCGAGGCGGCAAGAAACCGTGCAACGTCGTCGGCTGTCGCCACCAATCCGCCTTGCGCCTTGGTGGCGTGCTTATAGTGCGGCAAGGGATTTCCGAACCAGTCGTGCCCCCAGGCGGCGCGGGCCTCCAGTTCCGGCGTCCAGCCGAAGGCGGTACTGTTCATGCCCAGAGGACGCAGGATTTCCCTTGTAACGTAGTCGCTGAACACCTCACCGGTGACCGTCTCGACCGCCATCTCAAGAAGGACAAAGCCCTTCGACGAATAGTGATAGGCCTCTCCCGGCGGGTGAGAGACCCGGACGGGACCGTATTCCATGGTCGCGCCATCGACGGCTTCCAGAAGCGACGGGGGGACTTCGCCCAAATCGACACCGGAGTCCCCGCCTTTCGACAGGCCCGCACCGTGGGCGAGAATGGTGCGCGCGGTCACTTTAGAGTGGTCGAATTCGGATGGCGGAAGGGTCCAACCGCCGAGGTAGGTTTCAATCGGGGCGTCGAGGTCGATCCTTCCCTCTTCGGCAAGCTTCAGCATCGCCCATGCGGTTATCGGCTTGGTGACGGAAGCGATCTCGAAGACCGTGTCCGCCGTCACCGGTTCTCCGGTTACGACATTTGTCACTCCGAAGCCGCCGGACCAGATCGGCTCACCGCCGAACACGATAGCAACACCAATCCCGGGCGTCCCTTGACGTGACAATGCTGCCGGAGCTGCCTGCTCGACGGCCGCGATCATTGCGCGGGTGTCGTCCTGCGCCCATGTGGGTTGAGTTAGGATTAACGCGGCCGCCAAATACAGTATCGCGCGCACGACCGGGTCTTCAGGTGGCAGCTGCTTCGGAGCGCCCGATCCGGGGAATATCCTCGTCAGTCACGCCCGTCAGCAGAAGGAGCCCGACCATACCGTTGGCCGTCGCAATGGCGAGGTGAATTCGGATGTCGAGCTGATCAGCAATAAATGGACCAGCTGTGCCGGAGGTGACATAGATGTAATCCTCCACCGTGTGCAGGTATATGAGCGGCAGAAGGCTACCCGTGCGAAGGAACAGCGCACCGTAAAGCACTGCGAAACCGAAGGTGCTGCCGAACTTGTCGATCCACTCCAGAAGGGTGAACTCCTCGAACGCCGCATTCGTCAGATGCCCTGCGCTGAAGATCGCCGCGGCCATCAGGACGGCGCCCCACTTGCCGAATTTGAGTAGAACAGGGAGGGCGATGCCTCGCGCGAACCCCTCTTCGCTGATGCCGGTCGCCAGAATGGCAAGGAAATAGAACAGGATCCACCCCGCCGAGATCTGGACCGAGCCGTAGAGCAACGCGGGCACGAAGTGGATAAGCGCAGGGTAGATCAGAAGATGCGTGTTGCGAACAGGGCCAACCAGACCGCTGATCCGCCACCATCCAAGCGCCCATATCAGCCACAGGACGAAGACCGATTGAACTGTCGGAATGATCAGGCGGAGCGGCGTGATCTCGGTTCCCAGCGCCTTCGAGGCAACAACGAACGGCACTGCGATGATCGGTTGAAGAATGGCCAGGGCGACGACAAACCAGAAAGGATGCTTCTCGGCAAAACCGCGAATTGCGTCCATCGGCCCACCTCCACAGTGTGGATTCATTATTACTAAACGATGCGTATCGTTTCAAAGCTTGTCAAGATTCTTGAAATCGGCTTTACGGATGGGGCGGATTCGGATCAGGCGCGTGAATGGGCAGAAAGGAAAAAGTTGAAAAGGGTCGCAGCAGTGGTCGCCCGAGAAGCGAGCGATCCAAGGCCGCCATCCTTTTGGCCGTCAGAGAACTGCTACTCAAGGACGGCTACGCGAATTTGACGATAGAAGCCGTCGCGCAACGGGCCGGCGTCAGCAAAGCAACCATCTACCGCTGGTGGAAGACCAAGGGTGAGTTAGTCCTGGAGGCAGCAGAACAGGAGATCGCCATTGGGACGGTCCCCGACACGGGAGACTCAAGGGTTGATATTGATGCCGCCATAGGTCAACTCATAGACACGTTCACACGTCCCCTGGCGTCTATTGTAATCTTCGCCGCAATCACAACGGGCAGCAGTGATCCGAATATGGCGCATCTCTTTCGCGATCGGTTCGTCTACCCTTGGCGTGTCTCGGCATGCGAAGCGCTCGAGCGTGCGCGCGCAAGAGGCGACGTCCTCGCTGACGACCCTCAATTCTTGCTCGATGTGATTGTTGGCACCGTCTTTCAGCGCACGTTGGTGATGAAGGGACCGATGATCGACGGGCTGAAAGGAAACTTGCTCGGCGTGATCTTCGGACCGAAAAGATCGACCTGACCGTGCACTGCCGCGAGGCGAAAGCGCGGCGTACTTGTTCACACAGTCGACTACTCCGCTCGTCTGATAAGTCCGCGGACCCGACCTCGGTGCGAGCCGCGGCGAATTCACACTTTCCGCGGCGGTGTCAGAAGAACGTGGCTTGAGATGGGGCAGGGGGCTGAGTAGCGTCGCCGGATGACGAAACGCAAACCGTTCAAATACTTCAAGACCAGCCCTGAGATCATCCGCCTGGCGGTGATGCTCTACGTGCGCTTCCCTTTGTCGCTCAGGAATGTCGAGGATCTGCTGCACGAGCGCGGCATCGACATCAGCCATGAATCCGTTCGGTTCTGGTGGAACAGGTTCGGACCGATATTCGCCTCCGAGATCCGAAGGAAACGCGCCGAGCGGCTGCGTTCAGGGCCGCAGTGGCAATGGCATCTCGACGAAATGTTCGTGAAGATAAATGGCGAGCGGCACTGTCTCTGGCGGGCCGTCGACCACGAAGGTGAGGTCCTGGAGAGCTTTGTGACGAAGGCACGGGACAAGAAGGCGTCATTGAAGTTCCTAAAGAAAACAATGAAGCGCTGCATTGCCCGTTCTCGTCGTCGGAATGGCAGGTGCGAGTTCTCCGCCCGATTGTTGAGCCAGCGCCCAGTTTCCTGCCGGTCCACCGCGCCGACCTCCCGTAGCGCAGCACTGTAGGACCGCAGCTTGTCGGTGACGAAGACGTGCGGCCGACCATAGCGTTTCATTGTTTTCTTCAAGAATTTCAATGCGGCCCTCTTGTCCCGTGTCTTCGTCACATAGCTTTCGAGGACCTCGCCCTCTTGGTCGACGGCCCGCCACAAGTAGTGCCGTTCACCGTTGATCTTCACGAACATTTCGTCGAGATGCCATTGCCACTGCGGCCCTGAACGCAGCCGCTCGGCGCGTTTCCTTCGGATCTCGGAGGCGAATATCGGGAGGTGTCAGGGCTTCAAAGCTCGCCCGTCTGATAGGAATCCGGCTCGCGGACTTCATAAAGGCCAGCGGTCACACATGCCGCGCAAACAGGCCGGACACATGACCGCAACCCGAAAAGATCGCCATCAGCTCAAATCAAGCCTTGCGCAAACGGAGCCGTCCACAAATGACACCTCCGGCAATAGGGCTGCACTACTTCTTGGTACCATCGCCCTTCTTCTGTCCAAGATTGAACGGCGCCTTTCCCTTTGAAAAATCAGCCGTTGCTACAACCTTTTCCTTAGCCTTTTTCGGCTTTTTCACTTCCCGATTCCCACGCTTTTTGTCGCCTTTGGACATCTGGTTTCCTTTCATGCTGAGTAGTTGTCACTTGAGGTTCGAGCCAGCCGGTCGGTCTTCGGCGCTATCGGCCTAAAAGCTCGAACGGAACTTTTCGGTTCTGCCTCCGGAGAAGGGATCAAATCATGCCTCCCATCGCCTCCGTTTCCGACATTCCCCGAAACTTCACTGTCTGCTGCGCGACGATCGCCTCCGTCGTGATCAAAAGGCCCGCTATCGACGCCGCGTCCTCCAATGCGATCCGAACGACTTTGGTCGGGTCGATGATCCCCGCCTCCAGCATGTCGCCATACGTCTCCAACTGAGCGTCGAAACCGAAGGTCGTGCTGGCGTTCTCAATGACCTTGCCTGCGACGACCGACCCGTCGACCCCTGCGTTTTCCGCAATCTGGCGTAGCGGCGCTTGGATCGCGCGGCGGATGATCTTGATGCCGGCATCCTGATCGGGATTGTCGCCTTTCAAGCCGGCCAAGACCTTGCCTGCGTGGACCAATGCTACCCCGCCGCCGGGAACGACGCCTTCCTGCACCGCCGCGCGCGTCGCGTTGAGGGCGTCGTCCACCCTGTCTTTGCGCTCTTTGACTTCGATCTCGGTGGAACCCCCAACCCGGATGACTGCAACGCCTCCCGACAGTTTGGCCAGACGTTCCTGCAACTGTTCCTTGTCGTATTCCGAGGTGGCGTCCTCGATCTGGCTGCGGATCTGCGCGATGCGTGAGGCGATCCTGTCCTTGTCGCCCGCACCATTGATGACCGTGGTATGATCCTTGGTGAGAACGATTTTCTTGGCGACGCCGAGCATGGCGAGCCTCACGGATTCCAGCTTTACTCCCAGTTCGGCCGATATGAGCTGTCCACCCGTCAGGACCGCCAGATCCTCGAGTATCGCCTTTCTGCGATCCCCGAAGGCCGGTGCTTTGACGGCCGCCACCTTCAGACCGCCGCGCAGCTTGTTGACGACCAGGGTGGCCAATGCATCGCCCTCGATGTTCTCGGCGACGATCAGAAGCTGCTTGTCGGCCTCGATGACCTCCTCCAGCAGGGACATCATGGATGCAAGGGAGGTCAGCTTCTTTTCATGAAGCAGGATGGCGCAGTCCTCAAGCTCCACAACCATCTTCTGCGAATTCGTGATGAAGTAAGGGCTCAGATAGCCGCATCGGATCCGCATGCCTTCGACCACTTCGGTCTCGGTTTGCAACCCCTTGTTTTCTTCGACGGTGATCACGCCTTCTTTGCCGACCTTTGCCATCGCTTCGGCAATCTGCCGACCAATCTCGACGTCTCCATTGGCAGAAATGGCCCCGACCTTGGCGATCTCGTCGCTGTCACCGACCGGTCTGGACATGGTCTTGATCTCGGCTACGACTGCGGCCACTGCCCTGTCGATGCCGCGTTTCAGATCCATCGGGTTCATTCCGGCCGCGACGGCCTTCATACCTTCCTTGACGATGGCCTGGGCCAGAACGGTCGCGGTTGTGGTGCCGTCGCCAGCCTCATCGTGAGTGTGGGACGCCACCTCATTCACCATTTGCGCGCCCATGTTTTCGAAATGATCCGAGAGCTCGATCTCCTTGGCGACGGTGACTCCGTCCTTGGTTATGCGCGGCGCGCCATAGGATTTGTCGAGAATGACGTTTCGGCCCTTGGGGCCGAGGGTGATCTTGACGGCATTCGCCAGGGTGTTGATGCCTTTCAGCATACGGTCGCGGGCGTCAGTACTGAATCGGACTTCCTTGGCGGACATATTGTGGTTCCTGAGACTGAGATTCCGTAGCGACGGGCACCGCCCGCGATGGCGACGTATCGTGACACTTTCCGTTTCGCCGGGCGCTGACACGATGGCCGCGGCATTCTTATGGGTTCGGTGATTTCCGGCACTGAGCGTTTACCGCTGCCCCGGCACCGCTCAGTGCGAGTGGTCTGGCGTCGGGTTCTCCGGAGCCACGAACAGGATCATCTGGACCTGCTCCGGTCCCGAAACATATCCGTCATGGCCGGGCGGGATTTCAAAGAAGTCGCCGGGACCAATCGAGGTCTCGATTCCCGTGTCGATCATTCGCACCACGAGGGTTCCTGCGATGCAGTAGCCTGTATGGCGCATGGGGCAGGAGTCGGGCGAACCAAGCAGGGGCTTTTCGTCCTGTTCCCAAGTCCAGCCCGGCTCGAACGTTGCGCGCATGCCGTTTGTACCATCGGCCATCGTTACGATGTCGATCCCGCCCCGCTCCTTCATGTCGAGAGAGTCGTCGGGGTTTTCAAATCTTCTTACTTCGATTGATCTGTTCATTTTCTTCTTTCTTGATCCTTCGGCGATGCCCCGGCCGAGACAAAGACGCGAGGCACTTCGTCGCCGCGTTGCTGCGGCCCACGAAGCCGCCGACTTAGACGCGACGCACGGAGTTGCCGCCAGCAATGATCGCATTTATGAGGCCTGCGACCGATCGGTGCTCTTGCACTTCCTCTTCCGTACCGGTGGCGTTTTCATGGGTCGCCGCTGCATCGCGAAGAACCCCCACAATCTCGTGCTCCGGCAGCAGCCCGCGATCGTTCATTGCAAGCAGGAGCGCCTCGCAGATTGATAGGGCGGCCTGGCCCGCATGTTCGCTCGCGGTTGACATCTCGGTTTCCTTCCTTCGCATCGTGAACCCAAGGGAAGGTGAGGTTCAAATGCATCCGTACTTGTCGCAGGAACTGCTCTATGCTGGACTGATCCAGAGCAGTGTCCGGGCCGATTTCCACACTTGGGTAACGACACACCGGGAGGCCCCATGACGTCAGCTGAACACAGCCCCCTGACACGCAAGCTATCGGCCTTCGTCGCCCTGTCGGAGGTCGAGTTGGCCGTGCTTGAACGACTGCACCAGCGCCGCCGCTCCTTCGTCGCGGGGCGAGATATGGTGCATCAAGGCCAGTCGGCTCAGGCCGCGTATATTCTCTCCGCGGGTTGGGTCTGTTCCTACAAGCTACAGGCCGACGGGACTCGGCAAATCGTTGATTTCCAGGTGCCAGGGGATTTTCTGGGGCTGCGGAGCATCCTCTTGCGCACGTCGGACCACAGCTTCGAGCCCGTCGTGGACATCGAAGCTGCCGAAGTTCTGAAGAGCGACCTTCTTGATGCGTTCGTACAGACTCCTCGCCTGGCGACCGCTATTCTCTGGGCGGCGTCAAGGGACGAGGCGATGGTGGTGGAGCATCTCGTCGGAATCGGTCGGCGAGATGCGGACGCACGCATGGCGCATTTCCTGCTGGAGCTGGGATCGAGGCTGGCGCTGGTCGGAATGAGCAGCAAGGACGGGTTCGCCTGCCCACTGACGCAGTACCACCTCGCCGATACGCTGGGGCTGAGCGCGGTCCATGTGAACCGCGTTCTTCGGCAGCTTCGCGAAAGTGAACTGGTGACCTTTCGGGACGGCCGGGTGACGTTTCACGACTATGGCGGGCTGGTGGAACTTGCCGAGTTCGATCCGGCATATCTGGACCAGACCGGGCCCCTCCTGAAATGACGAGGCAGCGCCGCCCTCCGAAGAAATGGGGACGCCCGGCTGACAAGGCCGACGATCGGTTTCCGACAGGAGCGCGTCTGGTGTGTCCTGAGCCCGGCGTCACCTGTCAGCTCCTGGGTGCCGGGTCGGCGAATGGAGCGCCGGGCTCACATACGTAGAACAAGGCCATACGTGCCGGGACGTCGCCCGCGTTGCTTCCGGTCATGTTGATTCCGGCGGGTTCGACATAGACCTGTCCCGAGCCGATCACCACGGGATCATGGTCATCCAATTCGAGCGTGAACGCACCTTCAAGCATGTAGACCGTCACCGGAAACCGGTGGCTGTGGTACGGCGTGACATCTCCGGGAAGCAGGCTCGCGAAGAGTACGCGCACTTCCTGTTCCGCGGTTCTCGGCAGGCCCTTGACGACTTCGCGGTGGAGCGGTGTCAGGGCAGCCATGCCGGTGTCCTTCACACTCTGGGTCACCCCGACGACCAGACCGGCCGTCATGGTTTCGACGTCCGTTTTTTTCCTTTCCATGTGGGCCTCCTCGGCTTCGGTGCCGGATCGCGGTGATCTCGGATCGTCGGCAGAAGCATGGGCTCCTGGCCGTAACTTCAGGCGACGCAACTCACGAAAGCGCGTGGCTTGCCGCGTCCAGTTCCTTGTTGGTCTCGGCGTCATTCTTCGCGGTGTTTGCCTTCTCGGCTGCCTGGTAGTGCTTGAGCGCCGCGTCCTTTTTCGGACCAGCGGGCGCCTTGTCCCACGTGGCCTTCACGGACGCGATCTTCTCGGCCGTCTTGTTCTGATCGCAAGTCATTGAAATTGTTCTTTCATGGACGTTCCGAGAATAAGAAGCGTGCCGACATGCCGACCTTTTTGGGGTTCGACACGCCCACACGCTTCTCGGGTACTCGGAAATCTGCGCCACCAGATATTCGGCGGGCACGTCTCATTTAGCCGATGTCGTCGCCTCACCGCACTGACGAAGGTTAGTCCCGGCGCCATCCACTGTGATTTCCCGCCAGCGCCCGATGTGAATGCACATGCCGGCCGCGGGACGATACCCAGCACGCGGACGTCTGACCCGGTTGGTACCGCGCCAAGACGCACTTCACGTCACGGTCGTTTGCTGGTGAGAGAGCCTCAACCACCTGTCGTCATCGTTGAGATATGTTGAAGCGCAGAGCGCTCTGAGGATCGGCACGTCGGCTTTCTCCGCCGAAACACGGTAGGTGAGAATGGCGAGGTCACCGCTCCGCGTCACGCGCCGTTCGGCCATGACGACGGAACGCCAGCCAGTCCTCTGCCGAAGATGGGTCCAGATCTGGTCACCCTGAAGGATGCCGGGCGGATAGGGAAAGATCATCACTGCGTTGGTCGCCGTGGTCGCCCGCGCGTTGTCGGCGTCACTGGTCCAGAAGTGTTCCTCCATGTCCCAGAGAACATCCCGTTCGACTGGGGAAAGGGTACCGGTGCGGTGCGCTGCATGGGCCGGTGCTCTTGCTGTCTTGGTGGAAACGGTCATTCGCCTGACCCCGACCCGCCAATCATGAACATTTGAAACAGAACAAGGATGATCGTGAGCGCCGTCCAGATCGCGCCGCTGGTTCCCGGGCGGCCATCGGCCACCGTTGAAGCAGCGCGCTGCAGGGCACCTGACGTCCGGCCTTCAGGAAGCAGCTGGCTCAAGTCTCGTGCGACCCTGCCATGATCGCTTGCGAGCGCAGGAACGTCCCGAAATCGGGCAAGCAGCGTTCCCAACCGCGCGTGCGCCGCGTCGCGCCCCAGCGTGACCAGATCAGCGGTCTCCTTCCAAGGATCGAGGCCAAGCCGCGCGAGCGTGGAGAGCACAGTCACGGCATAGCCGTTCCGGTCATCGCCGACGGACGCCTGGAGAAACCGATCGAACTCGGGCGGGTGCGGGTTGAGAATTTTGGTTTGGGACATCGCCAATCCTTTCAAGGGTTGCAGGAACGCAGATCATCCCTGTTTCCCAAAGAATACGCGCAGATCGGTCTCGCCGCCCTTACGCAGGTCAGTTCTGGCAATAGTCTCTGGGGAGTTTGCAACCGCTTCGATGCCCGCGCCCCATTCGGCGCCCGGGACTAACCTGTGTCAGCACCATTCGAATGATCCCGGCGTAGAAGAGAAGAAATCGTTCGACTGGTCAGGCCTGTGATCCAAGCGGCCTTCAACACTGTTGAGCGACGGATCTGCCTGCATCACGGAGATCAGCGATGAACATGCGGTCGACCAGATCGACGGTGACGTTTTCGAACCCGTTCACCTTGTCGGGATACACGGGCGGTTTGCCTGCGGGCGAATACGAAGTCCTTGTCGAAGAGGAGCTTCTCCAGGGGCTGAGCTTCGAGGCCTATCGACGGACGGCGACCTTCCTGAAAGTACATGGCAAGGGCGCTCGCGCGGGGTGGAGCGAACTCCGGGTGACAACCGAGCGTGACCTGAAAGAGGCGCTGCGCCGTGATGCGGCGACGACCGATACGAACAATCACAGCGAAGCGGCGCTTTCCCCGCAGGAGGACTTGAAATGAACACTCCCGAATGGCTCAAACCCGGCATCTATGGCGCCGTGATCGGCGCGGTCTTTGTCGGTATCGTCGGCTTCACGTGGGGCGGCTGGGTGACCGGCGGAACCGCGAATGACAGGGCGATGGAGATGTCCCGCGACGATGTCGTCGCCTCTATGGTGCCGGTCTGTCTCGATATGGCCCGGTCCGACCCGGAACGGGCAGAGAAGCTGGAAACAATCCGGGCCGCCTCGACATATCAGCGGCGTGATGCCGTCATGGCGGCCGGCTGGGCGACGGTTCCCGGAACCGATGCACCGGACCGTGACATCGCGCAAGCCTGTCTCGCGGCCCTCGAGCTTTGAGCAAAGAACCAATGTCCAACGCAAAGTCGCTCGGAGCGGAAAGTTCCGTGGTAGACGCAGGAACCTTGCTAGCGCCGACTTCGGAGACCACCGATCCAGAAAGAAGTGCAGGCGGCAATCACTCGACGAGACACCTGTTGGCACGACTGATCTCGAAGCTTGTGCTTGTCGCCGGTGTGGTCGCGTCCGTGGCCTTTCCCGCCTTTGCGCAGGATGGCACCGGCCCGATGCCGCAGAACGCTCAGCCGCGCAGCTATGGCGGCGGCTGGGACTGCGATCCTGGTTACCGGGTGGAGGGCGCCGAATGCCTGGCTCTCGATATCCCCGAGCATGCTTATCCAACCGGGCGCTCCTACGGGACGGGCTGGGAATGCGACCGTGGGTATGAAGAAGTGAGCGGGACGTCGTGCCGGCCCATCCCGGTGCCCGCCAATGCCTTCCTCCAGTCTTCCGGCTACGACTGGCAATGTGAACGCGGGTATCGGCAGGAGAACGACTCATGTGTGTCCGTCGTATTGCCCGAGCATGCCTATCTGACAGATAACGGCTCGGGAACGGGATGGACCTGCGATCGCGGCTATGCGCCCGCTGCAGGAACATGCATGCCGATTGCCGTGCCTGCGAACGCATATTTGACCAACGCAAACTATGGCGCCGCGTGGGCCTGCGAGAGAGGCTTCGTCAAGATTGACGACCGATGCGACGCCATTGTCTTGCCTGCAAACGCCTTTCTTGACCAGGCATCCTATGGACCGGGCTGGAGCTGTGAGCGTGGATACGAGCCGCGAAACGGCGCCTGCGTCGCCATCGATCTTCCGGAGAACGCCTATCTCGACCGATCCGGCAACCGGTGGAGCTGCAATCGAGGCTTCCAGTTCTCCGACGGGGCGTGCATCCTTGGAAGATGATGGTAACAAGACGATGCGCGGACGTGTGTCCGGCATGCGCGTCAGTATCGGGTGTCGTCTGCGATACAGCTTCCCTCAGCCGACGCCGCTGATAGCGCTGCTGAACGTCCACTACTCGCGTTTCGGCGATCTGGAGCGTGCCGACTATCTCGCGGCGTCGCCGAGCGTGCCACTCGCAAGCTACCGGGATGGCTTCGGCAACTGGTGTACACGCCTCCTGGCTCCGGCGGGCGAATTTTCCCTCTCGACGGATGGCATCTTCCGCGACACGGGCCAGCCTGATCCCTCGTTTCCCGACGCGCAGCAGCACACGGTTCAGGATCTGCCTTTTGAGACGCTCGTGTTTCTGCAGGGCAGCCGGTATTGTGACACCGACCTTCTGTCGGAAGAGGCGTGGCGTCTCTTCGAAGCCACTGAACCGGGATGGTCACGCGTCCAGGCAATCTGCGATTTCGTGCACGGGCATGTCCGCTTCGACTATATGCAGGCGAAGGCGACACGCACCGCATCGCAGACGCTGGCCGAGCGACAGGGTGTCTGCCGCGACTTTACCCATCTCGCCATTGCCTTGTGCCGCTGCATGAACATTCCGGCGCGCTATTGCACCGGATACCTCAGCGACATCGGTGAACCTCTACCTCATCCGCCCGGGGATTTTGCCGCGTGGATGGAGGTCTTTCTCGCAGGTGAATGGCACATGTTCGACCCGCGGAACAACAAGCCCAAGTTTGCGAGAATTCTGATCGCACGCGGCCGCGATGCCGCCGATGTACCTTTGACTCAGACATTCGGGCAGAACACTTTGACGGAATTCGAGGTCTGGACCGATGAATTGGCCTGACGGACTTTCGTTTGCTCCGCGAGGCACCATCGTAAATCGGGTTTCCAGTCCCCATATAAGTAATACCGACGCCAGGCATCCCGGTCCGACATGGACGAGGAGTTGGCGTTGGCCAATCAAAGGATCGATGACATGTCCTTCAAGGACCTACCCGCCAGGGCTGCGGCCGCAATGAAACCGAAGCCTGCGGAGACTGCGAAGCCCCCTGCCAAGGAGACCAAGTCCGAGGCCGCCGGCACGGAAGTGCAAACGAAACCCAAGACATCTTGAGATATGCACCGGCCACTCGCCCCAGTCTTAATGGGCGCACGGGCCACAGCGCAACAAGGGAGAGGATCACGCCAATGGAAGATCTGACGAGCAAGACCGTTGCGGTCTTTTCCCAGCCATTCACCGTTCCAGGTTTTGACGAGACGCTCCCGGCGGGAGAGTACGAAATCGAAACCGAGTTGGTTTCACCCCCGGATCAAAGGGATCCCGCAGCCTGGAAAGCCTCCGTCCTGGTGAAGCTTCATCCCCGGATATCGCATCCGGGGCTTGCTCGGTCTCTGACCGTTTCCCTTGCCGACCTGGACCATGCACGCGCCAGGGACAAGTTGACGGGCGGGACGTTGTCCGACTTCTTCCTGGAAGAAATGCTGGCTGATCCGATGATACGCCTTGTGATGAAGGCCGACGGTGTCTCCGAGGCGCAACTACGTCATTACTACTCCAGGCTGGGGACGCCTGATCACAGCGTGAATGTGCCAGCTTCGAAGACGACCACCCAGAAAACGCAGGACGATGAGTCAATCCGGTCCGCCGAAAACGAAGGCATGCCGCCACGACCTGAATCACGGTCGCCTTTGCACGCCCGCGACGTAGCGGGACAAATGTGATGGAGAACAAGGCCATCGTCGAAGGTGCAACGCCAGATATCGTGACCGCAAGGGCCTTGGGTGACGTTCCGCAAGAACGCCAATGCCTGCGATGCGAAAGCTCGTTCTGGAGCGAAGGCTTCGGAGAGCGGATTTGCAAGCGCTGCAAGGGGTTGAACGCTTGGAGAAACTCCGTGTCCGTCAGCCCGGGCGCGTCCCGCCGCCGCTGAACCACATCGGCGCGCGTGCCGTCTTCCTCGAAACGCACTGGACTCCCAATTTGGCCTGTCTCAACATCGTTCACACCACAACCTACCGATACCGTCACGAGGTCTCTCTCGGGCCGCACAGGTTGATGCTGCGTCCCCGGGAAACGCGGGAACTGCGGCTTTTCGCGCACGCTCTGTCCATTTCTCCGATGGCGGCCGTAACATGGGCTCATGATGTGGCCGGCAACGCCATCGCCACCGCCGTCTTTGACGGTAAGACAGATCGTCTGGTGATCGAGAGCCGCGCCACCGTGGAACTCACCGCGCCAGCCTGGCCGGTCTTTGCCATCGCTGCCTCGGCCGTCGAGTACCCCTTCGTTTACGCCGCCGACGATTGGACGGATCTCGGTGCGTTGACGATACCGCAATACTGCGACCGTGATGGCCGCCTTGCCCGATGGGTCGAGGACTTTGTCATGGCGCGCCCGACCGACACGCTGTCTCTGCTGAAGGATATTAGCAATGGTGTGTTCACCCAGATTTCCTACCAGAGCCGTGAAACCGAAGGCACCCAGTCGCCGATCCAGACCCTCGACCGGCAATGGGGCTCGTGCCGTGATTTCGCGGTGCTGCTCGCCGAAGCTGCGCGCACGCTTGGACTCGGCTCCCGCATCGTGTCCGGCTATCTGTCCGATCCGGAGGAAAGTCTCCTTGGGTCTGCAGATTCCGGGACTACCCATGCTTGGGTCGAGATTTTTGTCCCCGGTGCCGGATGGATCGCCTTCGATCCGACGAACCGGAGCGTCGGGTCCCGGAACTTGATACCGCTCGCCGTCGCCCGGAACATCGCACAGGTCACGCCGGTGGCAGGCACCTTTCTTGGAACAAACGCCGATATGCTCTCGATGGAAGTACACGTAAGAGTGGAGAGTACCTCGGTTCAAGACAGCTCGCTCCAGGCCCAAAGAGGCGGAGCGAACATTGCGCGTGCCTGACGGCGTCACGGTTGGGCGGGCTTGCTGCAACACATCTAAGTTAATTAATATCAATTGCTTAGAGCGTTCCCAAGCTGATCGGATTCAGGATTCCCAAGATGTGGCGCCCATGGTTCTCTGTTTGTGAGGCAGATATAGGGGGTAGGAATGGGCAAGCCACATCCTATGGAATTGCGGGAGCGCGTTGTCGCATTCGTGGAGGAGGGCAACACGCACCGGTCTGCGGCGGCGCATTTCCGGGTTTCGATCAAGTTCATCAACGACATGATCCGGCTCAAGCGTGAGACCGGGTCTCTGGAACCGAAGCCGCAGGGCAATGGCGGTTGGAGCAAGCTCGGCCCTTACGACGATTGGGCTCGGCAGCGTATGGCCGGGCAAAGCGACCTGACGCAAGAAGCCCTGACGCAGGCACTCCTGGCGGAGCATGGCATCCGCGTGGCCGTTTCGAGTGTTGGCTACTGGCTGCACCGGCTGGGGCTTTCGCACAAAAAAAACTCTGCGCGCAGCTGAACAGTTCCGCCCGGATGTGGCGCGTGAGCGGACGTTCTGGATCAGCCGCCGTCAGCCCTTCATGCGCAGGTTCCTGCCCCGTTTGGCCTTCATCGACGAAACCTCTTTGAAAACCAACATGATCAAGACCACCGGCTGGGCGCCGCGCGGCGCCCAGCCGGTGGTCTTGATCATGTTGGCGGTGTCAGAAGAACGTGGCTTGAGATGGGGCAGGGGGCTGAGTAGCGCCCCCGGATGACGAAACGCGACCCGTTCAAATACTTCAAGACCAGCCGGGAAATCATCCGCCTGGCGGTGATGCTCTACCTTCGCTTCCCTTTGTCGCTCAGGAATGTCGAGGATCTGCTGCACGAGCGCGGCATCGACATCAGCCATGAATCCGTTCGGTTCTGGTGGAACAGGTTCGGACCGATGTTCGCCTCCGAGATCCGCATGA
>NZ_SELO01000162.1 GCF_004146235.1 Tropicimonas sp. IMCC6043 | reverse complement strand
GTTTGCCTCAGTGTGGTGCACGGTGTCTCCTTTTCCCTCACAGACACCTGCCACCCGGAGTGCGGCGAGGGGGGTGTCAGCCTCTCGCCGCACCATCCTACGCGCTCACAGGGTCGGCATTGTTTTTCGAAGTGCCTCCCTGCCGATGAGGGAGGCTACCTATCCACCCACGTGAGCATCTTGGGTGATTCGTGTGGACCCGGTGTAGTTATCCAACTTCCTGATCAACCGTCCTCAGCTCCGTTTGAAGCCCGGGCCGCGCCCGGCGCGCCGAGAGTAGCGGAGGTGCCTTGGGCTCAGCCCGGCGGCGAATAGGCAGCCGCGAGATCACCGGCCTTCTTCTGCATCGCTAGGAGTTCCTCCGAGGTGAAGGCACGTTGCGTCTGCAGGTTGCTGGCCGCGCCCGAGGCCCCGGCGACGATCAGCGACGCAATGATGTCGGTGACGTCATCGGTGGT
>NZ_SELO01000047.1 GCF_004146235.1 Tropicimonas sp. IMCC6043 | reverse complement strand
GAAATGGCGTTCTCAAAGTTGAAAACGCTGATCCGCAAAGCCGCCGCTCGAACCTACGAACAGCTTTGGCAGGTCGTCGGACACGTCTGCAACCTCTTCACTGAAGAAGAATGCTACAACTTCTTCACAGCCGCAGGCTATGAAACCGAATAGATTGGGAACGCTCTAGCCTGCCCTGCGGCCCTCTTCGATGTCGCGCAACTGCCGGACCAGATCCTCGTAATCGACAGCGCGGGTGTATTCCAGGATGTGGATATGCATCAGGCGGTCGAACTCGGCCTTGTCGCCGATCTTGAGCGCGGCGACGACATCGTCGTGCTCGGCCACGATGTCCTTCAATGTCTTGCGCAGCGTCGCGAGACCGAAAATGATGGTCAACTGACGCGAGAGCGGCTCCCATGTGCGCACCAGGGCCTCGTTCCCGGACAACTGGCACATGCAGCGGTGGAAGTCGGTGTCGAGCCTTGCAACGCTGAAGCTGTCGTCCTTCTCGGCAGCCGCGTGCATGTCATTCAGTATGTCCTGAAGCGGTATGATAAGATCGGGGTCTTCCGCGATGCGAGCCATTGCCTCGGCACCGGCAAACTGCTCCAGAACCAGGCGGACCTTCAGGATCTTCTCCAGCCCCTCGATGTCCACGCTCATCAGCCGCATACCGCGGTAACGCTCGTTCACGACGACCGCCTGGCTCTCGAGTAACCGCAGGGCCTCTCTCACCGGGATGCGGCTCACGTTCAGGGAACGCGCGACTTCAGCCTCGACGATCCTGTCACCCGGCAGGAAGACACCTTTGGCTGTCGCTTCGACGATGGCGTCGACCACCTGATCGACAAGGGTCTTGGACTTAAGCGGCGCCAGATCGCTGCGCTTTCCGGCAGATGGCTTCCCGATGTTCACTTCCGCGTCCTTCAATTTTCTTGACAACAACCGCTCACCCACACATCGTATACGATTATACGATCCAAGCGAAGGCTGGAACGGTATAGCGGCGACGAAAGACCGCGGCAAGCCCGAGCCTTGTTCGGGAGAATCAATAGGGAGATCGCAGACATGACAGGACTGCACAGAATCTCAGCACTCATGAGAACGCTATTCACAGTTGGGATGGTCGCAATCGCTGCCGCGATCGCGCCAGGCTCAAGCGAAGCCCAGACGAAAGGGGGCGAGCTCGTATTCGTTCAGGGTTCGAACCCGCCAAGCCTCGACGCCATGTCGACTTCTTCGCAAGCCTCACGCAACATCAACATGAACATCTACGAAACCCTCTACGGGTTCAGCGAAGATGTGAACCCGATTCCGATTTTGGCGGAAGGGGTCGAGATTTCGGACGACGGGCTGACGTACGTGTTCACCCTTCGCCAGGGCGTGAAGTTCCACAACGGCAAGGAAATGACCGCGCGCGATGTCAAGGCATCGCTGGAACGTTACCGGAAGGTCGGAGCGACGGCGAATCTGCTTTCTCCCGTCAAGGACATCGAGATCACCGGCGATTATGAAGTCACATTCCACATGGAAGCGGCGACGCCCACGTTCCTCGAGGCCTTCTCGTCGCCACGTGCGCCTGCTGTGATCATCCCCGAAGAAGATGCCGACACCGAAGCCGGCAAGAACAGCTTTGTTGGCACCGGTCCCTACAAGTTCGTGGAATACGTGCCGGACAGCCATGTGACGCTCGAACGCTTCGACGATTATACCGCCGACACACGCTATGAAGGCATGGACGGCTTCGGCGGAAAGAAGACTGCTTGGCTGGACAAAGTCACGTTCCGCATCATCCCCGAACCCGGTGCGCAGGTTGCTGCACTTGAAGCGGGCGAAGTCCATGTCCTGGAGCAAATCCCGATGCCTGCTGCCAGGCGCCTCGAATCCAACGAGGACATCACGCTTTACGAGAACATGCCCTGGGCATTCACCACGTTCATCATGAACCTGAACGTACCGCCGACGGACAACGTGAAGTTCCGCGAGGCGGTGCAGGTCGCGATCAACATGGAAGAGGTGATGGCGATCTCCAGCGAGGGACTCTACCAGCTCAACCATCGCTGGCAGTATCCGGGCTCGACCTATGATCCGGGCGACATCGGCGCCGAATACTACAACCTGGCCGATGTGGACCGCGCCAAGGCGCTGTTGGAAGAGGCTGGATATAACGGCGAAGAGTTTGTCATCCTGACGGACAGCAACATTCCGCAGCACGGCAAATCCGCGGTCGTGATCGCCGAGAACCTGAAAGCCGCCGGCATCAATGCGGTCATCAACCAGGTTGACTGGCCGACGGCGCTGAACATCAGGATGCAGGACGAAGGCTGGAACGGCTGGACGCTGCAGATGGGCATCGAGCCCTTCCTGGGACCGGTCGGCTTGATCGCCACACTTACGTCGCCGGCCCGGCCGCACTTCGTCAAACCTGACCCTGAGCTCGATGCACTGTATCAGGAGCTGATCTCCGGAACCACGGTCGAAGCGCGCCAGGAAACGTTCAAGAAGATCCAGCAACGCATGTATGAACTGTTCGCGGTCGTCAAAGTCGGCGACTCCGGTCTGATGCAGGCGGCGCGGTCGAACGTGAAGGGCTTCAAGCCCTATCGCTACCCGCGTGTTAACGACCTCTGGATCGAGTAACGGTCTCGCGATCAAGCAGAGGCGCCCCGGCCGGGCGCCTCTGTACGCTATCGATACGGCGCACGACCCCAAGCCCGGACGCGTAGTCACGGTAGGTTGCGCACTCACACCCGGACCCCGGATCTCACCACGCAATGACCGCCTTCATTTTCCGCAGATTACTCTCGGCGATCCCGGTGCTTATCATCGTGTCGCTGGTCACGTTCATGATCATGTGGCTTGTGCCCGGAGATGTCTCCGCCGAGATCGCCGGAACCGACGCCACGCCGGAAGACCTGGCAGCGATCCGGGAACGGCTGGGGCTGGACAGACCGATATGGGAACGTGCGCTTGCCTGGTACGCCGCCCTGGCAAAGGGCGATCTGGGGTATTCCTACCTGTTGAACAGATCGGTCGCGGATGCGGTCCTGGAGCGACTGCCGGTGACCTTGTCGCTCGCCGGGCTTGCGCTGGTCCTTGCGACCGTCATGGGCGTCCTGTTGGGGATTTTCGCCGCCATCCGCCACAACACGATCTTCGACCAGGGCGCGATGGTGACGGCGCTTCTCGGCCTGTCGATCCCGGATTTCTGGTTCGGAATCGTTCTGATCATCTTTTTTGGTGTCTGGCTCGGTTGGCTGCCGACGGGCGGCTTCGTTCCATTCAGCGAAGATCCCGCCGGCTGGCTTCGCAGCATGATCCTTCCCGCCTTCACGCTTGCTGTAACCCAGATGGGGGTCATCGCGCGCATGACCCGCTCGGCAATGCTGGACGTGCTGAACCAGGACTACATCCGCACCGCCCGCGCCAAGGGCATGACCTCTGGCACGGTGATCTTCGTTCATGCCCTGCGAAATGCCATGATCCCCATCGTCACGGTCGTCGGCGTTCTGACGGGCGTCCTGCTGTCCGGGGCAGTCGTGATCGAGATGGTCTATTCCTTGCCCGGTGTCGGAAGACTGATCGTAGGCGCGATCCAGAGGCGGGATTTCCCAATCATCCAGGGTGGATTGTTGATCACCGCCTGCGTCTTCGTCTTCGTCAACATCCTCGTGGACATCATCTATGTCTGGATCGATCCGAGGGTACGCGATGAAGGCTGAAGCGGACATTGCCGACCTCTCGATCACCGAACAGGCCGCAGCGGCACGACGACGTCGCCGGGTCGAGTTCGTGAAACGCCTTTACGGTCACCGTTCGTTCCTGGTCGGATCGGTGATCCTGGCATTGTTCACGCTGACCGCGATCTTTGCGGGAGTCCTTGCCCCCTACGGCCCCACCGACATCAATTATCGCTTCATTCTCTACCCGCCCTCTGCCGAGCACTGGCTCGGTACGGACGGGTTCGGCCGCGACATTCTGAGCCGGATCGTCTACGGCACGCGCGTCTCGCTGCGGATCGGCCTGATGACGGTTCTTTTCACCGGCATTCTGGGAACCTTGCTGGGAACGCTTGCCAGCTACGTCAACTGGCTGGACGGGCTGATCATGCGTGGGCTGGACGGCCTCATGGCCTTTCCCGGTGTCCTGCTCGCGATCGCGCTTGCTGCCGCGCTCGGGCCCTCCGAGATCAATGCCGTGATCGCCCTGACCGTGACGTTCACGCCGCGCACGGCGCGTATCGTCCGCGCCAGCGTCCTTGTCGTGAAAAAGATGCAGTTCGTCGAAGCCGCTCACGCCATCGGCGCCGGCCATGGCCGGATCGTCTTTCGCTATATTCTGGCCAACGCGCTGTCGCCTCTTATCGTTCAGCTAACCTTTGTCTTCGCTGTGTCGATCATTGCCGAAGCGATCCTGAGTTTCCTGGGCGTCGGGCCACCGCCGCCGGCGCCCTCGCTGGGCAATATCATCGCGGATGGACGAAGCTATATCCAGGAGGCGTGGTGGATCGCAGTCTTTCCCGGACTGGTCATCATGATCGGCGTTCTGGGTCTCAACCTGATGGGCGACGGCCTGCGCGATGTTCTGGACCCGCGCCAGCGCGCATCGCTTGAGCGCGGCTAGGCACGACCGGGCGCCACGAAGGTTGAGACGACGCGAAGCGCGTCGGCCGTGTATATCGAGCGGGCAAGCAGGAAAGGCTCGTCATCCCGGCTTTCGAAATACGCCCGAGTGACGATCAGCGCCGGGCTACCGGGTTCGGCGTCAAGAATGGCAGCGGTGTCTTCGTCAAGGCGATCCGCGCTGATCGCTTGTTCCACGACGTTGGTGTCCAGGCCAAATCGTTCCCGAATAATCTCGGCCGCGGATCTCTGCGCATGGGCAAGTTCGGTGACAATTTCGTCAAGCAACGTGTTCATCCACAGCGTGACCAGCGCGATCTTCCGGTCGCCGTCAAGCGAACGCCGAAGCATCCGCACCTTTGCAAGGCGTCGTCCCGGTTCGCACCCGAACCGCCTTGCCGTTTCCTCGTCCGCCTCGACGGTTTCGCGCGACAGCAACTCTCTCCGCGTTTCTTGTCCGAACGCGATGAGCTGATCTATCGACTGTATCCTCTCGGCGAACGCCGCCTGGCCGGTTGCGGAAATGACCTTGCTTCCCTGGCCCTGGCGCGTCGCGACGATCCCGCGCGACTTCAGGTCCTGGACCGCTGCCCTCACGGTGTGACGGCTCACCCCGAACGCACGCATGAGATCGTTTTCGGTGGGAAGGAGCGATCCGACGGTCAGCCGGTTGTCGCGGATATCGCGCATCAACTGGTCCGCGATGACGCTGTATTTCGGCCGGGTGTTCGGCATCAGATCAGTCCGCGGTTTCGGAAATCCCGTATCTCCTGTTCTGAGTAACCGGCTGACGTCAGGATTTCATCCGTATTGTGACCGCTGGGCGGACAGGCCATGTCCGGGCTTTCGTCTCCGCCGGTCCGGATGGGTGCGCGCAGGAGATCAAAGCTTGCGCCGGATGCGGTGCGGGTCGGCCGGATACCGCCCGAGGATCGGAGCGCCGGGTCCGTCAAAGCCTCGCGCGGCGTGCGGACGGGCGCCACCGGCACTTTCGCCTGCAGGCGCTTCAGCCATTCAGATGTGCTTTCCCGGGAGAACGCGGCATCAAGAATACCCTCCAGTTCAGCGCGGTTCCGGCTGCGCGAGGAATATGTCGCAAAGCGCGGGTCTGTCGCGAGGTCGGGCGCCCCGAGCGTTGCGCAAAGCACCGGCCAGAATTTCTCCTTGTTGCACATCACGAAGATCCATCCGTCTCCGGTGCGGAAAAGCTGGCAGGGAACCAGCGATGCATGGCCCGAGCGGGGCATCCTTTGCGGATCGTAGTCGGAATTCAGGGTCCAGGCGCTGAGGTAACTGAGGTTGTAGAGCGCGGTGTCATAGAGATTGACGTCCACGTCGCGGCCCTTGCCGGTCTTCTGCGCAGACATGACCGCCGCGACAAGGCCCAGAGCCATGTAGGAACCCGACATGAAATCCACGATCGACAGACCCATCCGCGTCGGCGGGGTGTCCGGCTCGCCGGACATGTGGAAATACCCGGCTTCGGCCTGCATCAGGAAGTCGTAGCCCGGCCAGTCGGCGCGCTCACCCTCGCGGCCGTAGGCCGAACAATGCGCGCAGACGATTGCCGGGTTCGCCGATCTGAGCGCGTCGTATGTAAGGCCTAGCCTTTCGGGAACATCGCCGCGCAGGTTGTTCGCAACCGCATCTGCTCCCGATACAAGGCGCTCGAACAGGGAACGCGCCTCGGGGTTTGCGAGGTCCAGCGAGAGGCTCTTCTTGTTCCGGTTGAGGGCCTGGAAGAACAGGCTGCCGTCGTCACCTTCGGCACCCTCGGCGAAATACGGCCCCAACTGCCGCGCATAGTCGCCTCCTGTCCGATGGTTCTCGATCTTGATGACCTCGGCACCCAGATCGGCAAGGTGCTGGGTCCCGAATGGACCTGCACCGTATTGCTCGACCGAGAGAACCCTGAGACCGGACAGCGGAAGCTGCATCACGCCATCCTGTCGCGAACTGCATCCACCAGGGAGTGGCCGCGTTTGGCGGCAAGAAAGGAACGCACCATGTGGATGACGGAGTCGCCGTTCTGGTTCTTGCCGGAATGCCGAACCCGGACAATTCCTGCTGCGGGACGGGACTTGGACTCGCGTTTCCCCAGAACTTCCGTCTCGGCGTACAAGGTGTCACCCACGAATACCGGGTTGGGGAGCTTGATCTCTTCCCAGCCGAGGTTGGCGATCGCCTTCTGGCTCGTGGAACTGACAGTCATGCCGGTGACGATCGCCAGAGTCAGCGTCGAGTTGACGAGCGGCTTCCCGAATTCCGACTGGGCGGCGTAGTTCACGTCGAAATGCAGAGGGTGCGTATTCATCGTCAGGTTCGTGAACCAGATGTTGTCGGTCTCGGTGATGGTCCGTCCCGGCCAGTGTTCGTAGATGTCGCCCACCTCGAAATCCTCGAAGTCCAGGCCCGGATCCTCGCGAAACCTCTGGGTGTCGACCTGACGCAAGCCATTCAGATCCCGTGTCATGTCTCGTTGTCCCTTTCCATCGCCTCGACCTTCGGCACGACCATCGAGGCGATCCGACTTTCATGCGCCTTCCTGTCCAACTTGGTGAGATCATCCGGCGCCCGGCGCGCCGCGAGACTGTCTTCCGGCCCGATACCGTCCTCAAAAACCGACTCGAATATGTCCGAGCCCGAGGTGCGCGCCTTTCCCAACCATTCAAGGCGGATCGCTGGAAGAGAGAGCAAGCTACGAAGTCGCACTGGCAAGTCCCACAATATTCATTCGGTTGTCCGTATAAATTTTCGAACTCATTGACTATTGTCAAGACAACAGAGGCTGCTGGCAGACTCTTGCGAAACAGATTGTCCAAGGACAGGATAGCTGCCCCTTATGCCGCGAAGAAGCCGCGCTACTCGGCGCGGGTGATGGCGAGCAGTTGCAAGCTTCGTATTCGCCCAAAGCGCTGCTTTTTCCGCACTCATCGTCGAGGGCTATAGACAATGCGGTTTGGAACGCAGCCGTTCAGCGCACCTCCTTCGGATCGCGGCAGCGAACATTGGCCCGTAACGCTGCCGGCAGAAGCGGACAGCTCCATCGCGGATATCAATACCCCGCTCTTGCAAAGCGTATAGGCACTCCTCTGCGCAGGCGGAAGGCTGAGGCGCGACAACACCGACAGGCGGATGATCTCGCGGCTCGTCCGGAGGCAAATGACTGGGCTTTCTTTTGTTATCCCAACACGCTACTCAGCCCCCTGCCCCATCGAAAGCCACGTTCTTCTGATGGTGTGGACGGCTCCACCCGAACGGCATCGCGATGTGCCAAGCTGGTGCTGTTTGGAACCAGCTACGGAAGGAACCGACCACATGGAAATTACAACACTCGGGATCGACTTGGCCAAGTCTGTCTTTCAGCTTCACGGGGTGGATGCCTGTGACGCTGTCGTCTTGCAGAAGAAGCTTCGGCGGGGCGCGGTGCTCGATTTCCTCGACAAGATCGAGCCCTGCCTGATCGGCATGGAAGCCTGCCCCAGCTCACACTTCTGGGCGCGGGAGATCGCGGCACTTGGCCATGAGGTCCGGCTGATCCCGCCCGCGTACGTGAAGCCTTACGTGAAGCGGCAGAAGAATGATGCGGCGGATGCCGAGGCGATCTGCGAGGCCGTGACGCGGCCGAACATGCGCTTCGTGCCCGCCAAGACCGAAGAGCAGCAGAGCGTCCTGGTCCTGCATCGATCGCGCGATCTGCTGATGCGGCAGCGGACGATGATCCTCAATGCGATCCGGGCGCAGCTCGCGGAGCTCGGGATCATTGCGGCGCAGGGAGCTCGAAAAGTAACCGAACTACTGCGGCGGCTGAACGGGCCGGATAGCTTCGGATTACCGGCGCTCGCCCGTTCCGCACTTCTGGCATTGGGGGCGCAACTCGAGCACATCGCCGAAGCGATCCGCAACATGGAACGGCAGTTGATGACCTGGCACCGGCAGAACGCCGCAAGCCAGCGGCTCGAGACGATTCCGGGCGTGGGCATCCTTACCGCCACGGCGCTCGCCGCCAGTGTCCCCGATCCATCCGTCTTCAAGTCCGGCCGGCAGTTTGCAGCCTGGCTCGGGCTGGTGCCACGACAGCACTCGTCAGGTGGAAAGGAGCGGCTGGGAAGGGTCTCCAAGATGGGGAATGGCTATCTGCGCCGGCTGCTGGTCGTCGGCGCGACGTCGGTGACGCGCCGGGCCGAAACCAACCACACACGAACAGGGGCCTGGGTTCGAGCCATGCTGGAACGCAAGCCAACGCGGCTCGTAACCGTGGCAATCGCCAACAAGACCGCACGCACCGCATGGGCGTTGCTTGCCAAGGGGGAGACCTACACGGCCCTACCTGTCAGTTGAACGGACGAAGAACATGCGTGGCGACAGGGACGTCGCCGCGAAAGAACGCAAGGGCAGACGTGAGTGATGATGATCGAACGGAACCGCTGCCAGGACACCCCGAGGCGGTGTCTGGGCTTCAAAGCTCGCTGCTCTGATTGGGACCTGGCACGCGGACTTCATCAAGGCCAGCGGTCAATGGCACCGCGCGAACAGGTCCGTCCCAAACGAGGAGGCGAACGGAATGAAGAGATCACGGTTCAGCGAAGAACAGATCATCGCGATCCTGAAGAGCCAGGAGAGCGGCGTGGCGACGGCGGATGTGTGCCGCGAGCACGGGATCAGCTCGGCGACGTTTTACAAATGGAAGGCGAAGTTCGGTGGGCTCGAGGTTTCGGATGCCCGGAAGCTGAAGGCGCTCGAGGACGAGAATGCGAAGCTGAAGAAGCTGTTGGCCGAGCAGATGCTGGACAACGCGATGCTGCGGGCCGTCAACCAAAAAAGATATGTATACATATATATCGAGCTAAGATATTGATGTTGCGCGAGATGGCTGCCTTGGGCCGCCATTGGGCGATGAAACAGGTGCGTTTTCGGGCCGAACGCGGACGAGGGCTGTCGGGATGGAACTCTATGAAATGGCCGGGCACTTGATCCGGCGCCTGCATCAAAACTCGACGCATGTCTTCCAAGTGCGTACACGGGACGCGGGCCTCGACATGACCCCGGTGCAGTTCGCGGCTATGAGCGCAATTCACGAAGCGCCTGGAATTGATCAGGCCACTGTCGCAGCGCGGATTGCCTATGATCGTGCGACGATTGGCGGGGTCATGGACCGTCTCGAACAGAAGGGGTGGATCTCCAGGCAGGTCAGCAAGCGGGACCGGCGCGCCAAGGAGGTGAGCCTGACAGACGACGGGAACGAGGTATATCGCAAAGCCATATCGGTCGTCCGTGACCTGCAATCTGAGATCCTGCCGGGGTTGTGCGAGCAGGAACAAGGCCAGTTCCTCGAACTGGCCAGAAAAGCTGCAGCGCACAACGAGATCACCTAACGTGCTCTGGCGTTGCTGATCCTTATTGGTTCGCTGTTGCCAACGCCGTCCGATCGAGATGGGCAGAACCCGAGCAATTGGCCGCTTTCGGATCACGGCCATTGCCAAGCTGCGGCGAACTCGGAACACGTGCACAGGTCGTCGAAGTTTTTTGCCCATCGCGCTTGAAGGCAGGAAGCGCTCGTCGGGAGACAACGGACACCCCGCCCCACTCTTCTCCAAGCCCCAAAAGCCGGGCTGTCGAAGACATTTTATCCCATAATTTCCAGCAATTCCTGCCATACTCTCATAAAATTGCAGTCTGTTTCCATATATTATCCTACAAATTATTTGTGGGTCTCCGGACGTTCTGATACAACCAGAACGAGCATCGGGCCTTTCGAACAAAGGGTATCCAGTGGAGGAAAGTGGTTCTGCGGTGGACCAGGTGGTCCTGAAGATCCGGGGGTTGATCCGGGACAAAGCCCTCAGGGTGGGCGACACGCTCCCCTCTGAAGCCGAGCTATCGGCGATGTTCGGGGCGGGTCGGAACACCGTGCGCGAAGCCGTAAGGACACTCAGAGCCTATGGCGTCGTGGAATCGCGGCAGAAGGTCGGGGCCGTTATCACCAATGGGCAGCAAACAGCCGTCGCGAAACTGCTTTCGGTCGCGATGGACATCTCGCTGGAGTCCTTCCGTGACATTCAGGGCTATCGTCGTCTGACCGAGATGAACATCTTTCCCAACCTTATGCAGAACATGACGGACGAGGACCTGGCCAGGATGGAAGACGCCAACGCGAGGATGATCTCAACCACCGATCTCTTCGAGGCGTCCCGCTGGGACTATCGCTTTCACCAGGCGATGGTCGACGCCGCGCGGAACACCACGCTGTCGGAACTCTATGGAATGCTCGAACCTGTAATCTGCCGCCTTATGGAGGTCGGAAAGTCGCGCAGACCAGCGGTGCGCGAGGCCGAAGCCCAGCACGGCGCGATTGTTCAGGCGCTGCGCGAGCGGAGCGCGATCGATTTTGCCTATCATATGAACCGCCATCTCGACGCCGGCCTGGTTTTCCTGCCGCAGGAGGCGCCGGACTGAGAACTGCCCGAAGAAAGGAAACGAAGATGTCGGAGTTTCGCGACCGGGTCGCCATCGTAACCGGAACCACGGGGATCGGGGCGAGTTGTGCTTTGCGCCTCGCGCGCGACGGGGCTGCCGTCGCATGCTTCGGGATCGACGCGGACAGCATATCGGCTCTCAACGCGACAGCGAAGGCGGACTCCCTCGACCTCGCGGCGATGCAGGTCGACGTGTCGGTGCCCGAAGAGGTTGCTGCCGGCGTGGCGGCGGTCGTGGAAGCGCATGGCGGCGTGGATATTGTCGTGAACGCCGCCGCGATACATCCCTATGGCGATGCCATCAGCACCGATTTCGACACCTTTACCAAATGCATGCAGGTCAATGTCGGCTCGATCCTGCTGACCGCAAAGCACGCCGTGCCACATATGCGCCGCCGCGGCGGCGGTGTCATCGTCAACCTGGCAAGCGTGCAGGGGCAGGCGTGTCAGGAAGGTGTCACGGCCTATGTCGCCTCCAAAGGGGCCATCCACGCGATCACCCGTGCACTCGCCCTCGATTTCGCTGGCGATCAGATCCGCGTCGTCTCGGTCAGCCCCGGATCCATCCGGACACCGATCCTCGAACTCGCCGCGCGAAGCTTCGACGGGGAAGATGCAGAGCTCGAGGCCGTGTTCGAGCGCTTCGGCGCGGCGCATCCACTAGGGCGGATCGGTGAGCCGGAGGAAGTGGCCGATCTTGTCGCGTTCCTCGCCTCGGACAGGGCAAGGTTCATCAGCGGTTCCGACCACCGGATCGATGGCGCGCTGGCGGCGCGCATCGGCGTACGGTGATGCCCCGAAATATTTCTGGCCAACGGGAGGCAAGCACATGAAACGTTCCCAGATCAACAGGGCGATCGCGCGAGCCGAGGCGGACTTTGCCCGCGTGGGCTATGTCCTTCCGGGGTTCGCCGGCTGGAGCCTCGCCGAGTGGGAGGCCATGGGCGATGCCGCCCGCACGCTCATCGAAACCGGTCATGGCTGGGATGTCACCGATTTCAACGAGGGTGACTTCGACCGGAAGGGTCTGCTGCTCTTCACAGTGCGCAACGGTGCGATCGCGGGCGGGGCCGGAAACCGGCCCTATGCCGAGAAGATCATGATCGCGCGCCAGGACCAGCTCACGCCGATGCACCGACATGCGCAGAAGATCGAGGACATCATCAATCGCGGGTCTCTGCGCGAGGGCGCAACGCTGGCCGTCAAGCTCTTCGACTCCGATGCCAAGGGAGAGCTCTGCCGGACCCGGACCATCGTCGCACATCTGGACGGCGTTGCGCGCGACGTCGCGCCAGGCACGACCATCGAATTGAAGCCGGGCGAAAGCATCACGCTCTTCCCGGGCACGTTTCATGCCTTCTGGGGCGAAGGCGGAGATGTCGTTGTTGGCGAGGTCTCGTCGGTCAACGACGACAAGGCAGACAATTTCTTCGCCGAACCGCTGGCCCGGTTCAGCGATATCGAGGAAGACGAGCTGCCCTATAGGCCGCTCGTGACCGACACGCACGCTGCTTTCGCGCGAGCGATCCTCACCGCAGAATAGTGCAACGATCGACGGCACGGGTCCCTTGCCAACCGGTCGGCGCGCGGCAGGACCGGCACTCTGCGGCGGACTCCCGCCACAATGGCAGAAAGGCAAACGAAGCATCGGGCAACCGGATCAACGGAGATATCTCTGGAAAAGGCCCGGTCGGCATGCGTCACAGTGTTGTGGACGATTTCCTTACCGGCCTTGAAGTTCCCGGGAGGATCGCGTTTCGTCGCACAGAACCGCAACCTCTCCCCTGCCCTGTCGCATGCCGAGGCCGTCCGACATCACCATGCTGAGCCATCGATGCGTGTCTCGCGGCCTGCTTCCCGCGACGGCCCTTTCAGGGCTCATGCTGATACTGACGACAGGCATTCCCTGCGCCGAAGAGGCGGGCCCCCCGCTCAGGATCGCCGTACTGGATTACTCCGGGTCCGAACACGCCCTGACGGATTGGCGCCCGACCCTGTCCGCGCTGGAAATAGCCCTGCCGGAGCACATGATCGAGCTCGTTCCACGCGACATCCACGGGCTGGAAGCCGCCGTTGCGGGGGGAGAGGTGGACTTCGTCATCACCAATCCCGGGAACTACGCCGAGTTGGAATACCGTTACCACGTCAGCCGGATCGCCACTGCCGAGGAGGACCTTCCGATCGCCTCGACGCTGGTAAGCACCGAGGCGTTTCAGGATCTCGGCGATCTGGCGGGCAAGCGGGTGGCGGTGGTGGCGACGGAGGCGTTCGGTGGATTCCAGGTGATCTGGCGCGAACTTGCCGCTGCCGGCAAGACCCTGCCCGAACGTGTCGACTGGGTGGTGACGGGCTACCCGATGCCGAGCGCGGCCGATGCGGTGCTGGAGGGTCGGGCCGATGCCGCCGTGCTTCGCGCCTGCCTGCTGGAAGAGTTGCAGCGCTCCCATGCGCAGACCTACGGTGCGCTCAACGCCGTTCTTGCCGAAACCGACCCGGTGAGCGGCTGCGCCGTGTCGAGCCGCGTCTATCCCGGCTGGCCGATCGCCAAGATGCCCCTGACATCGCAGGAACTGGCCAAGCAGGTGGCCGTCGCGCTGCTTCAGATGCAAGAGGGCAATCTCTGGACGGTGCCGGTGGACTACCAACCGGTGCATGACCTGCTGCGCGAACTCCGGATCGGGCCCTATGCGCGCACCGGGCCGGTCAGTCTTGCCGAATTCGTCGCCGATTACCGGGACTGGCTGATCGGCATCGCCGCGGCGCTCTTCTTCTGGGCCATTCACTCGGTGCGCGCTGAGACGCTGGTGCGCCGCCGGACCCGGGCGCTGAACGCGGCAAATGCGGGGCTGAAGCACGAGATTTCCGAGCGGCACAGGGCGGAGGAGGCGGATCGCCGGCACCGCCGCGAACTGGAACATGTCGCACGGCTATCGATCCTGGGCGAGATGGCCTCCTCCATCGCGCATGAGCTGAACCAGCCGCTCAGCGCGATTTCCAACTATGCGCAGGGCTGCATGATGCGGCTCCGCGCCGGGCGCATGGACGCGGCGGCCATGGAGCAGGCAGCAGGAGAGATCGCGTCCCAGGCCGACCGGGCGGCGCTGGTGATCAAGCGGATCCGCGCCTTTGTCCGCAAGCGCGAGACGCAGATGGCGCCGCTCGACCTCGGCGAACTTGTGCGGGAATGCGCCGCGCTCTTCGAGGCGACGACGCATCGGGCCGGGGTCCGTGTGGAGATGCTGCTCGCGCCTGACCTGCCGCCAGTGGTGGCAGACCGGGTGCAGCTTCAGCAGGTGGTGCTGAATCTGGTCCAGAACGCGGTCGATGCCATGGCTGCGACGCCGCCCGACGACAGGCGGCTGGTCATCCGGACGACGCGGGCGCCCGACCCGGCGCGCGGCGACGGGCTCGCCCTCTCGGTGCGCGACCGCGGCGCAGGCATGGCCGCGGACGCGATGGACCGTTTCGCCGAACCGTTCTACACCACGAAGGCCGAGGGGATCGGGCTGGGGCTTGCGCTCAGCCGGTCCATTGTCGAAGCCCATGACGGCACATTGCGCGCGGTGCGCCCCGAGGACGGTCCGGGACTGCGGGTGACACTCTGGCTGCCGACAGGAGGAGACGGATGACACAGGCGGAGGACGGCGGGGACGCCGTGATCCACATCGTCGACGACGACCGGGCGGCGCGGGAGGGGCTGGACTTCCTGCTCTCCTCGCTCGGTCTGACGGTCGCGTCGCACGCTTCCGCGGCCAATCTCCTGGAACGGATCGGCGACACGCTGGTTGGCTGCATCCTTGCCGATGTGCGGATGCCGGGGATGACCGGGCTGGAACTGCTCGACGAGCTTGGCCGGCGCGACTGCCCGCTGCCGGTGATCATGATCACCGGCCATGGCGACGTGCCGATGGCCGTCCGGGCGATGCGCGCCGGCGCGATGGATTTCTTCGAAAAGCCGGTGAACGGCATGGCTCTGGTGGAGCGGATCAACGAGGCGCTGCGATTGAGCCGCGACCGGGCCGCGGCGGCCAGGGACCGATCGGACCTGATGGCGCGGGTGGAGCGGCTGAGCGCGCGGGAGGCGGAGGTGGCGCGCGGCGTCCTTGCCGGCAAGCAGAACAAGGTGATCGCGGCAGATCTCGGCATCAGCCAGAAGACGGTCGAGATTCACCGCCACAACGCCATGGACAAGCTGAATGCTTCCAGCGCGGCAGAGCTCGTGCGCCTGCTTGTCGCGGCCGGATGGGGCGAAACCTAGGGGTTTATCCCTAGACACCGCGGGTTTCCTCCGAATTTCCGCGTCGGGGACATCCACGTAGCATTGGGCTGATCGCAAGAGAAAGGATCAGCCCATGAACATGAATCGCCGCGGCTTTCTTGGCGCGGTCGGGCGCGTGAGCATCGGCGCGGCGGCGAGTGTTGCCGGCGGTGCCGGGGCCGCAAACGCCGCCAAGGCCGACCATATTCCGAAATGGGGAATGGTGGTCGATCTGCGCAAATGCATCGGCTGTCAGGCCTGCACCGTCGCCTGCATCATGGAGAACGACGTTCCGGAAGACGCTTTCCGCACGCATGTCTCCGTCTACGAACTGGTGAAGGACGGACAAGACCCCGCCATGGTCATGCTGCCCCGCCTCTGCAACCATTGCGAAAACCCGCCCTGCGTTCCGGTCTGCCCGGTCGAGGCCACCTTCAAGGCCGAGAGCGGCGAGGTCCTGGTTGATGCCAGCCGCTGCGTCGGCTGTGCCTATTGCGTTCAGGCTTGTCCCTATGACGCGCGGTTCATCAACCACGAGACGCAGACGGCCGACAAATGCACCTTCTGCTTCCACCGGACCCAGGCCGGGCTGCTGCCCGCCTGCGTGGAAACCTGTGTCGGCGGCGCCCGCAATTTCGGCGACCTGAACGATCCCGAAAGCGCGGTGTCAAAACTGCTGGCCGAAAACGAGGTCTCGGTGCTGCGGCCCGAGATGCAGACCAACCCCAATGTCTACTATATCGGGCTCGAAGACGTGCTGTCCGGCCGGGTGGCTGGCGAGGCCGCCTATCGCCCGGCGCACACGGCCGAGTCCGTGGCTCACGCGGAGGGCGTGTGATGGAGATTACCGAACTCGTTGGCGCCGTCCACCATGCGGCCTGGCTGCCCTGGGCGGTGCAATATTTCTTCCTGATCGCGATCTCGACGACGGCGTTGCTCCTTGCTCTGCCAGGTTTCGTGATGGGCCGGGAAACGGCGCTGCCGCGGGCGCGGCTGGCATTGATGACGGCCGTCACCACCGGGATCACCGCCCCGATCGCGCTCCTGGCGGATCTGCACCAGCCGGGGCGGTTCTGGGAATTCTTCGCCTATACCAACGCCAGCTCCTGGATGGCCTGGGGCGCCTGGTTCGTGCCGGCCTATGTCGGGCTGCTCGTGGCCTTCGCCTGGGCGGTGCATCGCCCTGCCTTCCACGCCTGGGGGAATGAAGACTGGCGTTTCGCGAAGCTCTTCCGCTGGCTGAGCCTCGGCGGGTCGGCGAACGGGTTCGCGCGTCCGCTCGGGATCGCCGCAACCATCGCTGCCATTCTCGTGCTCACCTATACCGGGGCCGAGGTCTATGTCGTCCGCTCGCGGCCGCTCTGGAACACGCCCTTCCTGCCGTGGCAGTTCCTCGCTACCGGCTTCGTCGGCGCGCTCGGCGTGATGCTGGTGCTCGAACGGGTGCTGACGCGCAGTGCCGGGCTGGAAGCCGAACTCAACCGCCGGCTCGCGCTCTGGCTCGCGGTCGTGGGCGCGCTCGGTGCCGCATGGTTCGTGGTCGCCGTCTCCGGCATAAGCCCGCGCCACAGCGAGGCGCTCGCCTCGGTCGCTGGTTTCCCCGTCTGGCACACGATGGCAACCTGGGGTGCGTTGACGGTCGCTGTGACCTTCCTGATCGCAACCCTCGCGCCCGCCCGCAGCGGCTGGGCCACCGGGCTGCTGGCGATTCATGCCGCCTGGATGTTCCGCTGGACCGTCTTCATGGGCGGACAGGCGGTGCCGAAAGTCGGCTCCGGCCTCTATGACGCGATGCTGCCCACCGGCATCGAGGGGCTCATGGGCGTGATCGGCACCTTCGGGCTCTGGCTCTTCCTGGTCATCGCCTACACCACCTTCATCCCCTGGTTGGAGGCCGGCATCCCGGCAGGCGGCAAGCCCGCCGCCCCCGCCCGCCCCGCAAACCAACACTGAGGAGATCATCCGATGTCCACCCGCCGCAACATCCTCAAGGGCGCTGTCGCAACCGGCGCGCTCGGCACCTTCGGCGTCGGCTATGCCGGAACGCTCGAGAAAGTCGCCAAGGGCCACTGGTCCGGCGAAAGGCCGCTCAACAACATCACCGGCAACTCGGCCGCCCCCGAATTCACCGTCACTCCTGACGGCGACGTGGAACTGAACCCGAACCAGCAGGTCAGCTACACGATGTGCATCGGCTGCACGACGATGTGCGGCGTGCGGGTGCGGATCGACAAGGAAAAGGGCAAGGTGGTGCGGGTTGCCGGCAACCCCTACAATCCGCTCTCGACCACCGATTTCCTGCCCTACGGGACACCGGTGCAAGAGAGCTTCCGCGCCATCGCCCAGGCCGGCGAAGGCGACGGGCAGCGCCACCGCTCGACGGCCTGCGGCCGCGGCAACGCGGTTCTGCAACAGATCGACAACCCCCGCCGGGTGCTGAAACCGCTCAAGCGGGTCGGGCCGCGGGGCTCCGGCGAATGGCAGACGATCAGCTTCGAGCAGCTGGTCGAAGAGGTGGTCGAAGGCGGCGATCTCTTCGGCGAGGGCCCGGTCGCTGGCCTCCGGGATATCCGTGATCTCGAGACGCCGATCAACCCCGACGCGCCGGAATTCGGCCCGCGCGCCAACGGGCTGGCGATGCTCAGCTCGGTTAATGACGGGCGCGACGAGATCAATATCCGCTTCCTGAAACAGGCATTCGGCTCGCAGAACTACGCCCGCCATGGCTCCTATTGCGGCGGCTCCTACCGCTCGGGATCGGGCGCGATGTTCGATGACGTGAAGGGCATGCCGCATGCCAAGCCGGATTTCGGCAATGCCGAGTTCATCCTCTTCGTCGGCACGGCGCCCGGCAATGCCGGCAACCCGTTCAAGCGGATCGGGGCGCTGGTGGCCGAAGCGCGCAGCGACGGCAAGCTGGACTACGTGGTCGTCGATCCGGTCCTCAACAATTCCGACAGCGGACCCTCGGGCGCCCGCTCCCGCTGGGTGCCGATCACGCCGGGCACGGATGGCGCCCTTGCGATGGGCATGATGCGCTGGATGTTTGAGAACGGCCGCATCAACGCGGCGTATCTCGCCCAGCCCGGGAAGGAAGCCGCCGAAGCCGCGGGCGAGGCTAACTGGACCAACGCGACGCACCTGGTGATCGTCGACGAGACCCATCCGCGCGCCGGGCGCTTCCTGCGCGCCTCGGACCTCGGGCAGGAGATCTCGGGCGAGCGCTATTCGGACGCCGATCCGTTCATGGTTGCCTCGGACAGTGGCCCGGTGCCGGCCGCCGCCTCCGCGGCGCCGCTCTTCTTCGATGGCGTGGCCGAGACGACCGACGGCCCGGTCGCGGTCCGCACTTCGCTGACGCTCCTTCGGGACGAGGCGATGTCAAAGAATCTGGAGGAGTATTCCGCAGCCTGCGGCATCCCGGCCGAAACCATCGCCGACCTCGCCGACAGGTTCACCAGCCACGGCCGCCGGGCGGCGGTCAGCAGCCACGGCGGCATGATGAGCGGCTCGGGCTTCTACAACGCCTACGCACTTATGATGCTCAACACCCTGATCGGCAACCTGAACTGGAAGGGCGGCACGCTGGTTCTGGGCGGCTGGTTCCCCGACAACAAGGGCCCGGCCTACGACCTCGCCACGTTCCCCGGCGCGGTCAAGCCATCCGGATTGCCGCTTGGCCGCAACGTGCCCTATGAGAAAACCAGCGAGTTCAAGGCAAAGAAGGCCGCGGGCAAGGCCTGGCCGGCGGACGGCCCATGGTATCCCAACGCCCCGGGCCTCGGAACCGAATGGTTCTCCTCGATGGTCAACGGCTATCCCTACGGCATCGAGGCGCTGATCCTGCGCAACGCAAACCCGGTCTATGGCATCGCCGGGATCGGACACCTGGTGGAGCGGCTAAAAGACCCCGCGGTGCTGCCGCTCATCATTGCCATCGACCCGTTCATCAACGAGAGCTCGGCGCTGGCCGACTACATCGTCCCCGACACGGTGATGTATGAAAGCTGGGGCTTCGCCAAACCGTGGAACGGCGTGCCGAGCAAGGTGACGACCGCGCGCTGGCCGGTGATGGAGCCCAAGGTTTCGAAGGACGCCGACGGCGCGACCATCGATTCAGACCTGTTCCTCATCGCGGTGGCGAAACGGATCGGCCTTCCGGGCTTCGGCGATGCGGCGATCCCGGATGCGGACGGCACGCTGCACCCCCTGAACCGGCCCGAGGACTGGTATCTGCGGGGCGCGGTCAATGTCGCCACCATCGGCACGCCAGTGCCCGAGGCCAGCGACGTAGATATGGAATTCAGTGGCGTCACCCGGATACGTCCCGATCTGGAAGCGGTGCTGAAACCGGAGGAATGGCGGCGGGCGGCGACGGTCTTTGCCAAGGGCGGTCGCTACGAGAACCTGGACAAGAGCTATTCCGGCGATCTCGGCGCCCACACATGGGCGAAGCCGATGCAGGTCTATAACGAGGGCGTCGGCGCGGCACGCAACGCCATGACCGGTCAGCGTTCGCCGGGCACGCCCGCGTGGCGCGAGGCGTGTTTTGCGGACGGCTCGAAAGTGGCCGAGATCTACCCCCGGTCCGATTGGCCGGTAAAGGTGATCAGCTTCAAGTCGCCGCTCCAGAACTCCTATTCGGTGGGCGCCGAGGTGCTGCTCAGGATCGTGGCCGCAAATCCGGTGAATATCGGCCGGGCGCTGGCGGAAGCACACGGCATCTCGACCGGCGACATGGTGCGGCTGACGACGCCTGGCGGCAGCCTCGAAAGCGTCGCCATCGTGCGCGACGGCGTAGCGCCGGACACGGTGGCGATCGAGCACGGCTACGGCCACCGCGCTTTCGGCGCGCGCGACATCACCATCGACGGCGAGCCAATGCCCGCGGATCCGCGGCTCGCGACCGGGACGCTTCAGAACGACCTGGGACTGCTCGATCCGACTCGGGACAAGACCGGCGTCTGGGTCGATCCGATCTCGGGGGCTTCCGTTCGCCAGGCGCTCCCGGCCCGGCTCGAGAAGATTGCGTGAAGCCCTGAAATGGTGGGCGGCCCATTTGGAGGGCCGCCATTGCCGCTAAATAGCGTTGGAATCCAGATCGACGCACTCGCGCGCTCCGAAAAACGAGGTCGAACCGACTTCCGAGTGGACAATGCGCCTGCGCCTTTCCCCGCGCCGAGTTGACGCCAATTGGCAAAACCGGGGCCGTTCCAAAATGACACCGCCCTGACATGCCCTCGATCGCGTCTGACGCTGCGGTCCGGAAGGCCTCCCTTGCCGTCAGACGATGCTGGTTTCGAGGAACAGGAAATCCGCCTCGGTCAGCGACGGCAGGTCGACGCCTGCGAAGGTCAGGCTGTCCCTGGACGCAAAGGACAGGACGGTGTCCATCCCGCCGGCCTCCCCGACCGCGGTCGCGAAACTGAGCTCCGCGAAGCTTGCGTTGAATCCCACCAGCGCGACACGATCCTGACTGACGCCGTCATTGGTGAAATCCAGGATGACGTCATGCCCGCTGCCGAGCTCGAAGATGAAGGTATCACTGCCCGAACCGCCGGCCAGCACGTCTTCGCCAAGCCCGCCATCCAGCACGTCGTCGCCGCGCATGCCATGAAGTTCGTTGCCAACCTCGTTTCCGATGAGCCGGTCCGACCGGTCGCCGCCGGTGGCATTTTCGATCGTGCCCTCGGTGATGGTGGCGAAGACGCGGCCGTCGGAGGTGGAACTCGCGCCCAGGTTCAGGTTCACCTCAAGTTCGCCGGTCATCGCGGCGAGATTGAACCAGTCCTCGCCACCGTCGCCATCTGCCAGCGCGAGCCGGGCGGAATCCTCCGCGGGCGCGCTGAGCGTGTCGCCGGCACCATCGAGGATCGGTTTGAACATCTCGTCGGTGTAGTGATAGACGTCGTCAGCCGTGTCGCCGCTGCCGAACCAGTCGATGGTGTAGGATCCGACCGTGATCGGCCCGCCGCCATCATTGACGAACTCGAGCGACCAGATCCCGTCCGCCGCCTCCCCGAGGAAGCTCTCTGCGCCGAAGCTCCAGCTCAGTTCACCGGCAGGCGCATCGCCTGATCCGTAGAGTTCCACAAGGGTACCGGCGGCCGATCTGAGGAAGACATCCACCGTCGAATCCGAGAGGCTCAGCGAGACCTCCACGTGCTCGACATCCATCGTGACGCCCGAGAGGTCGAACAGCACACTCTCGCTGGCGGTCACCATGACCGGCTCGGTCGATACGATGCCGTGATGCGCTTCGTTTGCCTGTCTGACGTCAGCACCCCGCGGAGAGATTTAGGGGTTTGAGCAACGGAGGGTTCTGGTTCATCGAAGCCGCCAAGGAGCGAAGATGAAACAGACACCCGGAACATCGAAGGATGCCGCTGACAAG
>NZ_SELO01000046.1 GCF_004146235.1 Tropicimonas sp. IMCC6043 | reverse complement strand
CGCCGCTCGAACCTACGAACCGCTTTGGCAGGTCGTCGGACACGTCTGCAACCTCTTCACTGAAGAAGAATGCTACAACTTCTTCAAGGCCGCAGGCTATGAAACCGAATAGATTGGGAACGCTCTAAATCCAAACAAGAAATCATCCGCCTGGCGGTGATGCTTCACGCTCGTTTTTCGCACTCATTTCGCAACGCCGAAGACCTGCTGCATGAACGCGGGATCGAAGTCAGCCACGAATCCGTGTGCTGCTCATGGCAGCGCTTCCGGCGGATGCGCGGTTTGCTGATGTTCGCCGCCGTTCTCGCTGAGTGGAACGGTCTCTGCGCGGTGTGAAGGACAGCCGTCCTGCCCTTGGCGAGACTGGTTCGAATTTGTCTGGTACCTCCCCTCGGTCTGACCGTCTCCATTGACGCAAGTCATTGACCTAAGGGCACCGATTGCGGTTTCCTTAAAGCAGGAGCCGGTCCGGGCGCGACCGGTAGCGGCCCGGGCCGTCGCCACTTCAAGACATCGGAGGAGGTCAGATGACGACGGTACAACATATTCTCGACGACAAGGGGCACGCGGTTCACACCATTGCCCCCGATGCCACGGTGCTCGACGCGCTGAAGCTGATGGCGGAAGCCGATGTCGGCTCGGTCGTGGTGATGGAAGGCACGCGCGTGGTGGGCATCTTCACCGAACGGCAATATGCCCGGAAGGTCTTTCTGATGGGCCGGGCCTCGCCGACCACGCAGCTCCGGGAGGTGATGGAGACGGAGGTCATCTGCACCCACCCGTCCCAGAACGCGAACGCCTGCATGGCGATGATGACCGAAAAGCGCATCCGGCATCTGCCCGTGATGGAAGGAGGGTTGCTCGTCGGGCTGATCTCGATCGGCGACCTCCTGAAAGCCTCTATCGCGGAGCAGAAGTTCCACATCGACCAGATGGTGGAATACGTGGGCCACTGAGACCCGGGCCGCGCGTGGCGCGCCCCGGGCGGCGGCAATGCCAGGGCTCCGACAGACGACGAAAAGGCCGCGGCGACGGAGTCGGATGGTCTTGTCATTTGTGGACGGCCCCGGTTTTGCAAGGGATTTCTTGTGTGACTATGGTCGAAGCAGGCTGCAGTCATTTGTCCGGCCTTTGTGCGCGGCGCATATGACCGCTGGCCTTGATGAAGTCCGCGTGCTGGGTCCCGATCAGAAGAACGGACTTTGACGTCCAGACAAGACCTCGGGGTGTCCCAGCAGCGGTTCCGTTCGATCATCATCACTCACGTTTGCCCTTGCGTTCTTTCGCGGCGACACTTGGTTGCCGCATGTGTCTCCTTCTGTCAGGCGGCCGGCGCGGCCCTGTAGGGTTTCTCCCTTGGCAAGCAGGGCCCATGCGGTTCGGGCGGTCTTGTTGGCAATGGCCACGGTGACGAGCCTCGTTGCCTTGCGTTCCAGCAGCGACCGAACCCAGGCACCAGTTCGTGTGTGGTTGGTTTCAGCGCGCCGCGTCACCGATGTGGCACCCACGACCAGCAGGCGGCGGAGGTAGCCGTTGCCCATCTTTGAAACGCGTCCTAACCGGTCTTTGCCGCCGGATGAGTTCTGTCGCGGCACAAGCCCCAGCCAAGCCGCGAACTGCCGGCCAGATTTGAAGACCGCCGGATCGGGAACGCTGGCGGCGAGCGCCGTGGCGGTGATGATGCCCACGCCCGGGATCGTCTCGAGCCGCTGGCTTGCGGCGTTCTGCCGGTGCCAGGTCATCAACTGCCGTTCCATGTTGCGGATCGCTTCGGCGATGTGCTCGAGTTGCGCCCCCAATGCCAGAAGTGCGGAACGGGCGAGCGCCGGTAATCCGAAGCTATCCGGCCCGTTCAGCCGCCGCAGTAGTTCGGTTACTTTTCGAGGTCCCTGCGCCGCAATGATCCCGAACTCCGCGAGCTGCGCCCGGATCGCATTGAGGATCATCGTCCGCTGCCGCATCAGCAGATCGCGCGATCGATGCAGGACCAGGACGCTCTGCTGCTCTTCGGTCTTGGCGGGCACGAAGCGCATGTTCGGCCGCGTCACGGCCTCGCAGATCGCCTCGGCATCCGCCGCATCATTTTTCTGCCGCTTTACATAAGGCTTCACGTACGCGGGCGGGATCAGCCGGACCTCATGGCCGAGCGCCGCGATCTCCCGAGCCCAGTAATGCGAGGTGGCGCAAGCTTCCATGCCGACAAGGCAGGGTTCGAGTTTGCCGAGAAAATTGAGCAACGCGCCACGCCGCAGCTTCTTCTGCAAAACAACAACGCCATCAGCATCCACCCCGTGAAGCTGGAACACGGACTTGGCCAGATCGATCCCGAGTGTTGTAATATCCATGTGGTCGGCTCCTTTCCTTTGTTGGCTTTCACACAGTACCAACATGGCACAATGCGATGCCGTTCGGGTGGGGCCGTCCACAACATCAGAGCAACTTGGTTTCGGGCGGCGCAGGGGGGTGGGTAGCGTCCCCGGATGACAAAACCCGTCCCGTTCAAATTTTTCACGACGAGCGAGGAGATCATCCGCCTGGCGGTAACGATGGATGTCCGTTGCCCGCTTTCGCTTCGCAATCTGGAAGAACTTCCGCACGAGAGCGGCGGGCCGGATCAGGTCACCGGCGCGGGGTTGAACAAAACCAGGTCGTTGACGATCCCGAGACGGTCTGCGGCGGTCACATGTTGTCCGCTGGCGGTGTCGAGAATGAGCTGGAAGAGCTCAAGGCCGAGATCCTCAATCGTCGCCTCGCCGGTCGCCGCACCGCCGGTATCGAGGTCCACCAAATCGAACCAGCGCGCGGCAAGAGCCGAATTCGTCACCACTTTGAGCGTTGGCACTGCCGGGAGGTTGTAGGGCGTTCCGCGCCCGGTGGAAAAGACATGCAGGTTCATGCCGGCGGCGAATTGAAGCGTGCCGCAGACGAAATCTCCCGCCGGGGTCACGGCGAAGGTAAGACCCTTGCGGCGGATACGTTCGCCGGGGCCGGTCACATCAACCAGTGGCGAAGTGCCCGATTTCGCAACGGAACCGAGTGATTTTTCGACAATTCCCGACAGTCCTCCAGCCTTGTTTCCAGGCGTCGTGTTTGCGCTGCGGTCGGCACCTCCACGGGTGAGATAGGCGTCGTACCACGCCATTTCCCGTACGAGCGACGCAGAGACTTCTGCATCGGTGCAGCGGGGTGCCAACAGGTGTACGGCATCGCGCACCTCCGTCACTTCCGAAAACATGACCGAACCGCCGGCGCGCACGATCAAATCCGCCGCGCAGCCGATCACCGGGTTGGCGGTGATGCCGGAAAAAGCATCGCTGCCACCGCATTGGACACCGACCACCAGATCGGAAGCGGGGCTGGTCTGCCGCGTACGCCGGTTCAAACGTTCCAGATGGCCGTCGGCCTGTTTCAGGATCGCCTCGATCATCGCCGAAAACCCGGTGAGCGCCGGGTCCTGCAGGGTGAGAAACGAAGCTGACGGATCTCCTTCAGGCAGGAGCCATTCCGGCCCCAGCTTTTCGCAGCCAAGGCCGATGATCATCACCTCGCCTCCGAAATTCGGGTTCTTCGCCAGGTTCTGCACGGTACGGATCGGGATTGCAGCATCGGGCGCGTTGATCGCCACGCCACAACCATAGGGATGGTTCAGTGCCACGACGCCGTCGACATTCGGATAGCGAGGCAACAGCTCTTTCTTCACCCGCTCCACCACGTGATCGACCACGCCCGCGACGCATTGAACGCTGGTCGAGATAGCAAGGATGTTGCGCGTACCAACACTGCCATCGGCGTTGCGATACCCTTCGAAAGTATAGCCCTCCAACGGTGGGAGCGGCTCCGGTTGCGATGCGGGCGGCGGCAGATCTTCCAGCGCCGGCGCTTCGGGCAGGCGCATGCGGTGCTTGTTGACCCAGGCTCCTCGCGGCATATCCTCTGAAGCGATCCCGATGGTCACGCCATAGCGCGTAAACACGCCGTCGCGCGGAATATCCTCCAGCGCAACCTTGTGGCCGAAAGGAACCCCCTCACGCAGCTCCGTGCCGTCGTCGAGAACAGCACCGGCATCAAGCCCGCCCTCGGACAGTACCACCGAGACATTGTCTGCCGCATGGATCTTCAATGCCGGGATGGTTTTTCCTGTCATGATCCGTTTCCTGCAGTTTTCCGCCTCATCGCCCGTTTCGTATGGTGAACCGAAAAGGCAACCGAGATCGCAGTGAGTCCCCAGAGGAAGCGCGCGATCATGGTCTTGGCAAAGAAGGTCTTCATCGTGCCAAAGCTTTCAAGGCTCCTGGCGAAGTAGACCTCAGCCTGCCCGCCAATTGATTGCGGCATGGCGCGATGACTACAACCACCACCGCCCACATTCGAGCCTCGGCGGGGTCACACCGTGGGAGTATCACCAACGGTCGAGAGAGGGCCAAAACCTGAACAGAACCAACCGATAAACGCGGACTCTTCGGGGAGCAGGTCATTGGCGGTCGTCTTTGGCTTCTGACGAGCGCCTGAACATGCCCAGTTGGGTTCTCGCTATCCTGCGGATCGTCTTGAAGACGTCGTCGAGTTCTTCCACCAATTCAATTTCGCGCGCATACGTCGATAGGCGTTGTGGTTCGGGTGCGCGCAAACGATCGACCTGGTGGAAGCTGATTTTCTCGATCAGTTCGGCTTCGGTTTTCTTCATGGCGCGAACCTTGGCGGCACGCTCGCCATCCTCCTTTTCGAGCGCCTCCATGCTGCCGATCATGGCTTCAACGATGACCGCATGGAGGCGCGAGATGACAGCCTCGGTTGCAGGGCTGATAACAACATTCTCGTCGATCCGCTTGCGCGCTGACGTCACCAGACCGATGGCAACCTGATCTCCGATATGTTCCAGATCGTTCGCGATCCGGATGTATGCCATCAGGCGCGTGGACTGTATCTGTGTCAGATCCGCAAGACTGATCTGACGCAGGTAGCTGATGATTTCGCGATGCAACAGATCGACCGGGCGATCCATCACGCGCAGCTCACCTAAATGCAGGGGGCTGCCCGACAGAACTGTCGGAATTGCTGCCTCGAGCATTTCTCGTACCAGATTTCCAAGTCGAAGGAGTTCCAGTCGTACGGCATCTAGCGCAACCGGAGGGACGTCCAGAAGGTTTGGGTCGAGGTGAAGCGGCGCGTAGCGCGGCTCGATCTTCGCCGGCCGGAGCGGGATCAGCCACTCCACGAACCTGGCAATCTGGCCAGTGAAACCGATGAAGATCGCGGCATTCGCGACGTTGAAAAAGGTATGCACGTTGGCGATCTGGCGCGGCGTTTCGGCCTTGATGCGGTCCAGGCCCGAGAGAGACGGGTATTCGGGCGAGATCCAGCGCGCGAAGGCGGCGAGTTGAGCGATCAGCCCGATCCAGATGATGACGCCCACCACGTTGAACAGCGTATGCACCACAGCGGCGCGAACTGCTTCTCGCGGCTTGCCTATCGCCGCCAGCAAGGCGGTCGCGCAGGTTCCGATATTGGCGCCAAGTGCGAGGGCAATTGCCGCCTCAAGCCCGATCAGCCCCTGAGCCGCCATGACCAGCAGAATGCCGGTGGTTGCTGCAGAAGATTGGACGATGGCCGTGAAGCCCGCGCCGACCAAGGCCGCCGGCAGCGGCCTGTCGAGCGATTTCATTAGGTCGAGAAACGGCGGGAAGTCACGCAGCGGGGCCATCGCATCGCTCATGATCTTCATTCCAAGAAAGACGAGCCCCATTCCGAGCAGGATGCGTCCGTATTGCCGATAGTCGTCGCGGGGCGCGGCAAGATACACGAAAAAGCCGAGCGAAACCAAGGGAAGGGCCACGGCGGTGACATTGAAGGCCAGAATCTGTGCCGTCACAGTCGACCCGATATTGGCGCCGATGATGATCGGGATGCTCTGGACCATAGTCATCATGCCCGCGGAAATGAAACCGACCAGGAGCACGGTGGTGACGGACGAGGACTGGAGAAGCGCCGTGACCGAAGCGCCTGCGGCGAGGCTCACGAAGCGATTTCGGGTCATGCGTGCGAGCAGGGTCTTCAAATGATCGCCGGACACCAGCTTGAGCGCTTCCGTGAGTATGTCCAGACCGAACAGAAACAAGGCCAACCCACCCAGGAGGCCGGTCAGCAAAGCAATCTGGTTAAGGTCGTTCATTTCTGGCCGCAGCACCCCGGGTTGGTTCGTCGAACAATGGTAGCATCATCCTTCGGGGCATGAAGAAGGACATCGCCGACAGAGCGACCAATAGCGACTGGACGAAAACCCAGGCAGCAACGATCCGGAGCGGAATGGCGCAGAATCGTGGCGGCCTGATGCAGCATTCGCCGGAATGGTAGATTGGAGCTACCCTAACAGCGCATCGGCTCCGGCATACCTGCAGCATCTGCATCAACTATCGGCAAGCCGCTGGCCTTCCTCCGAGAATCGCAGCTCCTTGTCGGTCTTCCAGGCGATCCCCAAACGCTCTCCCTCGCTCGGGACCGGTTCTGCGCCGTCTTGCCTGACGGTCACGGACGGCCCGTCGGTTGTACGAAAATGAACCAGTGTTTCGGCCCCAAGCGGCTCTGCATAGGTAACGCTTCCGCTAATCCGTCCTTCCGGCTCCGAAACCAGGTGCAAATGTTCCGGCCGCACTCCGAGGACACAAGGCGGCTCGGTCCATCCCGAGATTTGTTTCGTGTCGATGAAGTTCATCGGAGGCGACCCGATGAATCCCGCGACGAAGATGGTCGCAGGATTGGCATAGACGTCGAGGGGAGCGCCGATCTGGTCGGCGACCCCGTCGTTCATGACCACCATACGGTCGGCCAGGGTCATCGCTTCGACCTGATCGTGGGTGACATAGAGCGACGTCACGCCAAGCTCGCGCTGGAGCGCCTTGATCTCCAGCCGCATCTGAACCCGCAGCTTGGCGTCGAGGTTGGAGAGCGGTTCGTCGAACAGGAATACCGCCGGCTTACGAACGATGGCACGGCCCATCGCCACACGCTGCCGTTGCCCGCCCGACAACTGTCGCGGCTTTCGTTGCAGGTAGGGGCCAAGTTGCAGGATCTCGGCCGCGGCGTCCACGCGCGCGACGATTTCCGATTTCGGTGTGCCCTTGATCTTGAGCCCGTAGGCCATGTTGTCGAAGACAGACATGTGAGGGTAGAGCGCGTAGTTCTGGAACACCATCGCGATGTCACGGTCCATCGGCTCGACCTCGTTGACGCGCTTGCCGCCGATGCGGACCTCGCCGGAGGTGATGGTCTCGAGCCCGGCGACCATGCGCAGCAGGGTGGACTTCCCGCAGCCGGAGGGCCCGACGATGACGATGAACTCGCCATCGGCGATGTCGATGTCGACGCCGTGGATGACTTCTGTCTTGCCGAAGGATTTCCGGATGTTTTCGAGCGTGACTGTTGCCATTGCTATTTCTCGCTGTCGACGAGGCCGCGGATGAAGAACTGCTGCATGCCGATGACGACAGCGATCGGCGGCAGCATTGCCAGGATCGAGGCGGCCATGATGACCGGCCAGTCGGCCGTATCGTCACCGGAGGGGAACATCTGCTTGATGCCCATGACGATGGTGTTCATCTCCGGGTCGGTGGTGATCAGCAGCGGCCAGAGATATTGGTTCCAGCCGTAAATGAAGAGGATCACGAAGAGCGCCGCGATATTGGTCCGGCTCATCGGCAGCAGAATATCTAAGAAGAACCGCATCGGCCTGGCGCCGTCGACGCGCGCCGCTTCGGCCAGTTCGTCCGGGACCGTCATGAAGAACTGGCGGAACAGGAACGTCGCCGTGGCCGAGGCGATCAGCGGAAAGATCAGCCCGCCATAGCTGTTGAGCAGCCCGAAGCTTGCGGCAACCTCGTAGGTCGGCACGATGCGGACCTCGACCGGGAGCATCAGCGTCAGAAAGATCAGCCAGAAGAAGACCTTCCTGCCGGGAAACCTGAAATAGACGATCGCGAATGCTGAAATGAGCGAGATCGCGATTTTCCCGAGCGCGATGCCGAGCGCCATGATGGCGGAGTTCAGCAGCATCCGGCCCACCGGCGCGTTGACGCCGGAAGAGAGCGCCCGCGCGTAATTGTCGATCAGCTTGTCCCCGGGCAGCAGCGGCATCGGCGGATGCACGATCTGCTGTTGTTCCACCGTGGAGGCCACAAAGGCGAGCCAGATCGGAAAGAAGATGAACAGGACTCCGACGATGAGACCGAGATGGGTGAGCCAGTAGCCGAAGCCTCGGGATTCCACCATGCCGCCACGATCCGCCATCAGTAGTGCACCCTGCGTTCGATATAGCGGAACTGAATGACCGTGAGGATCGAGACGAGGATCAGCAGGATCACCGATTGCGCGGCCGATGAGCCCAGGTCTTGACCCACGAAGCCGTCGGAATAGACCTTGTAGACGAGGATTGTCGTCGCCTGCTGCGGCCCTCCGGACGTGATCGTGTGGATCACCCCGAACGTTTCGAAAAAGGCGTAGACGATGTTCACAACGAGCAGGAAGAAGGTGGTCGGCGAGAGCAGGGGGAAGACGATCGTGCGGAAGCGCGTCCAGAACCGCGCTCCGTCGATGGCGGCCGCCTCGACGACCGAGCGCGGAATTGCCTGAAGACCCGCCAGGAAGAACAGGAAATTGTAGCTGACCCGCCCCCAAGACGAGGCGATGACGACGAGGCCCATGGCCTCATGCGGGTTCAGGACGTGGTTCCAGTCATAGCCGAGCTGACCGAGATACCATGTCACGACGCCGACCCGGGTGTTGAACATGAAGAGCCAGAGCACGCCGGCCACGGCCGGCGCGACCGCGTATGGCCAGATCAGCAGGGTCCGGTAGGTTCCCGACCCCTTGATCAGCCGGTCGGCCAGCACGGCGAGAAAGAGCGCGCAGCCCATGGAAACCAGGGTGACAAGGCCGGAGAAGATGGCCGTGGTGGCGAACGCGCCGCGGTAATAGGGGTCCGTCAGAAGGTATTCGAAATTGCCGAGCCCGACATATTGCATCGAAAGCCCGAAAGGGTCCGGGATGAACAGCGACTGCCAGATTGCCTTGCCCGCAGGATAGAAGAAAAAGACCGCCGTGATCACGATCTGCGGCAGCACGAGCAGGATGGGCAGCCAGATACCCCGGAAGGTGACGCGTTTTTCCATTGGCCTGAGTGCGCGCCCCGGCTTCCCGGGACGCGCATGTCACTCAACGGTTCGCTTGTTCGAAGCGGCGGAGCAGGACGTTGCCACGCTCGGCCGCGCTGTCGAGCGCCTCTTGCGCGGACTTGTCACCAGCCCAGACGCCCTCCAGTTCCTCGTCGATGATCGTCCGGATCTGGTCGAAGCTGCCCAGCCGGATGCCTTTCGAGTTGGGCGTGGGTTCTTTGGTTGTCATCTGTATGACGGCAATATCGGTGCCCGGGTTCGCGTCGTAGAAGCCCTGTTCGCGAGTGAGTTCGCCAGCCGCTTTGGTGATCGGCAGATACCCCGTGTCCTGGTGCCATTTGGCCTGGATCTCCGGCGATGAGAGGAAGTTCAGGAACGCCGCCGTCGCTTCGTATTCTTCGGGCGAATGTCCGGCCATCACCCAGAGCGAGGCCCCGCCGATGATCGTGTTCTGCGGCGCGCCCTCGGTGCCGTCCCAATAGGGCAGCGGGCGCACGTCAAAGGCGAACTGGGCCTCGGACTTGATGCCTGCGTAGCCCGCCGAGCTTTCGGTGAAGAGCGCGCATTCCCCTGCTCGGAAGTTGGCGCCGCCCTCGTTGCGGCGGCCGGTGTATATAAATTTGCCGTCCTTGGCCCAGTCGCCCATCGCTTGGATATGTTGCACCTGCACCGGCCCGTTGATGACCAGTTCAGTGTCGAGACCGGCAAATCCATTCTCCTGTGTTGCGAACGGCACGTTGTGGTAGGCCGAAAGGTTTTCGATGTGAACCCAGCTTTGCCACGCGGTGGTCAGCGGGCAGGTGCTACCCGCGGCCTTCAACTGAGAGAGAACGTCGCCGACCTTCTGCCAGGTTGTAAGATCCACGTCAGGGTCAATCCCGGCGGCCTCGAGCGCGTCGCGGTTAACCCAGAGAACCGGCGTTGACGAGTTGAAGGGCATCGACAGCATCTTGCCGTCCGTCGTGGTGTAATATCCCTTGACCGAGCCGATGAAGGCATCCGGATCAAAATCGGCGCCGGCGTCCTCCATGAGTTGATAGACAGGAACGATTGCTCCCTTCGCGGCCATCATCGTGCCAGTGCCAATCTCGAAAACCATCAGGATTTCGGGCTGCTCGCCGGCCCGGAAAGCAGCGATGCCTGCGTTGAGGGTCTCCGAATAGTTCCCCTTGTGGCTCGCTGTCACGACGTAGTCGCTTTGCGAGTTGTTGAATGTCTCGACCTGTTCGGCGACCAGATCTCCAAGCCGGCCGGTGAAGGCATGCCAGAACTCGATCTCTGTCTGCGCAAAGGCCGATGTGGTGGATGCGAGCGTCGCCGACACGGCGACAAACGAAAGTGCATGTTTCATAAGTTCCTCCCTTGGTCCTTCTCGCGATGCGGGCGCAGCCCTTTCATCCAGGTCTTGTTTGCGTTTTCGGCGTGTCCGCCGCCTGCATCACGGAATTTTCCAAGACAGAGAATGGCATGACAGGAATCTTCTGGCAACGCGCCGGTCGATGGAATCCCCGGAAAGTCGTGGATGACGTGGCGGACATCGCGCCGCGCCGTCTGGTCTGAGCAGCTTCGTCTGCGGCGGGGCAGGGGCCGGGCAGCGTCTCCGCAGGGCGAAAAAGCGACCCGTCCAAATGCCTTAGGACCAGCCGGGAACTCATTCGTCTTGCAGCAATGCCGTACGTCCGGCGTCCCTCTCGCTGCGGAACGTCGGGGATCTGCTGCACGAGCGAAGGGTCCCCTTGATCCGTTGCGGATAGAGGAAAGCCCTCTACTCCGATGACAAGGGAAGTACGATCGTAAGGCTCGCGCCGCTTTCCGAGGGATTGATGCGCAATGTTCCGCCGTGCTGCTCGGCGACCGACAGCGCGATTGCCAATCCCAAACCGCTGCCGTCAGACGGCTCGACCTGTGAGAACCGGCTGAAGGCCAGTTCGGCCATGTCCGGCGAGAGCCCGCGACCGTCGTCCGCGACGGTCACCTCCGCCATCGTGCCGTGCTGCTCCGTACCGACCCAGATGCGAGAGAGATCGCTTCCCCCATGTTTCATGGCGTTGTCGACAAGGTTCTTGATCGCCTCGGAGATGAACACAAGATCGCCCCGTACGGTCAGGGGCTTGCGCGCCAGGTTGAGCTCGAAATCCTTGCCGGCGACGAGAATGGATGGAGCGAGATCGGCGCAGGTTTCCTCGACGAGACGATTGAGATCGAAGACCTCGAACCTTGCGTCTCCGTTGCCGTGCCTCAAGCGGTCGAGTGAAAGCAGTTGTTCGGTCACGCGGGCGGCAGACCGCGTGGCCGTGACCAGCTCGTCGAGCCGTCGGATGCGCTCCTCCTCGGTGGCGGCATCACGGGCGGCCTCGGCCATCGATTGCACCGCAGCAGCAGGGTTGCGCAACTGATGCGCCGCGTCCGAGATAAAGACCTGGTGGGCGGCAATGCTGGCCTCGACCTGGGCGAACAGTCGGTTGAGCGTGTCAACGATGCCCCGTGTCTCGACGGGCACGGCGCGCTTGATGATGCTCAGATCGTTCGGGGAGCGGGCTTCGATTGCCTCCTCGAGGTCGGTGAGCGGGCGAAGTCCGCGTTTCACCCCGAACCACACGACCAGGGCTAGAGTCGCCAGCAACGCGAGCATCAGAACGGCAGACCAGACCGCCAGTTGGTTGGCGAATGCCCGCCGGTCGGCGATCCTCTGCCAGACCGTCACGGTGGCATCGCCGGTCAGATTTTCGATCGTCCTGCGCTCTGTGAGCCGCAGGACCCGCACCGGTTCGTCCCTGTAATCCGACTCGAAGAAAACCGGGTTGTAGGGGTCCTCGCCGCGTGCGCCGCCCGCCGGAGGATAGGCGTAACCGGTCACGTAGATCCCGCCCGGGCCGGTCGCGTGATAGAACACCTCCCCGCCGCTCGAATCCCGGATCAAGCTGCGCGTCGATGGTGACAGGGCGTCCCCTTCCGAGATCGCCACGTCGCGCGAAATTGCCAGCCCCGCTGCCAGCAGAGAGCGGTCGAACAGCTCCCAGGCCGTTTTCTGAGCAACGGTGAAGCGCCAGTATCCCAGAACGATTGCCATCAGAACGAGCGGCGTCAGGATGAGCGCGAAGAGGCGCGTGCGAAGGGAGAAGGTTCGCCGCATCAGGTCTCGACTTCGAGCATGTAGCCGAGACCGCGCGCCGCCTTGATCGTGACGCCGTGCTCCGAAAGCCTGCGACGGAGACGGGAAATGTGCGGCTCAATCGCCTTGTCGTCGACATCTGCGCCGATGCCATAGACGTGATCGGTGAGAGTCGCCTTGGACACCAGGCGACCGCGTCGCTCCAGAAGGCATTCGAACGTCGCAAGTTCCTTCCGCGGAATGTCGAGGATCTCGCCGCCGGCCGAGACCTGTCGGGTCGTCCGGTTGAATTCCAGCCGGCCGATCCGCTCGCGCGCGCCGTAGTCGATGTTCTTGCGGCGAGAGAGCGCCCTGATCCGTGCCTCGAGTTCGCCCATATCGAATGGCTTGACCAGGTAGTCGTCCGCGCCAAGGTCGAGACCCTCCACGCGTTCGCTGGTCTCGCTGCGCGCGGTCAGCAGGATCACCGGGACGCCATCGCCCCGCGCACGGAGGCCGCTCAGGACTTCGAGCCCACTCATGCCGGGCAGGTTGATGTCCAGCACGACGAGATCCGCGCTCTCCTGCGACAGGTAGACATCGCCCTCGTGACCGTCGTGCAGCACGTCCACCGAGTGCCCGCGGTCACGGAGCCGGTAGGCGATGGCATTTGCCAACGCCTCGTTGTCTTCGACGAGCGCGATCCGCATGTGTCCTCCCGCAAGCTTCACGCAAGCTTGCTCCCCCATCTTGGCCAGATCGAACAGGGAATCAATTCCCGAAATCAGCAAGAGGCCAGGAGACGGAGAGGCGTTTCCGTGGTCCAATGGTCAAATGGGAGGAAACCAATGACCCAGACGAGCTTCACCCGCCGTGTCGTTGTCGGCATGGTTGCCGCGGCCGCCATGGTCGCTCCGGCGGCCGCCGAGGTCGATTTTTCCGGCAAGACGATCGAATGGGTGATCCCGTTCTCCGAGACCGGCGGCTCAGCCAAATGGGCCAACTTCTTTGCCCCGCTTCTCTCCGAGGCGCTGCCCGGGAACCCGACCGTGGTCGTGAAGTTCATGCCCGGCGCCGGCTCCACGAAGGGCGCCAACTGGTTCCAGCAGCAGAAGCACAAGGACGGCACGCTGATCTTCGGCTCCTCCGGCTCGACCCAGTTCCCATATCTGCTCGGTGACCCGCGCGTGCGATACGAATACAGCGACTGGATCCCGATCATGGCGACAGGCACCGGCGGCGTCGCATATCTGAACGCCGAGGATGGTGCCAGATTTGACGGCTCCGCCGACGGCCTCAAGGACACGGATTTCATCTTCGGCTCGCAGGGCGCGACGGGTCTCGACCTGGTTCCGCTGCTTGCCTGGCAGATGCTTGGCATGAACGTCGAGCCGGTTTTCGGCATCAAGGGCCGCGGCGACGGGCGCCTGATGTTCGAGCGTGGCGAGGCGACGATCGACTACCAGACGTCCTCGGGCTATCTCGGCGGCTCGGCCGACCTCGTGGCCGCCGGATCGGCGGTTCCGATGATGACCTGGGGAGCGCTCGACGAAAACGGCGTCATCGTTCGTGATCCGACCTTCCCGGAATTGCCGAGCTTCAAGGAAGTGTGCGAGGCCACCGATGGCTGTGAGACCTCGGGCGTCGCGTGGGACGCCTGGAAGGCGTTCTTCATCTCGGGCTACCCGTCGCAGAAAATCGCTTTCCTTCCTCAGGGCACGCCGCAGGAGGTGGTGGATACCTACGTCGCGGCCTTCGAGGCCGTGCGCAGCCGACCCGACTTCGCCGAGATTTCGGCCAACGAGGTTGGGAAATACCCGATGTTCGCTGGCGCAGGCGCCACGAACGCGACCAAGGAAGCCACAACGGTGAGCCCCGAGGCGCGGGAATATGTCGTCAACTGGCTGAAGGGCGCCTACGGCGTTTCGCTGGAGTAACCGGCCGGTCCACGCACTCCCTCTCGTGGGGAGTGCGTCCTTCCCTGCGATAAATCAAACAATCGAAAGCGGCTCCAATGGAGATTCTCGCAACGGCCCTGCCTGCGCTTGGCGAAGCGTGGGGTCTGATCCTGCAACCCATCGTCCTGGGCTATCTTGCGCTCGGAGTCGTCATGGGCCTCGCCGTCGGTGTGTTCCCTGGTCTCGGCGGAATTGCCGGCCTCTCGCTTCTGCTTCCCTTCATGTTCGGCATGGATCCGATCCTCGGCCTCGCGCTGATGATTGGCATGGTCGCGGTCGTGCCGACCTCCGACACCTTCGCCTCGGTGCTCATGGGCATTCCCGGCTCGTCCGCCTCCCAGGCAACGGTGCTGGACGGGTTTCCCATGGCCAAGAAGGGTGAGGCCGCGCGTGCCCTCTCTGCCGCCTTCGCCGCCTCGCTCTTCGGCGGCCTCGTCGGTGCGACCTTCCTGACGCTCTTCATCCTGGTCGCACGGCCGCTCGTGCTTGCGTTCGGTCTACCCGAGATGCTGATGATGACCATCCTCGGCCTCTCCATGGTGGCAGTGCTCGCCGGCCGCTTTGCCCTCAAGGGTCTGGCTGCGGCCGGGCTCGGCCTGATGATCGGAACCATCGGGATCGCGGACGCCGGCGGCTCGCTGCGCATGACGACCTACGACATTCCCTATCTGACGGACGGGTTGCAACTGGTCATCGTGGGTCTCGGCGTCTTCGCGGTGCCGGAGATCATCTCGCTCCTCCGCCAGGACCGTTCGATCGCCCAGGGCGCGAGCCTCGGTGGCGGATGGTTGGACGGGGTGCGCGACTGGTTCGCCAACATCTTCCTTTCCGTCCGCTGCTCGATCATCGGCGTGATAGTTGGGGTGATCCCCGGTCTCGGCGGCTCGGTCGTCGACTGGATTGCCTATGGTCACACCGTCCAGACGACGAAGGACAAGAGCAATTTCGGCAAGGGCGAGGTGCGCGGCGTGATCGGGCCGGAAAGCTCGAACAACGCCAAGGAAGGTGGCGGACTCGTCCCGACGCTTCTCTTCGGCATCCCTGGTTCCGGCTCGATGGCGATCTTCATTGGCGCCGTCGCGCTTCTCGGGACGGGCGACATCGAGGTCGGCCCGGGCATGCTCAAGGACAACCTCGACATCACTTATTCCATCGTCTGGCTGCTTGCGCTCGCCAATGTGCTGGGAACGGTGCTCTGCATCGCAGCCTCGGGCGGCATCGCCAAGCTGACGACGATCCGCTTCACCTACCTTGCGCCGTTCCTGTTCATGCTGATTAGCTTCGCGGCCTTCCAGTCCGGGCAGAACTTCGAGGACTTGCTGGCACTTTTTGCCATCGGCCTCATCGGCATCTTCCTTCGCCGTTTCGATTGGTCGCGCCCGGCGTTCCTGATCGGCTTCGTGCTGTCGAACCCCGTGGAGAAATTCACGAACCAGGCGTTCCAGATCGCCTCTTTCCGCTTCCGCAAGAGCTTCGAGGAAGGGATCGACTACATCTTCTCGCCGATCGTGATCGTGCTGATCATCATCACCGTCGTCTCGGTCGTTCTGGGTCTGCGCCAGGCAAAGCTGATCATGGCCGAAGGCGACGTCCAGGCCGGCACCAAGCGCGCGCCGCTGATCTTCTTGCTGGTCATCATGGGCTACCTGACGGTTGCGCTGGTCAACGCCTCGCTGATCCCGAACTACAACATGACCGACAAAATCGTGCCGCTGGTCATCGGCGGGCTGTCTATGGCCTGCTGTCTTGTCCTGCTCGTCCAGATGATCCGGCGTCCCGAGGGCGACGCCATCTTCGCCGACAAGGAGGTCGCCGGGGAGGACGCGGATGCGCCTTACGGTCTGTGGCAGACACTGGCCTGGTTTGCCGCGCTGATCGCTGCCACGGCGCTCGTCGGTTTCATTCTTGCGCTGCTTGGCTTCCTGATCGCCTTCCTGCGGGTGCGGGCAGGAGCAAGCTGGGCCAAGACGCTCGTCCTCACGGCCTGCGGCATCGCGTTCATGTGCCTTATGGCCGGCGCCCTCAACCGTGACTTCCCGCCGGGACTGCTCCAGTCGCTGGTCGACCTGCCATGGCCGCTGACATGACCCAGAGAGGTATTCCTTTCGTCTTCATGCGCGGCGGAACCTCGCGCGGTCCCTACTTCCGGCGCGAAGACCTGCCGGAAGACCGCGACACCCTGGCGGACGTCCTCGTCGCAGCCGTGGGGTCGGGCCACCCGCTCAATATCGACGGGATCGGCGGCGGCGCCGCCGTGACCACCAAGGTCGCCATGCTGTCGCGATCCGACGACAACTGGGCCGATGTCGACTACTTCTTCGCACAGGTCTCGGTCGAGGACCGGCGCGTCGATTTCAAGCCGACCTGCGGCAACATCCTGTCCGGCGTCGGGCCAGCGGCGATCGAGATGGGGCTCGTCGCACCGGACGGCGACACCACCGAGATACGGATCCGCGCTGTCAACACGGGGGCGCAGGTTCTGGCGCGGGTCCGGACGCCGGGCGGGCAACTCACCTACGAAGGCGATGCTGCAATCGCGGGTGTTCCGGGTATGGCAGCGCCGGTCGAGTTGTCGTTCATGGGAGTTGTCGGCTCGTCAACCGGCGCCTTCCTGCCCACCGGGAACCTGCGCGACGTCATCGACGGCATCGAGGTCACCTGCATGGATGTCGCCATGCCCGTGGTCATCGCGCGCGCCGCGGATTTCGGCCTCACCGGTCGGGAAACCGTGTCAGAGCTGGACGAGAACAGGGCGTTCCTCGAGCACATGGAGGCGATCCGGCGCCAGGCCGGCGCGAAGATGGGGATGGGCGACGTTGCGCAATCGGTCACGCCCAAATTCGCCATCCTCGCTCCCGCCGGCAATGGTGGCACCATCGCGGCGCGCTATTTCATGCCATGGACAACCCACCCGACCATGGCTGTGACAGGTGCGCAGTGCATCGCGTCCTGCGCCCTGACCCCGGGGTCGGTCGCGGACGGACTGCTGGAACGACCGACACATGGCCCCGCCGCGGTTATGCTGGAGCATCCGTCCGGCACGATCGATGTCCTGGTGGATTTCACTTTCGACGGCGGGTTCACCCTGCACGCTGCGGGGCTCGTGCGCACGGCGCGCAAACTCGCAGATGGGCATATCTACGTTCCCGGTTCGGTCTGGGAAGATACGGAGTTCGACGCATGAAGATCCGGAACATCCTCGTTGCCTTCAACGGCTCGGCGAGCGCCGAGACGGCTCTCCGATATGCGGCGTCGCTCGCCCGAGGCGGCGGCGTTCGGGTTACGGCGCTGCTTGCGCATTCCGCGCACGAGACGGTCGATAGCCATGGGGCCTGGGTTCCCGCACGCGCACGTCAGATCATTGCCGAAGCCAATTCCGAAATCATCGACGCTGTCCGCTCGAAGTTCGAGGCTTTGAGACCCGAACTGGCACTGGATGAGCGGCTTCGGTTCGTCGAGGCGTCCGGGCGGGTCGACATGGTGGTCGCTGCAACGGCCCGCGGTTTCGACATCCTGGTTCTCGGCCGCCCTCACGCAGGTGACGCCGACGAACATGTCATCCTGCATCCCGACCGTATCGCATTGATGAGTGGACGGCCCGTTGTCGTGGTTCCCCAGGGATACGACCGCGAGGCCTGCCATTCCGAAGCTGCCATCGCTTGGGACGGAAGCCGGGCTGCCGGACGGGCGCTCTATGACAGCCTGCAATTGCTCGAGAAAGAAGGGCGCGTAACCCTGCTGACCGTGGAGGGAACCCGATTGCCCAGACCGGTGCAGGAAGTGCTCGACCACCTCGCGCTGCACGAGGTCGATGCACGGCACGAGGAACTCGCGCTGCAGCATGGGGTTGCCCGAACGCTTCTCGCCTTCATGCGGGAACAAGACCCCGGTTTCCTCGTGATGGGAGCGTACGAACATTCGAAGTTCCGGGAGGACTTCTTCGGCGGGGTCACGGCGCGCGTCCTCAACCAGATCGATATCCCCGTCCTGTTGTCCCATTGAGGTTCGAATGACCATAAGTTCCGACGCCGTCACGAGCATCGCCTCGATTTCCAGATCACTCGAATCCACCCGGAAAACCCTAAGCGAGACGCTCGCACAACCATCCTTCTCGGGCGGTGTCGCCGATATCGAGCGGGCACGGGTCGAAGACCTGCATCGCCGGGTCACCACGGCGCTTTCGGCCTTGATCGGCGCGGCGCGGGACTATTGAGTGCGCGCTGTTCTCCTTGAGAGTCCTCGTCATACCAAGGGATGCGGATAACATGATGGCCTATGACGCTGCCTGATTCTCATGCCGATTGCCTCGCCGCCGCGAACTGTGATCTCCAACACGGGCGGTCGAAGATGACTGCCGGGTGCGATGACCAGTTTATCCGTTTGCTGGGGGATCAGGGCAGATCGCGAAAGCCTTCGCGGCGCTGGAGCCACCGGCGTTCTTCGCGCCGCCGAGCCGGATCATCGACACTTCGGGCAAGGAAATCGGATGAAGGTCCACATACTCGACGACTGGTTTGACACGCTCAGAGGTCTGCCGTGTTTCGCGCGTCTGGCCCCGCACGACGTGACTGTGTGGACCGACCACATGGAAGATCCGGCCGTCCTCGCAGAGCGTCTTGCCGAGGCCGAGGCGCTGGTGTTGTTCCGCGAGCGTACGAAAGTCACGCGTGGCTTGCTCGAGCGCCTGCCGAACCTGAAATTGATAAGCCAGCGAAGTGTTTATCCCCACATCGATGTGGCGGCCTGCACGGAGTCCGGGGTGCTTCTCTGCTCAAACATGCATGCCGGGACTCCCTCCTACGCGGCGGCCGAGCTGACCTGGGCGCTGGTTCTCGCGGCCATGCGGCAACTGCCGGAGCAGATGGCGTCGCTGAAAGCCGGGCGCTGGCAGATGGGGGTAGGGCGATCGCTGCGCGGGCGGCGCTTGGGGCTATACGGCTACGGCCGCATTGCCAGGGCCGTCGCGGACTATGCCAGAGCATTCGGCATGGAGGTTACCTGGTGGGGATCTGACGAGGGGCGCGATAGGGCGCGCGCGGCTGGAGAAGCCGTTGCAGAGAGCCGGTTCGGCTTCTTCTCAACCTGTGACGTCGTTTCGGTCCACGTCCGCCTGAAGCCCGAAACCCGTGGCATCATCTCGTTCGAAGACCTTGCGGCGATGCGTCATGACGCGGTGTTCGTCAACACCTCTCGTGCCGGGCTGATCGCGCCCGGAGCGCTCCTTGCTGCTCTGGACGCAGGGTGCCCCGGGACGGCGGCGATAGACGTCTTCGACACCGAGCCTCTGACGGACCCCTCAGATCCATTGCTTGCTCACCCCCGCCTGATCGCGACGCCGCATATCGGCTTTGTCACCGAAGACGAGTTCGATCTTCAGTTCGCCGACATCTTTGACCAGGTCAATGCCTATGCCGATGGTGCGCCGATCCACATGATAAACCCGGAAGTCTGGAAGAAGCGACCGTCCTGACCGGCTCGGGCGACTTGCCTGGTTGCCGCCGTCTGGACCTCATCTGCCGGTGACTCCGTCAGAGCGAAGCGCGTGATGAGCCACCTCGGCCGGCATTTGCGTGCGTGGGCACGAAGCGGCCGACCACCTTCCTGACCTGCCCGGCACTCACCGCCGAACGCGCCGCAGCCCGACAGCGGATGACGATCGATTGCGGCCGTTCGAGCTGTTCGGCGACACACCAAAAAAGGACCCGAGATCGTTGATATCGCAATTGATGCGAGTATCGCATCAATTTTTGAGAAAGCTGCATTGGTCAAATAAAACCCGTTTCGGTATCGGCCTTGTCAGCAAGGGAAGTGACATGAAGAGCCAATACGACATAGCTGTGATCGGCGGCGGCAACGCAGCGCTTTGCGCCGCAATGACGGCCGCTGAGGCCGGTGCCCGGGTGCTGATCCTGGAGACGGCGCCCAAGCCCTACCGGGGGGGCAATTCCCGCCACACACGCAACTTCCGCTGCATGCATGGGGGCCCGCTCGGGCCGCTTGTCGAGGAATATTGCGAGGAGGAGTATCTCGCCGACCTGCTCAAGGTCACCGGCGGCAAGACCGACGAACGCCTCGCGCGACTGGCGATCCGAACCAGCGAGGAATGCCTGCCGTGGATGGAGGCGCATGGAGTCCGCTTCCAGCCGTCGCTTTCCGGCACATTGTCACTGGCCCGAACAAACGCCTTCTTCATGGGAGGCGGCAAGAGCCTAGTGAACGCCTATTACCGCGCCGCCGAGGGGCTCGGGGTGGACGTCCTCTACGAAGCCCACGTGACCCATCTGGAGCTAGGCGGCGACCGGATTACAGGCGTCGACTATACCTATGGAGGAAAAGAACACCGCATCGAACCCAAGGCGGTGATCGTCGCCTCGGGTGGCTTCCAGGCAGATACCGACTGGCTCACCCGCGCCTGGGGTGCGCCGGCGAAGAACTTCCTGATCCGCGGCACGCCCTACAACCGCGGCGTCGTGCTTGCGGATCTGCTGGCTCAGGGCGTGAACCAGGTCGGAGACCCGACCCAGTGCCACGCCGTTGCTATCGACGGCCGCGCGCCAAAATTCGATGGTGGCATCGTCACCCGGCTCGACTGCGTTCCCTTCTCCATCGTGGTCAACAAGCACGCCGAGCGCTTCTACGACGAGGGCGAGGACGTCTGGCCCAAGCGCTATGCGATCTGGGGCCGGCTGGTCGCCGCACAGCCCGATCAGGTCGGCTATGTCATCATCGACGCGAAGTCGCTGGAGCTTTTCATGCCGTCGGTATTCCCGCCAATAAAGGCGGACACGCTGGAGGAACTGGCGGACAAGATGGGCCTGCCGCCGGAAAAGCTGATCGCGACGGTAGACAGGTTCAACGCTGCCTGCGGCGACACCGATGCCTTCCACCCGACCGAACTCGACGGTGTGGCGACGACGGGGATCGAGCCGCCAAAAACGAACTGGGCGCGTCCGATTGTCGAGCCGCCCTTCTATGGCTACTCGCTGCGGACCGGCGTCACCTTCACATACCTCGGTCTTAAGGTCGACGAGACCGCGCAATGCTCGACCGCCGAAGGCCCGGTTCGAAATCTCTGGGCGGCAGGTGAAACAATGGCCGGCTCGATCCTCGGGCAGGGCTATCTCGCCGGATTCGGCATGACCATCGGAACCGTCTTCGGACGCATCGCAGGACGGGAGGCTGCCGCCCATGTCGCTTGATCTGATCCAGGAAGCCCGCCGCCAGGCCGAGATCTGCAACGCTTGTCGCTATTGCGAGGGGTATTGCTCGGTGTTCCCGGCGCTGCATCGGGAACGGCTGTTTTCGGATGGCGACATCACGCAGCTTGCCAATCTCTGCCACAACTGTCGGGGCTGTTATTATGCCTGCCAGTACACCGCCCCGCACGAATTCGATCTGAACCTGCCGAAGGCACTGGCCGAGGTGCGCCGCGACAGTTGGGAGCGGCTCGCATGGCCCGCGCCTCTGGCACGGAAGTTTCACACCAATGGCACGATGATCGCGGCGGCATTCGTCCTTGGTTTTTCCGTTTTGTTCCTGGCGATCCGCGCCATCGGTTCGACGAGTGGCGAAGGCTTCTACGCGGCGTTGCCGCACAACGCGATGGTCGCGATCTTCGCGCCTGCCTTCCTGTTCCCGCTGGCCAGTATCGTGGTCGGCTTGCGGCGCTACTGGCGCAGCGTGCGCGGAGGGCCCGTTCGCCGGACGCATCTCGCGGGTGCTCTTGGCATGGCGGCGAGAATGCGGGATCTCGCAGCCGGGCACGGCGATGGGTGCAACTTCGAGGTCGAGGACCGCTTTTCCCACGCCAGACGCTATGCACACCAGCTGATCATGTACGGCTTCGTTCTTTGCTTCGCCGCCACCGGTGCGGGAACGGTGATGCACTACGTGTTCGACCTGCAGGCTCCTTACGGGCTCATCTCATTGCCCAAGCTGCTCGGAGTGCCCGGAGGCTTGATGCTGGCGGTGGGAACTGGTTGGATGGTTCGGCTGAAGCTTTTGTCGGACCGGCACGTGGGCGACCTGCGCGCCTGGGGCGGAGACATAGGGTTCGTTCTATTGCTCTGCTTCGTCTCGATCAGTGGGCTCGCACTCTATGCCCTCGGAAGCACACGCTTCATGTCGCTGATGCTCGCCCTCCACCTCGGCTCGGTGCTGACATTCTTCCTGCTGATGCCCTACACAAAGATGGCGCATGGCTTCTACCGGCTTGCGGCCCTGGTGCGGGATGCTCAGAGGAAGCAGGAGGGCGACCGTCCGAACTGAGACCAGTTCGCATCGTCTCACGGCGCCTCTGGATGGCCTTCATCAGGATCCTGGAATTCAGTTGAAAATCCGTAGCGGCAGAAGCGCAATGGATGGAAATGCGATCACGATGGCCAGACCGAGGAGCTGGATCAGGACGAAGGGCACGATGCCGCGGTAGATGTCGGAAATGGTCACTTCCGCAGGAGCGCTTCCCTTAGAGCGTTCCCAAGCTGATCGGATTCAGGATTCCCAAGATGTGGCGCCCATGGTTCTCTGTTTGTGAGGCAGATATAGGGGGTAGGAATGGGCAAGCCACATCCTATGGAATTGCGGGAGCGC
>NZ_SELO01000045.1 GCF_004146235.1 Tropicimonas sp. IMCC6043 | reverse complement strand
TGCTTCAACAAGCTCAAGAATGCACGCCGAGTCGCGACCCGCTACGACAAAACGGCTGAAAGCTTCCTCGGCTTCATCGACATCACATCAATCCGCCTCTGGCTCCGCCATTTGTCAACATGACCTAGATTGCCCCTGCCGCCGCCCCGGAGTCCCGCCATGCCCTACGCCCATTCCGACCGCACGCCGTCCATGCTGCACAGCCCCGCGCCCGAAATCCGAACGCGCGAGAAGCTCGAGGGCGGCCGCCGCTTCGTGCTCCACGCCGGCTTCGAACCCGCCGGCGACCAGCCCCAGGCCATCGCCGAGCTTGCCCAGGCCGTCCGCGACGGCGAGCGCGACCAGGTGCTCCTCGGCGCGACCGGCACCGGCAAGACCTTCACCATGGCCAAGGTGATCGAGGAAACACAGCGTCCGGCAATCATCCTCGCCCCCAACAAAACGCTGGCTGCCCAGCTCTACGGCGAGTTCAAGGGATTCTTCCCGGAAAACTCCGTCGAGTATTTCGTCAGCTACTACGACTACTACCAGCCCGAGGCCTATGTCCCGCGCTCTGACACCTACATAGAAAAGGAATCGCAGATCAACGAGCAGATCGACCGGATGCGCCACTCGGCCACCCGGGCGCTCCTCGAACGCGACGATGTCATCATCGTCGCCTCGGTCTCCTGCATCTATGGCATCGGCTCGGTCGAGACCTACGGGGCGATGACGCAGGACCTGCATGTCGGCAAGGAATACGATCAGCGCAAGGTGATGGCCGACCTCATCGCGCAGGCCTACCGCCGCAACGACCAGGCCTTCCAGCGCGGCTCCTTCCGGGTCCGCGGCGACGTGCTCGAGATCTGGCCGGCCCACCTCGAGGACCGCGCCTGGCGGCTCTCCTTCTTCGGCGAGGAGCTCGAATCGCTCACCGAGTTCGACCCGCTGACCGGCGAGAAGACCGACACGTTCGAGCGCATCCGCATCTACGCCAATTCCCACTACGTCACGCCGAAACCGACGATGAAACAGGCCATCGCCGGCATCAAGAAGGAGCTAAAGAGCCGGCTCACGCAACTCGTCGACGAGGGCAAGCTGCTCGAAGCCCAGCGCCTCGAACAGCGCACCAATTTCGACCTCGAAATGCTCGAGGCGACCGGCGTCTGCAACGGCATCGAGAACTACTCGCGCTACCTCACCGGCCGTGCCCCGGGCGAGCCGCCCCCCACGCTCTTCGAGTTCATCCCCGACCACGCCATCGTCTTCGCCGACGAATCCCACGTCTCGGTGCCGCAGATCGGCGGCATGTATCGCGGCGACTACCGGCGAAAGTTCACGCTGGCCGAGCACGGCTTCCGCCTGCCCTCCTGCATGGACAACCGCCCCCTCAAGTTCGAGGAATGGGACGCGATGCGCCCGCAATCGGTCTTCGTCTCCGCCACCCCCGCCTCCTGGGAACTGGAACAGACCGGCGGCGTCTTCACCGAACAGATCATCCGCCCCACCGGCCTCCTCGACCCGGAAGTGGAAATCCGCCCGGTCGAGATGCAGGTGGACGACCTCCTCGACGAGATCCGCAAGGTCACCGCGAACGGCTTCCGCACCCTCGTCACCACGCTGACGAAGCGCATGGCGGAGGACCTGACCGAATACCTGCACGAGCAGGGCATCAAGGTCCGCTACATGCATTCGGACATCGACACGATCGAGCGCATCGAGATCCTGCGCGACCTCCGCCTCGGCGCCTTCGACGTGCTGGTGGGCATCAACCTCCTGCGCGAGGGGCTCGACATCCCTGAATGCGGCCTCGTGGCGATCCTCGATGCCGACAAGGAGGGCTTCCTGCGCTCCGAAACCTCGCTCATCCAGACCATCGGCCGCGCAGCCCGCAACGCCGAAGGCCGCGTCATCATGTATGCCGACCGCATCACCGGCTCGATGGAGCGCGCGCTCAAGGAGACCGATCGCCGCCGCGCCAAGCAGATCGCCTATAACGAGGAACACGGCATCACGCCGGAGACGATCCACAAGAATGTCGAAGACATTCTCCAGGGTCTCTACCAGGGCGATGTCGACATGGCCCGCGTGACCGCCAAGGTCGACAAGCCGCTGCACGGCGCCAATCTCGAGGCCCATCTCGACGGGCTCCGGACCCAGATGCGCAAGGCCGCCGAGAACCTCGAATTCGAAGAGGCCGCGCAGCTCCGCGACGAGATCAAGCGGCTGGAAGCCGTCGACCTCGCCATCGCCGACGACCCGCTGGCCCGCCAGTCCGCCATCGAGGCCGCGAGCGAAGCGGCGGTGAAGGGCAAGGGGCGGTCGACGGCGGGGCGGCCGGGGCAGCGCGGGGGGAATGTGAAGAGAAGGAAGCGGTGATGTCCACGGATTGGGAGGAAATCATCGCTGCGAACTCGTCGGATGATGGACGCTATTTGCGAACCGATGAATTTGAAGACGTTCTGGCATCACTGAAGCTTCTTCTCGACTGCCTTGAAAAGGTTTCAGAACAACCGCATCTATGGAAGTGGTCGATATTGTCGGCTCATTCAGCGTTACAGGGCGCGTGCGTTTGCATTCTGACTCGCACCGATGGCGGCGGCGCTCTTTCAAAAGATTCCGAGAAACTTTTGCTGGAGTATCATAATCTCTCGACGCAAAAGGCAATTGTAAAGGCGCATAACGCGGAGTGGATACTTGGTAAGGTCGAGTATCCACAAAAAGAAGAAATCGCTGCGCTTCCAGAACTGTTGCGCAGACTTCCAACGGAAATCAGAATTGATTTTCCGCATAAAAACCAAGAACCGAAGGATGAAAGAACAAAAGACTTCGTCACCCTTCATGCACTCCGAAATCAGTTCACGCATTTCCCTTCAGTCGGCTGGAGTATCGAAATCGCGGACCTGCCGCGCATTCTGAGAAGGTCGGTTATTTTGGTCGAACAGATCACCCAACACAAAGATTACCGTCGTTGGAACCGGTTTAACGACATAGATGTTGGCTCCGTCATGGGTCGTCTCTTGGTCACACTCGACGGTCTCGATAAGCACGATTAGGTTAGGTGCTAGCACTTAGTCGGCGGTCCACTGAGATCGTCACCACTAAGCTCCCCCCGCCCGGGCGGCCAGCCCGGGCCGCGCCCGACCCTCCCCCCGGGAGGGCGCAGTGGCGATGTCCCCCGCCGCACAGCCGTCCTCCGGGGCTTTGAAATTAACCGCCCACCACGAGCGCTCCATAGCGCCCACCCAGGGTCGGGCGCGGCCCTCCGCTCTGCCCGTCGACCCGGTCGGACGGCCGCGTGTCGCTCGCCTAGGCGATCAGCCGCGCGAGCAGCACCACGATGATCGCGCCGATGGCCGAGACCAGGATCTGGGTGACCAGCGGCCCGCCGATTTCGAACTGGAGCCCGGTGAGCCGGAGCGCGAAGGGTCCGACGAAGGCGCCGATCACCCCCGAGACGAGATAGGTGACCAGCCCGCTGCCGCCGACGACGAAGCTGGCCAGCCAGCCGGCGACCAGCCCGATGACGAGAAAGGCGATGAGGGACGATGCGTGCATGGGGACCTCCGTTTCGCGCCTGTCCGGTCTGCCTCGCCGGGAGTACAGGGCGATGACCCGCGGCCCGGCGCCGCGTGCGTTAACCCAGTATCACGTTCCGCAGGAGGCTGCCGGGGGAAATTAACGGTTTGGAAAGGTTCGGGTGACAGATTCGACCCATGTTGGATCTCATCCGTCCTATCGCAGGTGCCTTGGCGACTGGCGCGGGAAAGCTGCCGCGGCTCTTCCGGCCCGGCGACTGGGGGAAATACATGGTGGTTGGTCTCGTGATGGTCTCGGCGTCGGTGGGCTGCATCTGCGCCTTCGTGTCGCTGCTGCTCGGCGGCGGCTGGCTGGCCGCGTTCGGGCTCTATCTGGCAACCGGCACGGCGACCTCCTTCATGCTCCTGCTGCGCCTTCTCCTCTGCGAGATGGCCGTCCCGGACGATGCCGGCCCGGCCAAATCCCCGCCGAAACCCGTCTGAGCCGCGCGGAACGCCCGTTTCCCGCGCCACGCCGGCCGGGATAAACCACTTCTTAACCGTGATGAACGAGCCTCCGGGGCATGAACGCCCGGCTCGCCCTGTTTGTCCTTGGCGTCGGCCTCGCTGCTGCGCTGGTGCAGCCCGCCGCCGCCGGCGGCGCCTGGCCGCGCGGCAAGGGGCATGTCTTCGCCTCGCTGACCTATTCCACCTTCGGCGACGTGGTCACCTATTTCCAGGGTCTCGCCCGGCCGATCCCCGGCGTCACCTATCCCGAGCTCACCAGCGAGACCGGCCTCTATGCCGAATACGGGTTGACCGAGCGGCTGACCTTCGGGCTCGACCGCTCGACGCGCGGCCCCGGCGAAGCGATGACCTCGGTCTGGTTCCTGCGGCGCAATTTCGGCCGGCCGGACTGGCGCAGCAGCTACGGGCTCGAGCTCGGCTTCGGCAGCGCGCGGATCTGGAATGACTGGGAGATCGTCGAGGACACGCAGCTCCGCGTCGGCGCCGCCTGGGGCCGCGGCTTCGAGTCGCGCTGGTTCGGCGGCTGGGTCGATGTCGACGCCAAGCTCTCGGCCTTCGCCGAGACCGGCATCCGCGCCTGGAAGGTCGACACCACCTTCGGCATCTCCCGCGACGAGCGCGGCCTCCTCTATCTCCAGATGCAATCCGGCGCGATCGGCGACAGCCCGACCTATACCCGCGCCGTGCCGACCTTCGTGCTGCGCCTCCCCCGCGGCATCAGCCTCGAGTCGGCGATGCTGCTCGGGGTCCGCAACGAGGACGATCTCGGCATGAAAGTCGGGGCCTGGCTGGAATTCTGAGCCAGGGCGAGATTGCCATGGTCGCTCCCGCGCCGCGGCGCTAGGCTCGCCCCGGCCCGCCCATCCCGAGAGACCGCCCGCAATGACCTCCGCTACCCGCGATACGGCGCCGCTCGCCGCCCTCGTCCTCGGCGCTGCCGTCCGGCCCGGCGGTCAGCCATCGCGGACGCTGCTGCGCCGTGCCCGCCATGCCGCGCATCTCCACGCGGACGGTGCCGTGACCCATGTCATCGCCTGTGGTGGTATCGGCCGCCACCCGCCGAGCGAAGCGGCGGTGATCGGCCGGATCTGCCGCGAAGCGGGCGTGCCGGACGCGGCGATCCGGCTCGAGGAGCGCTCCACCAGCACCGCGGAGAACATCGCCTTCGCCCTGCCGATCCTGCGCGAGCTCGGCACGACGCGCGTCGCGATCGTGACCGACGGCTACCACCAGCCGCGCGCGCGACTCACCGCCCGGCGGCTCGGCCTCGACTGCGCAGACCTGCCGCCGCCCGCGCCCGAGGGCGTCACCCTCGCCCGGATCAAGTCGATCCTGCGCGAGATCCCCGCCTATCTGTGGTATCTGGCGCGGCGGCGCCCCTAGCGGACGACCATCACCGCGCAATCGGCATGGCGCACGACCTGGGCCGCGGTGCTGCCGAGCAGGAAGTCGGCCATCGCCGGGCGATGGCTGGCGATGACGATGCAATCGGAGCCCTTCTCGGACGCGTAGTCGAGGATCGTCCGCCCCGCATGGCCCTCGACCAGGACGCCGTGCCCGCCCGGAACGTCTTCCGCGAGCTTCTCCAGCTCCTCGAGGATGCCGCCGCGGGTGGCCTCCGAGAGGTCTTGCGGCATGTAATGCATCGCATAGGCCGGAATGTGTTCCATGACGTGGAACAAGGTGATGTCCGCGTCCTCGGCGGCGAGTGTCCGGGCAACGTCCAGCGCGGCGCGGATCTTCGCATCGTCGTCAAAGGAAACCGGAACGAGGATCTTGTGGTACATGATTTCCCTCCCGTCTTCTTCGCCCGATCATCGCACATCCCGAAGTCGCGCGCCATGACGCAGGTCACCTTAGGCATGTCGAATGAAAGGAGAAAATTCCGCTGCTTCCGGGCGCAGCCGGCCCTCGGAATCGAAATCCGTGCCCGGGTTCGAGGCCCAGACCGCGCGCGCATCGAGCCCGGCGAGCAGGTCTGCCTGGCCGTCGAGGACGGCGCCGAGCCGTGTCTCGACGGCAGGGAGCGCCTCCGCCTCGTGATAGCCATGCACCTCGTGCACCCGCACCGGCTCCAGCACCTCGAATCCGCAATAGCGGAATGCATGGGCCAGCGGCCAGAGCTGCAAGGCGAGATCGCCCTCGCGGCCATCGGGCCCGCATTCCGCCGCCGTGCAGCCGGTCGAGACGCAGAACAACACTCGCTTGCCGCGACAGGGCCCGGCGTCGAACCGCTCCTCGACGCGGTGCAGCGCGCCGTGAACCAGCGCCCGGTCGACCCAGCCTTTGAGCATCGCCGGCGGACCGAACCACCAGATCGGGAAATGCAGCACCACGAGGTCGGCGGCCCGGATCTTGGCAAGCTCGGCGGAAAGATCGGGCGGCAGGCGCCCCGCCGCTGCCGCCGCCTCCTGCACCTTCAGCGCATCGAAGGGTCCTGTATGGCCGTAGAGCTCCGCGCGTTCCGCCGGATCGAACCGCATCGCGTAGAGATCCGAGGTCGCCACCGCACCCATCCGGGCCGCCGCCTCCACAGACCGCCGCGCCCAGGCCGCGGTGAAGGAGCCCGGTTCGGGATGCGCCCAGACGACGAGCGTTGCGGTCACCGATGCCTCACGGGAAGCTCGCCACCACGTCGTACATCACCGGCTCGAAGCTGCGGCAGAGCTCGTGCAAGTGCCGGTTCCGCACGCGCATCTCCTCACTGCGCAGCATCGCCTGGAAATCCTCGCGCCGTTCCCATTGCGAATAGCTCGCGATCCGTGTCTGCGCGTCGTTGACATGCAGGCCCGCGCCGACAAAGCCCGGCTGCTTGGAGATGAAGGCCTCATAGGCATCCTCAAGCGCGTCGAGCAGGTCCTGACAGGTGCCCGGCGTCATCTCGAAGGTCGTGATCACGGTCTGAACGGCGTTGGTCTTGGAAATGGTCGGCATGGACTCCTCCGTCTGGCTGGTGCGCGCCTACCTGCGCAGGCTGGAAAACGGCTCCGCGATACACGCCACGGATGGCGTGCAGGGCGTGTCGGGCAGGGCGTGGCTGCAGGAGATCAGCGAACCACGTGCACGGCGCATTTGGCATGCCGGACGACGCGCGCCGCGGTCGAGCCGAGGAAGTAGTCCTGCATGCCGGGGCGGTGGCTGGCGATGACGATGCAGTCGGCCTTTATCTCGTCCGCATAGTCGAGGATCGTGCGGGCGGAATGGCCCTCGACCACGACGACCTCGGCATTTTCGACATTCTCCGACAGCGCCGAGAGCCCGGCGGTAATGTCGTTGCGCGCCTTCTCGAGATGGTCCGGCGGCAGGTATTCCGTCGCGTATTGCGGCAGATGCTCCATCACGTGCAGCAGGGTGATATGGCCGCCTTCGGCGCGGATCGCCTGGGCGATATCCATCGCCTCGCGGGCGTTGCGATCCGCCTCGAACGAGACGGGGACGAGGATATTGTCATACATGTCGAATTCCTTCCATGTCACGTACCAGAGCTAGCCGGTCCCCTGCCCGACCACCTTGATTCAAATCACGATACCGCGCGCGCGCCCGGCTCCCCGCCGGATCGTGCCGCGCTTGCCTTCTCCCATCCTGCCGCTACCCTGCTGCGCCGGAAAGCGGGGTGCAAGCGGCAATGACGGGGAATCGACCGAACCCGATACGGGAGACCGACGACGCGGTGCGTGCGGAGGCACGCGCGCTGCTCGAGGAGGCCCGTTTCGGCGCGCTCGGCGTTCTTGACCCCGAAAGCGGTGCGCCGATGGTCACACGGGTCGCGGTCGGCACGACGCCCGGGGGCGCGCCGCTCACGCTGATCTCGGCGCTCTCGCAGCACACCGCGGCGCTCGGTCGCAGCGCCGCCTGTTCCCTGCTGGTCGGCGAACCGAAGCCGACAGGCGACCCGCTGACCCATCCGCGCCTCACACTGCAATGCGACGCCCGGTTCGTCGCGCGCGGCACGCCCGAACACGACCGGCTGCGCGGCCGCTGGCTCGCCAGCCACCCGAAATCGAAACTCTATGTCGATTTCGCCGATTTCAGCTTCGTCGTGCTGGAGCCGCGCGGCGGCTTTCTCAACGGCGGTTTCGGCAAGGCGTATCTTCTGACTGCCGAGGATCTCCTGCCGCCCGCCTGAGCCGGGTTGACAAGCCACGCCCCGATCCGCTGCATGGCCCGGCCACCCCACGCGAGGGCTCCGGCGCCACGGACCCGCGCGAGGCCCGTGGTTCGAAGTCCCAAAGCCGGAGGCTATCCCGATGTCCGAGTTCCGAAACGCCCGTGGCCCCATGACCACCGCGATCCATGCCGGTGAAGCGCCCGATCCGGCGACCGGCGCCTCCGCCCCGCCGCTGCACATGAGCTCGACCTTCCTCTCCGGGGACGTTGCCGGCTTCTCGGCCCATGACCTCGTCGAGGAGGGCGGTTTCGTCTATACCCGCTGGGGCAACCCCACCGTCGACATGCTCGAGCGCAAGATCGCCGCGCTCGAGGGGACGGAGGCCTGTCTCGCCACCGCCTCCGGCATGGCCGCCGCCTCGGCGATCTTCTTCACCTTTCTGTCCGCCGGCGACCATGTCGTGGTGTCGGACGTTTCCTATGCCGGTGTCGCCGAGCTCGCGCGCGACACGCTGCCCCGTCTCGGCATCGACGTGAGCCTCGTCGACATGTCGGATCCGGGCGCGGTCGCCGCGGCGCTGCGCGACAACACGAAGCTCGTGCATTGCGAGACCCCCGTGAACCCGATCGGGCGGCTGACCGACCTCGCTTCCGTGGCGCAGCTCGCCCACGAGGCCGGCGCGCTGCTCTCCTGCGACGCGACCTTCGCCTCGCCCCTGGGGCAGGATTGCGCCGGGCTCGGCGTCGATCTCGTGATGCATTCCGTGACCAAGTATATCGGCGGGCATGGCGACGCGGTGGGCGGCGCCGTGGCCGGCGCGCGCGATCTGGTGGCCCAGCTCAGGCTCGAGGCGGGCATCCACCACGGCGGCGTCATGTCGCCCTTCAACGCCTGGCTCATCGCCCGCGGCGCCGCGACCCTGCCGCTCCGGATGCGCGCGCACGAGGCCGGCGCGCTCGAGGTCGCCCGCTGGCTCGAGACCCGCCCGGGCGTCACGCGCGTGATCCACCCGGGCCTGCCCTCGCATCCGCAGGCGGAGCTTGCGGCGCGGCAAATGACCAACAGCTCCGGCATGATCGCCTTCCAGGTCGGCGATGCCGTGGCTGGACGGCGGCTGGCAGAGGCCATGATCGAGCGCCTGGACATCATCCACTACGCCGTCTCGCTCGGCCACCACCGAAGCCTGATCTTCTGGATGGAGACCGAGCCGCTGATGGAGACCTCTTTCCGCCTCACAGGTCCGCAGCTCGAGAGCTACCGCGCCTATGCCGGCGACGGCATCTTCCGCCTCTCGGTGGGGCTGGAAGACCCGGAGGACCTCATCGCGGATCTGGCGAAGGTGCTCTAGGCACCGCCATGCCCCGGACACTCTGAGGCAAAAGGGAAACATCCGTCCGGAGTGTGCGCAAGACGCGGCACGCCCGCCTTGCAACGAAACCGCGACATGCTTATCCGGCCCCGGAGTCACCATCGAAGAAAGGTGGTTTGTGTCTATCGACCGTAGAACAGAGACTGTTTCCCGCGCCGCATCGGCCTGACCTGGCCCGTGCGGAACGGTCGCCCTGTGCGCTGATCGGCCGGCCCTGCCGTCGCTGAACTCAGCCCATGCCGACCCGGCCGGCAGACATCCCCCTCTCCCCAACAGATCCGAGAGTTTCGTTCTGCCTGACCATCATCTTCTGATGAGTGGGACGAACCCATGTTCTACGACGACGACGAATCCGTCGGCCGGAAATCCTTCCGGTCCGAGCGAAAACGCAATGGTGGAAAGCGAGACCGCAAGCGCAAACCCTGGCAGCAGAGCGAGCAGGATTTCCGCTGCACGCATTGCAGGCGCATGGTTCCGGCAACAGGCGGGATCGGCACGGCCCATCGCAACCACTGCCCCTATTGCCTGCACTCGCGGCATGTCGACACCAAGCCCGGCAATAGGGCGTCAGACTGCCACGCGCGTATGGTGCCGGTCGGTCTGACCACCCGGCAGAACGGCGTCGACAAATACGGACGCCTTCGGGACGACGACATCATGCTGGTGCATCTCTGTTCCGGCTGCGGCGCGGTGAACATCAACCGCATCGCAGGTGACGACTCCTGCGATGTGATCCTGGAGCTGTTCCATGGATCGCTGAAACGCGACGCGGCTCTGCGCAAGGCTATCGAGGCGGACGGGATCACCCTGCTCCGTGCGGAAGACGACGAGAAGCTGCATGTCGCGCTGTTCGGAAAGCGCCGCCGGTCTGCCTGACCGGCCCGATGCCCGGCCGGTCACCCCGGCCGGGCGCCCCCGCGGCACTGCCATCCGCAAGACGGCCCGAAGTCCATCCCGAGGCTAGGCAATCGCGACCACCTCCGCCCCCGGCGCCGGGACCTCAGCGCGCTTCCAGGTCCTCGACATCGATCACGCCGGCGACGGACTTCATCGCGCCGCGGACCTGCGGGCTCACCGGCAGGTCTGCGCCGAGTTCCATCTCGACCTCGCCCGGCAGGCTGCGGTCCATCAGCGTGACCCGGATCGGTCCCTTTGCCCGCACCGGACCGGCCTCCCGCGTCCGGACGAGGATCGACTGAAGAACCGGCATCGCCCGCGCGTCGTTCACAAAGAGCCGGAATCCGCCGCCGCCGCGGCCGACAGGCCCGGATCCGCTCTCGTCGTCGATCGGCCGCGCGCCCTTGCAGAGCAGCTTGAGCTGCTCGCTCTCGAACGTCGCCTCGACCGTCACCACCACGTTCTGCCCCGGCTCGAGATGATCCCGCGCCGCCTCCAGCGTGTCGGAGAACACCGTCATCTCGAAGGTCCCGGTCGGGTCCGAGGCCTGGACGAAGGCGAAGCGGTTGCCGCGCGCCGATTTCCGCTCCTGCCTGCCGGAGACCGAGCCCGCCATCTTCACAACCTTCGGGCCGGACTTCACCAGCTCGGTCACCTCGGCGAGCGTCTTCACGTCGCGACGCCTCAGCACGCTCATGTAGTCGTCCAGCGGATGGCCCGAGAGGTAGAAGCCGATCGCGGCATGCTCCTCGGCCAGCCGCACGTTCGGCAGCCAGTCCTCGACCTCGGCGAGGCGGGGTTCCGGCAGGTCCTCGCCGGCCTCGCCGAAGAGCGAGACCTGGTTGGAATTGCGCTGCTCGTGGATCGCCGCCGAATAGGCCACCAGCCCGTCGAGCGATCGCAGGACGCGATGCCGGTTCCGGTCGAGCACGTCGAAGGCACCGGCGCGCGCGAGCATCTCCAGCGGCCGCTTGCCGACATGCTTGAGATCCACCCGCCGCGCGAAATCGAAGAGCGTGACGAAGGGCGCGTCACCGCGCGCCTCGACGATCAGATGCATCGCCTCCTGCCCGACATTCTTCAGCGCCGCCAGCGCGTAGACGAGCTTGCCCTCCTCCACCGAGAAGCTCTCCATCGACCGGTTGACACAGGGCGGAACGATCTCGATGTCGAGCCCGCGGCGCACCTCCTCGGCATAGGTCGAGAGCTTGTCGGTCAGGTGGATGTCGCAATTCATGATCCCGGCCATGAACTCGACCGGGTAATTCGCCTTGAGCCAGGCGGTCTGGTAGGAGACCACCGCATAGGCCGCCGCGTGCGACTTGTTGAAACCGTAGTTCGCGAATTTCTCCAGCAGGTCGAACACCTCACTGGCCTTCTTCTTGTCCACCCCGTTGGCCGCCGCGCCCTTCTCGAATTTCGGCCGCTCGGCGTCCATCGCCTCCTTGATCTTCTTGCCCATGGCGCGGCGCAGCAGGTCGGCGCCGCCGAGGCTGTAGCCGGCCATCACCTGGGCGATCTGCATCACCTGCTCCTGGTAGACGATGATGCCCTGGGTCTCCTCCAGGATGTGGTCGATCAGCGGGTGGACGGATTCGCGCTCCCTGAGCCCGTTCTTGACCTCGCAATAGGTCGGGATGTTCTCCATCGGGCCGGGGCGGTAGAGCGCCACCAGCGCCACGATGTCCTCGATGCAGGTGGGTTTCATGCGCCGGAGCGCATCCATCATGCCGGAGCTTTCCACCTGGAACACCGCCACCGTCTTCGCGGCGGCGTAGAGCTCGTAGGTCTTCGCGTCGTCGAGCGGGATATGGTCGATATCGATCTCGACGCCGCGCCGGGCCAGCAGGTCGAGCGCGTTCTGGATCACCGTCAGCGTCTTCAGCCCGAGGAAGTCGAACTTCACCAGCCCCGCCTGCTCGACCCATTTCATGTTGAACTGGGTGGCCGGCATGTCCGACCGCGGGTCGCGGTAGAGCGGCACCAGCTCGTCGAGCGGCCGGTCGCCGATCACCACGCCGGCGGCATGAGTCGAGGCGTTCCGAAGCAGCCCCTCGACCTGCTGGCCATAGGTCATCAGGCGGTCCACCTGCTCGTCGTTCTTCGCCTCCTCCCGCAGCCGCTCCTCGCTGGCCAATGCCTTCTCGATGGAAACGGGTTTCACCCCCTCCACCGGGATCATCTTCGACAGCCGGTCCACCTGCCCGAACGGCATCTGCAACACCCGCCCGATATCGCGCACCGCCGCCTTCGAGAGCAGTGCGCCGAAGGTGATGATCTGCCCGACCTTGTCGTGGCCGTATTTCTCCTGGACATAACGGATCACCTCCTCGCGGCGATCCATGCAGAAATCGATGTCGAAATCCGGCATCGAAACCCGCTCGGGGTTCAGGAAGCGTTCGAACAGCAGGGAGTAGCGCAGCGGGTCCAGGTTGGTGATGGTCAGCGCATAGGCCACGAGGCTGCCGGCGCCCGAGCCGCGCCCCGGCCCCACCGGGATGTCGTTCTGCTTGGCCCATTTGATGAAGTCGGCAACGATCAGGAAATAGCCCGGGAACCCCATCGACTCGATGATCCCGAGCTCGAATTCCAGCCGCTTCTCGTATTCCTCGACCGGCGCCGCATGGGGAATAACCTCCAGCCGTCGGGCAAGGCCCTCATGCGCCTGCCGGCGCAACTCCTCGACCTCGTTCTCGGCGAAGGTCGGCAGGATCGGGTTTCGTCGCTCCGCAACGACATGACAGCGCCGCGCGATCTCCACCGTGGTCTCGATGGCCTCCGGCAGATCGGCGAAGAGCGTGATCATCTCTTCCGGCGTCTTCAGGTAATGCTGCGGCGTCAGCCGCCGGCGCGGCTGCTGCTGGTCGACATAGGCGCCCTCGGCAACACAGAGCAGCGCGTCATGCGCTTCGTAGAAATCCGGCTTGGGGAAATAGACGTCGTTGGTCGCCACCAGCGGCAGATCCAGCTCATAGGCCGTCTCGACGAAGAAGCGCTCGGTCGCCCGCTCCGCCTCCGGAAGCCCGTCCTCCCCCGGATGCCGCTGCAACTCGACATAAAGCCGGTCCGGGAAGGCGGCCACCAGCCGCTCGAGCAGGGCGCGGGCCTTCGGGGCGTGGCCGTCCCGGACCATCCGGCCGAGCGGCCCGTCCGGCCCGCCGGTGAGGCAGATGACCCCGTCCGAATGCGCCTCAACCTCCTCGGGCGTCACATGCGGGAGCAGGTGATCGCCGCGCAGGTAGAGGCAGGAATTCAGCTTCATCAGGTTGCCGTAGCCCGTCGCGTCCTGCGCCAGCAGGACAATCGGCGCCGGCGGAACCGGCTTCGCCCCCGGCACGGCCGGCTCATAGGCGAGATCGAGCTGGCAGCCGAGGATCGGCTGGATCCCCGCGTCGCTCGCGCCCACCGAGAATTCCAGCGCGTTGAACATGTTGTTCGTGTCGGTCACGGCCACTGCCGGCATGCCCATGCCACGGCAGAGACCCGGCAGTTTCTTGGTCCGGATTGCCCCCTCGAGGAGCGAATACTCGGTGTGAAGGCGGAGATGGATGAATCGGGGGGACCTGCTCATGGCGTGACTTTAGGCGGCGGAACGAACCATGAAAACCGCCACCGTCACAGCTTCCTGTGGAAAACCGGCAAGCCCCCGCAATCCCGTGAAATTAACTTTCCCGTCCGGATTACGCCGCATTATTGGGCAGATGCCGACTGGACAAGCAGAAAGAGCGATCCCCGCGCTTGCAATGCCCACGCGATTTGGCTTTGCTCGGCGGCGGAACAGGATCGCGCGCCTTTCTTGCCGCATCGGGGCGCGTCGGGATCTCTTTGTCAGGTATCGCGGCGGGCATGTGCATGGAAATCACCTTTCGCCTCAATGGAGAGGTCCGGCGTGTCGAGACCACGCCGACGCGCACCCTGCTCGACTGGCTGCGCGAGGAGGCCGGGCTGACCGGCACCAAGGAAGGCTGCAACGAGGGCGATTGCGGCGCCTGCACCGTGATGGTGACCGGAGCCGACGGGCGCGCCGCGGCGCTCAACGCCTGCATCCTCCTGATGCCGCAAGTGGAAGGCAAATCGGTCCGCACCGTCGAAGGACTCGCAGGCCCGGACGGAACGCTGCATCCGGTGCAGCAGGCGATGATCGACCGGCACGGAAGCCAGTGCGGTTTCTGCACGCCCGGCTTCGTCATGTCGATGGCCACGGCACATCTCAACGGCCGGACGGATTACGACGACCAGCTTGCCGGCAATCTCTGCCGCTGCACCGGCTATGCGCCGATCATCCGCGCCGCCGAGGAGGCCGCCGCCGCGCCGGTGCCCGGCTGGATGCGCGAAGACGCGGTGCCGAAAGCAGGGCGTCCCGACGCGGAGGCGGAGCTCTGCCGGCCCGACACCTCCGATGCGCTCGCCACCTGGTACGCGGCGCATCCCGACGCCACGCTCGTCGCCGGCGCCACCGATGTCGGGCTCTGGGTGACCAAGCAATTGCGTGAACTCTTCCCCGTGGCCTTCCTGTCCGGCTGCGACGACCTCAGGACCATCGAGGTAACCGAGAGCGACATTCGCCTTGGCGCCATGGTGACCATCGCCGCGCTTCAGGAGCTGATGTCGGCGCATCACCCGAGCCTTGCCGAACTGTTGCGCCGCTTCGCCTCCGTCCAGGTCCGCGCCGCCGCGACGATCGGCGGAAATATCGCCAACGGCTCGCCGATCGGCGACGGGCCACCGGCACTCATCGCGCTCGGCACGACCTTGCACCTGCGCCACGGCGAGAGCCGCCGGTCCCTGCCGCTTGAGGAGTATTTCCTCGCCTACGGCAAGCAGGACCGCGCGCCCGGCGAATTCGTCGAGGCCGTCACCATCCCGCGCCAGCCCGACACGCTGCGCTGCTACAAGCTCTCCAAGCGCTTCGACCAGGACATCTCGGCAGTGTGCGGCTGTTTCAACATCCGCATCGACGGCGAGCGGGTGGAGAGCGCCCGGATCGCCTTCGGCGGGATGGCCGCCACGCCGAAACGGGCCGCCGCCGTCGAGGCCGCCCTGCTCGGCCAGCCCTGGACGCAGGCCACCATCGAGGCCGCCCTGCCCGCCTTCGCCGAGGATTACGCGCCGATCGACGACATGCGCGCCTCCGCCGGATACCGGCTGTCGGCCGCGCAAAACATGCTGCGGCGCGCCTTCGCCGAGGATACCGGCGCGGCGACCAGCGTGCTGGAGATCGCCCCATGAGCACCGCCCGCCCGCTGCCCCACGATTCCGCGCGCGCCCATGTGACCGGCGCCGCCCGCTATATCGACGACATCCCGGTGCCGGCGGGCTGCCTGCACCTTGCCTTCGGCCTGTCGGAGATTGCCGCCGGCGAGATCACCGGGATGGAGCTCGACGCCGTCCGCGCCGCCCCCGGCGTGGTCGCCGTGCTGACCGCCGCGGACCTGCCGGCGCATAACGACGTCTCGCCGACCCCCACGTTTCATGAGGAAATGCTGTCCTCGGGCGAGATCCACTATCTCGGCCAGCCGCTCTTTCTCGTCGTGGCAACGAGCCACCTTGCCGCCCGCAAGGCCGCGCGGCTGGGCAAGATCACCTGCCGGGAGCGAAAACCGGTCCTGACCATCGACGAGGCCCTTTCGGCCGACTGGCATTTCGAGGAAGGTCCGCGGGTCTATGCGCGCGGCGACCCCGACGCGGCCATCGCCGCCGCGCCGCGTCTCGTCGAGGGCAGCATCGAGATCGGCGGGCAGGAGCATTTCTACCTCGAGAGCCAGGCCGCTCTCGCGCTTCCGCAGGACGACGGCGGCATGCTCGTGCATTCCTCCTCGCAGCACCCTTCCGAAATCCAGCACAAGGTGGCCGAGGCGCTCGGCCTGCCGATGCACGGCGTGCGGGTGGAGGTCCGCCGGATGGGCGGCGGCTTCGGCGGCAAGGAGAGTCAGGGTAACGCGCTGGCCTGCGCCTGCGCTGTCGCCGCGCAGGCGACCGGACGCCCCTGCAAGATGCGCTACGACCGCGACGACGACATGGTGATCACCGGCAAGCGGCATGACTTCCGGATCGACTACCGGGCGGGCGTGGACGACGAGGGGCAGATCCTCGGGGTGGATTTCGTCCAGTATTGCCGCTGCGGCTGGTCCCAGGACCTCTCCCTGCCGGTGGCCGACCGGGCGATGCTGCATGCCGACAACGCCTATTTCCTGCCCGCCGTGCGGATCACCTCGCACCGGCTCCGGACCAACACGCAATCGGCCACGGCGTTCCGCGGCTTCGGCGGCCCGCAGGGCATGCTGGGGATCGAACGGGTACTGGACCACATCGCCCACGCGGTGGAACGCGAGCCGCTTGAGGTGCGGCGGCGCAATTTCTACGCCGAGGCTGATGGTGGAGACGCAGGAGGGGGGCCGTCTGCCCCCCGCGCGCCGGAGGCGAGCCCTCCCGAGGATATGTCCAGGCAGAAGAGGTCCCTGACGCCCTACCACATGGAGGTCGAGGATTTCATCCTCGGCGGAATGGTGGCGCGGCTTGCGGAGAGCTCGGATTACGCGGCGCGGCGCGCGGCGGTGGCGGCGTGGAACGCGGAGAACCCGATCCTGAAGAAGGGGATCGCGCTCACGCCGGTGAAGTTCGGCATCTCCTTCACCCTCACCCATCTCAACCAGGCCGGCGCGCTGGTGCATGTCTATTCAGACGGCTCGATCCATCTCAACCACGGCGGCACCGAGATGGGACAGGGGCTGTTCCAAAAGGTGGCTCAGGTCGCGGCGCAGAGCTTCGGCGTGGCGCCGGAGCGCGTGAAGATCACCGCCACCGATACCGGCAAGGTGCCGAACACCTCGGCGACCGCGGCCTCCTCCGGCGCGGACCTGAATGGCATGGCGGTGAAGGTGGCCTGCGACGAGATCCGTGGGCGGATCGCCGGCGTGGTCGCCGGGCTGCGCCAGCAGGACCCCGCCGCGGTGCACTTCGAGGACGGCATGGTGCGGATCGGCAGCACCGCGATCTCCTTCGAGGAGGCCGCGATGGAGACCTACCAGGCGCGGGTCAGCCTCTCGGCCACCGGCTTCTACAGCACGCCGAAGGTCTCCTGGGACCGGATCGCCGGGATCGGCCGACCGTTCTTCTATTTCGCCTATGGCGCGGCGGTAACCGAGGTCGTCATCGACACGCTGACCGGCGAGAACCGCATCCTCCGGACCGATATCCTGCATGACGCGGGCCGCTCGCTGAACCCCGCGCTCGACATCGGCCAGATCGAGGGCGGCTACGTGCAGGGCGCCGGCTGGCTGACCACCGAGGAACTGGTCTGGAACGACGCGGGGCGGCTGATGACCCACGCGCCCTCGACCTACAAGATCCCCGCCTGTTCCGACCGGCCGCGAATCTTCAACGTGGCGCTCTGGGACGGGCAGAACCGCGAGGAAACGATCTACCGGTCCAAGGCGGTCGGCGAGCCGCCCCTGATGCTGGGGATTTCGGCCTTCCTGGCGCTCTCGCATGCCGTGGCTTCCTGTGGCCCCGGTTACCCGGCGCTCGACGCGCCGGCGACGCCGGAGCGGATCCTCGCCGCCGTCCAGCGGGTGCGGGCATGAGTGTCGACCTCGACGCGCTGCGCGAAGCCGTCGCACAGCGGGGCCGCGTGGCGCGCGTCGTCATCCTCGAGACGGCCGGCTCCGTGCCGCGCGAGGCGGGCGCGTCGATGCTGGTCTGGGCGGAGGGACAAAGCGGGACGATCGGCGGCGGGCGGCTGGAATATGAGGCGGCCCGGGTCGCGCGAGCGGCGCTCGGCGGCGCGCCGGCCGGGCTCGCCCGGGTGCCGCTCGGCACCGCGCTCGGGCAATGCTGCGGCGGGGCGGTCAAGCTGCTGACGGAGGTGTTCGACGCGGCAAGCCTGTCGGGGATGGAGGCACGCCGGCAGCAGGGCTGCCTGGTGCGGCCGGTGGCCGGAGGTGCAGACGAGCCGCCGCTGAAGCTCACCCGCCTGCTGGCGCGGCTCCGGAACGGCGCCGAGCCGCTGCGCACCCGGCTGGTCGACGGCTGGGCCATCGAGCCGATCCGGCAGCCGCGCCATGACCTTCGGGTCTATGGCGCGGGCCATGTCGGCCGGGCGATCGTGTCGTTGATGGCACCGCTCGAGGACTGGCGGCTGACCTGGATCGACACCCATGCCGAACGCTTTCCGGCCGATCCGCCGGCGAATATCGCACTCCGCGTGGCCGAGGATCCTGCCGGATCTGTCGCGGAGGCCCCGCCGGACGCCCATCACCTCATCCTGACCTATTCCCACGCGCTGGACTTCGCGCTCTGCCACGCGCTGCTGACCCACGGCTTCGCCTCGGCCGGGCTGATCGGATCGGCGACAAAATGGGCACGGTTCCGCAAGCGACTGGGTCAGCTCGGTCATTCCGATGCCTCAATTTTACGCATTGCCTGCCCAATAGGCGACCCTTCCCTCGGCAAACACCCGCAAGCCATTGCGATCGGCGTCACAGGCTTGTTACTCAAGAGCCGAGCCTCCCGTCTTCCAGCAGCCATGGACCGTCCCGCGTGACCGACCTTCTCTCACTCCAGGGGCTCACCAAGGCCTATCCCGGCGTCGTCGCCAATGATGACGTGTCCTTCACCATCGCCGAGGGCGAGATCCACGCGCTTCTGGGCGAGAACGGGGCGGGAAAGTCGACGCTGGTCAAGATGATCTACGGGCTGGTGAAGCCCGACAGCGGCGCGATGCAGCTCTTCGGGGCGCCCTACGCCCCGCCCGAACCGCGCGCCGCGCGCACCTCCGGCGTCGCGATGGTGTTCCAGCATTTCTCACTCTTCGAGGCGCTGACCGTGGCCGAGAATGTCGGCCTCGGCATGGAAGATGCCCCGCCAATGGGGCAGCTCTCCCGCGAGATCCGGGAAGTCAGCCACGCCTACGGCCTGCCGCTCGACCCGCGCCGGCTGGTCGGCGACCTCTCGGCCGGGGAGCGGCAGCGCGTGGAGATCGTGCGCTGCCTGTTGCAGGATCCGAAGCTGCTGATCATGGACGAGCCGACCTCGGTGCTGACGCCGCAGGAGGTCGAGATCCTCTTCGCAACGCTCAACAAGCTCAAGGCGGAAGGCACCTCGATCCTTTATATCTCGCACAAGCTCGAGGAGATCCGCGCGCTCTGCGACGGCGCGACGGTGTTGCGGCGCGGCAAGGTGGTCGGAAGCTGCGACCCGCGCGAGAAATCGGCCGCCGAGCTTGCCGAACTGATGGTGGGCGAGGCGCTGACGCCGCCCGAACGTGCCCCGGCCGCGCATGGCGAGGTTGTCCTTCATGTCGCCGGGCTCACCAGCGAACATGTCGATGCGTTCGGAACCAAGCTCCAGAACGTGGGCTTCGAGATCCGGGCGGGCGAGATCCTCGGCATCGGCGGGGTGGCCGGCAACGGACAGGACGAGCTGCTCTCGGCGCTCTCCGGCGAGACCATCGGTCCAGAGGAGACGGTGCGGATCCGCGGCGAGGCGGTCGGGCACCTGCCGCCCAACGCGCGGCGGCTGCGCGGCATGCTGACCGCGCCCGAAGAGCGGCTGGGCCATGCCGCCGCTCCGGACATGAGCCTCACCGAAAACGGTATCCTCTCCGGCTGGCAGCGCCAGGACCTCACCCGCGCCGGGTTCCTGCGGCGCGGCGCGGCGCGGACCTTCGCCGAAGAGATCATCGAGGCGTTCGACGTGCGCACGCCGGGGCCGCATGTCGCCGCCCGCGCGCTGTCCGGCGGGAACCTTCAGAAATTCGTCATCGGACGGGAAATCCTACAACAGCCCGACATCCTCGTCGTCAACCAGCCGACCTGGGGCGTCGACGCCGCGGCCGCCGCGGCGATCCGGCAGGCATTGCTCGACCTCGCCAGCAAGGGCGCGGCGGTCCTGGTCATCAGCCAGGACCTCGACGAGCTGATGGAGGTCTCCGACAATTTCGCCGCGCTCAATGCCGGCCACCTCTCGGCGCCGCGCCCCGCGCGCGGGCTGACGATGGAACAGATCGGCCTGATGCTCGGCGGCGCGCATGACATGGATGTCGCCGACCCGGCGGAAGCGCATCACATCAAGGAAATCTACGAGGAGGGTCATTCCTGATGGCGTCATTCCGGCTGGAGAAGCGCCCGACGCCGTCGCAGGCCTGGACCTGGGCAACGCCCGTGCTCGCGGTTCTGCTGACCATGGTCGCGGGCGGCCTGATGTTCGCGGCCCTCGGCAAGAACCCGTTCCTCGCGATCAAGACGATCTTCTACGACCCCGTCCTCGGCGAGTTCGCCTTCTATTACCGCGGCCAGCTCCTGGTGAAGGCCGGGCCGCTGATCCTGATCGCCATCGGCCTCGCCATGGGGTTCAAGGCCGGCATCTGGAACATCGGCGCCGAGGGCCAGTATATCATGGGCGCGATCTTCGGCGCCGGGGTCGGGCTTGCCTTCTACCCTACCGAAGCCTGGTACATCTTCCCGCTGATGGTGATCGCCGGCGCCGTGGGCGGGCTGCTCTGGGCGATGATCCCGGCGATCCTCAAGGTCCGTTTCCAGACCAACGAGATCCTCGTTTCACTGCTGCTCGTCTATGTCGCCGAACAGTTCCTAGCCGCCATGTCGCTCGGCCTGCTGCGCAACCCCGAAGCCACCGGCTTTCCCGGATCGCGCAACCTCCAGCAATTCCCCGCCGCGTCCAACCCCGAGCTCTGGGCCGGCACCGGCATTCATTTCGGCGTCGTCGCCGCGCTCATTGCCGTCATCTTTGCCTATATCCTGCTCTCGCGGCACCTGATGGGCTTCCACATCCAGCTCGCCGGCCAGTCGCCCAAGGCGGCACGCTTCGGCGGCGTGAACCCGACCGCGCTGGTCGTCTTCTGCATGGGGCTGTCCGGCGCGCTCGCGGGGCTTGCCGGCATGTTCGAGGTCACCGGACCGGCCGGCCAGATCTCCATCAACTTCAACGCCGGATACGGCTTCACCGCCATTATCGTCGCTTTCCTCGGCCGGCTGCACCCGATCGGCATCCTGCTCGCGGGGCTGCTGATGGCGCTGACCTATATCGGCGGCGAGGCGGCGCAGGCGACGATGCAGCTTCCCGCCGCCGCGATCCAGGCCTTCCAGGGCATGCTGCTCTTCTTCCTGCTCGGCGTCGACGTGCTGTCGAACTACCGTATCCGCCTGAACCGCGAGGCCGCCGCCTGATGGATATCTCCTCGATCAACTGGATCCTGCTCCTGGCCTCGCTCATGGTGGCCGCGACGCCGATCCTGCTCGCGGCCATCGGTGAACTCGTGACCGAGCGCGCGGGCGTCCTGAACCTCGGCGTCGAGGGCATGATGATCACCGGCGCGATCTGCGGCTTCGCCGTCTCGGTCGAGACCGGCAGCGCCACCCTGGGCTTCGTCGCCGCCGCCATTGCGGGGGCGGCCTTCTCGCTGATCTTCGGCCTGCTCACCCAGTTCCTGCTCTCGAACCAGGTCGCCACCGGCCTCGCCCTCACCCTCTTCGGCCTCGGCTTCTCGGCGCTGATCGGACAGGGCTATATCGGCATCAAGGGCCTCTCGGTGCCGCATATCCACATCCCGGTGATCTCGGACATTCCCGTCCTTGGCCCGATCCTGTTCCGCCACGACCTCATGGTCTATGTCTCGATCCTGCTCGTCGCCGCGACCTGGGCCGTTCTGAAATACACCCGGGCTGGGCTGATCCTGCGCGCGGTCGGCGAGAACCACGACGCCGCCCACGCGCTCGGCTACAAGGTCGTCCGCATCCGCCTCATGGCCATCGCCTTCGGCGGCGCCTGCGCCGGGCTGGGCGGCGCCTATCTCTCCATCGTCCGCGTGCCGCAATGGACCGAGGGCATGACCGCCGGCGCCGGCTGGATCGCGCTGGCGCTCGTCGTCTTCGCCTCCTGGAAGCCCTGGCGCGTGCTGATCGGGGCCTATCTCTTCGGCGGGCTCACGGTGCTCCAGCTCAACCTCCAGGCCGCGGGCCTCAAGGTGCCCGTCGAGTATCTCTCCATGTCGCCATACCTGATCACGATCCTGGTGCTCGTGATTATGTCCTCCGGCCGCTCCCGCGCCGCGCTCAACGCGCCCGCAGAGCTCGGCCGTTCCTTCCATGCCTCATCCTGAGGCTGCTGCCAAACAACCAAAACGGGAGAAACACCATGAATTTCAGAACCCTGCTTGCCGGCACCGCACTGGCGCTCGGGCTCGCCGGCGCCGCTGCGGCGCAGGACCCGGTCAAGGCCGGCTTCATCTTCGTCGGGCCGATCGGCGACGGCGGCTGGACCTTCGAACACAACGAGGCTCGCCTCGCGGTCGAGGAGCATTTCGGCGACGCGGTCGAGACGGTATACCAGGAGAGCGTTCCCGAAGGTCCTGATGCCGAGCGCGCCATGACCCAGATGGCCCTCGGCGGTGCCGACATCATCTTCACCACGTCCTTCGGCTACATGGACCCGACGATCAACGTCGCCGCCAAGTTCCCGAACGTGAAGTTCGAGCATGCCACCGGCTTCAAGCGCGCCGACAACGTCTCGACCTATTCCGCCCGCTTCTACGAGGGCCGCGCCGTTCAGGGCACCATCGCCGGCCTGATGACCAAGACCAACAAGATCGGCTATATCGGCTCCTACCCGATCCCCGAGGTCATCCGCGGCATCAACTCGGCCTATATCCACGCCAAGAAGGTCAACCCGGATGTCGAGTTCTCGGTGATCTGGGCCTACACCTGGTTCGACCCGGCCAAGGAAGCCGACGCCGCCAAGGCGCTGATCGAACAGGGCGCGGACGTGATCCTTCAGCACACCGACTCCACCGCACCGCAGGCGGCCGCGCAGGAAGCCGGTGACGTCATCACCTTCGGCCAGGCGTCCGACATGGCAGAATACGCCCCCTCGCCGCGTGTTTCCTCGATCATCGACAACTGGGCGCCCTATTACATCGACCGCGTGCAGGCGGTGATCGACGGCACCTGGGAGAGCACGGACACCTGGGACGGCATCGGCCCGGGCATGGTGAAGATCGGCGAGATCTCCTCCGCCGTTCCGGAGGACGTCAAGGCGAAGGCCACCGAGGTCATGGAGTCGATCGCCTCCGGCGCCTACCACCCCTTCACCGGCCCGCTCAACAAGCAGGACGGCTCGGCCTGGCTGGCCGAGGGCGAAGTGGCCGACGATGGCACGCTTGCGGGGATGAATTTCTATGTCGAAGGGCTGACGGGCGATATCCCGCAGTAAGTCGCGCCGCACGGCAATCGAAGGGCCCGCCACCGGCGGGCCCTTTTCGTTTCCCGTTCCTGTTGCGGCCCGAACGGCCCGCTGGCCACGCAAGGCACTCGCGAAAGAGGACCGCCCCCAACCGGTCGTTGGAAAAATGGCGGCGACGCGACGTGCAGCGCCCCGAGTCGTGGCATGAAAGGAAGGCGACTCCGATCCGTGCCTGGCTCGGTGACACGCAAAAAATGCCCCAAAAGATTGACGCATGACCTTGGGGTAGCCACTGTGTTCGCGTTTGCAAAGGAGACCAGTTAATGAAGATTGCAGCTTTGATCGCAACAGCGGTTCTGTTTTCGGCGCCGGCCCAGGCCGCGACGATGACTTATTATTTCTCGGCCGAATACGCTTTTGGCCTGGCGAACGATGATACGGTTTCGACCATTGCCGATACAGCAGAGGCATTGATCGGCACCACGCTCACCGGCACAATCACCTTCGACGACACGTTTGTCTCGGGAGATGCGGTGCGTCGCGTCTATGCCGCGCCGACCATTACCATCGATCAGATGGACCTTTCCGGAGTCTTGCCGTTCACAGAAATTCTTCTGCAGAATGGAGAGTTCGGGTTTGACGGATACACCCTGCGCTCTGACCTGACCGGCTCGTCGGGGGATGTCGTCAGCTCTATCTTTATGACACTCAGGGACACGGATGAGACGATCATCGGCGATACCGGCTTTCCGCCGCTCCCTGCGTTGTCCGAGTTTGAAGTCACGGAAATCGGATTCATCGGCAACGTGATCGGCGAGTCAAATGCGCGCGAGCGGGTGAACTACACACTTACCTCGTTGTCCACCACGCCGGTGCCGTTGCCCGCCGGCGGTCTGCTCCTGCTGAGCGGACTTGCGGGACTGGCCTGGAAGCGTCCCAAGTCAGCCTAGCCCCTTTCGAACAGACAGAACTCTGGGCCGCATCTCTGGTGCGGCCCGTTCTCGTTTCGTGAAGACGTGCTCTCGCTCAGACACCCTCGGCCGATCCGAATTGAGCGAAGATCCGAGCCTGCGCGCGACGGAGAACGATCCGCCGTTCTCGTGGCCTCGGATGCAGAACGTTTCACTTGGATGGCGGCCAAAATGCTATCCGTCTCAGCGCTCCAGCAACAGCTCATAGTCCACTTGCTTCATGACCTGTCCAAACGCCGTCAAAGCGGTGGTAGTGTTGACCTGCCCCCCGAAAATTCCCTCACGCTGACGTAGAGTTTGCTCAACCTTTCGAAGGAGCAAACAAATGCGAAAGAGCCGTTTCACCGAGGCGCAGATCATCGGGATGATCAAGGAACAGGAAG
>NZ_SELO01000044.1 GCF_004146235.1 Tropicimonas sp. IMCC6043 | reverse complement strand
GCGGAGACGCACGGAGTAAGATCCTTGCAGGAAACTTGAGCTTCCCTGTGCCTTCCTCAGTGGAACAAGAACAAGAAATCAACCGTTAAGTGATACAAGGTGACCGCGTCCAGTTGAGCGCAAGGTCGGCTTTCAATGCGGCAGTTGAATGGCACATCCCACCGCGACCGCACCGGGTTAGTCACGGTCAATCGTCGCGCTGACTTGAATGGCCGCTTTCGGCTTTGCCGTATTTTCGACACCGTCCACGCGCGCGCGAACGCACCTGATTGAGTCTGAATGTTGCGGGGCTTGAGAGAACTCGCCCTGGCAGCTTAGAAGGTGACGCCGCCCCTTAACCTGCCGTTAACCGTCTTGGGCTTCCATGGCTTCTGTGGCTAGAGGGGTGATGCCATGCCTGGAAATGACTTGGATGCGATACATTCGCGTCTTTTGCTAAATACATCGCGGGGCATGCGCCTTCCGCACCTGTCCAAGACCTATGTTGATACCCAATTTGAGCGATTCGGACAGGAGCTCTTGCATTGCAAGGCGCCCGACGAGCGGGCCATCGTTCGGAAGGTATCCTGGCGGTTCCTGAACGGGAGACGTTGATCGGTCGTTTCCTGGCGAATCGACACGGCAGGAAAAGCCCGAAGGCTGGTCGGAAAGGCAGCGGTGCTTTTCGTCTGCTTGATCGGAGAGATGCCGCGTCACCCTCTTGGTGCTATCGAATGGAAAAGGCATGCATACGGCTTCAGGAATGTCGCGCAAGCATATCAGGGGGGATTTTTGCGGGGACGAATCACATCACCAGAAAAATACCATATATATCAATATATTACACAACAGGTTTGGCGACCCCGACAGGATTCGAACCTGTGACCTGTCGCTTAGGAGGCGACCGCTCTATCCTGCTGAGCTACGGGGCCGGGCGGCGGGATGCCCGCGCGCGCCGTTTCTAGTCCCATCGCGGGCCGGAGGCAAAGCGCAAAATCCCGACCCGTCCGGGCCGGATGGCCGGCGGATAACCGCCACGCCTCCGCCGCCGCCGCCGAAATCGGCTAGGACTCGCGCCTTCGTGTTGGCATTTGCCCTTCAAAACAGATAGGTTTCGGTGCATGGAACGCCGCCGACAGACGCGGCATCAACACGAGCAGGCAGCATGGACCCCTCGACCCTTTCCCTCGCGCAGGAGATGGATTTCTCCCTGCTGGCGCTCTTCGCGCGCGCCACCTTCACCGTGAAGCTGGTGATGCTCATGCTCGTCGCGGCCTCCTTCTGGGCCTGGGCGATCATCATCCAGAAACACATCACCTTCCGCCTCGCCCGCCGCGAAGCCGAGGGCTTCGACCGCCAGTTCTGGTCGGGCGAGCCGCTCGACGAGCTGTTCGAACAGATCGGGGCGGAGCCGCGGAACGCGTCGCAGCGGATCTTTGCCGCCGGCATGATCGAATGGCGGCGGTCGCATCGCGAAGATGGCGGGCTGATCGCGGGCGCGCAGGCGCGCATAGACCGATCGATGGACGTGACGATCGCCAAGGAGGCCGAGAGCCTCAACCGCGGCCTCGGCTTTCTCGCCACCACCGGTTCGACGGCGCCCTTCATCGGCCTCTTCGGCACGGTCTGGGGGATCAAGAACGCCTTCGAGCACATCGCCATGTCGCAGAACACCAACCTCGCGGTGGTGGCGCCCGGCATTTCCGAAGCGCTGGTCGCCACCGCGCTCGGCCTGCTCGCGGCGATCCCGGCGGTGATCTTCTACAACAAGCTCAATTCCGACAGCGACCGCATCATCGGTGGCTACGAGAGCTTCGCCGACGAGTTCTCCACCATCCTGTCGCGCCAGCTGGACAGCTGAGCCATGGGCGCGGGCGTGGTGAAATCGCAGGACAGCGGCGGGACGCGCCGGCGGCGGCGTGCGCACCGCCACCCGGCGGCGATGTCTGAAATCAACGTGACGCCCTTTGTCGACGTCATGCTGGTGCTGCTCATCATCTTCATGGTGGCGGCACCGCTGATGACGGTCGGCGTGCCGGTCGAGCTGCCCAAGACCGCGGCCGAGGCGCTTCCAACCGAGCAGCAGGAGCCGCTCGTGGTCTCGCTCACCGCGGACGGCCGCATCGCCATCATGACCACCGAGGTGCCCGAGGGCGAGCTTGTCACGCGCCTGCGCGGCATCGCCGCCGAGCGCGACGACGACAAGGTCTTCCTGCGCGCGGACGGCGCGATCGCCTATGAGCGGGTCATGCAGGTGATGGGCGCGCTCAATGCCGGCGGCTTCTCAAATATCGGCCTGGTGACGGATACCGGCGGGCCGACACTCGACGGCGGGGATGGTTAGCCTTTCGAAACTCGATACCGGGGTCAAGGTCTCCGGCGCGGCCCATCTGGGCCTGATCCTGTGGATGGCAATCGGCGGGCTGTTTTCCTTCGATCGTAGCGCCCCCCTCTCGGTCTCCAACGTGACGGTGATCTCCTCCGAACAGTTCGCTGCGATGATGGCCACGGGCAGCCAGGCGCCCGATGTCGCCGAGGCGCCCGCGACGCCGGCACAGCCCGAGGCACCCGAGACCGAGGACACCACCGCCCCGGCGCCCGAGGAATCGCCCGAGACCGCCGCGGCGCCGGAGCCGGCCGAGCCGGACATTCCCGAGCCCGAGCCGCAGCCCGCCGAAGCCGTCGAGACGCCGCAGGCCGAGGTCACCCCCGTCGCCCCGCCGGCGCCCGAGCAACCGGCGCTGCCCGACGGCGCCTCGACCGTTCTTGCCCCGGATAATCCGCCCGCGCCCGACGCCGCGCCGCGGGTCGCGCCGCTGCCCGCCGACCGCCCGGACCCGGAGGCCAATGTCGACGAGGAGGTTCAGCTCGCCGCCCGTCCCGAGCCCGAACCGGAAGCCACGCCCGCGCCGGAGGCGCCCGAGGAAAACACCGCACCGCCGGAAACCGGTACCGTGATCGAGACCGAGGCCAGCGAGGAGGCCGGCGGCACCGCCGTCGCAGCCCTCGCGCCCCCCGGCTCGCCGCGCCCGGCGCGACGCCCGGACCGGCCGACTCCCGCGCCGGCACCTGAGCCCGAGCCGGAGGCCGCCGAAACCGAAACGGCGGAGCCCGACGCACCCGCAGACCCGCTGGCCGACGCCATCGCCGCCGCGGTCGCCGAGGCCGCGACCGATGCGCCGGCCGCCGCCACGCCCGGCCCCGCCCGCCAGGGCCCGCCGCTGACCTCGGGCGAGAAGGACGCGCTCCGGATCGCGGTGCAGCAATGCTGGAACGTGGGCTCGCTCTCCTCCGACGCGCTGCGCACGACGGTGACGGTCTTCGTTCGGATGAACGAGAACGGCACGCCCGACGGCGGCTCGATCCGGATGCTCGATTTCGAGGGCGGCCCGGAGGCCGCCGCGCTCCAGGCCTACGAGGCCGCCCGCCGCGCAATCCTCCGCTGCGGCGCAAGCGGCTTCGACCTGCCGCCCGAAAAATATGATCAGTGGCGAGAGGTCGAGATGGTATTCAATCCCGAAAACATGAGGATTCGATGATGTTCCTGCGTTCCCTTGCCAAAGTCGCCCTGCTGGCGCTGGCCGGTCTCCTGCCCGCCACCCTCCCGGCCCAGGCGCAGGACCGGCTGCGCATCGAGATCACCGAGGGCGTGATCGAACCGCTGCCCTTCGCGCTCCCGGGATTCGTGGCGGAGACGCCCCAGGCCGTGCAGCTTGCCAATGAGATCAGTCGCGTCATCGCCGCCGACCTCGCGGGCACCGGGCTCTTCCGCGAGATCCCCGCTTCGTCCCACATCGCCCGGGTCACCAGTTTCGACGCGCCCGTCTCCTTCCCCGACTGGAAGGCGATCAACGCCCAGGCCCTGATCACCGGCGCCGTCTCCGTCGACGCCAGCGGCCGCGCCAACGTGAAGTTCCGCCTCTACGACGTCTTCGCCGGCGGCGAGCTCGGCGAGGGGCTGCAACTCGGCGGATCGGCCTCGGCCGCGCGGCGGCTTGCGCACAAGGTCGCCGACCAGGTCTATTCGCGGATCACCGGCGAGGGCGGCTATTTCGACAGCCGCGTCGTCTTCGTCGCCGAGGAGGGTCCCAAGAACGACCGCCGCAAGCGGCTCGCGATCATGGATTACGACGGCGCCAACCTGCAATACCTGACCGACAGCGCCTCGATCGTCTTCGCGCCCCGCTTCTCGCCCACCGGCGACCGGGTGCTCTACACCTCCTACGCCACCGGGATGCCGGAGATCTACATGCTCCAGGTCGGCGCGCCGCGGCCGCAGAAGCTCACCGACACGCCGGACACCATGAGCTTCGCGCCGCGCTTCGGGCCGGACGGCGCGCGGATCGTCTATTCGGAGACCCGCGGCGGCAATACCGACATCTTCGTAAAGGCGCTCGGCGGGCAGGCGGTGCAACTCACCAACACGCCCTCGATCGAGACCGCGCCGAGCTTCTCGCCGGACGGCTCCCAGATTGTCTTCGAAAGCGACCGCTCGGGCGTCCAGCAGCTCTATGTCATGCCCGCCGGCGGCGGCGAGGCACGGCGCATCTCCTTCGGCGAGGGGCGCTACGGAACGCCGGTCTGGTCGCCCCGCGGCGACCTGATCGCCTTCACCAAGCAGAATGCCGGCCGCTTCCATATCGGCGTCATGCGCACCGACGGCTCCGAGGAGCGGCTGCTCACAGCCTCCTTCCTCGACGAGGGCCCGACATGGTCGCCCAATGGCCGGGTCATCATGTTCACCCGCCAAAGTGCCGGCGCCACCGGCCAGCCGGCGCTCTACTCGGTCGACATCACCGGGCGGAACCTCCGGCACATCCCGACCCCCGGCGCGGCCTCCGACCCGGCGTGGTCGCCGCTTCTGCCCTGAGCAGGAAGACAAAAAACCGCTTCCTCTGCCACGCCACCGATACGAAGCGTTTCCTTGGTGCAATCAAGGTGGTAGGAGAAGGCAAGGCAGAAGACAGCCAGGAGCAAACAAACATGGCCCATCGAGCAATTTCCGCACTCGTCCTGATCGGAGCGCTGAGCCTTGCGGCCTGCACCGATCCCGACCGCTACGGCGGAGGCGCGGGCGGCGGCATGGGCGGCGGCGCGGGGTCGGCGCAGAACCCCAACTCGCCGGCGTATTTCCAGACCGCGATCGGCGACCGCGTGCTTTTCCCGGTCGACCAGTCGACCCTGACGCCGGCGGCCGAGGCCACGCTCGACGGCCAGGCGCAGTGGATGAACGTCAACACGTCCTACGCCGCGACGATCGAAGGCCATGCCGACGAACAGGGCACGCGCGAATACAACATCGCCCTCGGCGCCCGCCGCGCCAACGCGGTGCAGGAATACCTGATCTCGCGCGGCGTTGCCGGCACACGGCTCGACACCGTCTCCTACGGCAAGGAGCGGCCGATCGAGATCTGCTCCGAGGAGGCGTGTTACGCCCAGAACCGGCGCGCGGTGACAGTGCTGCGCGCGGCGGCGGGAAGCTGAGGAGACCGGCCATGCGCGTGACCGCTCTCGCCACAGCGCTCGCCCTCGCCCTGCCGCTGCCGGCCGCGGCGCAGGACAGCGCGACTCTGGCCGACATCCGGCAGGAGCTCTCGGTGCTCTATGTCGAGTTGCAGACGCTGAAGCGGGAGCTCTCGACCACCGGCGGCGCGCAGACGCTCGCCCCCTCAACCTCGCTGATTGACCGGGTCAACGTGATCGAGAGCGAGTTGCAGCGGCTGACGGCGAAATCCGAGGAGCTGGAGTTCCGCATCGATTCCGTCGTCAAGGACGGCACCAACCGTCTCGGCGACATCCAGTTTCGGGTCTGCGAGATCGACCCTGCATGCGACATCGCCAAGCTGCCCGAGACGCCCGTGCTCGGCGGCGGCACATTGCCGGCTGCGCCCGCCGTGCAGCCCGCGGCGCCCCCGCCCGATGGCGGCCCCGAACTCGCCGTCGGCGAGAAGGCGGATTTCGACCGCGCCAAGGCCGAGTTCGATCAAGGCTCCTTTCGCGCCGCCGCGGACCAGTTTGCGGCCTTTGTCCAGACCTACCCCGCCGGCCCGCTGACGGCGCCGGCACATCTCCACCACGGCAACGCACTGACCGAGCTCGGCGAGATCGCGCCGGCCGCCCGCGCCTATCTGGAGGCCTTCTCGGCCGATCCGGCGGGTGCCGAGGCGCCGATGGCGCTCCTGCGCCTCGGCCAGAGCCTCGGACGGCTGGGCCAGACCAACGAGGCCTGCATCACTCTTGGCGAAGTCGGCACGCGCTTCCCCGGCAGCGCGGCGGCGACCGAGGCGGAGGCATCGCGCGTCAGCCTGGGCTGCCTGTGAGCGGCTGATGTCGTCCGGCCCGGACTGGTTTCGCCTGCCCGGCGATTTCCGTCCGCCGGTGCTTGGCCTCGCGGTTTCGGGCGGCGGCGATTCGATAGCGCTGCTGCGCGCCGCAGCCGACAGCCTCCAGGACATTCGGCTCGACGTCGCCACGGTCGACCACGGGCTGCGCCCCGAAGCGGCCGACGAGGCCGCCTTCGTCGCCCGGACCTGCACCGGGCTCGGCCTCCGGCACGATACGCTTCGCTGGGAGGGCTGGGACGGAACCGGCAATCTTCAGGCCGAGGCCCGCGCCGCCCGTTACCGGCTGCTCGCAGACTGGGCGCGGCAACGCGGCTGCGACGCGGTGCTGCTCGGGCACACCGCCGACGACCAGGCCGAGACCGTGCTGATGAACTTCGCCCGCGGCTCCGGCGTGTCCGGCCTGGCCGGCATGACGGAGAGGGTCGAGACGGCCGGGATGACCTTCCTTCGCCCGCTGCTCGCGGCCTCCCGCGCGGAGCTGCGCGCCTGGCTGCGGGACCGCGGACAGGACTGGATCGACGATCCGTCCAACGAGGATCCGGCCTATACGCGGGTCCGCGCGCGCAAGTTGCTCGCCTCGCTCGAACCGCTCGGCCTGAGCCGCGACCGGCTGACGGACACTGCGCTGAGGATGCAGGAAGCAGACGCGGTGCTGCGCGACCGGGCGCTGGCCTTGGCCGACGCGATCGAGCTGCAGGCGGGCGATGTCCTGCTGCCCCGGGACGCATTCGACGCCGCGCCGGCGGACACCCGCCACCGGGTGCTGGCGGCGATCCTGCGCACCCTGTCGGGCCAGCCCTATCCGCCGCGCTTCCGGCCGCTCCGGGCGCTCGCGCAGGCGCAGGACGGCGTGTTGCACGGCTGCCGTGTGACCTCTGCCCGCGGCCGGATCCGCATCACCCGCGAGGCCGCGGCCCTCGCCGGTGTCACCGCCCAGCCGGGCGCGCCCTGGGACGGCCGCTTCCGCATCACCGGCCCCTTCGTGGCGGGCGACGTGATCGCCGCGATGGGCGCGGCGGCCGAGGGGCCGCTTCCGGAGGCGCGCGACACGCGCCTGCCCAGAATCAGCCTCGCCGCCGCCCCGGCGGTCTGGCGCGCGGGCGAGATGATCGCTGCGCCGCTGGCCGGCATCGGCGTCGGCTGGACCTGCGTTGCCTTGCAGCGCAAGGAGGATTTCCGCGCCGCGCTCGGCGGCTGAGCCGCGCTCACGCCCAGTAGAACAGGTTCGCGAGATAGACCTTCATGATGTAATTCGGCCAGTCCCAGAGCGGACCGGGGCAATTGTGGTCGGTCGTCGCGATCTCCTGGTGGCCGAGGATATGGGTCCGGTCGACAGGAATTGAGTATTTGCCCGCCAGGTAACGGACTAGGTAGGCAGACGCCCAGTATTGTTCCTCGGTCGGGCCGCTCTTGTTGCTCGCGGCATGCTCGATGCCGATGCTGCGCTTGTTGGCCGACGAGCCCGCGTGATGCGCGCGGTCCTTCTCCTTCACCATCTGGTAGACCAGCCCGTCCTGGGACACGACGTAATGGGCGGAGGTCTTCTTGGAGTTGTTCTTCGCGGCGAATGTGTTGATCGCGCTGCCGACATTGGTGCCGCCGGTGATATGGATCACGATCCGGTCGATATCACCCGCGGAACGGCTCATCTCGGTGAAGTTCTGCGAGGCGGCGGGCACGAAGCCCGCGGCGCCTCCATATTCGGAGACATATCCGCGCTTCTCGTAATAGCCGCTGTCGAGGGCCTTCTTCCACCAGGGTTTGCTCATCGTCGAACCTTTCGGGAAAATGTCTGGGTGCAATTGCAAGGGACGCTGGCGCCGGAAACCCTGAAGGGTCAAGCCGGACACCGGCGGGCAGGCTGGAAATCAGTGGCGAAATTCTATCCGACTCTGGCGATTCTCTCAACTTCGGGGACCGGCGGACGCGAAACGGCGATATCGCGTTGAACCTCGTGCGCGATCCACTATCTTAGGATGAACCGGCCGCCGCCCGGCGCGCGGCCCTGTGAGGAGTTCTGCCCCCGTGGGAAATGCCCGTAATTTCGCCTTCTGGATCGTGCTGTTCCTGCTGATCCTGGCCTTGTTCAACCTGTTCAGCGGCGGCCAGACGACGATGGCCACGCGGACGCTCAGCTATTCGGACTTCATCCAGCGCGTCGAGGACGGAAGCATCAGCTCGGTCACGATCGACGGCGAGCGGCTGCGGATCCAAGGCAGCGACGGCACGATGTATTCGTCGGTCCTGCCCGCGGGCACCGACGTCACCGACCGGCTGATCGACAACGGCGTCAAGGTTACCGCCGAAGCGCAGCAGCAGAACGGGCTTCTGGCCTATCTCGGCACGCTCCTGCCCTTCATCATCCTGATCGGCATCTGGATCTTCCTGATGAACCGCATGCAGGGGGGCGGCCGTGGCGGCGCGATGGGCTTCGGCAAGTCCAAGGCGAAGCTTCTGACCGAGAAATCCGGCCGCGTGACATTTGACGATGTCGCCGGCATCGACGAGGCCAAGGACGAGCTCGAGGAGATTGTCGAGTTCCTCCGCAACCCGCAGAAATTCTCCCGCCTTGGCGGCAAGATCCCCAAGGGCGCGCTGCTCGTCGGCCCGCCGGGCACAGGTAAGACTCTGCTGGCGCGCGCCATCGCCGGCGAAGCCGGCGTTCCCTTCTTCACCATCTCGGGCTCGGACTTCGTTGAAATGTTCGTCGGCGTCGGCGCCTCCCGCGTCCGCGACATGTTCGAACAGGCCAAGAAGAACGCGCCCTGCATCGTCTTCATCGACGAGATCGACGCCGTCGGCCGCTCCCGTGGCGTCGGCTATGGCGGCGGCAACGACGAGCGCGAACAGACGCTGAACCAGCTCCTCGTCGAGATGGACGGCTTCGAGGCCAACGAGGGCATCATCATCGTCGCCGCGACCAACCGCCCCGACGTGCTCGACCCCGCCCTGCTGCGTCCCGGCCGTTTCGACCGCCAGGTGCAGGTGCCGAACCCGGACATCAAGGGCCGCGAGAAGATCCTCGGCGTCCACGCCCGCAAGGTGCCGCTCGGCCCGGATGTGGACCTTCGCATCATCGCCCGCGGCACGCCCGGATTCTCCGGTGCGGACCTCGCCAACCTCGTCAACGAAGCCGCGCTGATGGCCGCGCGCGTCGGCCGGCGCTTCGTGACGATGGAGGATTTCGAGAACGCCAAGGACAAGGTCATGATGGGCGCCGAGCGCCGCTCCATGGTGATGACCGAGGAAGAGAAGAAGCTGACCGCCTATCACGAGGCGGGCCATGCCATCGTCGGCATCAACGTGCCGCAGCACGACCCGATCCACAAGGCGACGATCATCCCGCGCGGCCGCGCGCTTGGCCTCGTGCTGTCGTTGCCCGAGCGCGACCAGCTCTCGGTGACCTACACCAAATACAAGTCCAAGATCGCCATGGCGATGGGCGGCAAGGTGGCCGAGGAGCTGATCTTCGGCAAGGAGAACGTCACCTCCGGCGCCGCCTCCGACATCCAGCAGGTCTCCAAGATCGCCCGCGCGATGGTCACCCAGTTCGGCATGTCCGACGAACTCGGCAATATCGACTATGCTAATGAGCAGCATTCCTATCTCGGCAACTACCAGGCAGCCGCGAACGCGTCTCCCGAGACCCAGGAGCGGATCGACGAGGAGGTGCGCCGGCTGGTCGACGAGGGCTACGAGACGGCCAAGCGGATCCTGACCGAGAAGGCCCAGGATCTTGAGAACCTCGCCCAGGGCCTGCTGGAATACGAGACGCTGACCGGCCCCGAGATCGCCAAGGTGATCGCCGGCGAGCCGCTGAACCGCGGCGACGACGACGACACGCCGGCCGACAGCGGCAACGCCCCGTCGCTGACCTCGATCCCGAAGACCAAGCCGAAATCGCCGAAGCCCGGACCGGAAATGGAGCCGGACCCGACGGCCTGACCGCGATTGACTTCGATTCAGAAAAGGCGCCTTCGGGCGCCTTTCTTTGTGTCGCGCTGATGGAGGCGTTGCGTGCGGGGCGCGGAGCCGCGCCGTCGCCGGGCCGCGGCGCGGCGATCCTACGGTGGTGCGGTGTGCTTTATCGTGACGTTTCCGACAAAGCTCGAAACGAAGCGCCGGCTTCACCGATTCGCCGGTCCGTGGGGGTGGCCCGGCGATGGCGCGGCGGCCTTGCGGCCTTGATTCCGCAACAAGGTCCCATTTCCAAACCGATCAACCGGAATCGGTATCAGCCCACCGGCATACGCTGTTCGACGATCTCCGCCCACCAGGAGCATCCCGAGGGAATGGCCTCGTCGGAGAACTCGTATTCCGGGTTGTGGACCATCGCCGTGTCGCCATTGCCGACGAGGATATAGGCGCCCGGCCGCTCCTCGAGCATGAAGGCGAAATCCTCGGCGCCCATGATAAGCGGCGCCGCATCGCATTGGCCCGAGACCGATTTCGCGACCTCCGCCGCAAAATCCGTCTGCGCGTCGGAATTCACCATCACCGGGTAGTTGCGCACATACTCGGTCCGGGCCACGCCGCCGAAGGTTGCCGCCACGCCCTCGGCGATCGCAGCGATCCGCGCCTCGGCGAGGTCGCGCAGTTCCGGCCTGAGGGTGCGCACCGTCCCCCCGAGGCGCACGCGCTGCGGGATGATGTTGTGGGCGTTCGAGGATGGCTCGAAGGCGGTCACCGAGACCACGATCTGTTCGACCGGATCGGCATTGCGCGAGGTGATGCTCTGCAGCGCGGTCACCAGATGCGCGCCCATGAGGATCGGGTCGATGGTCTGGTGCGGTTTGGCGGCGTGGCCGCCCTTGCCCGAAAGCTGGATGTCGAACGTGTCGGCGGAGGCAAAGAACGGTCCCGGCCGAATCGCGAAACGGCCCGCCTCGATTCCGGGCCAGTTATGCATGCCATAGACCTCCTGGATGCCGAAGCGCTCCATCAGCCCGTCTTCGCACATCTCGCGTCCGCCGCCGCCGCCCTCTTCCGCCGGCTGGAAGATCACCACCGCCGTGCCGTCGAAGTTCCGCGTCTCGCAGAGATATTTCGCCGCCCCTAGCAGCATCGCTGTATGCCCGTCATGGCCGCAGGCATGCATGACGCCGGGATTGGTCGAGGCGTGCGGCAGCCCGGTCGCCTCCTCGATCGGCAGCGCATCCATGTCGGCCCGCAGGCCGGTCACGCGGCCCTTCGTATCCGCGCGGCCGCGGATCACGCCCACAACGCCGGTGCGCCCGAGGCCGGTCACAACCTCGTCGCAGCCGAACTCCCTCAGCCGCTCGGCGACGATGCCCGCCGTCCGGTGCGTCTCGAAGAGCAGTTCGGGATGCGCGTGCAGGTCCCGCCGCCATTCGGCGATCTCTTCCTGCAATTCGGCGAGACGGTTTTTGATTGGCATCGCGGCTCTCCCCTTGGGTCAGCGTGTCGGGACGGTCGCCCGGACCATCTTTGGCAGCGGGTGATCATGCGCTGTGGAATAGCGCTCCAGAAGCTGGAGCGGCTTCTCCCGGTCGTCGTTTTCCATGCGCCGCCGCCGATCATGGTCGAGATCGCTCTGCGCCGGGCTGACAGCGGCGAGCGCCTCCCGGCGGTTGTCCGGTTTCACGCTCCGCGTCACCGGCCCTTCGCGCACCTGGCTGTCGGTGTGGCGTCCAAAAGTGGTCGCGTCGAAACCAAGAGTCTCGGCCCACACCCCCCGGCGGATCCCGGGAAACATCGTCATGGCAAGCTCCAGACTCTCCGGAGCACGAGATGTGTCTGCTGTCATGGCGCTGTTGGTAGGGCCATATACCGGCGGTTTCAATGACCGCCTCGCCGTGCCGCCGCCCCGCGGACCGCGTCCGGCCACGGGGCGTGCCGGCGCTGCGGCCTCAGACATTCTCGGAGGAGGCGGCCCAGAGGTTGATGCCCTCTTCCGAGGCGAGGGCGTCGATCTCGGCCAGCTCCGCCTCGGTGAAGTCGAGATTCCCCACCGCGCCCGCGCAGTCGATCACCTGTTCCGGCCGGCTCGCCCCGATCAGCGCGGTCGTGATGCCGCCCTCCCTGAGCACCCAGGCGATCGCCATCTGCGCAAGGCTCTGCCCGCGCCGCTCGGCCACCGCGTTCAGCGCCCGGACCGAGGCGAGCGCGCTCTCGGTGAGGAACCCGTCGCGGAAACTGCTGCCCTTTGTCGCCCGGCTGCCGTCCGGCACGCCGCCGAGATATTTCGTCGTCAGCAAGCCCTGGGCCAGCGGCGAGAAAGCGATGGAGCCCACGCCGAGTTCGGCCAGCGTCTCCTTCAACCCGTCCCGTTCCACCCAGCGGTTGAGCAGCGAATAGCTCGGCTGGTGGATCAGGCAGGGCACGCCCATCTCCTCCAGAAGCGCCACCGCCTCGCGCGTGCGCGCGGAATTGTAGGAGGAGATGCCGACATAGAGCGCCTTTCCGGCGACCACGAGATCGGCCAGCGCCCCCATCGTCTCCTCGAGCGGCGTCTCCGGGTCGAAGCGGTGCGAATAGAAGATGTCGACATAGTCGAGCCCCATCCGCTTCAGGCTCTGGTCGCAGCTCGCGATGAGGTATTTCCGGCTGCCCCATTCGCCATAGGGCCCGTCCCACATCAGGTAACCGGCCTTCGACGAGATAATCAATTCGTCGCGATGGTCTCGGAAATCCGTCCTCAGGATCTCGCCGAACGCCTCCTCGGCCGAGCCCGGCGGCGGGCCGTAGTTGTTGGCGAGGTCGAAATGAGTGATGCCGTGATCGAAGGCGGCCCGGCAGATGTCCTGCTTGGTGCGGTGCGGCGTGTCATGTCCGAAATTGTGCCAGAGCCCCAGCGACACCGCCGGCAGCTTCAGCCCGGAATTGCCGCAACGGCGATACTCCATGCGCGAATAGCGTTCGGGATTGGGAACATAGGTCATGGGAGATCTCCGCAACTTCCGGCGCCCGGTCGGTCCGGACGGCTCGGACCGAGCTTCCTCCTCCGGACCGACGGTTGCAACGGGATTCCGCTCCTCTTCTTCTGCCCGGAAATATCCTCGGGGCGAGGCGCCCCTTCACTCCCGCGCCGCGTTGAAGGTAAAGAGCTGCTCCCCGCCAAGCCGGTAGCCGTCGATCAGCGCACGCGCCCGGTCCGAGATGAGCCAGTCCTCGACCGCCGTCGCCGCCTCCGCCTTTACATGGGGATGTTTCGCCGGGTTCACCGGCAGATAGGCATATTGGTTGAAGAGCGCCGGATCGCCGGCAAAGAGCAGCACGAGGTCTCCCTTGTTGCCGAAATTGAGCCAGCTCGCCCGGTCCGACATCACATAGGCCCCAAGCCCCGCGGCGGTGTTGAGCGTGGCCCCCATGCCTGAGCCGGTCTCCTTGTACCAGCCGACATCGCGCGCCTCCGGGCCGATCCCCGCCGCCTCCCAGAGCGCCAACTCCTTCTTGTGCGTGCCGCTGTCGTCGCCGCGGCTGGCAAAGGGCGCGCGGGAAGCGGCGATGGCCGTAAGCGCCGCGTCCGCCGTCCCCGCTCCCGCAATGCCGGCCGGATCATCGCCCGGCCCGATCAGAACAAAATCGTTATACATGATCTCGGTGCGATGCGCGCCGTCGCCAGAGGCGACGAAATCCTCCTCCGCCGCGCGCGCGTGGACGAGGATCGCATCCACATCCCCCGCCGCACCAAGGCGGATCGCCTGTCCGGTGCCGACGACCAGAAGCTGCACCTCGATCCCCAGATCCGCCGCGATCTCCGGCAGCAACACTCCGGCAAGGCCGGAATTCTCGAAAGACGTCGTCACCGCCAGTTTCATCGTCTCCGCCAGTGCCGTGCCGGCAACGACGGCCGCGACCAGCGCTGCCAAGACCACTCGTATCATTCCACTCATTCCACGATGTCTCCCCTAAGGAACGCCCGTGCCTCGGGCGTCTGTGGTTGCTCGAAAAACGCCTCCGCCGGCCCCGCTTCCCGGATCGTGCCGCGATGCAGGAACAGGACGTCGCTCGCCAGCCGCCGCGCCTGCCCCATGTCATGGGTCGACATCACGACCCGCGTCCCCGCCGCCCGCGCCGCGACCAGCAGCGCCTCGATCTCGCGGGTCGCCCGTCCGTCGAGGCTGGCGCAGGGCTCGTCGAGGATGAGCAGGTCCGGTTCGGTCACCAGCGCCCGCGCCAGCGCCAGCTTCTGCCGCTCGCCACCCGAGAGCACATGCGCCGGCCGCTCCGCCGCCTCCGCCAGCCCGATCCGCGCGAGCCAGCCCGCCGCCGCCTCCCGCGCCTGCCGCCGCGTCCTGCCGCGCAGGATCAGCGGATAGGCGGCATTCTCCAGCACGCTCCGTCGCATCATCACCGGGCTCTGGAAGACGAAGGCCTGCCGCCGCCGCACCTCCCGCTCCAACGCCTGCCAGCGCAGCGTGCCGCCCGAGAGCCGCTCGAGCCCGTGCAGCATCCTGAGGAAGGTCGTCTTGCCTGCGCCGTTCGGCCCGATCACCAGCGTCGTGCCCTCGGCGGCAAGCTCCGCGTCGAGCGGGCCGATAATGTCCCGCCCGTCCCGGCGCACCCGCGCCGCCGAGACTACAAGCGGCAGGATCGAAGCGTCTACCACCGCGCCCCTCCCTCGGTGCGCGAGAGCGTGTGGACCAGCCAGTTGACGCTGATCGCCAGCCCGATCAGCACGAATCCCAACCCGAGCGCGAGCGCGAAGTTCCCCTTGCCGGTCTCCAGCGCGATGGCGGTGGTCAGCACCCGGGTGGCGTGGTCGATATTGCCGCCGACGATCATGATCGCGCCGACCTCGCCGATGCCGCGGCCGAACCCCGCGAGCGCCGCGGTCAGGAGCGCCCGCCGCCCGTCGCGGACGATCGCGGCGATGCGCTGGCGCCGGGTGGCGCCGAGCGAGATCAGCAGGTCGTGGTAATCCGCCCAGAGCTCACGCATCGACTGATGCGCCAGCGAGGCGACGAGCGGGGTGAGAATGAAGACCTGCGCGACGATCATCGCCGCCGGCGTGAAGAGCAGGCCGAAGACGCCGAACGGCCCGGAGCGCGAGAGCAGCATGTAGACAAAGAGTCCGACCGCCACGGGCGGCAGCCCCATCAGCGCGTTGAGGAGCGCGATGGCGGCCCGGCGGTGGCGAAAACGCTTCACCGCGAGCCAGGCGCCGAAAGGGATGCCAATCGCCGAGGCGATGAGCACCGCCGTTACCGTGACTTGGAGCGAACGCAGCGAGATCTCGATCAGGTCGGCATCGAGCGTCGCGATCAGCCGTCCCGCCTCGATTAGTCCCTGCCAGATCTCGTTCACGCAAATACGCCTCCTCGCCGGCGCGACCCTAGCGGGCGAGCCGCCCCCGGGGCCAGCCGAAAAGCGGCGCCGCGGGGCGCGGCAGCGGCGTCACACGGATTCCTATCGATCGGTTCGGAGGACAGCCGCCACACACCGGGACCCGAGGGTCGAGCATCGCACCCTGGCGGGGAGACAAGGCCGAAGGCCGCCGCGCCGCGGCCCGGCGACGGCGCGGTTCCGCACCCGGCCAAACCGTTTTCCGGTCCGGGGGCCGTCTCAGTCGAACGCCGAATAGGGCAAGAAGCGCACCGGGTCGCCGGGGCGAACATGTCGCTCGGCCTCGTCGAGCGCCACCAGCCCGCTCGCCCAGCTCAGACCGGAGATCCGACCCGACCCCTCGCTTTCGAACCGCTCGACACGGCCATCCGTGCCGATCCGTGCCCGCAGGAACTCGGCCCGCCCGGGCTTCTTGCGCTTCTCGAACCCGGCGGGCAGGTCGAGCCCCTGCGGCTCCCGCCAGGCACCACCGGCCAGCAGTTCCAGCGCCGGACGGGCGAAGAGCAGCGCGCAGACGAAGGCCGCGACCGGGTTCCCCGGCAGGCCGAAAACCGGAACGCCGCGCCAGAGGCCGAGCGCCAGCGGACGGCCAGGCTTGATGGCGATGCGCCATGACTGAAGCTCGCCTTCCTCCCGCAAGAGCGCCGAGACGTGGTCCTCGTCCCCGGTCGAAACCCCGCCCGAGGTCAGGATCGCGTCGGCCCCCTCCGCGGCCGCGTCGAGCCGCGCGCGCAGGTCGTTCCGGTCGTCTGAGGCGCAGCCGAGATCGACCGGATCGAAACCCCAACGGGCAAGCAAGGCGAGGAGCATGGGCCGGTTGGCGTCGAAGATCGCGCCGGGTCCGAGCGCCTCGGGCGCGCGCGCCCCGGCCGGAACCACCTCGTCGCCATTCGATAGCACGCCGACGCGCAGGCGGCGAAAGACCGGAAGCTCGGCGAGACCTGCGGCGACGAGCAGGCCGATATCCTGCGGCAGCAAGCGGTGGCCGGCCGGCAGAAGTGCGTCCCCGGCGCGGAAATCCTCGCCCGCCTCCCGCGTGTTGGCGCCGCGCTTCAGAGGGCCGGTGAAGGCAATCCGGTTCCCCTCGCGTGCCACGTCCTCCTGCAACACCACAGTATCGACCCCGCCCGGCAGGATCGCCCCGGTCAGGATGCGGATCGCCCGCCCCGCTTGCACCGCCCCGTCAAAGGGCACGCCCGCGGCGGCCCGCCCCTCGACCAGCGGGAACTCCACCGGCCCCTCCGGCACCGGTCCGGCGAAGCCATAGCCGTCGACGGCGGAATTGGCCGCCGGCGGGTTGCCACGGCGCGCCACCGCCGGCGCGGCAAGGATCGCTCCCACGGCCTCGGTCACCGCCCGCGCCTCCTGCCCGACCACCGGGCCGAGCCGCTGCCTCAGCCGGTCGAGCGCTTCTGCCATTGGCAGCCAGTCCACGCCGGACGGCAGGGCGAAGCAATCGTTGCGAAGCTGCGGCGGCCGGACCATCAGAGCCCGCATTCCGCGCGGATGAACGCCGCGATCCCGGCGGTGTCGTCGAGATGCAGCACCGCCCGGTCGCCGACGCGGTCCCGCACGTCGTCCGGCCGGTCGCTCGCCACGGCGCGAATCGTCGGGTCCTCCGGCGCGATCAGCGAATGTCCCGTCTCGGCCCGATGCGCCTCGATCTTCGGGTGCCGATCGCGCTTGTAGCCCTCGACCAGGACGAGGTCGACGGGATCGAGCCGGTCCAGCAGGTCCGCCAGCGGTGGCTCCGGCGCCTCGCGCAGCTCGTCCATCAACACCCATCGGCGGTGCGAGACCAAAAGCACCTGACGCGCGCCCGCCTCCCGGTGCCGGTAGGAATCCTTGCCCGGCTGGTCCACGTCGAACGCGTGATGCGCATGCTTGACCGTCGAGATGCGGAGGCCCGCGGCGGTCAGTTCCGCCACCAGCCGTTCCATCAGCCCCGTCTTGCCCGAGTTCTTCCACCCGGTGACACCGAAAATCTTCACGTCCTGCCCTCGTCATGGCGTCGCCGGGCAATCTCGAGATCCGCCGGCGTGTTGACATTGAAAAACGGATCTGCGCCCTCCGGCGCGTCGAAGACCACCTCCGACGCGGCATGCGCCTCCGTCCATTGCACCACCTTGCGGGTGCCGCTCTCGAGCGCGCGCACAAGATCGTCGCGCAGCGCCACCGGCCAGAGGCCGAAGGTCGGGTGGCGGCGCCGTCCGCGCTCCGGATCCGGCGTCGCCGCCAGCACGATCGGCGCGTCCGCGAGCCCGCCGCGCAGCCGCGCCACGAGATCGGTCGGAAAGAACGGCGTGTCCGCGGCGACCGAGACGACATGCGTCGCGCCAAGCCCTGCCGCCCAGTCAAGCCCGGCAAGGATGCCGGCGAGCGGGCCGACGAAACCCGCGACGGGGTCGGCGAGCACCGGCAGGCCACAGGCGGCAAACCGCGCCGGGTCGCCATTGGCATTGAGCGCGATCGGCTGCGCCTGCGGTTCCAGCCGGGCGATGACGTGGTCGAGCAGCGTCCGTCCGCCGATCTCGCGCAGCCCCTTGTCGCCACCGCCCATGCGCCGCGCCTGCCCGCCGGCGAGGATCACCCCCGGAATCCGCGCCTCACGCATCCGGCCCCGCCCCCTTGCGGCGGTGCTTCGCGGCCTCCTCGGCGACCTCCTGCGGATCGGCATCGAAATCGAGGCGCTCCGCCCCGCTCAGGCAGAGGAAGCGCCGCCCGCGGAGGCGGCCGATCAGCGTCATGTCGAACTGCCGCGCCAGCTCCACGCCCCAAGCAGTGAAACCAGAGCGCGAGACAAGGATCGGGATCCCCATATGCGCGGTCTTCAGCACCATCTCCGAGGTCAGCCGCCCGGTCGTGTAGAGAATCTTGTCCTCGGGCGCGGTGCCGTTCACGAACATCCAGCCGGCGACCTTGTCCACCGCGTTGTGTCGCCCGACATCCTCCATGTAGACCAGCGGCCGGTCGCCCTCGCAGAGCACCGTGCCGTGAATCGCCCCGGCCTCGAGATAAAGCGAGGGCGTGCGATTGATCTCGTGCGAGAGCCGGTAGAGCCAGCTCGTCCGAAGCCTGGCATCCGGCAGCCGCAGCCCCTCGAGCCCCTCCATCATGTCGCCAAAGACCGTTCCCACGGCGCAGCCGCTGGTCCGAGTCTTCCGCCGCAGCTTTTCCTCGTAGTCGGTCTGCCGTGCGGTGCGCACGACGACCACGCCAAGCTCCGCGTCGTGATCCACGCCGGTGATCGTCTCCTCCGCGGCGAGCATCCCCTGATTGCGCAGGAAGCCGATGGCAAGCAGGTCGGGATGGTCGCCAATCGTCATCGCCGTGACGATCTCCTGCGAATTGAGGAAGATTGTCAGCGGCCGCTCGGTCACCACCCGCGTCTCGACCGCCGCGCCGGTGTGATCCACCCCAACGACCGGCGCCGTCAGCCGCCGGTCCTGCGGATCGGGCCGAACCAGGAAATCACCGCTCTGCCCCGCCTGCGCCAAATCACGCCTCCCCCATGCCGTCCTCCCTGAATGAGGGCGCGGGTTCCGGTTTGCAAGCCTCTTGGGATCGGCCTTCCTGACCCGCGCCCGCGGGCCTGTTTTGTCTTCACGGCGTCTTGAAGTATGACTCGCACTGGACGCGCGCGGGATCGCAGGCCATTCTGCGCGGGGGCAGAAAAGGAAAACCGAATGCGCGTATCGCCTCCTCTCCCTATTGCGCCCGCGCCGACAGGCTTTCCAATCCGACAGGAGTATCAAACGTCCGGAGCCGAGCCGACTCGGTCCACCTGCACTCAGGTCTCTTGATCTCATGAAGGTTCTGCTCGTTCGGCTCCTGCAATGGTCCGTCGGAGGTGTCGTGATCGGCGTGATGGCCGTGACGCTGACGATCGCCTTCGCGGCGCTGATCTACACCGGACCGCTTGCGCAATATCTCGGCGAGGGCGCCAATTTCGCACTGCTTGGCGCCGCCATCATGGCCCTCGTCGGCACCTTCGCCTATTCGATACGGGGCGCGATCGCCAATCCGCAGGATTCCACGGCCGTGGTGCTCGGGTCGGCCGCGATCGGGATCGCAGCCTCCGGGTCCGTTCCGCCGGACGCGCTCTTTCCAACCGTTCTGGCATTGACCGTCGCCGCCTGCCTCGTCGCGGGGGCGAGCGTGTTCCTGGCCGGCATCCTGCGCCTCGGCGCCATGGTCCGCTACACGCCCTATCCCGTCACCGCCGGGTTTCTCGCCGCGACAGGGTATCTCCTGGTGATGGGCGCCATGTCCATCGTGACCCGGGAAAGCGTCACATTGTTCAACCTTTTCAACGTGATCGGAAGCGCTCCGCTGTTCCACTGGCTGCCATGGATTGCCGCTGGCCTGGCGCTGGCAATCATCGCGAACCGGGTGCCCGGGGATTTCACGCTGCCCGCGGCGCTTGGTCTGGCGGCCCTCGGGTTCTTCGGCTTCCTTGCGATCAGGGGCATCTCGCTCGACACGGCGCTCGCACAAGGCCTGCTCCTCGGGCCGTTCCACGAGACGGACCCGGCAGGCGCCCATAGCTGGCAATTGATCCAGCGCATTCACTGGACGGAGGTGGTCGGCGCCGCGCCGGCGCTTGCGGCGGTCGCCGGCCTCGCGCTCCTCGGGTCGCTCCTGAACACCACCGGTCTCGCGATTATCTTTCAGCTGAAAACAGACACCGACCGTGACATGCGCGCGACGGGGCTTGCCAATCTCGCCTCCGCACCCCTCGGCGGATTGCCCGGATACATCATCCTGGGCGAGTCCATCCTGGCGCGACGGATGGGTATCAGCGGACATGCACCGGGCCTCTTCGCGGCGGTCGCATGCGCGGCGGCGGCCATTGTCGGAACCGAATACGTCGCCTACGCGCCCGCCGGGTTGATGGCGATGGTGGTCGCCTATCTCGGCTTCGACCTGCTGGGGACGTGGGTGCTGTCCAGCCGCCGCCGTCTCTCGCAATATGAACACGCGATTGTCCTCTTCATCGTCCTTGTCACCGCCACCTTCGGCTTCCTCGAGGCCCTGGCACTCGGCACGCTCACGGCCGCCGCCATTTTCGTTTTCGCCTACGCGAAGACCGACGTCGTGCGCGCGCGATCCACGCTCGCCTTCCGCCGGTCCTGGATGGAACGCTCCGACGAGGACGTGCGGCAGCTGTCGCAGGTCGGTCATGCCTGCGTCGTTCTGGAACTGTCCGGGTTCCTGTTCTTCGGGACAGCGGACAAGGTGGCCAGGCAGGCGAGCGCAGAACTCGGTTCGGACTCCGACCTCCGGTTCCTGATCTTCGACTTCGGCCGGGTGACCGGCCTCGACGCGTCGGCCTCCGTCTCGCTCGTCGAAATCGTCAGGGCCTCGCGGGAAGCCGGCGTCGAGATGTCCTTCTGCGGCATGTCGCCGGAACTTGAACACCAGCTTCGGCTCGCGATGCCACGGCAACAGGATCTGCGGTTCAACGGAACGATCTACGCCGAACTCGAACGCATCGAGGACCTGCTGCTGACGGAAAGCTGCATGACGCGGCCCGCACCAACGCCGCGCCTTCTGCGGGTCGTTCAGTGCCTCGAGGAGGACTTCGCGGGGTGCCAGGACATCATTCGGCGCGTGTCGTTGCAGGCCGGTCAGGAACTCCTGGAAATCGGCGCCGCGTCAACCGAGCTCTACGTCGTCTCCGGCGGACAGCTCCGCGCGGAGGTCCCGTCCGACGGTGGATCGCGCCAGATCGTCGCCAAGTTCCGCACAGGCGCCCTGATTGGCGAGGTCGCCCATTATGCGGGGGAGCCACGCACCGCCTGGATCGTTGCGGAGACCGCCAGCGAGGTCATCCGTGTCGATCTCGGGGAAATGGAACCGTCCCGATCCGCGAGCCTTCTGGAGTTTCACAAGGCATCCGCCGAAGCCATGGCGCGACGGATCATGCGCATGACGGAATACAACCGTCGCGCAGATCCGGGGAAGGGCTAGGGCATCTCGATCGGGGTCCGGTCGGGGTTGCGGGCCGGCAAAGTCGAGTGCGCGGCTTCGCTGATGCAGCACACGCTATGAAGCCTGAGCACTCCCGGACCGGACGATGGGGAGAAGCGCGGCGAACGACTGTGACGAGCCGGTTCACGACGTCGATGCATGGCGCGGCACCGTTTTCAGCGCCGGTAAACAGGATCGGCGACGAGAATTTCGATCCCCGTTCAGCCGACCTTCGGCTCCCGAATTTCTGCACTGTTGCTTCGGAACCCCTGACATATCGGGCTTTCTTATACCGATCCGAGTCCAGCCTTGAGTAATTCTGCCAAAGGCGGCGAATGAGTGTTTTACCGCGGTGCTCTGTCGTCCATCAGGTCAGCTTCGGCGTTTTCCGCGGCCCAAGCGCTCGCGGCCTCCACCGCAACCGGAGTCGCCCCGGGAACAACGCTAATGTAGCTGTCCGTATCTTCAACCGGCATCTGCGTGCGTCGCGACATACGGTATATCGCGTAAACTGCGATCACTGTGAAGATCGCCCCAAGAACCGACCAAAATGCGAATGGGCCAGTCGCATCCATTGTCCACCCGGTAATCAGAGGTCCCGAAATTGCTCCTGCGCCAAACACGAAGACGAGTCCGCCGGATGCCCCGGGCATTTCCTCAGCGGTGAGATAGTCGTTGGTGTAGGCCAACAGCAGAGCATAAAGCGGTGTCGTCATGCCGCCTGCGATAAATGCCGCACTTATCAGCGCAAATTCATTGTCTCTCGCGAAAAATCCAAGGACGCAAAAAACGGCGCCTGTCACCGCCGACCCACAAATCACTTTGCGACGGTCGACACGGTCAGAAAGCCATCCGATCGGATATTGAAATACGAGTGCTCCCGCAAAGAGGGCCGCCACGAACAACGAGATTGCATTTGCCGTCATGCCCGTCTGAACGCCGAAGACAGCGCCCATACCAGATTGCGTCGCGTAGATTGCGCCGAGGAAGAAAATTCCGACCGCGCCCAGTGGAGAACTCGAATACAGGTCCTTGAGTGACATCGGGCGAGACACATCAGAGGCCGGCGCGGGAGAGACCGACAAGAGGATCGGTGCAAAGGATATCGAGACGAGGATCGATGCCCCGATGAACAGGGTCGATGTTGCCGCGTCGCCGAGCGTGAGCAGCCACTGCGCACCGATGATCCCCACGGTCTGACAAATCATGTAGGCCGCGAGGACCTTGCCCCTTGTCTCGTTCGTCGACTGTGCGTTCAACCAGCTCTCTGCGGTAACGTATATGCCCGACATGCAAAAGCCGATCAGGACGCGCAGAGCGGTCCAAGACCAAGGGTCCGACATGAGCGGAAAGGCAATCAATCCTGCCGACATCAACCCCCCGAGGGCGCCGAAGACGCGTACATGTCCCACACGTCTAATCAAACCTGGACTGTGGTTCGCGCCTGCGAGAAAGCCTGCAAAATACCCCGAAGTTATGATGCCCAGCTCGGGTGCGGAAAAGCCTTCGATATCGCCACGTAGCCCCATCAGCGTGAACTGCATGCCGTTTCCGAGCATAATTAGAACGATGCCGACCAGAAGCGCCGTGATACCTCCAAATGCCTGCAATCATCCGCTCCGCGTGTTCCTTTGACTGTTGTTACACAGCCTAAAGCGATAGACGGCACATGCCAACGTCTCGAGAGCGAACTCCAACTTAGTCCCGTGATGCCATGAAGTATTTTACAACAATTTCAATTAATTGTCCGGAAGTTACTCATTTCCTGAGCATCGAACAATGGCTCGGTGTTGACCGCAGAATCAAGGCGGAATCGAGAACACCAACGTCCGGAATGTCGGCGGTCCTGTCCTCGATGTGAGCCGCTGGGAAGGTCCGGTTCCCGTCTGCCTTGTGAAACCCCGAGCACGTATTCTGGGCATGAGTCCGTCGCCGCGAGTTTCCGCTCTGTCGTCACGGTAGACGGTCATGACCGCCTTGGCCTGTCCAATTTGGAAGTTCTCGAAGACAGGACGTCCTCTAGGTTCTGGACCAATTGATTTGGTTGCGGTCGCCGCGCCGGGCTGATTCAAGCTCCTGAACTTCAGGAGGCGTGATGAGCAACTTGTTTTGGCTGAGCGACGAGCATGATGGCGCGGCTGAGACAGTATTTTCCGAAGAGCCATGGCAAGCCACGCGTGGATGATCGGCGTGTGTTAAGTGGAATTATCTTTATCAATCGCAATGGTTTGCGTTGGTCCGACGCGCCGCGAGAATATGGTCCACCGAGAACCCTCTACAACCGCTGGTAGCGATGGAGCGACAAGGGCGTGTTTGCCCGGATCATGGAAAAGCTCGGCGCCGAGCATTCTGACTACAAGGCGATCATGATTGACGCGACCTATCCCAAAGCCCACCGCACGGCATCCAGCCTGGCTGTGAAAAAGGGGGCGTGGGCGTCTGATCGGGCGAACCAAGGGTGGCATGAACACCAAGCTTCATGCCGTCACAGACGCCTCTGGCCGTCACATCCGGTTCTTCATGACCGCCGGTCAAGTCAGTGACTATACGGGCGCGAGGGCGCTTATAAGAAGTTTGCCCAACGCCGATTGGATGATTGTCGACCGAGCTTGCGATGCCGACTGGTTCCGGGATGCGTTAAAAGACAAAGGGATACGCCCTTGCATCCCGGGCAGGAAGTCGCGTGACAAACCCGTTCGATACGACAAGCGCAAATACAAGCGCCGCAACCGTATCGAGATCATGTTCGGTCGGTTGAAGGATTGGCGCCGCATTGCAACCCGCTACGACAGATGTCTGAAGGTGTTCCTGTCAGCCATCGCACTCGCGGCCGCCGTCATCTTCTGGTTCTGAATTTCAATGAGTCTGGAGCCTAAATGTGGATATGGGCGGGAACTGACCGGTCGGCCCGGCGTTCAATCGCACTACTTCTGATGCTCTGCATCTCATTTATTTTGACCTGAGACCCTGTCCGTCGTCAGAGTATTTCGGAGATCGCGAGGTTTCTCGTAGCGAGAGTTCCGGTTCGGTTTCCGTTTGAGATTATGCGGCAGCGTTCTGATGCTGCAAGCGGCGTTTCCGGATGGTCTGTTTCTTGATCTCCTCTCTCATTGACAGGATCTGCGCGCCGCGGCCGTGGTAGACATCGGCGGGCGTCAGGTTGCCCAGGCTCTCGTGGTAACGCTGGTTGTTGTAGTAGTCGACGAAGGCTTCGATCTGCCGCTCCAGGTCGCCAGGCACGTAATAATTCTCCAGCAGGATGCGGTTTTTCATTGTCTGATGCCAACGCTCGATCTTGCCCTGGGTCTGTGGATGGTGGGGGGCGCCTCGGACGTGATCCATCCCCTTGTCCTCGAGGAAGTCCGCC
>NZ_SELO01000161.1 GCF_004146235.1 Tropicimonas sp. IMCC6043 | reverse complement strand
CCGACGCTCCGATACCTTCATCTCGCTGCGGATCAGGTCGATACAGGCTCGACGACGAGCGGGGCTCAGAAGTTTCCCCGTGCCGCCTCCTTCAGAATGAGCTTGTCCAGTGTGAGGTCTGACACCGGCACTGTCAGAAGGAATCCGGTTGAGGGAGGCTTGGCGGTTTCGTAGCGTCCGTGAATGACAAAGCGCGACCCGTTCAAGTATTTCCAGAGCAGTCCTGAGATCATCCGCCTAGCGGTGATGATGTACATCCGGTTCCCGCTGTCGCTTCGAAACGTCGAGGATCTACTGCACGAGCGGGGCGTCGACATTAGCCATGAGACGGTTCGATTCTGGTGGTGTTCAGTCCCGGCATTTGGTGGATCGGATCGACATTGAATCTGTCTGGCTCTGAAGTCCAGATCTTGCAGATGTATTCGTATGGCGTGAGACCGCTGAGGGTCTTGAGCCTTCGGGCGAAGTTG
>NZ_SELO01000043.1 GCF_004146235.1 Tropicimonas sp. IMCC6043 | reverse complement strand
TCTCCCCCAGAGCCAACTTCAAGAAGAACCGCGCCGCTGCTCTCGCCGAGTGGCGTCAACTTGGTGCGGCATAAGGGACAGCGGTCCTGCCCTTGCGTAGACTGGTTCGAATCTGTCTGACACCACCCGCATCGATGTCACCGACCCTTGGACGTCGCGCAATCAAACCCGACAACCTCAGAGCTCGGTCGTCGCTCGAAATCAGAACAAAGAAGCCGCGGCTCTCCGGGGGGATGGAACTTACTTGCGCTGCGAAGAGTTCGTAGTCGATATCTGGAGCGGCAAGAACCACACTCGCGAGCTTGCCGGTCGAATCGAACAGGTTTAGTTGGCTGCCGCCTCGAATGGCCTCCATCGCGAGCAAGTTGCCCATGGAGTGCGCTACGATGTCGACCTTGTCGAAGGACGAGCGCCCGAGCGCGCTCGCGACGTATGAGATCGCGTCCCGCGCAATAAGCGCGCTGTTGATGTCGTAGACATAGCTCGTGATCCGCGCATCGGACGCCCAGGAAAATAGGAGAGGCACCCCGCTGTACTCCGTGTCCTCGACGAATTGCGCCAGCCGGAGGATTGCCTCGCTGAGCGTGGTATTGAAGCCATGTATCCACATCAGGGCATCGCGCTGTCCGCGTGGGCGCGAACGCGCGTCGGCCCCCACAACCGACCTGAACCCGGCTTCGTCCAGTATCTGCGGGTCCTTTATGACGAAGTGTCTTTCCGGATCTGGAGGTAGACTCCGAGGCAGTTCGAGCTGACCAATGACATGGTTCGGAGGAATGTGGACATTCACCGTGGCGAAGTTGATACGCGGGCTTCTTTCGCCTGAGAAGAAGACAGTGGGATCCGTAGCGGGCGCGCGAACAGTCGCGATGTAGATCGTATGGCTTCGCCCCGCGACCTCGCTCGCAGGTCCCACACCAACAAAGTGCCGCGGCGCAGAGCAGGCCGTCGCGGCGCTCGCCGCCAGGGATGCGAGGAGCGCCCGCCGCGTGAATCCTGCCGGACTGCGCGATACCTGAAGCTCACTTCGGGCATCCTTGCTGTCGACCAACACGGCATCCTCTCGCTTGCTCATTTCTCTAGATCTCAGAGTTCGCAACTGGCGGCATAACACCTGCGCCGATCTGGGGAGTGGCCTGCCCCAGTCAGGTGGTCTGGCCTCAGTCTCATTTCATCGCCAGGTTGGACCTTGCCCTGTCTTTGGTTCGGGCTTCATGCAACCTTCCGGGCTGGTTTCAATTGGGCCGCAAAGACGCTCTGCGTCAAGTTTCCGAGCGCCGAGTGCGGCAGCTTAACTTGTCGCAGGTTATCATGCCAGTCGCGGCTCGCGGGGCCCCTGCATCAGCTGGTCGACAGCACCGGTGTCATGTTTGAAGTTAAGGGCGAGAGGAAGGCGCGCAAGCATGGTGGTCCGAAGCGGCGCCTCTGACACAAGATCCACATCGTTGTCGACGAGAAGACACTGGAAATTCGCGCCGACAACTTCATTACGAAGGATGTCGGGGACGTGCGGAATCTGCCCGAGGTGCCTGACCGGATTTCGCCCGAACAGGAGATCACCACGGTCACCGACGACGGCGCTTCCGACAGGCGCAAGCGCCATTACTCCGCTGCGGCTCGAGGCGCCGCGGCGATCATACGGCGCCGCAGGAACGTCATGCCGTGGATGTCTGCGCTGCCGGAGCGATCTCACGAAACGAAGCCCTTCCAGCATCAAGGGGCTTGGGGCGGGCCACCTGGCGACGATAGTGCGGGTATCCCAGACAGACCTTTCGGCGACGGGGTGCGGCAGATACCATCGCAGCGTGTCTGACTTAGCTTGCCCAGGCTGAATTCTAGGACCATCGAATGATTGACCTTGATTGCCGGGAACGACGACGCTCACCCAGACCAAATTCGGATCGAGGTGTGGTTGCCAGAGCGTCGACCCGCCAATGAATGGAGGTATCATCTTGGCTGACGCCACATTGGCCACCGCGACGGACGAAACTCTCCTGAAAGTGGCACTGCCCATCGTCCTGTTCGCTCTTTGGACCCTCGCCGTCCGCCTGCGCATGCTGCGTGGAGTCTTGGGGAAGTACCCGTTTACGAGGGCGATCATCGAGATTGGGTTGGTGCTAGCCGGTGCTTGGAGTCTGGGAACCGCAGCCGAAGTCCTGCGCGATACCTTCTTGTCGGATCAAATGCTTGCCCAGCCGGGAATGTTGGTCAGGCTGGCAATGTATCTTGCCGTTTCCTTCAGCGTCGCGAGGCTTGTGGAGGCAGCGGCCGTCTCACGTGAGCGCCATGGGGAAGTCGATGGCCTCACGCGGCTTTCCCGCACCTTTCTGTATGGGGTCTGTCTCCTAGCAGGCCTGCTCGTCTTCTTCGCCGCGAACGATTTTCCGCGGCTGACGGTGATCGCTGGCGGGTTTGCCGCGGTGCTCGCCTTCGCGCTGCGGCAGACGCTCACAGACGTCGTCGCAGGAGTAGCACTCGGCATCGAGCGCCCTTTCCGACGCCGCGATTGGGTGATGCTGGAGGACGGTACCGTCGCTCAGGTGATCGACATGGATTGGCGGGCGACGCATCTTCGCGGCTGGGATCGCGCGATCTTCCTCGTTCCGAATGCGCAGTTGGCACGTCAAGGTTTGCGGGTTCTTCCCAAGCCTGGCGAGCTCTACGCGGAAACCTACACAATCCTTGTTTCCGGTGACGAAGACCCGGAGCGCGTGAAGTCCCTTCTGGAGGAGGCGGCGCGGGAATCTGAGGCCCTTCTGACCCGTCCAGCACCCGTGATCCGGTTGGCCGACGCCTCGTCACTCCCCTACCGCTATTCGCTGTGGGTGCACTTCGACGGCTACATGGCGAGCTTTGCCGGGCGTGAGGAGCTTTTTTCAAACATCCACAAGGCTTTAAGCGAGGCGGGCTTGCAGGTAACGGCCGAGGTTCAGGATGTTCGGGTCGAGCGCAAGCGCTCTGACAGTCGTCCCTGATGCCGTGGCGCCGTTCGCTGCTTCTGTGACCCCCAGGATATCCTCCACCTGATGCGAAAGTCCGGGTGGGCTAGAGGACCGGACGGCGAAGTGCCATGAAGGGTACGATCGGTGCATCACTGCGTTAGGGCTCGTCCTTTACGGTTCGTTGCCGGTACTGGACCCGGATCCTTTATCCACAACTTGGACATCCTGATCCGATTCGGATTCGGCCCGAAATCCTGTCGGCGTCTTGCCGGTCCATCGTCTGAACGCCCTGTCGAGGGCGGCCGGGCCGGAGAGGCCTACCTGAAGGGCGATTTGCGAGATGGGTAGCGTTGTGTTCGACAGGAGGTCTTCGCTGACGCTCTGGCGCACGTCGTCCTTCATCTGGCTGAAGGAGGTGCCCGTTGCCAGCAAGATGCGCTGTACACGACGTGGATGCAGGCCACAGATTGCGGCAAATACATCAAGATTCAGATCTTGGTGAGCGATGTTATCCGCAAGCACGGTGCGAAAATAGGAAAGGGTTGCTTCGCTGGCGCCGCCGGGCGCGAGTTCCCCTCGTGGCGCTTCCACCAGGTCCCAGTCCAGCGCGAATGGCGCCCAAAGCCATTGCGGCGGAAACGAAATCCGCAAGCCGTTGATTCCGGATGTGATAAACGCCTGTTTCGGCAGAAACCCCGGCGGAAGACCTGCGGTGGTCGGCACAGTAACGACGATGTCATTGGGGTCAAAAGTGCCACCGATACCCTGTCTGATCACGGTCACGTAGAATGCGACGCCGACTGCGTCCAACTGTCTTGATGGCTTCGACACATTGATCGTGCGCTGAATCTCCAGGCTTGCAGTGTCGGGTGAGACCAATACGGAATACCGGACATTATCAACTTGTTTCGAAACCTCCACCACCACCCGGGAGAGGAAATCTCCCAAGGTGAGCGCACGGCTCGCCGCGTCCCGCAGCCCGGGCGTCCCCTTCCTCGCGGTTTCGATCGCCACCTTTGCGCCAAAATACGGGTCGCCGAGAGTTTCGGCCATGTCCTCCATGGCAGCATAACAGGCGCTCGCCTCAACCAGCATTGCAGGATCGGTCAGCGCGCCGAGCGGAATCCTGTTGCGGGCAAGCAAAGCTTCGGTATCGCCGCCGCGCGAGGCGAATGCCTTGGCGAGCGGGAACAAAACCAACATTGCTCGGGTAAATTTCGGGGCAGATCGCTTGCTCATCCGGACTCTTCCCTCAGCTTTCAGGCGTTAACCCCAGAGGACCGGATTGTGCCACCGCTGGCATGAGATGCAAAGACCTGACCTCACGGGCATGGTAGCCTTCAGCCTACGTACGAAGAGATTCTGGCGACGCGTGCTCGGCGCCCGTGACCTCTGTAAACGCGGGAGCCTGAAAATGCTACGAACAAGGACCTTGGGAGCCGCCACGATGGTGGCCCTGCTGTCGGCGACCACGGCGCTGGCGAATGACATCGTCATCACCGGCGGGCGGGTGATCGACCCCGAAACCGGTCTTGATGCCATTCGCAACGTCGCCATCGAGGGCGACAGGATCGTGGCGATCAGCGAATTCCCGCTGGCGGGTGATGTGGTGATCGACGTCACGGGCCACGTTGTGTCGCCGGGCTTCATCGACCTGCATTCCCATGGCCAGAACATCGGCGACTACCGGATGCAGGTGATCCAGGGCGTCACCACGGCGCTGGAGCTTGAATCCGGCATTGTGCCGGTCAGCGACTGGTATGAGGATCAGGCCACGAAGAAGCTGCCGATGAACTATGGCGCGTCCGCAGGCTGGACCCACAGCCGGATTGCGACCTTCAGCGATACCGATCCATTGGCCACGGCGGCGTTTTTCACGGATGCGCAGGGCCGCACCGACTGGAAGCAGGACATCGCCAGCCCGGAACAATCCGAGCGCATCATGTCTCTGCTCGAACAGGGCCTCAAGGACGGTGCGCTCGGTATCGGCGTCAACGCCGGCTATGCGCCGGGTTTTGGACACAAAGAGTATTACGCGCTGGCCGAACTGGCCAAGAAATACAATGTCCCGACCTATACCCATGTGCGGTATGCCAGCAACACCGAGCCGCAAAGCTCGTTCGAGGCGATCCAGGAGCTGATCAGCCTCGCCGCCATCACAGGTGCGCACATGCATCTGTGCCACATCAATTCGACCTCGCTGTCGGACATCAAGGCCACGATGGCGCTGGTGGAAAAGGCGCAGGCCCAGGGCATCAACGTCACGACCGAAGCCTATCCTTACGGCGCAGCCAGCACCGTGGTCGGCGCGGCCATGTTCAGCGGCCCGGATTGGCGCGACCGGATGGATTCGACCGCCAACAACTTCCAGCTTGGCGCGGATCGGATGACCGAGGACGAACTGGCTGATTATCAGGCCAACAAGCCTGGCACCTTCATCGTCTGGCATTTCCTGGACGAGGAAGATCCCGCGGCCCTGTCGCTGCTGGACGTTTCGGTGACCAATCCCGCGACAGCGATCGCCTCGGATTCCGTGCTCTGGTCCTATTTCGATGAAAACGGCAACATTCTGCTATACGAAGGCGATGAATGGCCGTTGCCCGACAATGTGTTCAGCCATCCGCGGTCAACAGGCACGTATACCAAGATCCTGCGGTCCTATGTGCGCGAACGCGGGGTATTGTCGCTGTCCGAAGCGATCCGCAAGATGTCGCTGCTGCCCGCGCAGACACTGGAAGACAGCGTGCCGCAAATGCGCACCAAGGGTCGGCTTCAAGTGGGCATGGACGCTGATATCGTCGTCTTCGATCCCGCCACGGTGGCCGACCTGGCCACCTTCGAGAACGCCAATCGACCGACCGTGGGCGTGCAAACCGTGATCGTGAACGGCGGCTTCTCGGTGCGCGACGGCGAGCTGGTGCTGGACGCTCCCAATGGCAGGGCGATCCGTAATGTCGTTGCAGACTGAAAACACAGATTCACTCGGGAATTCATGCATGGTTAAAAAATCTGCTGGGATCGAACAGGACAAAGACAACGTCGCTTCGAAGGGTGTTTCCCGGCGCAGCTTCATGGCGCGTGGGGTTGCCGTCGGAGCGGCGGCGAGTGCCGTCGGGCTCGGGCTGACACCCCAGCCTGCCCCAGCACAGACGAGCGGGCCAGTCCGCGCCGGCGCATCGGGTTTTGAGCCGCTTGAAGTCGACAGCCCGATGGCGAAATGGAAAAAGCCCCAATCTCTGGAATTCGTCGAAAAGGCGACCAAGAATTACAGTTTTCCCAATTGGCAGTCCGGCAGCGAAGATTCCATCTACTTCAACCTCAATATCCCTGAGTTCTTCAAATGCTCTTATATCGCTCCCCCCAAGGAATTCTCGAAGCTTGAACGCGCGATTGATCCGTCGATCCTGGATCTGGCCTATACGTCCGTTGACGGCACACCCACACCGCCGCTGAAGGAATACCTGGTCGGCAAGCGTCAGGTTCAGGCGATGATGATGGCGCACAAGGGCAAAGTGGTTTTCGAGGTTTATCCGGGAATGAACCCCACGGATATTCATATCTGGATGTCGGCATCCAAGCCAACCGTGGGTCTGCTTGTCGCGATGCTCGCCGATGAGGGCAAGATCGATCTGGATGCACCCGTCCCGACCTATGTGCCCGAGATCAGGGGGTCGGCATGGGAGCAGGCCACGGTCCGCAACGTGATGAACATGTCCTCCGGCCTTGATATCGAGGAAACCATCGAGAACTTGCTGAATCCGGACTCCTGGATCGCCAAATGGTTTACGGCCGGTTTTGAGCTGAACAAGGGCGATTTCCGTGAAATGTCGAAGAACGCCCAAGCTCTGCCCGATGAGCCTGCAGGCTCGCATTTCCGGTATTCCGGCGCAAATACCCAGACGCTGGTGTTGCTGACGCAATTTGTTACCGGAGAGCGGTGGCAGACCACGTGGAACGAACGTGTCTGGTCAAAAATCGGGGCGAAGAACGCCTTCATCACCGCCCTTGCGCCGGATGGAACGCCCTTGTGCGCCGGAATGCACAACACCACGCCGGAAGACTTGTTGCGCTACACGATGATTTACACACCCAGCTGGAACGTGGTGTCGGATGAGCAGATCATCTCGGACAGGTTGCTGAAAAGCATCCAGACCATGGGCAATCCCGAGGCCTACAAAGGCTCGACCGAAGAGCAATACGGCACGGACTGGTTCGGCGAAGTCCCTGACTACAACTCAGCCCAGTGGGACCATGTCTTCAACGACGGCGCCATGTTCAAGCACGGGAACATGGGGCAGGGCATCTATGTCGATCCCTCCCGCGATTTCTGCGGCATGTATTTCGGATTGGCGCCCAACCCGGATGAAATCTCGGGAGTCGATCATTCACCGGGATTTCTGCGCAACGCTGCGAAAATGCTGGCCGGTGGATAAGCGCCCGACGACCTCGGCGAGCTACCGGATAGGGCAATCCGCAACCTGGTTATGGGGCGAGACTGGTCTGGTGATAAAAAGGAGAATCTGAATGAAACACCTATTGTCGATCCCCGCAACTGTGTGTGCGGCAATCTTGGTTACCGGGGCCTGGGCACAAGACAATCCGCCCGAGATCGAGGAAGCGCTGGCGGTCGAGGGCGCGCGCGTCACCCTGCCGGTGAGTGCGGCGATCACCAAGGACGTCTTTACCCCGGAATGGGTCCGTGCCGCGCGCGCGAACTGGAACAACTTCCATTTCCAGATGGGCGGTGACCACGCGCTTTATTATGCGATGCACCTGGAAGAGTTCATCCCCTCGTCCGAAGCTTCGCCCAACATTGCCTACAAACCGCTTCAGCGGGAGATCCTCCCTGAGCTGCGGTATATCGTACAGCCCACGGCACAGGGTGACCTGACGCTGGAAGAATACATGAACCACCCGATCTACCGGGCGCAGGCCATGGTCATGGTGCACAAGGGCAAGGTGGTCTACGAAAGTTATCCAGGCATGCGCCCGACCGACCGCCACCTGACGGCCTCGACCGGCAAGATCACCGTTGGCGTCGTGCTGATGCAGATGCTTGCAGAGGGCAAGATCGATCCGGACAAGCCGATCACGGACTATGTTCCGGAATTGGCCGGCACCGTCTGGGACGACGTCGCGACCTACGACGTGGCGAACATGACCACCGGCCTCGATAACGAGGAAACTATCCAGGCGATCCTGTTGCCAGATTCACCGGTCACGCGGTTCCTCGCCTCCACCGTGGGCAGCCCGCGCGCCACCACCGGCGTGGTCGAGGACTGGGTCGATGTGGCCCGCGACCAGGAGAAGCTGGAGGGCGAGGATCCGGGCAAGGTGATGCGCTATGCGTCGCTCAACACGACCGTACTGACCCGGATGATCGAGAACATCGAACGAAAGCCCTTTACCGAGGTTTTCGAGGAACGGGTCTGGTCGAAGCTCTATGCCCGGCAATCGATGATGTTCGGTCTTGCGCCGAACGGCACTGCCCTGCCGGTGGGCATTGCCATGGCCAACCCCGAGGACTACGCGAAGTTCGGGGTGATGTTCACGCCAAGCTGGCACGAGGTTTCGTCCGAGCGGGTCGTCACCGAGGAGATGATGAAGATCCTCTATGACAACATCGACAAGGAGCGATACGCGAAGGGCGCGAAGCTGGCGACGTCCGAAGCGGACTTCAACGATCCTGCGTCAGGCAACGCACTCCAGTTCGATTACATCTGGGACGACGGGGCGATCGCCAAGAGCGGCAACCTCAGCCAGATGATCTACATCGACCCGGCGCGTGATTTTGTCAGCGTGTTCTTTTCGACGACCCCGTTCGTCGGAGGCTACGGCGAGTTCAAGGCCGGGGCCTATCAGCGCGCCGCAGCCAAGTTGCTCGCCGGCGAATGAGACTGTCGGCGGATCACGTTCTGGCTATGCTCCGCCGCCGCACTCCTTTACGCGACAGGAGACCCAGACGATGACCCGCCTCAAGTTCACCGCCTTAGCGGCGATGGCCACTCTGACCCTAGCCGTACAGATGCCCCCGGCTGCCGCGCAGGATGCCGACCCGCAAGTGACGCTGTTTTCCGGCGTCAACGTGTTCGACGGCGAAAACAAGCCACGCTTCGTGCCGGTCTCGTTAGAAGCGTGGAATGCCGAATTCTCGACCGGGATGCCCAGTGACTTCACGGGCGCCTTCCCCGCGGACGGTGGCAACTGATCATGACGCATCCAAGCAAAGAGGCGGAAACATGCGGTTTTTGATCTCTGTCTTTGTGGCGGCCTTATTGGCCGCCACTCAAGTCACGGCAGAGCCGGAATCTGTCGAGTTCTCCGACCTGGCTGATCCGTTGGCGGTGGCCTTTGACGACCCCTACGCAGCCATCGGGGTCGACATGATGAACGAACTGAAACGGTTGGTTCAGTCGGACGAGAAGCTCGCCAGCACTGATCTTGATGAGCAGACACGCACGCGTCTGGAAGCCCGCCGCTCCGCCGCGCGGGAAGTGCTTGAAGCGAACGGTCACGATGTGGAAGCGCTGCTTGAGCAGCGCTGGGACGTCGCCAGGAAGCGGCAGATCGCCCGCATGGCCACGAACCCCATTTTCGACGGCGTCGAGGTCTCGATCTCGGGCTATATCATCCCTGCACCACCAGACGCGGATGGCAGCGGGTTCGGCTATCTGGTGCCGCAGGTCGGAATGTGCAGCCACCTTCCGCCGCCACCGCCAAACCAACTCGTCAGGGTCAGACTACGCGCGGATCAGCAGGTAGAATCCTTGTATCTGCCGGTTCAGGTGTCGGGGCTGCTGCGCGTCGAGCCAAGCGACGAGACCATATTCGTCCTCGATGGAATGTCGCGCATGCTGAGTGGCTGGACCCTCGACGCCGAAACCGTCGATTTGCCAGAGGGTTGAGGTGGGAATAGTCGGACCTTTCCCCAGTATCGAGAAAGCTTGTGGCGGCGCCGGGCTGCGCCGCCTCTGTGCCGGAAGGCCAATATCTGATGGTGCATTCAAGATGGTCGCCAGCCTCGTGCCAATGCAATGAATAGAAGTAAAATACAAGCGGAGACACCGATGAAGAAGCAAAGACATCTCCTGGCCGGGACCCTCTTGATGAGTGTCGTCTGTGCCGTTCCGGCTTTGGCGCAAGACTATGATCTGGTGATCAACAACGGCAGGGTCATGGACCCTGAAACGCTGTTCGACGATATCGCCAATGTCGGCGTGAAGGACGGGCGCATCGTTGCGATCAGCAAGGACCCGCTGACGGGTGCCGAGACGGTGGATGCGACCGGCCATATCGTGGCGCCGGGTTTCATCGACACCCATTTTCATTGGCAGACGCCAATCGGCTACCGGGTCGGCTTGCGCGACGGGTTGACCAGCAGCATGGATTTCGAGGCAGGCTGTGCGGGATCATATATTGCGGCCTGGTACGAGGCGCGTGCCGGTGTGTCCCACGCCAATTATGGCTGCGCGGTCAGCCACGAACTGGCCCGCGCGGTGGTGCTCGACGGGGCAGAGGGCGATTTCCTCGTAAACGGTCCCATTGCCGCGTTGGAAACCCGCAAGAAATCGGGCTGGAGCGTGACGCGCCCGACCCTGGAACAGGGCAACGCGATTCTCGAAGAGATCGACAAGGGTCTGCAGGCGGGTGCACCCGGCATTGGCAGCACCGTGGGCTATATGCGGGAGGGCGTCTCTTCCCGCGAGATGTTCGAGGTGCAGAAGGTTGGCGCCCGTTATGGCCGCCCGACTGGCGCACATACACGCTACACGCTTGGCACCGACACGACCGAGAACAACGGTGCACAGGAACTCGTCGCCAATGCCCTGACACTGGGTGCCCCGGCGATCGTTCTTCACTTCAACAACCCCGGCTGGCGGCTTGCCCAGCAAATGATTGTTGGGCTTCAGGAACAGGGCCACAACATCTGGGGGGAAATCTATCCCTACGCTGCGGGGTCCACCACGTTGAATGCGTCGTTCCTGCAGCCGGACAGCTGGGTCGAGCAGTTGGGCAACCGCTATGAGGATACCGTGCTGGATCCGGTCACGAACGAGTACTACACCCTGGAGACGTTCAAGACCGACATGGCCGCCAATCCGACCAAGCCGATCGTCGTGTTCAAGATGCCCGCCGAAGATGCGCCGAAATGGCTGACGCTGAAGGGCGTCACCGTGGCCAGCGACGCGCTTCCGCCTGAACCGTATTTCGGCCCGTGGGATATCCCGCTGGACCAGCTCGGCAACACCCACCCCCGCGCGGCGGGCACCCGGGGCATCACGATCCGTTTCGGTCGGGAACACAACATCCCTATGATGCAGCTGATCTCGATCCTCAGCTATAACGCGGCCAAGCATCTGGGGGATACGGGCCTGAAGGCGATGCAGGAACGCGGTCGCATCCAGAGCGGCATGGTCGCCGATATCGTGGTCTTTGACCCCGAAACCTTCACAGACAATTCGACCTACGAGAAGGGTGCCGTCCCTTCGACGGGCATGAAGGCCGTGATCGTCAACGGTCAGGTCGCGTTGCGTGACGACAAGGTGCTTCCTGTTTTCGCCGGTCAGCCGATCCGGTTTGACCCCGAAGACACGCCGCGCTTCGTGCCGGTCTCGGTAGAAGCGTGGAATGCCGAATTCTCGACCGGGATGCCCAGTGACTTCACCGCCCTCCCCGCGGACGGTGGCAACTGATCGCGACACATCCAAGCGAGGAGACGGGATCATGCTGTTCTTGATCTCCGACTCCTGGCTGCCCTTCGCCCGGGTCTTGCGCGCAGGCTGCGCTTTCCGGGTTCTCAATTCCGAACGGGACAATCCCGAAATCGATCTGACCGACAGGAGATATCTGAAATGAAACTTCGCAACACCATCATGGCCCTTGCGGTTTCCGCGGCGGCGACCTTCGCCCCGGCATACGCCCAGACATCCGACGGGCAGTCCGTTGGGGCCGCAATCGAGCGGGCCGCGGCGGGGCTTGCCGGGCGCATCGGTTCTGCGGCGCAGGAAATCGGCGGCGACCAGGTCATCGCGTTCAATGGCGATGAATCCTTCCCCATGGCCAGCACCTACAAGGTTGCGATCGCCACTGCAATTATGGACCGCGTCGACCGGGGGGAACTGAGCCTCGACCAGATGGTCGACATCACACCCGACATGATGATGATCGGCGACGCCGCGCTGAGCGACACCTTCGTGCATCCCGGGGTCCAGCTTTCGGTGGCGAACCTGATGGAGATCATGATCACCGAGAGCGACAACACGGCGACCGACACCTTGATCGGGCTGGCTGGCGGAGCCGCGGCAGTGACCGAAAATCTGCGCAGGCTCGGGATCACCGATTTCAGGGTCGATCGGACGACCGGCGAGATCATCGGCGAATTCTATGGCCTGCCGGGACCTGCCACGATGAAAGTCGCCGCGGAGGCCTTCAAGACCAACCCGGAGCTTGCAACGATCGTCAGTGACCGCAATCTGGACTTCGAGGCGGATCCCCGCGACCACGCAACGCCCCTTGCGATGCTGCAACTCCTGCTTGCCATCGATAGCGGCACGGCGATGAGCGCCGAGAGCCGCGACTTCCTGATTGATGTCATGTCGCGCACGCGCACCGGCGCTGGCCGGCTCAAGGGGCTGCTGCCGAGGGGAACGCCCGTGGCGCACAAGACCGGAACCATCGGGGGAGTGGCCAATGACGTCGGTTATATCACGCTTCCCGACGGTCGTCGGTTTGCCATCGCCGTGTTCACCAAGAGCAGCGAGACATCCGAGGCGGACAGGGACCGGGCCATTGCCGAAATCGCCCGGTCGCTCTTCGATTACTACTATGTCGGACATATGGCTCAGCAGTAGACGGGGAAACTTCGCCATGCAGTCTCTGCCAGTGCGATCCTGCCCCGCGACGACAGAACTGTCCGCGAAGAACCATCGTTATCCCGTCAGGAGAAATCCGGTGAAGTCTCCAATGCAAAGGAAAAACCCAGTGAAGAACCGAATGAAACCCCTAGCTGCCCTGCTTGTTTCGTCGCTTCTGTGCGTCACACCGGCACTCGCACAGCAGGTCATGACACAGGAAGAGGGCCAGGCGACCTTTGATGCGGTCCTCGCCGAAGCCTCTGAACTGATCAAGGAACTGAAAATCCCGGGACTTGGTATCGGGATCATCCATGGGCCCAACGCCTACGGCGCTGGCCTCGGTGTCACGAACGTAACCACCGGAGAGCCCGTTACTACTGATACGCAATTCCAAATCGGCTCGGTGACAAAAACCTTCCTTTCGACAATGGCCATGAAGCTGTCCGAACAGGGCGATCTGGATTTGAACGCGCGTGTCGTCGACATCCTGCCGTGGTTCAGGGTTGCGGATCCCGACGCCACGTCGAAAGCGCGGGTCGTCGACCTGTTCCACCATCACGCTGGCTGGTATGGCGACCATGGGTTCCTTCCTGTTCCTCCGGGCGGGTCGATCAGCGAGAAGGTCATGCTCCAGGCGGCTTACGTCGAGCAGATCTATCCGTTCGGTCAAACCTGGATGTACAACAACACCAGCATCACCTTCGCGACCCATGTGGTGTCGCATGTCGGCGGAAAGCCGATCGAGGACCTGATCGAAGAGAACCTGTTGACTCCGCTCGGCATGGAGTCGACATCCTTCAATTACGACCCCACCCCGCCGGCCAAAGATTACGCATGGGGTCATCCGCCGATCTACGGGGAAGGCAGCATCAGCGATCTCAAGCCGTACTACATTCCGTTGATCAGAGAGTCCGCAGCCTCCGGCGGAATCCGGTCGACGGTTACCGACATGCTGAAATACGCCCGCTTTCAGCTGGACGGCAAGGACGCCGCCGGGAACCAGCTGCTGTCCATGGAATCGCTGGACTATGCCCATGCTCCGGCAGTCGACGCTTCGGCCGGCGAGTTCACCGGACTGACATGGTTCGTCCATGACTACGACGGCGTCACCAGCCCCTTCCACGGGGGAAATTGGCCCGGCACGCGGTCTTTTCTCAAGCTGATCCCGGAACACGACTTTGCCGTGGTGATCATGGTCCACAGCGATCGCGGAGTCGAAGCCTACAGCAAAATTGCGGACAAAATGGTCAAAGCCTTCACGGGAATCGAGGCCGACTCTCCCGTCGCAGCGGGCGTTGATCCGGCTGTGCTCGATCCCTTCGTCGGCGTCTTCAAGGGCAATTCGCAAAACATCGAGATCCGCAAAGAGGGCGACGAATATGTGTTTGTGCAGTTCTCCGCATTGACCAGCGGAGCGGATCCCGCGCCTGCCAATGTGGCCAACACGGCCGAGGGCTATTTCATCATCACCGAAGGCCCGAACGAGGGCGCCCTTGGTGAATTGCTCGAAGATCCGTCTGGCGAACTCAACTTCGTGCGGTTCAACCACCGGATCTTCATTCGGGGCGAAGGGGCGGTCGATGAATTCGACCTCTCCGGGTCTGTGTTCGATAAACCAGCTGAGTAAGAGCCACGAATTCGGTGGAGGGGCGATCCCGCACAGCGCAGATCGAACTCTTCACCGAACGCGCTGCATCGACAACGGGAGACGTCCAATGCGGAAACCAAACCCGAAGACCTTGACCGCGGCGCTTGCCGTCGCTTTCAGCGTCGCCCTGCCGGCGGGCGCCCAAGACGCCTCCGGGCCGATCCTGTTCACGAACGTCAACGTCTTTGACGGCGTCAACGAAGCCTTGATCGAAAACGCCAATGTCGTGGTCACGGATAACCTGATTACCGCAGTGTCGACCGAACCGTTGGCGATCGCGGGTGGCACGGTCATCGACGGGGGCGGTCGCACGATGATGCCGGGCATGATCGACGTGCACTGGCACACCTACTTCGCGAATTTGTCGGTGGGACAGCTGCTGAACACCACCGACATGGGTGACATTACAATTGCCGGATTGCTGGGCAACGAACAGGTGCTGATGCGCGGCTTCACGACCGTCCGCGACATCGGGGGCAACCCGTTCGCGGTGAAGAAAGCCATTGATGCCGGACACTTCCCCGGTCCCCGCATGTTGGTGGCCGGACCGCCGCTGGGCCAAACCGGCGGCCACTTTGATCTGTATGCCTATAACGACGTGCCGCGCGATCCAACGGCCCCGCTGCCCTACCTGGAGCGGAACGGGGTTGTCGCGATTGCGGACGGGGTCCCGGACGTGACGCGCAAGGCGCGTGAAATCCTGCGGATGGGCGCCCACCACATCAAGATCGCGGGCGGCGGCGGCGTGACCTCGATTTATGATCCGCTGGACGTCACCCAGTATTCGCTTGAAGAGATGCAGGCGATCGTCGGCGTGGCGGAGAACTGGAACACCTATGTCGCCGCGCACATCTTTACCGACAAGGCCATCCAGAGAGCGGTCAAGGCAGGGGTCAAGACGATCGAGCACGGCAATCTGATCATGGAGGAAGAGACCCTCCAGATGATGAAGGACAACGGCGTCTGGCTGAGCGCGCAGCCGCTCATCGACGACGAGGACAGGCTGGTATTCGACAATCCCACGAGCACCGCGAAGTGGATCGAAGCCACCGACGGAACCGGCCGGAATTACGAGGCCGCCAAGGCGATGGGCGTGAAGATCGCCTTCGGCACCGACATGCTGTTCGATCCTGCGGCCGCGTCGAAGCAGGGCGAGATGGTGACCAAGCTGATCAACTGGTTCACGCCCTACGAGGCGCTGAAGATGGTGACCTCGGACAACGCCGAGCTTCTGATGCTGAGCGGTCCGCGTCACCCGTATCAGGAAGGCCCGCTCGGCGTGATCGCTGAGGGCGCCTATGCCGACCTGATCCTCGTCGACGGCAATCCGCTGGAGAACCTCGACCTTGTCGGGGATGCAGAAGCCAACTTCGACCTGATCATGAAGGACGGCGTGATCTACAAGAATACCATCGATTGATCATTTCCTTGAGGCGTTTAGCCAAAAATGCCTGCAGCGACGAAGGAATGGACGCATGTTCAAGAACGCATCTCTACCGATCTCATTCGGCCTTTTGGTCATGGCAAGTGCGGTCTGCGCACAGGAATCGAATACACCGATCCTTGCGCAGATCGCCGAGGAAGGTCAGAGCGATGGCCCAGACGTGCGGGACCAGGCGTCCGCCGCCCCCAATGAAAAGTCTGCAGAGGACCTCGCCAGGGAACTGTCCAATCCGAACTCGCCCTTGGCTTCCCTGACATTCAAGCAGACCTACACAAGCTTTGATGGAGACCTGCCCGGCGCGGGCGATCAATCCAGCAATGTATCGTTGTTCCAGCCCGTTTTCCCGTTTCCATTGGGCGACAGCGGCGACACCAACCTGTTCATACGTCCTGCTTTTGCCTATGTCTGGCGGCAACCGGTTTATGATCCCGTCACGAGCAAATTCAGCAACAAGAGCGGCTGGGCGGATGTCGGCTTTGACGTGGCGGTGGGACGTACGCTTGATGACGGGCTGGTGGTCGTCGGTGGTGTCCAAGGTACAATCCCGACCAACACCGACGTGTCTGGCGGGCAATGGCGACTCGGACCCGAGTTCGTCGTCGCCAAGATCGGCCAGAAAGGGTTTTGGGCCGCCTTCCCGTCTCATCAATGGGATATTGGCGGTGACAATTACGACTACTCCACCAGTGGTTTGGAACTTTTCGGGGGAATCTATCTTCCGAATGCCTGGACGATATCCACCGACTCCAAGTGGAGCTATGACTGGGTAAATGATCAGGCGACGATACCGATCAACCTTACAGTCAGAAAGGTGGTAAAATTCGGGAAGCTCCCTCTCTCGTTTCAAGCGGGCATCGACTACTACGTCGAGTCAAATGATGACTTCGGACAGGACTGGGCAATAAACTTCAGTGTAGCTCCGGTTGTCCCGAACTTCATCTATAACGCAATTCGCCGCTGATGCGGAAATTTCAGATCATACCCCCGAGACACGAAGAAAGGACCTCGCCATGAAACCACTCGCCATAACTCTTGCAACTATTGGGTGGTGTTCCGTCGCCGTTGCGCAGGACGATCCTGCGCGCACTCTGTTCACCAACGTGCATGTGTTTGATGGCGTAAGTGCCGAGCGGATCGAGAACGCCAATGTGCTGGTCGAGGACAACCTGATCGCTGCGATCTCCACCGACCCGATCGCGGCGGAAGGCACAAACGTGATCGACGGAGGCGGTCGCACGCTGATGCCGGGCCTGTCCGACACACATACCCATCTGGCCTATTCCTCTATCTCTCAGATGCGAATGCTGACGGGTCACGCTTCCTATGGCTACATCCGCGCGACCGTGGACGCCGAAGGCATGTTGATGCGTGGCATCACAAGCGTTCGGGATATGGGCGGCAATGTCTTCGGCCTGAAGAGCGCCATTGACGAAGGCCTTATTCCCGGCCCGAGGATCTATACGCCGGGGGCTTTGATCGGCCAGACCGCCGGGCATTTCGACTTCCGGTTCGGCAACGAGCCCCATGTTCAATTCGGCGGCACGACGCCCGATTGGGAAAGGCAGGGCCATGCCTATAATGTGGATGGCGTGGATCAGGTGCTCGCAGCAGTGCGCGAAAACCTGAAAAACGGCGCATCCCATATCAAACTGGCGATCGGCGGCGGATACGCGTCCCCTGCGGACCCTCTTCTGGGCAATCAGTTCACCTTTGATGAAATCAAGGCGGCCGTGGATACGTCTGGCGATTGGGGCACCTATGTCACCGTTCACGGGTATCACCCTTCCGCCATTAACCGGGCGATTGACGCGGGAATCAAGGACGTTGGACACGGCCAGCTCCTTGATGACGCGACCTTGCAGCGGATGTCCGACGAAGGCGTTTTCCTAAGTACCCAGCCCTTCACAGTCTGCAGCGAGCCGCAGTTGGATGATTTCTCGAACTCCAAGCTTGCGCTGGTCTGTCAGGGTACAGAACGGGTTTACAAAGCCATCAAGAATTTTCCCGATCTGAAGGTTACATTCGGCACCGACCTGTTCTTCCTTGCCGAAGAGGAACTCGCCAAACAAACGCAGCAGATGGAACGTCTCTTGCCCTGGTTCGAACCTGTCGAGATTCTTCGGATGGCGACAAGCACTGCGGGCGAGTTGTTCGAGCTGAGCGGCGATATGCGCAACCCCTATCAGGAAGGCACTCTTGGCACGGTTGCAGTGGGCGGTTACGCTGACCTTCTGCTGGTCGACGGCAATCCGCTTGAAGACCTCAAAGCGGTAACCAACGTCGAAAACCTGAAAATCATCATGAAGGACGGTGTGATCTACAAGAACACCATCGAGTGACCTTTTTGCTACGGGCGTTTGGCCAAAATGCCTGCAGCATTTTTTGAGGTTTCTGGGAGAACAGGACGATACATGAAACGTAGAACATTCAATACTCTGGCGGCCTCTGCCGGTATCGCCGCAATATCGTCACCTTCGCTTGGGTCAACGAAAAAAAGCGGAAAACTACGAGTCTGTTGTGTCGGATTCTTTCATGAAACAAACACCTACCTCACCGAAGGCATGGGCGAAACCACGCTGGACAACATGCGTATTTTTCGGGGTGATGAAATCAAGGCACTCAGAGGAACAGCCTTGGGCGGTGCAGTAGATGTGTGTGAGGAAAACGGCTGGGATTTGCTCCCGGGTCTCATATACGGACCAGATTCGAGCTTTGGTCTGGTGAATGCGCAATTCTGGAGTGATGCGAAGAAAGAAATGCTCGACACGCTTAAAGCACAGATGCCATTGGACATCGTTTACCTCGCTCTGCACGGTGCAGGAGTTGTCGACAAAACGCCCGATCTTGAAGGAGATCTGGCGGAATCCGTCCGAGAACTTGTGGGAAAGGACACGATGATCGTCTGGTCCGGCGACCTGCATGGCAAGATCACGGACAAAATGAAGAACAATATGAATTTCTTCAGTGCCTGCAAAAAATATCCTCATCTGGATATGAATGAAGCTGCACGTGATGCAATGTATCGTGCCGCTGCGATCCTGGCAGGAGAGTCGGATCCCACCCCGGCCTATCGCAAGTTGCCGCTGATGATGCCGCTCAGTAACACCGAAGAGGAAGGCATTTTCGGAAATCAGCTCAAAGAAAAGTGTATTGAGATCGAAAACCGTCCCGGTGTTCTCAATTGCTCTGTCATGCATGGTTTCCCATACCAGGACACCGATTTTTGCGGCGTGTACCCGATGGTCACCACCGAAAAGAACGCTCAGCTGGCGCAAGAACTGGTGGACGAACTGTCGCAGTGGATATGGGATCACAGGGAAGAGGCCTTTTATCCACTGAATGATTTGGACACAACCATGAACAGTGTACTGGCCATGCTCGACAGAGACGGCCGCTACGAACGCAAACAGCCGACGAAGGGCGATATCATCGATCATACCCCGATTGTGATTGGGGACGCTGCGGATAATCCCGGTGGTGGGGCGGGCGGCTCGGGGACGCACCTGCTGCGGGCCCTTTTGGAAACAGAAGGCTTGGGTAAAGTCGCCTTCATTTCCATACACGATCCGGAAACCGCACAGGCCGCAGTCGCTGCCGGTGTCGGAGCGACAATCGATGTGAACCTCGGGGGCAAGTTTGAGCCAATTGCAGGCGAACCAATTAAAACCAAGGCCTATGTGAAGTCAATTTCGGATGGCTACGAGTTCGTTCGCGGGGGGACCGCTTACGGTATCCCTTACACGTTTGGTCCCTCAGTTAGGCTGGTCATCGCGGATACGGTGGATGTCATCGTCATATCCGGCCTGGTCCAGGCCTATGACGATTCACAAGCGAGGCCACATGGCATCGCCATCCAGGAATATGACGTCATAGGTGTCAAAAGCGGGAATCACTTCCGAGCGTTCTATGAAAATTTCACTGACAAGGTGCTGATCGTTGATGTTCCCGGAGCCACCAGTCGCGACATTACTCTTTTTGAGCACACGCAGTTGACGGAGCCCATCTACCCTCTCGACAAGAGCACAACGTTTACCGTTGCGAATTAGTAAGAATCTACAAATACACGCTGCCAAAGGATACTGTTTCATAATGCTTCGAGCCGGCGTTGTTGATCAACTTAAGGCGGAGATGACCTGTCTTAATGGGGCTTCTACCCTTGGCTCTAGCTGCTTCATACATGTTGTCGGGTTTTGGCCCATTGGACCAAGCGGGGTGTGTCAAGGTAGCCGGGTTGAGTGTATCGAATGAGGGCGTTGCTCGTCCAAAACCTGATTTTCAATTGGCCAGGCTCTGAGAATTCGACGCTGCGCATACCAAACCTGTCGCTTGCTCAGGGGGAGCGGGTTTTCTTGTTTGGCCCCAGCGGCAGCGGAAAATCCACACTGCTCTCGGCTATCGGAGGCGTGGTGGATGTTTCACCGGGGGCAATCCTGGTCGCTGACAAGGATGTAGGCGCGGTAAATGGGGGTGCGCGGGACCGGTTCCGGGTGGATCACATCGGCATGATCTTTCAGGTGTTCAATCTCGTTCCATGGCTGAGCGCGCTCGAGAACGTCCTTCTTCCCTGCACATTCTCGCAGCGTCGCCGCGCGCGTGCCGGCGACGATCCCGCGGGAACGGCCCGGCGTCTGCTTGACGAATTGGGTCTGTCCGATCCTGCGCTGGCATCGAAGCAGGCCCACGAGCTCAGTGTCGGGCAACAACAGCGGGTTGCCGCCGCGCGTGCGTTGATCGGCAAGCCGGACCTGATCCTGGCGGACGAGCCGACCTCGGCACTCGATGAGGCGGCCAAGGCGGCCTTCGTCGACCTGCTGGCGCGGGAATGCGCCGAAGCGGGCGCCGCTCTGCTCTTTGTCAGTCACGACCGCAGCCTGGAGCGTCATTTCGACCGCGGTGTCGACTTCCTCACCCTGAACCGGAGCGCCGCCTGATGCTGGGGTTCAGCCTGCGCAGCCTGTGGAACCGCCAGTTCGTCGCCGGTCTGACCGTGCTGGCCATCAGCCTCAGCGTCGCGCTGATCCTCGGTGTCGAGCGGCTGAGGGACGGCGCGCGCGACAGCTTTGCCAACTCCGCGTCTGGGATCGACCTGATTGTGGCGCCGCGCGGCAATTCCGTTCAGATCCTGATGGCCACCGTTTTCGGCGTTGGCGGCACCGGAACAGGCATGACATGGGAGAGCTTCGAGTGGTTGGAAGATCGGCCCGAGGTGGCCTGGGCAGTCCCGATCCAGATGGGCGACAATCATCGCGGCTATCCGGTGATCGGGACAGATGCTTCGTATTTCGAGCACTTCCGGCACTCCGGCGGTCAGCCGCTCTCTCTGGCGGCTGGCACGTTCTTTACCGGCGATGGGGCGGATGCCGCCGTGATCGGGGCTGAGGTCGCGGCGCGGTTCGGTTATGCCCCCGGTGCGGTGATCGTCAACGCCCATGGCTCCGGCGAGGTCTCGTTCGACCTGCACGACGACGCGCCCTTCACCATCTCGGGCGTGCTCGCGCCGACCGGTACCGCAGTTGATCGGATGGTCTTCGTTACGCTCGAAGGCTTCGACACCCTTCATGCGCAGGAAGACGCGCCGCTGTCCGACCCCCTGGACTCGACCGCCACGCCCGCCAACGGTCATGGTGAGGATGACGCGCACGACGACCATGACGCGCACGACGCCCGTGACGCGCATGGCGACTATGAGGCGCATGAAGACCACGAAGATCATGGCGAATACGAAGGCACGGAGGTCGGACACGGTCACGAACCGGACCGGATCAATGCCGTCTACGTTGGGCTGATAGATCGGACGAATGTCCTCGGTCTGCAGCGGGCCGTCAACGAACGCCCCACCGACGCCCTGAGCGCCGTCCTCCCGGCGGTCGCTCTGGCCGAGCTCTGGGGGATCACCGGGACAGCGGAGCGCGCGATGCGACTGATGGCGTGGGCCGTGGCTTTGGCAGGAATGATCGGCATGGTGGTCATGCTCTCTGCAACCCTCGACACCCGCCGCCGTGAATTCGCGATCCTGCGGTCTGTCGGCGCGACACCGGCACGCATCTTCGGCCTGATTGTGACCGAAGCCGCCATTCTCACAGCCGCGGGGCTGATGCTGGGCCTTGTTCTGCTTACGGTGGCCACGTTTGTGACCGACCCGATCCTTTCTGCCCGCTTCGGTCTGCGATTGGGATTGAATGTCTTCGGGGCGCGCGAACTGGTCACCCTTTTCGTCATCTTCTGCGCAGGGCTTCTCGCCTCGCTTGTCCCGGCAGTCCGGGTCTATCGCATGACGCTGGCCGACGGGCTGTCGGTTCGGCTATGATAAATCAAGGGGATTTCTCCATGACCATGTTCGCCCGTCTCGTCTTGATGCTCTCGCTTGCCGTTCCTCCGGGGCTGGCGCAGGCGGCTGACCCTCAGGAGATCTCCTGGGATACGCTCGCGCCCCCAGCCGCCGTGATCGAGAACCCGTTCGAGACCCTCACCGACGACCAGATGGACAGCCTCCGTCAGATCCTGCGGTTTGAGGCCCAGGCCGAGCGGAGCGATGACGCCGAGGCAAGCAGCAAGGCGCAAGCGTTACGCGAACAACTGGCCAAGGACGGCCTCAATGTCGACGGGTTGTTCGCCGCGCGTCTGGCGATCATGGAGAAGCGTGAAGCCGCGGCCTCGGCGGTGAACGAGGACCTCGTCGGCACGAGTGTGCGCCTGCCCGGATATGTGCTGCCCCTGCAATTCAAGGACCGCAAGGCCGTCGAGTTCCTTCTCGTGCCGACGGTCGGGGCCTGCATCCACACCCCTCCGCCGCCCGCCAACCAGATCGTCCATGTCGTTTATCCGGAGGGGATAGAGGTCAATGGACTCTTCACCCCCGTTTGGATCACCGGAACCATGGTGGCTCAGAGTTCGGTTCAGGACGTCGGATATGTCGACGGACAGGCCCCGGTTTCTGTCAGCTATACGATGCAGCCGGTGCTGGTCGAGGTGTACGGCGGATGAACGCCGATGGATGGGACCGATCGGTATCTCGGTATGGCGGACTACACGTGGAGGCGAAAGCGTCGCATCCACGAGACCTCGGATTGAGATGGGTCGGAAGCTGCCCTCCCAAGAAAGCATTATGCGGTGCCAGACGAGTTCGTCCAAAACACCCGCTGTCTGAGAGGGAGCCTTCTAAATTACATAAAATCAATAGCTTAAGAGTGGGAGAGCGTTGGGCGTCAGGCCTATGCCTTCCGCCAGCCAGTCTACAAACCCGTCTCAACATTTACTCCGGCATCGCAAGCCCCGGTAACTGGGCCAGTTTTCTGGTACTTCCCCTATTTGCCCGCTGTTGTGGCGGAGAAGATATAAGTGCGCTTCCGGCTGTACCTCCGGAATGTCGAGGACCTCCTGCACAAACGCGGCGTCGACATTAGCCAAGAGAGGGTCCGCATTTGGGGGGACAGACTTGGCCTCGAATGCAGGCCAGTTCCGCGAGGGGCGTGGGCCGAGCTCGGTTCCTCGAAGGCAAGAAGGGGGAAGGAATGGCGCATTTCAACCAGGAGTCACCTGGCTTGAGCGTGCCTTACACGCTTTCTATGAGGACGGGCGGCAAATCAGCGTCCCTTTGCTTTGCGCTATTCCTATTCATATCTTCCGCTTGCGCCGCATCGGCACAGGATCTTGTCGGGGATGGCTTCACGACCCCAAACAGCGTCCCGGGGACCCTGGCTTCAACGGCCGAACGTCAAGGCGCCGGTCGGTTGGAGGGCTACAGCGCTTGGAAGCAGCAGCTCGAGGACCGGACCGGCCTGTCATTCGGTTTCGACTTTCAGGCTCAGTATCTCGGCACGGACTCCGATCGCACCCCGTCCGATGCTGCAAGCGGCGTCTTTCGCCTATACGGCACCTGGAGGTGGTGTCAGAAGAACGTGGCTTGAGATGGGGCAGGGGGCTGAGTAGCGTCGCCGGATGACTAAACGCAAACCGTTCAAATACTTCAAGACCAGCCCTGAGATCATCCGCCTGGCGGTGATGCTCTACGTGCGCTTCCCTTTGTCGCTCAGGAATGTCGAGGATCTGCTGCACGAGCGCGGCATCGACATCAGCCATGAATCCGTTCGGTTCTGGTGGAACAGGTTCGGACCGATGTTCGCCTCCGAGATCCGCATGAAACGCGCCGAGCGGCTGCGTTCCGGGCCGCAATGGTATTGGCATCTCGACGAAATGTTCGTGAAGATCAACGGTGAACGGCACTACTTGTGGCGGGCCGTCGACCAAGAGGGCGAGGTCCTCGAAAGCTATGTGACGAAGACACGCGACAAGAAGGCCGCATTGAAATTCTTGAAGAAAACAATGAAACGCTATGGTCGGCCGCACGTCTTCGTCACCGACAAGCTGCGGTCCTACAGTGCTGCGCTACGGGAGGTCGGCGCGGTGGACCGGCAGGAAACTGGGCGCTGGCTCAACAATCGGGCGGAGAACTCGCACCTGCCATTCCGACGACGAGAACGGGCGATGCAACGGTTCCGGCGGATGCGAAGTTTACAGATGTTCGCATCCGTCCACGCCTCGGTCTTCAACCATTTCAACTCGGAGCGCAGCTTCTCCCCCAGAGCCAACTTCAAGAAGAACCGCGCCGCTGCTCTCGCCGAGTGGCGTCAACTTGGTGCGGCATAAGGGACAGCGGTCCTGCCCTTGCGTAGACTGGTTCGAATCTGTCTGACACCACCGCCCCGACCAATCGATTTCTCCTGACTGATGGCGGCGCGGTGTCAGCCCGAGAAAAGCTCCGATATTGGCGACCTTGGTGAACCTGCCTGGATCATCAACGAGGCCGATGAAACTTAGCGCGACAATCGGGCCGACGCCCGGGATCGTCATGAGCCGCCGTGAAACGGGAGTTTTTCGCGCGATGGATCGCAGTTCGGCATCGAGTGCTGCAGTCGCGGTACAGAGCGTTTCGTGGGTGTCGATGAAACCACCCATGACGCGCGCGAGCATCGGATCAGTCTGAGTGACGGCCGCCAGCTGGTCCCGGAACCCCTGACGCATGTGCCCCTTGTTGATCGCGCTCAGGCGGATGCCGAAGGTCTTGAGAACGCCCCGGACATGAGCCTCCAGGTCTCTGCGCAATTGAACGAGCCGTTCGCGAGACCCAATCAACATGCGCAGGCGATCCGCCGCCTCGCTGCGAACGTGAACCTCGGCAAACCAGCCTGTACGCGCCAGTTGGGCCAAGCCCTCGGCGTCGGTGGTGTCCGATTTGTTCAGCCGCGCCGACAATGCACGGTGCGCCTGTCGTGCGTCGATGCAAATGGCAGGAAGCCCGAGCCGCACCAGCCCCCTCTGCAGCCAGATCGACAGTTGCCCGCTTTCATGCACGATCCGTTCCGGCATGAGCCTGTTCTCGGCAAGAAACTGGGAAACTGCCTCGGGGCAGGTCGGCACTGAACCACGCGCCAAAACCTTGCCATCCCCATCCATGACGCAGATCGAAATCCCTTTGAGAGACACGTCGAGCCCGGCATATTGTTTCATGGTCATTCTCCTCGCGGATGATTGCTTGTGGGGCCAATGGTATCGGACCTCGTTCACCTCAGGAGAGCGACCGCCGCAATCACACCATGTCATTTGTCCGGCCTTTATGCGCGGCACCATTGACCGCTGGCCTTGATGAAGTCCGCGTGCCGGGTCCCGATCAGACCAGCGAGCTTCGAAGCCCTGACACCACCTCGGGGTGTCCCAGCAGCGGA
>NZ_SELO01000160.1 GCF_004146235.1 Tropicimonas sp. IMCC6043 | reverse complement strand
TCGCGGACCAAGGCGCCCCGGCAACCGCCAGCTACATAGGGAGCGCGTCTGCCGGGGCGCCGATCACGCTGGAACTGGCCGGATTTTGTGCTGCCCTCTGGCAGGAAATCGCACCGCCGTTGACACATGGAGAAGACAATCCTGCGCGTTCTGCGCGAAAAGCCAGATCCGAACCCCGTCGCGATTCCGCTTATCCGTGACGGTGTTTTCGAAGGCAACATCACGGACAAAGATCACATGATCGCGGCCTACGAACGCAATACCGCCTAGGTGCAGGCCGCTTTCGGACCCGACAGACTTCTGACCTACGACCTCGGTGAGGGGTGGACCCGACTGTGTGATTTTCTTGGCTGCGATGTTCCGGACGAACCGTTCCCCCGCTCGAACGAAGCCCACGATTTCATGGAAACCAACGCCCGACTGGACAGCCTGCGCAGGGGAGGAGAACCAGTCTAGCGCCGGAGGCGGGCAC
>NZ_SELO01000159.1 GCF_004146235.1 Tropicimonas sp. IMCC6043 | reverse complement strand
GCCGGACTGCGATCAGAAGGTGGTCTTGATCTGCGAGACGGCGAGCTGGTTCGAGATGTCGCCGGACAGGTCTTCCACGCCGCCGGAAATCACGGCGAGCGTTGCGATGCCGAGGCCGACGATGGCGGCGGTCAGCACGACCCAGTCAACGGTCACGGCGCCGTCTTCGTCGCTGCGGAAGGATTTGATCAGGTGAAAGAGTTTCATGATGGTCTCCGAAATGAATTGGTCTGGTCTGTCGCGAGGACCTGCCAGGCACCGGAGGCATTCCGATGCCCGACTGGCCTGCTTGCCACCAGACAACTGGAACGGGGCAAAAATCGGGCGAAGATGGTTTATTTTTCGTTAGGTGTTTGATCCCACGGTTTGATGGTGCGATCCATTCGCTGGAATGGAAGGAAGCCCTATGGGACAGGTACGTCACGGCAGCGCCACGACCACGCACGCCATCCGAGCAGCAATACAGCGATCG
>NZ_SELO01000158.1 GCF_004146235.1 Tropicimonas sp. IMCC6043 | reverse complement strand
GAGCGGACGTTCTGGATCAGCCGCCGTCAGCCCTTCATGCGCAGGTTCCTGCCCCGTTTGGCCTTCATCGACGAAACCTCTTTGAAAACCAACATGATCAAGACCACCGGCTGGGCGCCGCGCGGCGAGCGACTGATCGAACATGCCCCCTTTGGGCATTGGAACACCCAGACGTTCATCGCCGCGCTGCGCCATGATCGACTGGACGCACCATGGGTCATCAAGGGCGCGATGGACCGAGACGCGTTCGACCTCTACATCGAGACCCAGCTCGCACCCACGCTCGCGCCCGGTGACGTGGTCATTCTTGACAACCTCAACGTCCACAAATCGGCGACAACGCAGCAATTGCTGAAAGCACAGGACAACTGGTTGCTGTTCCTGCCCCGATACAGTCCCGATCTGAACCCGATAGAAATGGCGTTCTCAAAGTTGAAAACGCTGATCCGCAAAGCCGCCGCTCGAACCTACGAAC
>NZ_SELO01000042.1 GCF_004146235.1 Tropicimonas sp. IMCC6043 | reverse complement strand
CTATGGGAGAGACCGTTTCTTGACGGCGAAACCCGTCTGGGCAACCATATCAGGGCATCCGGAATACCGGATGCTCCAAGACCTGATGCTTCAAGCCGCCAAAGCTTCCCGACATAGGACGTTGTCGCTGACGATGCTGGCCGGTTTCCCATAAACCCGGACAAGCGCGTCCAACTCTCGCGCCACGCGGGTGCCCGAGATGCCGGTGTCGGCCATCAAGCATAGGTTCTCGCGACAGCAATCATCGTTCACGGCCAGAATGCGGAACCGGCGCGAGGCCCCGAACGTGTCCGACAGGAAGTCCAGCGACCAACGTTCGCCGGGCCTCAGAGCCTCCGGCATTGGTGTTCGAGAGCCACGGGCGCGTTTCCGGCCCCGTCGTCGCCTGACACCCAGCTTCTCTTCCGTGTAGAGGCGGTAGAGCTTCTTGTGGTTCATGATCATGCCCTTGCGTTCCAGCATCACGCCAATGCGCCGGTAGCCGAACCGGCGACGCTTGGCCGCGACGGCCTTCATCTCCGCCCTGATCTCTGGATTGTCCGGCGGGCGTTCACGCCGGACTGTCTTCGGATCGACACCGACAAGTCGGCAGGCCCGACGTTGCGAGACACCATGATCCCGCATCGCCCGGAGCGCTGCCTCTCGCCGCTCATTCGGCGTCGTCAATTCTTTCCCAGCAGATCCTTCAAAACCACATTGTCCAGCATCGTATCCGCCAGCAGGCGCTTGAGCTTGGCGTTCTCGTCTTCCAGCGCCCTCAGCTTGCCGGCGTCAGACACCTCCATGCCGCCAAACTTCGATTTCAGCTTGTAGAACGTGCCCTGGCTGAGGCCGTGCTTGCGGCACACCTCGACCGTCGGCATGCCGGCTTCCTGTTCCTTGATCATCCCGATGATCTGCGCCTCGGTGAAACGGCTCTTTCGCATTTGTTTGCTCCTTCGAAAGGTTGAGCAAACTCTACGTCAGCGTGAGGGAATTTTCGGGGGGCAGGTCAAGTGATTCACACGGCATTCTTGCTCGGCCTGTTGGAGAAATTATTCAATCAATTTATAATGGAAGCAGCGCCGCATGAGAAGTCGTGAACCTGGGTGCCATGAGACCAGAAGTCAGCCGGGCCATAACTGCGCTTTGACGGGGCACGGCTCTCCGACGATATTGTCCGACCCAAAATGACCAGATGAGTCAAGCCTGCAGGCAAGCTTGACCCTCTGCACAGGAGGGCGACTGTCAACGCCATTTCAATTGGGGCCTCTATCTTGGCCGAGAAAGGGGAATGGGTGGGAATGGTCCTCGGGTGACGACATCCTGAAGCTGCTGCTCTTAAACGATCTAAAGCAGTGGGATGGGGGCGACGTACGAACGGCATGTAGGTCCGTCCGTGTCAGCGATACCTCGCTCTGCAACTGGCGTCGTCGTTTCGGTGGCATGAGGAAGGCACAGCTGTTGGCGTTGCATGGCCTTGCGAAGGAGAGCGTCTGGCCGATTGGCTCAATCGACCGTGGCCCCGCTGCGGTCGCGAGACCTGCTCAACGAATGGCCGATACCTGCGGTAACAAATGTAGGAAGCGGTGTGCATTCCGGTCGTCTTGATAACTGAAAGGAGGGGGCAGGGTCGCCGACAGAGTGACAACTTCCCAACCCGATCCACGTGGCATTGAAAACATGGTGGGTGATGACGGATTCGAACCGCCGACATCTTCGGTGTAAACGAAGCGCTCTACCAACTGAGCTAATCACCCGCCTTTCGCGCGGTGATAGCCTGTGCCTCCAGTCACTGGCAAGGGGAGTGGGGCGAGGGGCGGCCGAAAAAAGCGGGCGGCGGCTCATCCCCATGAAGCCACCGCCCTTTGCGCGCGGAGCACGCATCTGTTGCACGTGAGTGGTGCAGGTCCGTCCGGTTCGCAGCGCGTCCGGTCGGTCGTGTCGTTGAGCCCGGAGTGAAACGGAACATGCGCCGCGGGCCGAATGGGAAGGCGCGGTCCCGGGGACAGGATTGGCAGATGGATATCCGCCGGATCATGTCGACCGGTATCCGGCTGACCTGCAAAGCCCGTCCCCGGTCCCTCGCGACCGCGCCCTCCCGATGCCGCCGTTATAGAGGGCGTATGCTAGGCCGGTCAGTCGCGTATCCGCGTGACCCCGGCGGGCCGTGTCAAGCCGTGCCGTTGACCAGTCCGGCTCCGAGGCCCTTGACCGCCGCTGTCGTTCGGTCGCTTACGCCAAGCTTCTGGAAAATGCGGCGGACATGCGTGTCGACGGTGTGTGTCGAGATGCCCAGGATATCGGCGATGACCGAGTTCGACTTTCCTTTTGCGATCCATTCCAGCACCTCGCGCTCGCGGCGAGTCAGGCGCTTGTCGCCCTGAACGAAGTCCGGCGTTAGCCGGATATAGGCGAGGTGGCTGAGCTGGGCGGCAAGCTGAAATTCCTTCAACTCGCTGTGCGAGCAGGTCGGACGGCCCGGGCCGAAGCCAAGGTTGAGGACTCCGTTGCGCGACATCGGTCCGAACACCTGCACCGCGAGCCCGTCGCCGAGCTCGTACCGTGCCACCGTCTCGAGAAAGGCCGACTCGCTGGACAGCAGTTCGGTCATCTTCGGGACGTCGGACCAGAAGAACGGGTCGGTGGTGCGGGCGGCGATGTCCGGGATCGGGCTCACAAGCACCATGCGCTGCGAAAAGAGCGTGTCGATCAACTCGTCCGGAAAGCCCTCACTGATGAACATGGTGTCGTCGGGATGTTCCTGACGGACGCTGCCGACGAAATGGCGATAGCCAATCATCCGGACGCCGCGGGCGAAGAAATAGTCGCGCGTTGCAACCCAGAGATCCTCCGGTTCGGTGATCTCACGAACGCGGGCGATCTGCGCCCTCAGCGCGTCCTGCATGGCGACCCTCCGAAATGCCTGAGAGACCCTAGCATGGATCGCCCGTCGGTCCAGCGGCGGCTTCCCGCCTCGGGGGGTTTCCAGAGGCGCCGTCGCGGGCTAGGTTCCCGCGCGAGCGGAAGGAGACTCGAGACATGCGCATACCCGGATTGGCCGCGACCCTTGCCACGCTTCTGGCCCTGGCCCCCGGTGCCGGCGGCGCCCAGACCGTCGACGGCCGCACAGCGGGCAGGATGCTCTTCAGCACCGGCTGGGCCGTGCAACTCGGGCAGGCGGATTTCATCGACAAGAGCATGGCCGGCGCCATCACGGCGCAGCTAAAGAGCATGCCCGGCGTCGGCTATTACGGCGCCATCGCCGTCTCCCCCGGCGAGCCGGTCGCCTCGAACCTGATGTCGACGGTCGCGAACTTCCACACCCCCGAATCCGCCCAGGCCGCCGCGCTGGCGGATTGCAACGCCCGCCGGACCTCCGGCGGACCCTGCATTGTCTTCGCCACCATCGTGCCCAAGCGCTACAAGCCGAAGGATTTCACGCTGTCGGCCGCCGCGACAGAGGCGTTTTCAAAGACCTACAAGAAGCTGGACGCGCCCAAGGCGATGGCGATCTCGCCCTCCACGGGCGCCTTCGGCATTGACCGGGGAGACGGTGGACGGGCGCTTGCGAAATGCGCAGCGGTCGCTCAGGCGAAAGGTGCGTCCGACTGCGGTCTTGCAATAATTGATCAATGAGTGCACAAAACATATTCATGAGTGTGAAGATGAGCGTCAATTTGCGCCATATCAATGTGCGTAGTCGCCGATAATGTGATTAAAAAGAACCACGAACGCGAGAACAGCCGAGGTACCCCCAGGTGACGAACAAAGCCCGCTATGCCGCCGCCATCGAGGCGTCCATCGACAAGCTTCACGAGGAAGGCCGCTACCGCACCTTCATCGATATCGAGCGGCGCAAGGGCCAGTTCCCGACTGCGACCTGGACCCGGCCCGACGGCACCGAGAAGGAGATAACCGTCTGGTGCGGAAACGATTACCTCGGGATGGGCCAGCACCCGGTGGTGCTCGCGGCGATGCAGGAGGCGATCGAGGCGACCGGCGCGGGCTCCGGTGGCACGCGCAACATCTCCGGCACGACGGTCTATCACAAGCGTCTCGAGGCCGAACTTGCGGACCTGCACCGCAAGGAAGCGGCACTGGTCTTCACCTCGGCCTATATCGCCAATGACGCCACGCTCTCGACCCTGCCGAAGCTGCTGCCCGGCCTGATCATCTATTCCGACTCGCTCAACCACGCATCGATGATCGAGGGCGTACGTCGGAACGGCGGCGCCAAGCGGATTTTCCGTCACAATGACGTGAATCATCTGCGCGAGCTTCTGGCCGCCGACGACCCGGCCGCGCCGAAGCTCATTGCCTTCGAGTCGATCTATTCGATGGATGGCGATTTCGGGCCGATCGAGGAAATCTGCGATCTTGCCGACGAGTTCGACGCGCTGACCTATATCGACGAGGTCCACGCGGTGGGCATGTATGGCCCGCGCGGGGCAGGGGTCGCCGAGCGCGACGGGCTGATGGGTCGGATCGACATTATCAACGGGACGCTCGCCAAGGCCTATGGCGTGATGGGCGGCTATATCGCCTCCTCGGCGAAGATGTGCGACGCCATCCGCTCCTATGCGCCGGGCTTCATCTTCACCACTTCGATCCCGCCTGCGATCGCGGCTGGTGCGGCTGCGTCGGTTCGTCACCTCAAGACCGACCAGGCACTGCGCGACACCCAGCAACTGCATGCGCGGATCCTCAAGACCCGTCTCAAGGCGATGGGCCTGCCGATCATCGACCATGGCAGCCATATCGTGCCGGTGATCGTGGGCGACCCGGTCCACACCAAGCAGCTTTCGGACATGTTGCTGGAAGATTTCGGTATTTACGTCCAGCCGATCAACTTCCCGACGGTTCCGCGGGGCACCGAACGCCTCCGCTTCACACCCTCGCCGGTGCATTCGCCGAAGATGCTCGACGGTCTGATCCGCGCGATGGACAGCCTCTGGTCGCAATGCGCGCTTAATCGCCAAGAGCTTTCGGCCTGATCTTTCCCCATGTGCATGCCAATCCGGGCTGTGTTAGGGTTCTCTCAATGATCGGCGAGTCACGAATCGTTGATCGATGGGGACAACAAGACTGACGCGGACGAGGACGGGCAGATGATTGGGCGCAACGAGCCGCCCAAGGTGGTCGAAGAGCAGGCTCCACCGAAGGGCTTTGACGATTTCGATCTTCGCCTTGGTGACGTAATGCGAGGCGAGCGTGCGACTTTGGGCAAGTCGCTGCTCGACGTTCAGCGTGAGCTGAAGATCAAGGCTTCGTTCATTGCCGCCATCGAGAATGCCGACCCCACGGCATTCGAGACGCCCGGATTCGTTGCCGGATACGTCCGCTCCTACTCCCGCTATCTCGGGCTTGATCCGGAATGGGCCTTCGAGACCTTCTGCCGTGAGGCGAATTTCGTCTCCGCGTCCAATTCCGACAGGTCGGGAAAGCCCTCCGCGGCGGGCAGCAACGCGCCGGTCTACCGCAAGCCGGGCGCACCCAAGGCCGATGCTTTCGACCCCTTCGCCTCGCCGCGCATCTCCTTTGCCCCCAAGCCTTCCAGCCCGCTTGCCAATCTCGAACCGCGCGCCATCGGCTCGACGCTCGTGCTGCTCGCCCTGATCGGCGCTGTGGGATATGGCGGCTGGTCCGTTCTCCAGGAAATCCAGCGCGTCAAGGTTACGCCCGTCGACAAGGCGCCGACCGCCATTGCCGTGGTGGACCCGCTGGCGGATGTACGTCGCCCTGACGATGATGCGCCGTCGGAAATTGCCCTGGCAGATGGAGCGCCACTGGATTCGCTGGAACGCATTTACCGCCCGCAGGCGCTCGATGTTCCTGTGATGGTTGCTCGCGACGGCCCGATCGCCGCGCTGGATCCGCGCAGCACCGGCGCGCTTTCCACGCCGTCCGGCCACGCCGTCGGTGACCCGCGCGGCGTTGCGCTCGCCGCCGGTCCGGCCGGTGGTCCCACCGCGGCGACGCCCGGTGCCACTCCGGAATCCGCCTCGGCCATCGACGCTGCCGTCGCCGAGGCGCTTGGTATCGCGCCCACGCCGCCGAAGGTGACCGTCGACGTCCCCGAAGTTGTTCTCGTCGCAGTGCGTCCGGCCTGGGTGCGGGTGCGCTCGGCCGATGGCTCGACGCTCTTCGAGAAGGTCCTGAACCCCGGCGACACCTATGTCGTTCCCCAGACGGAGGAGCCGCCGATCCTGAGGACCGGCGCTGCCGGAGCGCTCTATTTCGCCGTCAACGGCCAGACCTACGGACCTGCCGGCGGCAATGGCGAGGTGGTCGACAAGATTGCGCTGAACTCCACAGCACTTACCGAAAAGTTTGCTGCGGCCGATCCGACCAATGACGCAGATGCCAGCAAGGCGATCGCCGTCGCCGAGGCGATGCTGAATCCCGAGCCGGTGCCGGGCGAGGCCTCACCGGCCGAGTGATCCGCCCGGATCGCCGGATCGGCGGTAACAATCTCATGACGATCGCGTTCGACGCCCGGCTGCGGCACCTGCGTGCCGTTGATCCTCGCCGCCGCGCGTCCTAAAGGATGCCCCAGACACAGCACCGGAGGCCGGACATGTCGATCAACCACGTGCGCCCGTGGCGGAGCATCGAGCGCCGCAAGAGCCGCCAGATCTCGGTCGGCCCGGTGAAGGTCGGCGGCGACGCGCCGATCTCGGTGCAGACAATGACGAACACAACGACGACCGATGTCGCCGCCACTGTCGCCCAGGTGCAGGCCGCCGCCGATGTCGGCGCCGACATCGTCCGCGTGTCGGTTCCGGACGAGGCCAGCGCGCGGGCGCTCAGGGAGATCGTTGCCGAGAGCCCCGTACCCATCGTCGCCGACATCCATTTCCACTACCGGCGCGCCATCGAGGCGGCCGAGAGCGGCGCGGCCTGTCTTCGGATCAATCCCGGCAATATCGGCGACGCGAGTCGGGTCCGGGAGGTCATCGCCGCCGCCCGCGACCATGGCTGCTCGATCCGCATCGGGGTCAACGCCGGCAGCCTCGAGAAACACCTGCTCGAGAAATATGGCGAGCCTTGTCCGGACGCGATGGTCGAAAGCGGGCTCGACCATATCCGCATCCTGCAGGACCACGATTTCCACGAGTTCAAGATCTCGGTGAAGGCCTCCGACGTGTTCATGGCCGCCGCTGCCTATCAGCAGCTCGCCGAGGCGACCGACGCGCCAATCCACCTGGGCATCACCGAGGCGGGTGGGCTGACCACTGGCACGGTGAAATCAGCCATCGGGCTTGGCAACCTGCTCTGGATGGGCATCGGCGACACGATGCGCGTCAGCCTTTCGGCCGATCCGGTCGAGGAGGTGAAGGTCGGCTTCGAGATCCTCAAGGCGCTCGGGCTGCGCCACCGAGGCGTCAACATAATCTCTTGCCCGTCCTGTGCGCGGCAGGGGTTTGACGTGATCCGGACAGTGGAGATCCTCGAAAAGCGGCTCGAGCACGTGAAGACGCCGATGAGCCTCTCGATCATCGGCTGCGTGGTCAACGGTCCTGGCGAAGCGCTGATGACCGATGTCGGCTTTACCGGCGGTGGCGCAGGCTCCGGCATGGTCTATCTGGCCGGCAAGCAGAGCCACAAGATGTCGAACGCGCAGATGATCGACCATATCGTCGAGCAGGTCGAGAAACGGGCCGCCGAGATCGACGCGGCGGCCGAGGCCGCGGAGTAGGGGTACCTCGGCTGCCGCGCGCGGGTTTTTCGGCCGGTTCAGCCCCCGTCGCGCTCTTCTGCGACCACGTTCCTCATGCCCGCGAGCGGCAGGTAGCCCCGCAGCATCTGCTCGCCGACGACGAAGGTCGGGGTGCCGGAGATCTGCATCCGCTGGGCCAGCGCATGGTTCTGCGCCAGGATCGCGTCGATTTCCGGCGCGTCCATCTTCGCCAGGATCGCCTCGGCATCGAGATCGAGATCGGAGGCCAGCGCCTTCACCGAGAGCGGGTTCACCTCGCCGCGAAAGGTGATGAGCGCATCGTGAACCTTTTCGTAGGCGTCGTCGCCAAGCGCCAGCTTCGTCGCGAGGGCCATGCGCGAAGAAGCGACGGACTGTTCGCCAAGGATCGGGAATTCCTTGAGCACCAGCCGGATGTTGCCGTCGCTCTCGATCAGCTCGTTCACCTCCGGATAGGCCTTGCGGCAATAGGTGCAGCGGTAGTCGACGAACTCGACGATGGTCACGTCGCCTTCGGGGTTACCGCCCACCCAGTCCGCCTCGCTCTCGAAGAGATCGGCCGCGTTGGCGGCGATGAGCGTCGCGTCATTGGCGACCTGCGCCTGCTCCTGGCGGCTCTCGAGCACCGCGATGGCCTCCATCAACACCTCGGGTTTCTCGAGAAGGTAGGCGCGGACCTCGTCGCGAAACGCCGCCCTCTCGTCATCCGTGAGGCTGGAGAGGTCGAGCGCGGCGGCCGGCAGGGCGAGGCCGGCGGCAAACACCGCGGCGAGGGAGAGGGCTTTCATCGGCGTGTCTTCCTTTTCTCTTTGGTCGGGGCGGCCGCCCCGGAGCGCGTTTGGCATGAAAGGGCATGTCCTGCAAGCGCGCCGGCGTGGTGGCGCAGGATCGGCGGCAGGCGGCGAAGGGGCTGCGCCCGATAGTCCGTCCTGCCGTCATTGACTGCCCCTGCCGCGGTTGAGATATGCCGTCAGGGCGGAACTCTAAGGAGAATGCGATGCGCGCATCAAGACGCAGTGAGGTCGATCCCTTTATCGTGATGGACGTGATGGAGGCGGCGCGGCAGGCGGAAGCGGCGGGGCGCCACATCATCCACATGGAGATCGGCCAGCCCGGCACGCCGGCGCCGTCCGGTGCGCGGGCGGCACTGGCGCGCGCTCTGGAGTCCGACGCGCTCGGTTACACGGTCGCGCTCGGCCTGCCGGCGCTCCGGGCGCGCATCGCGCAGCTCTACCGCGACTGGTACGGGCTCGATCTCAACCCCGACCGCGTGATCGTCACGCCGGGCTCTTCCGGCGCCTTCCTCCTGGCCTTCACGGCGCTTTTCGAGGCGGGCGACCGCGTCGGGCTCGGCGAACCGGGCTATCCGTCCTATCGGCAGATCCTGAAGGCGCTGAGCCTCGAGCCGGTGGGCATCCCGACCACGCTGGAGAACCGCATGCAACCGGTACCGGCGGACCTGCCGGCGGATCTCGCCGGCCTCATCGTCGCCTCGCCGGCCAATCCCTCGGGCACGATGCTGTCGCGCGACGCCCTCGCGGCGCTGATCGGGCGTGCGGCAGAGACCGGCGCTGCCTTCGTCTCCGACGAAATCTATCACGGCATCCAGTACGAGGGCCGGGCAGTCAGTGCGCTGGAGATCAGCGACGACGTCTGCGTGATCAATTCCTTTTCCAAGTATTTCTCCATGACCGGCTGGCGGGTGGGCTGGATGGTGGTGCCGGAACCGGAGGTGCGCCGCTACGAGCGGCTGGCGCAGAACATGTTCATCTGCCCGCCGCATGCCAGCCAGGTGGCGGCGCTGGCGGCGCTGGATTGCGAGGCCGAGCTGCAATCGAACCTCGCCGTCTACACCGAGAACCGCCGGCTGATGCTCGATGTATTGCCACGGGCCGGCTTTGATCGCATCGCGCCGCCCGACGGCGCCTTCTACGTCTATGCCGATGTCTCCGCGCACAGCGCCGACAGCCTCGCCTTCAGCCGCGAGATCCTTGCCGAGGCCGGGGTCGCGGTGACGCCAGGGCTCGATTTCGATCCGCGGCGCGGGCAGGGGATGCTGCGGTTTTCCTATGCCGCCGCAACGGCGGATATCGCCGAAGGGCTGGAGCGGCTGCGGATCTTCATGAACCGGCGATAGGCGGCGCGGGCGCCCGGCGGGCGTTCCGGTGGAGCGGTCCGGTTATCGGTCCTGTCGGAGTGCCCCGCAGCGACCGCCCCCAACCGCCGTTTGCCTTGCCGCGGCGGATTGCCTATGGTCCGCCGCAATCAGGGGCCCAACCCGAGCAGACTCATGAAACGCTTCCTCGCATTGCTGATCACGGCAGTGTTCTGCCTTCCGCTTGTCGCCGTCGGGCAGGGGCTCTTTGCCGTCGCCCGGCTTGATCCCGAGCGCTCCGCAATCACCGACCGGTCCGGCGGCTTCGACCTCACCCTCGGCCTCAGCCAGCCGGTTCCCTACAAGGTGACGACGCTGGACCAGCCGCCGCGCCTCGTGCTCGATTTCCGCGAGGTGGATTTCAGCGCCCTCCAAAGCGGCGATCTCGGCACGAGCCCCGCGGTGCTTGCTGTGCGCCACGGTGCCATCCAGGCGGGGTGGTCGCGCATGGTAGTGGATCTCGCCGGACCCTATGCGGTCGAGGCAGCCGGCATGGAGACCGGCGCGGATGACGGCAGCGCGCGGATCGTGGTCACCCTGCGCGAGACCGATCCGACGAGTTTCGCCGTCCGCGCCGGTCCAGAACCGTCGCCGGCCCCGTCGCCCGCGCCGATCCAGCCCGATGACGGGCGGCTCACGGTTGTGATCGACCCCGGTCATGGCGGCATCGACCCCGGCGCCGTCCGTGACGACGTCTACGAGGCCGACCTCGTGCTCCAGTTTGCACTGGAACTGCGCGAGGCGCTGCTGCGCGCGGGCGGCTTCGAGGTGGCGCTGACCCGGACCGGAGATACCTTCGTCTCGCTGGAATCCCGCATCGACATCGCCCGGCAGGCCGGCGGCGAGGTGATCCTCTCGCTGCACGCGGACGCGGTAAGCGAAGGCATCGCGCGGGGGGCGCAGATCTACACCCTGGCCGAGGAGGCGTCCTCGGCGGCCTCGGCCATGCTCGCCGAACGTCACGACCGGGCCGACTTGCTTGCCGGCGTCGACCTTTCCGGACAGGGAGACGAGGTCGCCCGCGTACTGATGTCGATCGCCCGGACCGAGACCGCCCCACGCACCGAGGCGCTGGCCGCGGCGCTGCTGGAGAGCTTCCGCACGGCGGGGGTCCGGCTGCACAAGCGGCCACACGAGCAGGCCGCCTTCTCGGTCCTCAAGGCGCCCGACATTCCCTCGGTGCTGATCGAACTCGGCTTCATGTCGAGCCCGCAGGAACTCGAGAAGCTGCAGGACCCGGAATGGCGAGGGCGGGCGCAGGCAGCCATCGTCGATGCCCTCGGACGGTGGGATGCGGAGGACAGGGCGCGCGAAAAGCTCAGGCGGAAGTAGCCCGCGCCAGCCAGATCGTATGGAAATCACATTCCGGATCTTCGGCGACATGCGCCAGAACCTCGAAGCCATTCGCCAGGAGGAGCGCGCGATATTCCTCCGGGGCGAGGCTCGCGTGGTAGACCGGCGCGCCGGCAACATGGCCCCAGACCTCGCTCGCCGCAGGGCCGGAGGTGAACATCAGCGCCGCACCCGGGGCGGCATGAGCGGCAAAAGTGGCGAACATCGCCCGCTGGTCGGCAGGGGCAAGGTGGAAGAAGCTGTCCCAGGCGAGGATGCCGTCGAAACGCGTGCCGAGCGAGAGGCCGCGCATGTCCGCGTGGTGGACCGTGGCGCCGGGCAGGGCGGCGGCAAAGAGCGCGCAGAGTGAAGCCGCGCCGTCCACCCCGGTCACGACACATCCGCACCCGGCCAGGTAGAGCGCGATCGGATCGCCGGTGCCGCAGCCGAGGTCGAGGATGCGCGGGCCGGGGGCCGAGGTGCGGAAACGGTCGAGCCAGTTGCGTTCGAAGAGCGACTTCGCGCGGCCTTGTGCCCATGTCGGGCCGACCCGGTCATAGGTTGGCAGGATGTCGTCGGGGCCGGAAGGGTGGTCTGCCATGGCACCATCCAACCGCGAAACCGACGCGATATCCAGACCACTTGCAGCACATTCCAAGGATCCCGGCGCGGGGTGCGTCCAACAGAAACAACACCGCGTCGAGGAACGGCAAAGTGATCGTCGCATCCGGTCCGGGCCGGCAACCGGCCGCCGGTTGCTTTTGACCGCGCCGCGACCGTTGCGTATAACCGCGCCAACCAAGCACAGGACTCCGAATGCTCCGCGCCCTCTTCTCCTTCTTCGGAGGCATCTTCACCCTGATCGTCACCGGTATGCTGTTCGTCGCGCTGCTGGCCGGCGGCGTCATCTGGATGTATTCCAGCGACCTCCCCGACCACGAGGAACTTGCGAGCTATACGCCCAAGACGATCAGCCGGGTTTATTCGGGCGAGGGGCAGATCATCGACGAGTTCGCCGTCGAGCGCCGGCTGTTCGTGCCGGCGGAGGATATCCCGGATCTCGTCAAGCAGGCCTTCATCTCGGCAGAGGACAAGAACTTCTACATCCACAAGGGTTATGACGTCGCCGGCATCGCCAAGGCGGCGTTGGATGCGGCTCAGGGCGGGCGGCTCCGCGGCGCCTCGACGATCACCCAGCAGGTGATGAAGAACTTCCTGCTGTCATCGGACCGGTCGGTGGAGCGCAAGATCAAGGAGATCATCCTCGCCGCCCGCGTGGAGCAGGCGCTCGACAAGGAAGAGATCCTCGAACTGTATCTGAACGAGATCTTTCTCGGGCAGAACTCCTATGGCGTCGCCGCCGCCGCGCAGACCTATTTCAACAAGAACCTCGTGGAGCTTCAGCCGCACGAGGTCGCCTATCTCGCCGCCCTGCCGCAGGCGCCGTCGCACCTGCACCCGGTGCGGGACAAGGAGAAGGCCCTCAGTCGCCGCGACTACGTTCTGCGGGAGATGTATGAAAACGGCTATATCGACCGGGATACCTACGAGCAGGAGCGCACCCTGCCGCTCCTGACGGTGCAGAACGGCGACTACCCTTCCTTCCGCGACTCCCTGCCGCCGCGTGACTATTTCACCGACGAGATCCGCCGCCAGCTCTCGGGCGAGTTCGGCCAGGACGAGTTCTTCGGTGGCGGGTTGACGATCCGCGCCACCGTCGATCCGGAGCTTCAGGTCGCCGCGGCCGACTCGCTGCGCCGGGCGCTGGAAGACTATGACCGTGGCATCGGTCGCTGGCGTGGCACTGGCAAGGCGCTTCCCGTCGAGGTGCTCTCCGACGAGACCGAATGGCGCGCCGCGCTGGCGGAGACCGACGTCGCCCGCGATGTCGATCTCGACGACCTCTGGCGGCCGGCGGTTGTGCTCGAGGTCGCCGAGAACACGCTGACGCTCGGGGCCGAAGGGGTCGAAGGCACCGTCCAGGTCCCGCGCGAGGACATCAAGTGGCTTCAGGGCGATTTCTTCGACAATTTCGAGCCCGGCGACGTGGTCCATGTCCGCCAGATGACCAAGGACGGCGAATTCCTCCACTGGTCGCTGCGACAGCTTCCGCAGGTGCAGGGTGCGTTCGTGGCGATGGACGTCCACACCGGTCGGGTGCTGGCGATGCAGGGCGGGTTCTCCTACCAGGCCTCCGAACTCAACCGCGCCACCCAGGCCACGCGCCAGCCCGGCTCCTCCTTCAAGCCCTTCGTCTATGCTGCGGCGCTCGATTCGGGCTATACGCCGGCGACGATCGTCATCGACGCGCCGATCGAGATCGACACGCCGCAGGGCGTCTGGCGGCCAAAGAACGCCTCGAACAAGTATTACGGGCCGGCGCCGCTCCGCACCGGAATCGAGCGGTCGCGGAACCTGATGACCATCCGGCTGGCGCAGGAGATCAGCATGGACACGGTCGCCCGCTATGCCGAGGATTTCGGTGTCTACGATCACCTTGGCCGCTACCTCGCCAACGCGCTCGGGAGCCAGGAAACGACGCTCTACAAGATGGTCGCGGCCTATTCGATGTTCGCCAATGGCGGTGAGCGGATCGAGCCGACGCTCGTCGACCGGGTGCAGGACCGCTGGGGCGCCACGATCTACAAGCAGGACACGCGACTCTGCCCGGATTGCGAACTGGCCTCGCTCCAGCCCGGCATCACGCCGCGGATCGTTTCTGACCGGCAGCAGGCGATCAACGCGGTCACCGCTTATCAGCTTACGTCCATGATGCAGGGCGTTGTCGAACGCGGCACCGCGGCGCGCACGGTGGGGGCGGCCAATCTCGGCGTGCCGGTAGCCGGCAAGACCGGCACGACCAACGATTCCAAGGATGTCTGGTTCATCGGCTTCACCTCCAACATCGCCGCCGGCTGCTATATCGGCTACGACCAGCCGCGCTCGCTGGGTGGCGCCTCGGGCGGCGGCACCTGCGGGCCGGTCTTCACCCGCTTCATGCGCGAGGCGATCGCGAAATACGGCGGCGGGCCGTTCGAAGTGCCGCCGGGCGGCTATTTCGTCAAGATCGACCGCTATTCCGGCGCGCGTCTGCCCGACAGCGCCACCGGCGAGAATGTCGTCGCGGAGTATTTCCGCGAAGGCGAGGATCCGCTCTTCGGGCTCGCCGGCATTATCGATGGCGGCTTCGTGATGGGGGCCAACGTGCCGATGTTCCTGCGTGGCGAGGGCGACGAGGAGGATTCCCGCACCGTCACCACCTCGACCGGGCGGAAGGTCCAGATCGCGCCGAAGGCGAGTTTCGGCTCGCTGAGTTCCGGTGGTCTTTACTGACCGGCATTCCCATGGGAACGAGCGGGTTCTTGTGGAATGCCCGATTCTGGCCTAGGCGGACGAGGACTTCAAACGCATGAGCCGAGCCCGATGACTTCGTCCGACACCCGGCATGAGACCTCGCCGCAGAGGGACAGGAAGGTTTCGCTCGGATTCTTCGAAACTCCGTCGAGATATCTGCCGATCTTCATCACCATCGTCCTGATCCTCTGGGTCTGGACCTTTCAGGCGCGGATGATCGGCCTCGGCGCGCTCGATCTCTACGACGAGTTCTACACGCTCGACCGTACAACCGGGTTCGCCCGGGCGGGGGACTGGCTCAATGTCTATACCCATAACGAGCTGAACTTCCGCAAGCCGCCGCTGCATTACTGGTTCGGAGGTCTCCTGCTCGACCAGGGCATGGACCTCCCCGCGGGCCTGCGCGCGCCCTCGATGATCTTCGCGCTCGGTTGCCTCGGCGCGACGGCGCTGCTTGCGGCGGCCATCCTGCCGGGGAACCTCTGGGCGGTGCCGGTTGCGGTCCTCTTTCTCTCGACCTCGCGGCGCTTCTGGATCAGTGCCTCACAGGCGCTGCTCGACACCGGCGCGATGTTCTTCGTGACGATGGCCCTGGCGGCGACCATCCTCGCCCTGCGTCGCCCGTGGTGGTGGTATGTCGTCGGGCTGGCAATCGGCCTCGGCGCGCTTCAGAAGGCGCCGATCGCCTTCATCTTCGTGGCGCTCTTCCTGCTCTTTACCGGACTGACGGCGCGCTGGCACGGAACCGGGTTCCGCAGTTTCCTCGGCAACCGGCATTTCCTCACCTCGATGCTTGTCGCTGTCGGTCTCTGGTCGTCCTGGTATATCTTCCAGGTCGCGCAGCACGGTTTCGTCGTTCTCAAGGTGGGCTTCGGCGAACAGATGATCGACCGCTTCGCGCCCGGTGCCGATGTCTCTGCCAAGCGCAGCCTCTCGGCCGTCTTCGACCACCTGATGGGCAGCGAGGCGCTGCTGCGCCTTCCAGCCGTGCTTGCACTGGCGATCCTGCCATGGTGGCTCAGGCGGTTCGACCTGCTGGCCCTGCCGCTGATGGTCCTGACCTATCTGGCGGCGGTTGGCTTCGCCGAGGGCGGGATATCCATGCGCTACACGCTCTATATCGGCTCGACCCTGGCGGTGGCACTGGCGGCTGTCCTCGTCACCCTGCCGGTGCGGCCGCGGACTCTGACCGCGCTCATCCTGCTGCTGGCCCTGGCAATCGGTGGGCCTGTGCGATCTCCCGCGGACCTCAGGCTGTTCCCGAGGGGAATCCGGCAGCTCCAGGTCGACATGCTGACCCGGCTCTCCGAGGAGCAGAAACCATCCGAGCAGATCGTCTATTGCAATTGGGACCCGAAAACGCGCATCCCGCCCGGCGCGGTCTCCTATTACGGCTCGGCCAACCGGCCGTATTTCCGGCCCGACGGACCGGACGGCTTCGCCGCCCTGGTGGGAAGCGGCGCAATCTCCGGGCCGATGCGCGGGATCTGCCCGACCGAATATATTCCGACCGTCGAGCCCCATGTCACGGGCTTCCAGGTGATCGACACGAGGCCGCCATACACCTATTGGACGGCGGAATCGGTGCGTCCCGCGGCGGGGACAGCGACCGGCGATTGACCCGGTATCGGCGCCCGACTGCCGGCGAGATGTAATTCCGCCGCGCGACGCGGGCTCCGACATGACACACAGGCACTGGCCGCCGCCGGCGCTGCGTACAGGAAGGATCCGGATCCGATGACCGATGATCCCGTCGTGAAACGACACAGGCATCTCGAGCAGATCGCCATGGCGGCGCTCGATGTCGGGCGGCTGCTGAGCGAGACCGGTGCCAAGACCTCGGTCGTTGCCGCCGGGATGGCCAAGATTGCCGGCGGGCTCGGTGCCGAACGGGTCCACAGCCGGATCGGCTATGCCTCGATCGCGCTGACCGTCACGCATGGCGAGAACACCATCACCCGCATGGTCGGCGTCGGGCCGCTGGGCGTGAACATGCGGTTCAATCACGAGTTGCGCGCGCTCTGCCAGGAGGTCGGGAAGGGCGGGCTCGGCGTGGAGGAGGTGCGGGGCCGGATGAAAGCGCTCCGCGAGAAGGTGCCGCATCATCCGCGCGTCCTGATTGCGCTGGCGGCGGGGGTTGCCTGCGCCGCCTTCGGCCGGTTGCTCGGGGTGGACTGGGCGGCGATGCTGCCGATCATGGCGGCCAGCACGATCGGTCAGTGGCTCCGTATGTCGATGACACGGCGCGGCGTGAATGCCTTCGTGATGACGGCCATCGTCGCCTTCGTCGCCGCGCTGCTGGCCGGGACGTCCGCGATCGCTGCGGGTAGCGCGATGGTGCCGATGGCGATGACAGCCTCGGTGCTGTTGCTGGTGCCGGGCGTTCCGGCAATGAACGCCCAGACCGACATCATGGAGGGTTATCCGACGATGGGCAGTGCCCGTTTCGTGACCGTCGCGATGCTGTTGATGTTCATCACCCTCGGGCTCGCGGCGGCACAAGCGCTGATGCATGGCGGTGCCGGTTACCTGTTGCACCTGCATCACGGCGTCGCGCATCAGGGGGCGTTCGGCGCCATCGCCGCGGCTGGCTTCGGGGTGTTGTTCAATTTCGGACCGTCCCGGCTTGCCTGGTCGGCGGCTGCCGGCGCGCTTGCGCTGAGCCTGCGCACCCTCGGGCTGGAGGCCGGATGGAGCCTCGAGGTCGCTTCCTTTGCGGCGGCGGCTGTGGTCGCGCTGGCGGCGGAGGCGCTGCGTTTCGCGCCCCTCGAGGTTCGCCGGCCGCGCAGCGTGCTGGCCATTGCCGGCTGCATCCCGATGATCCCGGGCGGCGCTGCCACGAGCTGGATCATCGGCCTGATGGAGCTGACGGCGCAGAACCCCGTCGATCCGGCGGCGAGTCTGCAGGTGGCGGTAAGCGCCGGGCTGCGCGTGGTCTTCACCATCGGCGCGATCGGTGCTGCGCTCACCATGGTCCGCTCGCTGGTATCGCATTCCGAGTTTCCCTGACCGGACGCGCCGGGGTGCCCCGCGGTCGCTTGCCGCTGCTGCGGCGGCGCGGTAAGACGCAGCACTGATCCGGGAGAACGACATGCGCGCCGAAACTCAGAACCTCGTCGATGCGATCCGCAAGTCCCTGGCCCTCCTGGGCCAGCGGATGGGGCTTGAGACGGCGGATCACCGGCTCGAGGAATTCAACGCGCGCGTCGAGGATCCGAACCTCTGGGACGATCCGGCCGCGGCGCAGAAGCTGATGCGCGAACGCCAGATGCTCGTCGATTCCCTCGACACCTATAACGGCCTGGCGCAGGAGCTCGAGGACAATGTCGAGCTGATCGAACTGGGCGAGGCGGAAGGGGATGCCGAGGTCGTCTCCGAGGCCGAGGCGGCGCTGAAGGTTCTGGCCGAAAGGGCCGCGGAGAAGGAGCTCGAGGCGCTTCTGGACGGCGAGGCCGATGCCAACGACACCTTTCTCGAGATCAATGCCGGCGCGGGCGGCACCGAGGCCTGCGACTGGGCGCAGATGCTGCAGCGGATGTATGTCCGCTGGGCGGAGAAACGCGGCTTCAAGGTCGAGCTTCAATCGGAGGAGCCGGGGACGGAGGCTGGGATCAAGTCGGTTGCCTACAAGATCTCCGGCCACAACGCCTATGGCTGGCTGAAATCGGAGAGCGGGGTGCATCGCCTCGTGCGCATCTCGCCTTTCGGCAAGGGGACGCGCGAGACCTCCTTTGCCTCGGTCTGGGTCTACCCGGTGGTCGACGACAATATCGAGATCGAGGTCAACCCGGCCGATATTCGCATCGACACCTACCGTTCCTCTGGTGCCGGCGGCCAGCACGTCAACACCACCGACTCGGCGGTGCGGATCACCCACATGCCGACCGGGATCGTCGTGACCTCCTCGGAAAAGTCGCAGCACCAGAACCGCGATATCGCGATGAAGGCGCTGAAGTCCCGGCTCTACCAGATGGAGCTCGACAGGCGGAACGAGGCGATCAACGAGGCCCATGCTGCCAAGGGATCGGCCGGATGGGGCAACCAGATCCGTTCCTACGTGCTCCAGCCCTACCAGATGGTGAAAGATCTCCGGACCAACCACGAGACCTCCGACACCTCGGGTGTTCTGGATGGCGACCTGGACAGTTTCATGGCGGCGACGCTGGCGATGGACGTGGCCGGCAAGAGCCGCAGCGAGGCGCAGGCGGAGGACTAGAGTCGGGACGGCTCCGGTCCGGACTCTGAGGTGTGAGCCGCGCCAGCGCCGGCCCGTGGGGTGGAGTCACAATGGCGGACCCGGGCGCTTGATCCTGGCCAAGTCCGAATGAGATCAGCGCGTTGCGCGCGGGTGGCAAAGCGCCAGCCCGTCGGGGCGGGCCGGCGCTGACACGGCGGCTTCGCCTTGATTCCGTGCCAGTGGTGTTACGCTTCATTGGCCGCGCGGACCGCCGTATGCTGAACTTTCGCGAATATGTTTCCCTACGAATGCTCCTCCGCCGCCGTTTCCGCCAGCGCCCGATTGTAGGCCTTGAGCGCGTCGACCTGGAAGAGGGCCCCCATCAGATCCGGCGCCCCGCCATCCGGCGATGGCGCCGCGACCGGCAGGAAGGGCTGGCCGGTCGTGTCGAACATCGGAAGGGCCACGTCCAGCGTCGTGTCCGGCGTGATCAAGATGCCCTGTTCCATCAATGCCCGGCAGGCCGTCTCGGGCGCCGCGCGCGGGCTGTCCTTGGAGCGCATGATGACGGCGGCGGAATAGATCGAGAGCAGGTAGGCCTGCGGTCCCGCCGCGAGGTGGATGCCGCGGTGCTCGAGCTGGGTCAGGAAGAAGGAGCGGTCGACCAACCGGCTCGCCAGCGCGGTGGAGAGCGAGACCGCCACCATGACGGCGAGCCCGGTCTGCCAGTCGCCGGTGAGCTCGAAGACGATCATCGTGGTCGAGATCGGCGCCCCGAGCACCGCGGCGGCCACCGCCCCCATGCCGGCGAGCGCGTAGAGCTCGCCCGTGCTGGAATATTGCGGCACGAGACCGGTCGCGACGTAGCCGAAGGCGAGCCCGGTCAGCGCCCCAACCATCAGCGAGGGCGAGAACACCCCGCCGCCCATGCGGCCGGCCATCGTGACGGCGAGGGCGACGACCTTGAGGACCGCAAAGACCACCGCCTCGTGGAGCGCGATCTCGGCCCGGAGCGCGCGGGCCGTGGTCTCGTAGCCGACGCCGATGATATGGGGAAATCCGATGGCAATGAGCCCGAGCAGCGCCCCGGCGAGCGCGGGGCGCAGCATGCGTGGGATGCGCCAGCTCTGCTGCAGGTGGGAGGCGACGTCGTCGGCAAAGAAGATCGCCCGCATCAGCAGCACGGCGACGATGCCGCACAAGAGGCCGAGCAGCAGGAAGGCCGGCAGTTCGACATAGAAGGAGAGCGAGGTTGCAGGCGTTAGGGAGAATTCCGTCACGTTGCCGAATTCGAGCCGGCTGACCACGGTGCCCGCGACCGAGGCGATTGCAATGGGCGCGAAGGCGTGGACAGCGAAATGGCGCAGCACGACTTCGAGGGCAAAGAGCGCTCCGGCGATCGGCGCGTTGAAGGAGGCGGAGACGGCGGCAGCCACCGCACAGCCCAAAAGGTCGCGCCCGGTGATGCCGCTGGCATTGATCCGGTTCGAAACCCAGGTCGAGACGATTCCGGCCAGGTGGACCACTGGTCCCTCGCGGCCGGTCGAGCCGCCGGTGGAGAGAGTGATCATTGAGGCGGCGGCGGAGGCGAGGCCGGCACGGATCTCGACGCGTCCGCGTCCGAGCGCGGCACCCTCGATCACGTCGGCCACGGAGCGGACCCGTCCGTCCGGCGTAAACCGGCCGAGGATGACGCCAACCGCGAGGCCGCCGCAGATCGGCAGGGCGAGCAGCAGCCACCAGGGAAGGGTGGCCGCGAAGCTGTGGATGTTGCGCACGTCCTCGGCGCCATAGGCCCAGGCCTGCAACCAGACGATGCCGTTCCGGAAGCCCACTGCGGCGGTGCCCGACACGATCCCGACCGCCAGCGCGATGAACCAGAACTGCACCTGGCTCGGGCCGCGCCGCAGCAGGAGTTGCCAGCCGCTCTGTAGCGCGTCGCGGCTCTCGTGCCATTGCCGCCGCAGGAGGTCCCGAGTCCGATTCGGCACGCCGACCCTTTCCGCGGGCGCGGAAAGGCTTCCCCCGGGGGCCCGCCTGCCCTAGGGTGCCTGTCGGTTCGGCGCTTGGAGGGGCGGATGACGATCACCACGGCACTCGAAGCTCTATCTCCTGTCCTAGGCGATCGGCTGTCGCGCTCCAAGCCGGATCTGGCCGCGCACGGGCAGTCGGAGAGCTATTTCCCCCTGACTCCACCGGATGCGGTGGCCTGGCCGGAGACGACCGCGGAGGTGGCGCAGATCCTCGCGATCTGCGCCGAACATGGCTGCCCGGTGGTGCCCTGGGGCACGGGAACCTCGCTCGAGGGCCATGCGCTGGCACTCGAGGGAGGGCTTTCGCTCGATCTCGCGCGGATGAACCGGCTGCTCGAAGTTCACCCCGAGGACATGGACGCGGTGGTGCAGCCCGGGCTCACCCGCGAGGAACTCAACCGCGACCTGCGCACCACCGGCCTGTTCTTTCCCGTCGACCCCGGCGCCAATGCCTCGCTCGGCGGAATGGCCGCGACGCGCGCCAGCGGCACGACGACGGTGCGCTACGGCACGATGGCCGACAACGTGCTGGGGCTCGAGGTCGTGCTCGGCGATGGCCGCGTGATCCGCACCGGCACGCGGGCGCGGAAATCCGCCTCGGGCTACGATCTCACGCGGCTCTTTGTGGGCTCGGAGGGCACGCTGGGGGTGATCACCGAGCTGACATTGCGGCTGCACGGGCAACCGGAGGCGATCGCGGCTGCGGTCTGTGCCTTTGGCGAGATCGGGGCGGCGGTGGATTGCGTGATCGCGACGATCCAGTCCGGGATCAAGGTGGCGCGGATCGAGTTCGTCGATGCCGAGACGGCGGCGGCGGTGAATGCCTATTCGCGCGGGGAGTTTCCGGAGAAGCCGCACCTGCTGGTCGAGTTCCACGGCTCGGAGCAGGGCGTCGCGGAGGAATCGCAGCGCTTCGGCGAGCTGGTGTCTGAGATGGGCGGCGAGGGGTTCCGCTGGTCGACCAGGCCGGAGGACCGGCGCGCGCTCTGGGAGATGCGGCACACTGCCTACTGGGCGATCCTGGCGAGCCGGAAGGGGGCCCGGGCGGTTGTCACCGATCTCTGCGTGCCGATCTCGCGGCTCGCAGAGGCGGTCGAAGAGACCCGCGCCGATATCGCCGCGAGCCCGATCCCGGGGCCCATCCTCGGCCATATGGGCGACGGCAATTTCCACGCGATCCTGCTCATCCATGATGACGCGCCGGAGGAACTCGCGGCGGCCAAGGCGCTGTCGCACCGGATGGTCGAGCGGGCGCTCAGGCTCGGCGGTACGGTGACGGGCGAGCATGGCGTTGGCGCCGGCAAGCTCGACTACATGGAAGAGGAGCATGGCGCCGGCTGGGCGCTGATGGGCGACATCAAGCGGGCGGTCGATCCGAAGGGGATCCTCAACCCCGGCAAGCTGGTGCCGCGGGGCTGAGGCCGGGCATCGCCCGGCCCGACGATGGGAGCGACGGTTGTCGTCGTGATTTCGACAGGCCGCGAAATGCGCGCAGAGCCCGCAGCAATGCGTCAGCCCGAGAGCGCCCGGTTGAGGTTCTCGTCGATCTTCTCGAGGAAGCCCGTCGTGGTCTGCCAGCCCTGGTCCGGGCCGACGAGAAGCGCAAGGTCCTTGGTCATCTGGCCGCTCTCGATGGTCTTGATCACGACATCTTCCAGCGTCGTGGCAAAGCTCATCAGCGCGATGTTCTCGTCGAGCTTGGCGCGGTGCTTCAAACCGCCGGTCCAGGCAAAGATCGAGGCGGTCGAGTTCGTCGAGGTCTGTTCGCCCTTCTGGTGCTGGCGGTAGTGGCGCGTCACGGTGCCGTGCGCGGCCTCCGCCTCCACGATCTTGCCGTCTGGCGTCATCAGCTGAGAGGCCATCAGGCCGAGCGAGCCGAAGCCCTGCGCCACGGTGTCGGACTGCACGTCGCCATCGTAGTTCTTGCAGGCCCACACGAAACCGCCGTTCCATTTCATCGCGCAGGCCACCATGTCGTCGATCAGGCGGTGCTCGTACCAGATCTTCTTCTCGGCGAATTTCTCGGCAAATTCCGCATCGAAGATCTCCTGGAAGAGCTCGAGGAAACGGCCGTCATATTGCTTCAGGATGGTGTTCTTGGTCGAAAGATAGACCGGCCAGCCCATGTGCAGACCATAGTTGAAGGAGGCGCGCGCGAAATCGCGGATCGACTCGTCGAGGTTGTACATGCCCATGAACACGCCGGAGGAGGGCGCCTGGTAAACCTCCCGCTCGATCTCGGTGCCATCGTCGCCGACGAATTTCATGGTCAGCCGGCCGCTGCCGGGAAACCTGAAATCGGTCGCCTTGTACTGGTCGCCGAAGGCGTGCCGGCCGATCACGATGGGCCGGGTCCAGCCCGGCACGAGGCGGGGCACGTTGCGGCAGATGATCGGTTGGCGGAACACCACGCCGCCGAGGATGTTGCGGATCGTCCCGTTGGGAGAGCGCCACATCTTCTTCAGCCCGAACTCCTCGACCCGCGCCTCATCCGGCGTGATCGTGGCGCATTTGACGGCGCAGCCCACTTCCTTCGTCTTCTCGGCAGCATCGATAGTGACCTGGTCGTCAGTGCGGTCGCGCTCCTCGATGCCGAGATCGTAGTAGAGGAGGTCGATGTCGAGATAGGGCAGGATGAGCTTCTGCTTGATGAAATCCCAGATGATCCGGGTCATCTCGTCGCCGTCCATCTCGACGATGGGGTTGTCCACTTTGATCCGTGTCATGCGTCTCTCCTGCGATTCTGCATGGGCTTTGGACCGCGTCATAGCGCAGAGATTGCACCGCGGAAAGACAGTATGCGAATGTATACCAAATTTGCCGCGGTTTTTCCAGATCGCTTCTTCCGGGCGGATCGAAATGCCCGATCCGCAGGCAAATATGGCTGTAAGGTCGGCGTTTTCGGCAACCGGTCGGTCAGGCCGCACCCCGGACCGTGTCGAGGAAATCAGCTGTCGTGTCGAAGAAGGCCCGCCGGGTCGCCGGCCGCTCCATCATCAATTCGTGCTCGGCACCGGGCACTTCGGTGAGCCTCCCCCCACGCCAGCCGGACATTACCTCCCGGATCGCCGTGATCTCGACAATGCGCTCGTTTGCGCCGACCCAGGTCAGGCAGGGGAGGGCGGGCGCCGGAAGGGCGCGCAGGCGGGCGAGCTCGGTGAGCGCCTCGTGGAACCACGTCACCGACGGGCCCCCGATGGCGAGTTCCGGATGGGCGTGGAGCTGGCGGCGCATCCATTCGTAGACACCAGGATCGGTGGTCAGCGTGTTGTCCTCGAACGGCGCGTCGAGCACGTAGGTGACCGGCCCTGTGGAAGGCATGAAACGCTGACCGAGTCCGATGGCGCGAATGAGCCCGGCAAAGTGGCGGGCAAGCGGGCGGGCCGCGGCCGGTACGACGATGCCCCACATCGGCCCGGTGAAGACGGCCGCGTCGACCGGCAGCCCTTCGTGTAGTGCCCTGAGGCCAATGCCGCCACCCATGGAATGGGCGAGCAGGAACCAGGGCCGCGGCAGATCGAGCGCGGTGGCCCGGGCGACCATTGCGGCGACGTCGCGCTGAAAATCGGCGAATCGGGCGACATGGCCCATGTCGGGGCGGTGCTCGATAAGCCGGTCGGCGAGCCCCTGGCCGCGCCAGTCGATGGAGAGGCAGGCATAGCCGCGGGCGTGGAACTCGCCTGCCGCAGGCCCATATTTCTCGACATATTCGGTGCGTCCCGGGAACAGCAGGATGGTGCCGCGCGGCGTCGCGGGCGGCGGGGCAAGCAGCGCGAGGCGGAGCCGCACCCCGTCATCGGCCGCCGCCCAATGCGCCGAGGCGCCCTTAGGCGCGTCAGCGATGTCGTCGAAGAAGGGCGCCCGCTCCATCCGTTTCTTTCCCGTCGCTCTGTCAGGAAAGCACGTTGGCGAGTTGCATGGCGAGCCCCATGTCGCCGTCGACGCTGAGCTGGCCGGTCATGAAGGCGGCCGTTGGGTTGGTCTCGCCCTCGAGGATCGCCTGGAAGACCGACGGCTCGGCGGTCAGCACCACGTCGGCCGTCTCGTCGCCCGCCCGCACGCCGCTCGAGTCGAGCATGATGGTGCCCTCGCCGGACAGGACGAACTTGGCGGTGCCGGACAATTCCCCCGACAGGCGCTCGTTCAGGGCCGCGACGGCCTTGTTGATCATCTCGCTCACGCGATTACCTCCGCTGCTTGTGACCGCGTGCTGCTTGGATTCTGCCGCGGTGGCGTTACACTCGGTTCCGTTATGGGTAGCAAAGCAGCATCTCTCAACCGGTTCCTTGCGGCATGTCTTGCCGCGGCGGCATTTGGCCTGCCCGTTTTGGCGCAGGGAATGGACAATGCCGAGGTCGATCGGCTCCTGGGAGAGCTGGCGCGGCCGGACCAGCCCGGATGGCGCCAGATCGAGGATAGCATCCTGCAAGAATGGTCCAAGTCGGGATCTCCTGCCATGGACCTTCTGTTGCGCCGCGGAACGGCGGCGCTCGAATCGGGGGACCTCGCGGCGGCGGTGGAGCATCTCACCGCGCTGACCGATCATGCGTCCGATTTCGCCGAAGGCTGGAACGCGCGGGCGACGGTCTTCTTCCGGATGGACGAGCTGGGGCTGGCGCTCGAGGACATCCGGCATACCCTTCTGCTCAACCCGAGGCATTTCGGGGCGCTCTCAGGGCTGGCGATCATCTTCGAGGAACTGGGCCATGAGACCGAGGCGCTCGCGGCCTGGCGGGAGGTCGAGGCTATACATCCGCACCGCCCCGAGGTACAGGAAGCGATAGAGCGGCTTGAGAAAAGCGTCGAGGGCCAGCGTCTGTAGCCCGGCCCGGCGCGGGGAGTGACGATGCGAGACAGGCAATTCCGGTCAACCCGCCCGACGATCAGGATCCGCGGAGACAGATGCACAGGGCCGCGCCCGACCCCGGGACGGTGCGCCGTTTCTTTCGCAAAGGGCGCCCACTCAGGAAAGGCCGGCCGGATCGCCGCCTGAGCCTGCGCCTGTCGCCTCCGCCCCTGTAACCCATCCAACGAAGGCCCCGAGACTCATGCGCGATTCCACCGTTGTTGCGGTGCTGGGCCCTACCAATACCGGCAAGACGCATTACGCCATCGAGCGCATGCTGGCGCATCGCACCGGCGTCTTCGGCCTGCCGCTGCGCCTTCTGGCGCGCGAGGTCTACGACCGGATCGTCGCCCAACGCGGCCCCTCGGTCGTCGCGCTGGTCACCGGCGAGGAGCGGATCGTGCCGGAGCGGGCGCAATACTGGGTCTGCACCGTCGAGGCGATGCCGACGGAGATCGGCGCGGATTTCCTCGCCGTGGACGAGATCCAGCTCTGCGCCGATCCCGAGCGCGGCCATGTCTTCACCGACCGGCTTCTGAACGCCCGCGGGCTGCACGAGACGATGTTCCTCGGCGCCGACACGATGCGCGGCGCCATCGCGGCACTGGTTCCCAAGGCGCAGTTCCTGCGCCGCGAACGTTTCTCGGAACTGACCTACTCGGGATCGCGCAAGATCTCGCGCATGACGCCGCGCTCGGCCATCGTCGGGTTCTCGGTCGAGAACGTTTATGCCATGGCCGAGCTGCTGCGCCGGCAGAAAGGCGGCGCGGCGGTGGTGATGGGGGCACTCTCCCCGCGCACCCGCAACGCCCAGGTCGAACTCTACCAGTCCGGCGAGGTTGACTACCTGGTGGCCACCGACGCCATCGGGATGGGGCTCAATCTCGACATCACCCATGTCGCGCTCTCGGGGCTGCGCAAGTTCGATGGCCGGCGGATGCGCGATCTCACCGCCGGCGAGCTCGGCCAGATCGCCGGCCGCGCCGGACGCTACAAGACCCATGGCAGCTTTGGCGTGACTGGCGAGGCGCCGCCGCTCGACGATGACCTCGCAGAGGCGATCACCAATCACCGTTTCGCCCCGATCCGCAAGCTGCAATGGCGCAACAGCGACCTCGACTTCGGTACCGTTACGCGCCTCGTCGCCGCGCTCGAGGCCCGCACCGATGACGAGTTGTTGACCCGGACCCGAGAGGCCGATGACCTGATGGCGCTCAAGTCATTGGCCGCCGACGCCGAGGTCATGGCCCGCGTCCGCAACCCGCGGGCCGTCCGATTGCTCTGGGATGTCTGCCGAATCCCCGACTTCCGCGGCATCTCCCATGCCGAGCACGCGAGCCTTCTCGGGCGCATCTTCGGCTTCCTGCAGGAAGTCGGCCGGGTGCCGGATGACTGGATGGCCCGCCAGGTCAAGCGCATCGACCGGAGCGACGGGGACATCGACGCGTTGTCCAAGCGATTGGCATATATCCGCACATGGACCTATGTCGCCCAGCGTTCTGGCTGGCTCGATGACGAAATGCATTGGCGTGGCGAGACCCGCGCGGTAGAAGACCGCCTGTCGGATGCCCTCCACGGGGCGCTGACGCAGCGATTTGTTGACCGGCGCACGAGTGTGCTGCTGCGCCGGTTGAAGCAGAAGGAGAGCCTTGTGGCCGAGGTGAACGACAAGGGCGAGGTGAGGGTGGCGGACCAGTTCGTGGGCCGGCTGGAAGGGTTCCGCTTCTCGCAGGACGCGTCGCAGACGCCGGAAGAGGCGAAGATGCTGCACCAGGCGGCGATGACGGCGCTCAGGCCGGAATTCCACCTGCGCGCGGACCGTTTCTACAACGCCCCCGACACCGAGATCGACTTCACAGAGCAGGGCGGCCTCATGTGGGGCGAGCATGCCGTGGGCAAGCTCGTCAAGGGCGGTGATGCCTTCAAGCCGACGGTCAAGGCCTTCGTCGAGGAGGATGCCGGCCATGACGTGCTCGAAAAGGTGACGCGCCGTCTTCAGCATTTCATCGACCGCAAGGTGGCGACGCTGTTTGAGCCGCTCCTGGCGATGAGCCGCGATGAGAGCCTGACCGGGCTCGCGCGCGGCTTTGCCTTCCAGATGCTGGAGAGTTTCGGCATCCTGCCGCGCGACGGGGTTGCCGCCGATGTCAAGGCGCTCGACCAGGACGCGCGGGGCCATCTCCGCAAGCATGGGGTGCGCTTCGGGCAATACACGGTCTTCATGCCGCTCCTGCTGAAGCCCGCTCCGACCCGGCTGCGCCTCGTTCTCTGGTCGCTCTGGAACGACCTCGACCATTTCCCGGAGGCGCCGCCGCCGGGCCTCGTCACCGTGCCGGTTCCCGAGGGCACGCCGCAGGAGCATGCCGCGATGTCGGGCTACCGCATTGCCGGCACCCGAGCGATCCGGATCGACATGCTGGAACGTCTCGCCGACCAACTGCGCGGAGAGGACAGCCGGGCCGGCTTCGAGGCCAAGGCCGACATGCTCTCGATCACCGGCATGACGCTGGAACAGTTCGCGGACCTGCTGCAGGGGCTTGGCTACCGCGCGGAGAAGGGTGAACGGCCGAAGGTCAAGGCGCCGGCCCAGCCGGAGGCCGCTCCGAAGGAGGAATCGGCCGTCGCGACCGAAGCGGACGCCAACGTGCCCGAAGCGGCTCCGGCCGAGTCGGAAGGTGTTGCCGAGGGCGTGACCGAAGAGGGGACGGAGTCCGTGGCCGCCGAGGCCACTCCCGCCGATCTTCCGGCCGCCGAGACGGAGTCTGTTGCTGCGACGCCCGAGGACACGGTGCCCGAAGCGGCTGCGCCAGTGGAGGACGTGGCGGACAAGGATGCCGCTGAGGAAATTCTCGCAGAGGCGGCTCCTGCGCCTGCGGAGGACGGGGCAGCCGTCGACGAGGGTGTCACCGAAGCGGCCGGGACCGGCGAGTCTGAGACGACGCCGGAGGCCGCGGAACCCGAGATCGAGACCTTCTACACCTTCACCTGGGCGCCGCGCCGGCAGGGCGGTGGCCGTCCGCGCCGCGACCGCGACCATCAGGGCGACGGCCAGCCGGCCGGCGGCGAGCGCGGTGACCGGGGTGGTCGGGAAGACCGCCACGGCGGCAAGCCGCGCGGCAAGGGCGGCAAGGGTCCGCGCCGCGCCGAAGGCAAGGGTGGCCCGCGCGACCAGAAGGGCGGCCGGTCCGATCACAAGGGTGGCGGAAAGCAGTCGCCCAAGGTCTACCAGGCCCGTCCCCCGAAGAAGGAAAAGCCGATCGATCCCGACAACCCCTTCGCCGCCGCGCTGATGGGGCTCACGGAGAAGAAGTGACCGGGGCGCGCGCCGCATGACCGGGGCCGTTTGGCCGGACGAGGATGGCGCCGCCGCCTCCATCCGCGTCGACAAGTGGCTCTGGCATGCGCGCTTCTTCAAGACCCGAAGCCTCGCTGCCAGGCAGGTCTCCGAAGGCCATGTCCGGGTCAACTCGGTGAAGATCTCGAAGCCCGCGCGCAGCGTGGCTCCGGGCGACGTGCTCACCTTCCCGCAGGCCGATACGATCCGCGTGGTGCGGATCCTCGCGCTTGGCACCCGCCGCGGCCCGGCACCGGAGGCGCAGGCGCTCTACGAGGATCTCTCGCCGCCCGAGGCGCAGCCGCGGCAGAGACCGCTCGCCCGTGGCGGTCCACGGCCGACGAAAAAAGAACGCCGCAGACTCGTCAATTCCCGCCCCGATCCGCTTGATTAGGCCGTCCTGCTCGGCTAGGTCACAGCGAAACGCCACTCCGGAGGTCCCCATGACCTATGTCGTCACGGAAAACTGCATCGCCTGCAAATACACCGACTGCGTCGAGGTCTGCCCCGTGGATTGCTTCTACGAAGGCGAGAACACGCTGGTGATCCATCCTGACGAGTGCATCGACTGTGGCGTCTGCGAGCCCGAATGCCCGGCCGACGCGATCCGGCCCGACACCGAGCCCGAGATGGAAAAATGGGTCGAGTTCAACCGCAAATATGCCGAGCTCTGGCCGGTCATCGTCACCAAGAAGGACCCGCTTCCCGGCGCCGAGGAGATGGACGGCAAGCCGGGCAAGATGGATCTTTTCTCCGAGGAACCCGGCGAGGGCGGTTGAGTCGGCAGATGATTCGCGCCGCTTCGCTGTGCAGCGCGCACCGGAATCGCGCCGGGTCGGCGGATATCCGCGCGGAATCGTCGGGTTTTCGGGGTCTCTCGGGATGCCGCGGCGCGGCGCTTTGAAATTGCCCGCAAACCTGCTATATATATTTGACGATGAATGTTGACTGCTGACACCTGCCGTCCGGGGCTGCTCGGCTGTGTGGCGGAGATAGAGAGCCCTGATATCAAGCTTCACTGGAAACAGGCGTTTCCGGCGAGGCTTTCTTTGGCTCTGACGGGTGTCCTTCCGAGGGGATAATATGAGCAAGACGAGAAAACACGAGTTTCGGCCGAATGACTATGTCGTCTATCCTGCGCATGGCGTGGGCAAGATCATCTCCATCGAGGAGCAGGAAGTCGCCGGGCTGTCGCTGGAACTCTTTGTGATCTCCTTCGAGAAAGACAAGATGACGCTCCGCGTGCCGACCAACAAGGTGGCCTCGGTGGGCATGCGTTCGCTGTCTTCTCCGGACGTGGTTTCCAAGGCGATGGGCACGCTCAAGGGCAAGGCTAAGGTCAAGCGGGCGATGTGGTCGCGCCGCGCGCAGGAATATGAGCAGAAGATCAATTCCGGCGATTTGATCGCCATCGCGGAGGTCGTGCGAGACCTGCACCGCGCCGACGACCAGCGTGAGCAGAGCTACTCGGAGCGTCAGCTTTACGAAGCCGCTCTGGAGCGGCTGACCCGCGAGATCGCCGCGGTGTCCGGCGTGGGCGAGATCGATGCGCAGAAGCAGGTCGACGACGTGCTTGTGAGCCGCGCCGCCTGATCCAGTGCTGAGACGAACGGAAAGAGGGCCCTTGCGGCCCTTTTTTCATGCAATGAGATGGGAACTGAAGACTTGAAGGTGCGATTGGCGCGAGAAGCCGATGCCGCGGGCATGAGCCGCGTCCTAGAGCGATCCCAATCTATTCGGTTTCATAGCCTGCGGCCTTGAAGAAGTTGTAGCATTCTTCTTCAGTGAAGAGGTTGCAGACGTGTCCGACGACCTGCCAAAGCTGTTCGTAGGTTCGAGCGGCG
>NZ_SELO01000041.1 GCF_004146235.1 Tropicimonas sp. IMCC6043 | reverse complement strand
TCCTGAAAGTCTCCGGTGGAGACGCCGCGCAAGTAAAGGACTGGCAGAAGGGCATCGAGGCTCCGTGACCGCCGCGCCCACCGCGGCAGGATGTTCGAGGTGAAGCGTACCTTCTTCTCGGGCGGCACGTCGGAGGCGCGGTCGCGCACCTTCCGTCGCTGCACCGGGATCGGTCCGATTCCAGTCTGGATGGTTCGCTCCGGCCCGGCGCCGTGATGAACGACGCGTTGGCGCCCATCGGGCAGGCGCTCCTCGCTGAACTGCGCGACGAAGCTCACCGCCTCCGACCTGATCGCGGCGGCAAGCATCTGCCGAGCGCCGTCGCGGGCAATCTCGGTCAATGGATCGAGGATCGCACCGGGCTGGTGAAACGGGGTGATCGTGGTATCGTCTTTCATGGCGTATCGTTCCTTCTGGAAGTTCTGGCAGGCTTGAGCACCCGCCACGATACGCCGCCTTCTCAGGCCCCATCACCCATTTTCAGCCATAGCTCAGGGGAGGGTCAGATGGACCACTATGACGTCGTCGTCGTTGGTGCGGGTTGGGCCGGTCTCAGCGTCAGTTACGAGCTCATGCGCGCCAAGATTAGCCACATCGTGATGGAGCGTGGCAGGGTTGGAGAGACGTGGCGGACTCAAAGATGGGAGTCCTTTCACATGAACACGCCAAACGCCCTGACCGTTTTGCCTGGCGACCGTTATGAAGGGTCAGAACCCGAAGGGTTTATGAGCTGTCAGTCGTTCATTGAGATGCTCGAAACCTATGCCGACCGATGGCGCCTTCCAGTGCACGAGCAGACCGCAGTCGAAGACCTCCGCCGTATCGGCGATAGGTTTCAAGTGAAGTCGACGTCGGGCGTAGTCATAGCCGACAAGGTCGTGATTGCAGCGGGTAACCTGAATGTCCCCCGCATTCCTAAGATTGCCTCGAAGCTCCCGAGCTCCATCTATCAGATACATGGCGTCGAGTATACAAGCGCCGCCGCACTGCCGCACGGGGCAGTCGTGGTAGTCGGCTGTGGGGACACAGGCGGCCAGATCGCCGAGGAATTGATGGAGGCGGGTCGGCGGGTTTACCTTTCGACTGGCCGCAATGGTAGAGTTCCACGCCGATACCGGGGCCGGGATTTCTTTATTTGGATGACCGAAAGCAAGCTAAATCAGAATCCCCGCCCGCCTGGGAATGCTGGCCGAGCGTTGATTGGGCGAAAGCGGACGATCACTCTTCAATCAATGAGCGCGAAAGGCGTGACAGTCACCGGGCGTGTTCGCGATGCGACGGCCTCGGGCAAACTGCTGTTTGATGATACATTGGCGGAGTCAGCTGCCTATGCCGATGAGACTTCAGCTGGAGTTAAGGAAAAGATCGACGCCTACATTGAACGGGAGGGAATTGATGCACCCCTGGCGGATGACGATCCGGAGGAAACCGTGTCGCCGAAGTTCCCCGAGCCACCTCTTCTCGAGCTTGATCTCATTGCAAGCGGGGTGAGCAGTGTGATCTGGGCGACTGGTCTCAGCGGCAATTTCGATTGGCTGAGAATTCCCGGAACGGTTGATGCTTATGGAACGCCAATCCAGGAGAAATCGGTATCGGCGCCCGGCGTCTACTTCGTCGGCCTCGACAGTAAGGAAACGCAGCGCTCAGGGACTGTTTTGGGCGCATCCTGCGAGGCTGCACGCGTCGCTGCGCACATAGAGCTGCAACGCGCCTGACCCGACGAGGCTCCTGGACATCTGCCAATTACACGTCGACGTCGCTGGTCCGTTTCGGGCTCGTTTCAGCGCTTCGCCGCTCCGGGCACAAGTGGAAGTTTCCGGTGTGCGGGATGATGCTGCATGGGCGAAAACCCACTGTAGTGCAATTGTCGGCTCTGCGCAGAAAGCCAACTTGTTAGACAAGGGGGGGGCCGGTCTCGCCCGGCGCGGCCGCCAATGGCAAGTTCGCCGACTTTGCAGCCGATCGCTTCGCGAGCAGCGTCACCTTTCGCTCCCACGCGATGCACAGCTGCTTGCCGAGAACCGGACCCTGCGCCGCCCTCAGCACCATGCTCGAGGACGCGGACAAAGCCGACGCTCGAACCGAAGCTCAGGTCACCTGTAAATGTGCCTCGCCGGCTTTCTTGGACACAATGTGATCGACGATCTTGTATGCCTCCTGCTCTACGACGTGGATCGTGCCGGCGGCCAGCGACGCCGAGGAGTCGAGACCGGCGAAGTATACACCAGGCACCGAAACGCAGCCCGTTTCAATTGGCTGTCCTCGATTGTCGAGCGCACCCGGAACTTTCAGCCAGGAGAAGTCGCCAATAAATCCCGTCGACCAGATGACGGTCGAAATGCCCTCAGCCTGCGGATCGAGCCGTAGGATCGGCGGATCAGGCAGTTCTGGCGCGAGTGTTTCGGCGGCATCCGGCGCGCCAGGTGGTGCGTCAATGCCGTTTTCTGCAATATAGGCATCTATTCCGTCACGAACTCTTTGCGCATTTTCATTGCCATATTCCAGACTCTCGGCAAGGCTATCAGTGAAGGTCAGTGTGCCGTCCGGCAGCACGGACTCGAAACGCCCCAGAAGCGTGATCCCCAATGCGCTGAGAGATTGCAACGAGATCGTGTGCGTCGCACCAAGCAGGGGGCGCCCACCGTCATGGGGCCGTGGTTGCGCCATTTGCCCATTTTCGACCAGCCACAGAATGACGTCCTTTCCACGGTATCTGCGGGGAACCCGGCCATTCCTGCTGGTGGACAGAAATACCTTCCGGCCTGCCAACGCGATATCTTCGGCAATCTGGCCGCCGGAGTTTCCGCAGCCGACCACCAAGACCGCGCCTTCGGCCAGAGCGCGCGTATCGTGATAGTCCGAGCCATCCATTTGGTTGATCTCCGGCGAAAGACCAGCCGCTCCGTCAGGGCGTCTAGGAACATTTAGGTTGCCGGTTGCGGCCACCACATTATCAGCCGTTATCGTTCCTTCGTCGCTGGCGACAACGAAACCACCGTTTTGCCGTTCAACCGACTGAACCGCGGTTCGTGTGCGGACCGGAAGCGAATGGCGCCGGGCGAAACCCTCGACCATGTCCACGAATTCTTGGCATGTCATGAAGCCCTCGGGGTCGTCTCCCTGGTAACTGTCGCCCGGCATCACCGTCAGAACATTCGGCGTGTTCATACGGAACGCAGACCATCTTTGGGTGCGCCAAGTTTCACAGATCCGCGACCGCTCGAACACAATGTGGTTGAGGCCAGCTTCCTTCAAAGCGTAGCTCACGCCAATACCGGCCCATCCCCCGCCGATCACAACCACGTCGTAGTGAGTGCGTCCGTCCTTCATGTGCCCAGCTCCATGATCCGACGATCTCGGACAGCAGGATAGCACCTTTTCTCGTTCAATTGACGGGTAAGTGTTGCCTTCAAACGCGGGCACTTTCCCTTTGCAGGCGAGGGTGCCGAACTTTCGCTTGGGGCTCTTCACGGCCAATCGCCGCTCCGGGTAGGAATAGCGGCTTCCAGTTCAGACCATGATGCTGCACACGCGAAATACTCACGCGTCATGTCCGGCAGCTCAGCGCAGGTAACTGTCGTCCGGGTGGCAATGGCCTAAACCGGTGCAATCGGTGGATCGAACGGGGAGTTCGCCGACCTTGCTGACATCTGATGAAAACCATCGGATAACGGTTCGGGACGATTGAGTGGACATACCTATTGGTATTTCGTGGCGCTTGCGGATTCGGCTGGCGCAGCAAGATATGCTATGTTCGCTCCACTCTGGGAGGCGCAGCGATGCCCCAATTTCAAGACAGTCGTGGCGTGGCTTGGACGTCTAGTGATGCCTCGTCATCGGAACAACTCTTCGCGGCCATAGACCGGTTTATGACCTATCGTGCCGATACTATGGAAAGGCTGGATGCTCTTCTGAATGACGACTCGGAATGTATCGGCGCTTGGGTTCTCAAGGGCTTCCTTTTCCTTCTAGCGCGCTCACAGTCCCTCGTACCTAATTCCAAGGAAGCAAAGGACCGAGCAGAGGCGTTGGCACGGCTCGGGAAGACTAATGCCCGGGAGCGAATGCTCCTAGATGTGCTTGGGCGATGGGTTAGTGATGACATGCTTGGCGTCCAACGGCGCTTGGACTACATCGTCACGGAGTACCCGCACGACATCATCGCCCTACGTTTGCAGCATATTGGCGCGATCTTCTTCGGACGACCTGACGTACTTCGCTCCACGGTGACTCGAGCACTTAGTGACTGGGACGAAAGCATTCCGGGCGCAGGCTTTGTATATGGAATGGCCTGCATGGGGCTAGAAGAGGCGGGAGACTACGAACGCGCGGAGACGCTAGGGAGACGCGGCGCCGAGTTGGAACCAGATGACCTTTGGAGCGTCCATTCCGTGGCCCATGTTATGGAAGCGCAGGGACGGCTCGAAGAAGGTGTCGTGTGGATGCAGAGGCCACCGTCCTACTGGTCGGATCGAGGACCGATGCGGCATCACCTCTGGTGGCACGAGGCGTTGTTTTTATTCGAAGCAGATGATTTCGAACGAGTTTTCGAGTATTTCGACGAAACTCTCCTGCCGCGATCCAGCGCGGGATATCTGGAGATGGCCAACTGCGCTTCGCTTCTGTTTCGGATGGAGGCCGCGGGGCGAGGCTGCGGTGAACGCTGGGAACGGTTGCTAGCGCACACGCGACATCTAGCTGTTGACCGGGCGCTTATATTCTCTGACGTGCACATGGCCATCGCACTTGCAATGGCGGGCGAAGTTGGGGCGTTGCACCGTTTTTCCGAAGCCGTGCGGGAATACGCACATGGAGGCAACTCGTTTGATCGGCAGGCGAGTGCCCGCCTCACGATCCCGCTTGTCAATGCACTATGCACCCGTCTTTCTGGAGACATGGGGGCTGCAACAGATATCCTGAATGACGTAAGGTTCGACTTTCAGAATATGGGCGGCAGCATCGCCCAGCGCGACATGCTGGAGATACTGCTCATCGATTGTGCGATTGCTGCTGACCGCCCTCGGACGGCCAAGCGACTGCTGTCGGAGTACCTTGACCAGCGACCACACTCGGTTCCTATGCAAGCGCGTTTGAAAGAAATTACCGCGTGAAAGTCCAAACGCTTTGCGCCGTCAAATAGGGTCTGGTTTCTCTGCTGAGCAGACACGGTCCAGTTTCCTGCGAATGGCGGCACTGCGCAGCTCATGGCCGTTGCCGTGCTCGCTGTCGCGCGCGCCCTCGGTTAGCCGGACTGCTCGCGACGTCGCGGAGGCGGTCTCGGCTTTTGCCGACCGTAATTGTCTTCGTTTCCGCTTGCAGTCAGGCTGCGGCTGCCTTCCGACAATAGCAGGAGGCGCGGATTGGCACCGTTGCGCGCGCGGCGGCCTGGTCGAGTTGCAGGCGGATATGTGAAGCTTCGACACGCTCACCCCGACGCACCAGGCATTCATGGAGGCCGTGAAGGCTCCAGACGTTGCGCGGATGCTGGCAGGCGCGCGGCAACGTTTTGTCGAGACCGAGATCGGCCCGATAAACGGCCTCGGCCTCCTCGTATTGTCCGGCGTCCATCAGAAGAGCTCCGAGGGCGTGGCGCGTCGGCTGCATCCACCCCCAAGGCTCGTCATAGATCAGGCTGTCGTCCAGTTCCACCGAACGCCGCAGATGGGCGAGGCCCTCCTCGATGCGCCCGGCCTTGTAGGACACCTCGCCGTCCATCATCGCTTCGCCGATAAGCAGCACATCCTCGCAGGTATTGTTGAAGACGAGCCACTCCTCGGGCACTGCCTTCCGGGCCGTCACCGCCAGCTCGCACTCGCGCACTGCATCCTCGTTCCGACCCAGATTGGCGAAGGCGATCGCCCGGGCCTGGTGCATGGCGGCGGTGGTGTAACAATAGAGCGTCCGATCCTCGGGGAATGGCTCATCGAGGATGGCCTGCCACTGGCCGAAGCGGATCATGACGTGGATTTTCTTGCCGTAGAAGCTCTCGAAGAGTTCGGGCATGAACCGTACGACCTCGTCGGGCAGCATTCTCATCAGCTCCTCCGACGCCGCGAGAGCGACCTCGGGCTGACCGAGGAACATCGCGCCGTAGGCTTCGAAATGCACGTTGTGAATGCGGTAGATCGTGTAGAAGTTCTGCGCCCCGGCAAAGGCCTCAAATTTCCGGTCGACGGCCGCCGCCCGCCGGTTCCTGTAGACGACGTTATGGTAATCGCCGCAGAGCACGTCGATATGGGTTGCCATGTGAACGAGGTGGCCGCTGTCCGGCACTAGATCCGCCAGCCGGTCGCCATGGCGCAAGGCAGCCTCGGGCGTCGGAGACATCTCCATCAGATGGATGTACATGTGCAGGAGGCCGGGGTGTTCCCAGGCTTCCGGCTGTTGGTCAAAGGCCTTTTCCAGCGCCGCCTTCGCACGCTCTGTCGTCGCACTCTCTGCCGGCTTGCCGGTCTTGAGGTCCCAGAGCAACCATGGCGTCCGGTTCATATGGGCTTCGGCGTAGATCGTGACGACGTCGAGGTCGTTGGGAAACGCCGCATATACTTTCTCCATCGCGGCCGAGAAATCGTCGTTCCATGGGCCGTAATCCTCGATCTCCGGATCGGTCGGAAACCGGTCGGCGAGCGCCTCGATCAGGGCGTTTTCGACCGGCGTGAGACTGTCTTTCAGGGCCCTTGCGTCTGAAATGGCCTTGTGAGCCCGTTCCAACGTGGTCGCACGCTCGTCGGCGTCGAAGAACTCCCAGGGTTTGTTGTAGTTGGGCCCGATGGCATACGCGACGCCCCAATGCGCCATTCCACAGCCGGGATCGTTTGCAATCGCACGCTCGAAACAGGCGGCCGCCTCCTCGTGATTGTAGCCGTAAAGCCAGACAAGTCCCTGGCTGAAGGCTTTCTGCGCGTTGGGCGAGGATGTGGTGATTGCACGGGCATAGGTGCCCAGATCGAAATGCGTCATGTTTTCTCCTGCGGATGGGGACCAGTAAGACAGGTACCGGCGCTGTTGCACAAATAGGGGCCTGAGCTCGGTTTCCCTTTCCCTGGACGGACTTATGCTACGGCCACTGTGACGGGTATACCAAGGGCGGTGAAGCCGTTCAGAACGGCAATACGCACCTGCAGCTCGGCGACCTGGCGCTCGAAGTCTCGGGCCATGAGAGATTGGCCGAGAAGCTTGATGCAGTTCATCTTGCTCTCGACGCGGCTCCGGCGGTGGTATCCGCTCCATCGCCGCCAGAGCGCGCGGCCCAGGTACTTCGAGGCGCGCAAGGCTTCGTTGCGTGCGACTACACCTGGGCTGGTTGGCTTCCACGGCTTGGCATTTTTCCACGGAGGGATGACGGCAGTGGCACTGCGGGCGGCAATCGCTTCGTGGCATTTGCGGGTGTCCTAGGCGCCGTCGGCAGTCACCGAACCGATCTGCTCGTCTGCCGGGATCTGGTCCAAGAGTTCAGGCAGAATGGGGGCATCGCCGATGTTGCTGCCGGTGACCTCGATGGCCCGCACCTCCAGAGTTTCTTCGTCAATTCCGATGTGTATCTTGCGCCAGATGCGCTGCTTGGGGCCGCCGTGCTTGCGAGCGTTCCATTCCCCTTCTCCCTCGGCCTTGATGCCGGTGCTGTCGATCAGGAGGTTCAGCGGGCCCGTGCCGCCACAGTACGGAATACTCACATTCAGCTTCCGCTGTCGGCGGCATAGGGTGCTGAAGTCCGGCACGGTCCAGTCCAGTCCGACCAACCGAAGAAGGCTTTCCACGAAGCCGGTCGTCTGTCGCAATGGCATGCTGAACAGCACCTTCAGCGTCAGGCAGGTTTGGATCGCGGCATCGCTGAAGCTCGGATGCCTCCCTCGCTTTCCAGCCGGTGGGGGCTTCCACACCATGTCGGGATCAAACCAGATCGTCAGCGATCCGCGTTGCCGTAACGCTACGTTATAAGCCGACCAGTTCGTGGTCTTGTACTTCGTCGGGGCCTAACTGCTCATGCGCCCAAGCTATCACACTGGATTCAAGCAGTGAATCCCTCAACCGATTTGTGCAACAAGGCCTCATGGGGGCCTCCCGTGGCATCGGCGCAGCAACGGCGCGTGCTCTGGCGGCCGAGGGCATGGCTGTAGCGTTGGCCGGGCGGGACGTCGTCTTGCCGGAAGACGTTGCTCGGGATTGCCGCGAAGCAGGTGCGCGGACGGCAGTGTTTCCGGGCGACGTGACCGACAACGTGTACCTCGCGGGGCTGGCCGATGCGGTCAGGGAGCGCATGGGAACGCTCCACGCGCTATTCAACAACGCCGGCGTCCTCGAGACCGCCCGTTTCGACGCCGCCGATCTCTCGCGCTGGGAGCACACGCTCGACATCAATTTCCGCGCTCTCGTTCACTTGACGCTGGTGATGTTACCGCTCCTGCTGGAGCATCCCGAAAGCGCGGTGATAAATCTCATTTCCATCGCCGGGCGGTCATCCTTTTCGGGTGGGGGGATCTATTGCGCCACGAAACCCGCGGTACACGCTTTCTCGGGCTGCCTGTTCGAGGATCTGCGCGACAAGGGCCTCAAGGTCTGTGCGATCTATCCCGGCTATATCGCCACCGAGATGACGTCGGCGGTGCCAGGGGATAGGGAAAAGATGATCCAGGCGGAGGATATCGCGCGGACCGTCTCCTTCCTGTTTCGTTTTCCCGCCAACGCCTGCCCGACCGAAGTCGTGATCCGGCCGCAGTTTCCACTCCCATGAGTGTTGTGCCGACCCACCACCTGCCGGCTACTACTGCAGCGCCGAAAAAGGTCTCCGACCGCCAACTTAGAGTTCTGTCAGAATGATTCTTGTTTCATACGCTATCGCAGCCCAGCCAGCGAAAGAGCCTTGGAGAAGTCCGCGCGGTCGGTTTCGTCCTTGAACGGATACGAGGCCGCGATCGTTTCAAGCGAGAACGCGGGGTTCATCAGCAGGACCTGGTCGGCCTCCCAAGCCGCGTCGTCGAGAAGACCCGCCCTGGCGTAGGAAGCAGCCAGCCATACGTGCAGCCTCTCCGAGGCTGGATTGCTTTCGAGCCCGGCGGGCAAGGTTTCTATCGCGTCTTCGTACTGGTGCAGAATGAAGCAAGCCTGGCAAACCATTGCAATCAGGCGGGGTCCATATACGTCCACAAATGACATCAAAATAACGGATACTCTGACATGACCTCCCGCATACGACGCCGCCGCTTGAAAACTATTCCCCTGACCTATTCAATACTCTTCACCCGCACCCCGGTGGAAGGACCATTCGATGCTTTCAACACGCGCGAACCGCCACTACTACGCGGCGCGGCTCAATGCATTTCGCACTCGAGGCGCTGACGGCGCTCCCCCTACGGTGGCAGAGATGATTGCCGCGGCGGGCCGCGTCGGCGGGCTCAACGCCGCCGATCTCAACTACCCCGACCACTTCGTCCGGAACACCCCCGCCACGCTCGGACAAATCCTTGCCGACTATGGCATGGTGCTGAATGGGCTGGCCATGCGCTACTACACTGATCCCGGTTTCGCCATCGGCGCCTTTACTAATCCTGACCCCGCCACGCGCCGCGCCGCCATTGACCTGACCAAACAGGGAATTGACGCATTGGCCGAAATGGGCGGCAGGCTGATGACGCTCTGGATGGGACAAGACGGCTTCGACTACGCCTTCCAGGCCGATTACAGGCAGATGTGGGACGATACCGTCGCGGCGATCGCCGAACTTGCCGACCACAACCCGGACATCGACATTTCCATCGAGTACAAGCCCAACGAGCCGCGTGCTTTCGCGCTGATGCCCGACGTCGCCACCTCTCTCCTCGCCCTGAAGGAAGTCGGACGGTCCAATACGGGGATCACCCTCGACTTCGCCCATGTGCTCTATGCCGACGAAATGCCGGCCCACGCGGCCCAACTCGTTTCGCGCCATTCCCGGCTGCTCGGCGTACATCTCAACGACGGGTACGGCAAGCGCGATGACGGACTGATGGTCGGCTCGGTGCACGCAGTGCAGACGGTGGAACTCTTTGTCGAGATCGGCCGGGCGGGATTTGAAGGAGTGATCTATTTCGACACCTTCCCCGACCATTCCGGGCTCGACCCGGTCGAGGAGGCACGGACGAATATCCGCCTGACCGAGCGCCTCCGGGCGGTGGCCGAGGGGCTCGCTAACGACCCTGCGCTGGCGACCGCGATCGAATCCCAGGATGCGGCGCGGAGCCAGCGCATCGTTGCAGCCGCGCTTTACGGCGCCTGAACGATGGATGTCTTCGTGGTCGGTGCGCTGCACCTCGACGTGGTGGTCGACGCGCCGCACCTCCCGGCGCTCGACGAGACCGTTGTTGGCTCGGCAGTGGCCTACCGCTTTGGTGGAAAGGGCGGCAACCAGGCGGTGGCGGCGGCGCGGATGGGCGCGCGGGCCGGAATGGCCGGCCGGATCGGCACGGACGGGTTCGGCGACCAGATCCTCGAGAGACTGGACGCCGTCGGGATTGAGCGCGGGCAGGTGCGGCGCACCGCCGGAGCGTCGGGCATGAGCGTGGCTATCGTCGACGAAAATGGCGACTATGGCGCGGTGATCGTCGCAGGCGTCAACCGCGCGATCGACCCGGCCGAGATCACGTTGCCCGAAGGGCTCGGGTTGCTGTTGCTCCAGAACGAAATCCCAGACGCAGTGAACCTCGCCGTCGCGGCGAAGGCCGCTTCCGAAACCCGCGTAATCCTCAACGCCGCCCCTGCCCGCCCGATGCCCCCCGCCCTATTGCGACGCGCCGACATCTTCGTGGTCAACCGGGTCGAACATGAAGCGCTTCTGGCGGCGCTCTCCGACGCCGGGATCCCCGCCGGGGACAAGACCATCGTCGCCACCCGCGGCGCCGAGGGGCTCAAGCTCGCCGAACCCGGTTGTAGGCCGGTCGTGCTCCGAGCTCATACTGTGCCAGTGGTCTCGACACACGGCGCCGGCGATGCCTTCGTCGGCGCCATGGCGGCAGCACTGGCGCGGGGCGCCAGCCTCAGCGCAGCTGCGAATTTCGCCCAAGGTGCAGCCGCCCTGGCCGTCTCCACGCGTCCCGACGCGCGTTCGGAGATTTCCGAGAACGAAGTGCGCGCCTTTCTCGCTCAGACTGCGAGCCCGTAGAACGCCACCGCCGTGCCGCCGTAGATACGAGCCCTGTCGACCTTCGGAAGATGCGCGGTCAATTCCAGCGCCGCCATCCGCCAACCGGCATATTCTGTGCGTAGCCGGCAGACCGGCCAGTCCGACCCCCACATCAGCCGTTCCGCCCCGAAGACCGAAATCACGTGCTCGGCATAGGGCCGTAGGCGGTCGACGGTCCAGTCCTCGATATCCTCGGTTACCAGCGCGGAGAACTTGCACACCGTTCCCGGCCGTTCAGCAAGCCGCGCGATGCCATCGGCCCAAGCCCGAAAATGCGTCACCGACTGCTCACGAATCTGCGGTTTCATGCAATGGTCCACCACCACCGAAAGATCGGGATAGCGCGCCAGCAGGGTATGGAAATTGGCGAGATGGCGCGGGAGACCGAGGGCGTCGAACGTGAGGCCGAGATCGGCCAGCGCCGCGAAACCCCACTGCACGTCGTCGCGCAGCATCCAGCCATCCTCAGGGATGTCCTGAATCATTGGCCGGACACCGAGGAACTTCGGATGTTCGGCCAACCGCTCGAGGTGACGGCGGTGCTCAGGCCGCTCGAAGTCGACCCAGCCGACGACACCGGCCACCCAGGGCGTCACATCGGCGATGCCGAGCAGATATTCGGTCTCCTCCACCGTCGCCGCAGCCTGCACCAGCACGGTGTGGTCAATGCCCTGCGCGCGGAGCTCTGGCAGCAAGTCCGTGGGGCCGTAGGGGCGGGCCAGCGTCGGGTTGTCCTTCGGCATCCAGCCGTAGTCGCCGCGGGCCGGGTTCCAGAAATGCTGATGTGCGTCGATCTGAACCATCGTCGTACCTCAGCGCACCGGCGCGTCGGGGCGCAACAGGCCCGCCGCCTTCAGGTCATCCCACAGGAGCGGTGGGAGAACCGCCGCGGTGGCAGCGAGATTCGACTCCATCTCTGCCAGCCCCTGCCCGCCCGGAATGACCGACACGACCGCTGAGTGGTGCAGCGGGAAGCCGAAGGCGGCATCGACCAAACGCACTCCGTGCCGCTCGCAAATCTCCTGGATGTGCCCGACTCGGTCGAGGATCTCCTGCGGCGCCGGTTGGTAGTTGTAGAACGCACCCGCGCAAGGCCCGGTCGCGAGAATGCCGGAATTGTAGGGTCCGCCGATCACGATGCCGATGCCGCGCTCGACACAGAGCGGCAGAAAGCTTTCCAGCGCGTCCTGCTCTAGGAGCGTATATCGTCCAGCGAGCAGGAAGAGGTCGAAATCGCCGCGCTCCGCCATCCACTGGCAAGGCTGCCACTCGTTGACCCCAGCGCCGAACGCACGGATCACGCCTTGGTCACGCAGATCGACAAGCGCCTTGTAGCCGCCGTCCATGAGCTCTGCGAGCTTGGCGTCGACCACTGCTTGCGAGCCGTGGTTGAAGACGTCGAGATCGTGGGCATAGAGAATGTCGACCCGGTCCGTTCCGAGCCGTTCCAGCGAAAAATCCAGCGACCGCATGACACCGTCATAGCTGTAATCGAAGACCTCCTTTCGCGCCGGCACGTCGAACCACTTGCCGAACCCGTCGCGCTCGTCCGGCTTGCAGGCGGCCATTAGCCGCCCGACTTTGGTCGACAGCACGTACTCGTCGCGCGGCTTGTCGCGAAGAAAACGGTTCAGTCGGGTCTCCGAGAGCCCCAATCCATAGAGCGGTGCGGTATCATAGTAGCGGATCCCGGCCTCCCAGGCATATTCGAGAATCGAATGCGCCTCGTCGTCGCCGATCGCCCGGTAGAGGTTTCCGAGCGGGGCGGTGCCGAAGCCGAGTTCCGTGAAGGTCAGCCCGCCATTGCCGAGCCGATCCCAGTGCCGCGTCCTGAGCGCCATGTTGTCCTCCCTTACCCGCCCGGAATGCTAGTATGAAACGCCTTGGGCACCAATGCTTTCCGAGCTAGGTTTGGTCACGAGAAAGAGTGGAGGAGAGATGAAAAAGTTCGAGCGCGTGTTCGCGACTGCCCGGCCAGTAATCGGAATGGTCCATCTGGGCGCCTTGCCCGGTGCGCCACTTTACGACCCGGAGGCCGGACTCGAGGGTCTGGTGGAGGCGGCACGGGCAGACCTCGAAGCATTGCAGACGGCCCGCATCGACGCCGTCATGTTTGGCAACGAGAACGACCGGCCGTACGAATTCTCCGCGGACATTGCCTCAACCGCAACGATGGCCTACGTGATCGGGCGACTGCGGGAAGAAATCACTGTGCCTTTCGGCGTCAATGTACTTTGGGATCCAATGTCAACGGTCGCGCTCGCCGCCGCCACCGGGGCAGCCTTCGTGCGCGAGATTTTCACCGGCGCCTACGCTTCAGACATGGGGATCTGGAGTCCGGATGCGGGCGCCGCGATGCGATATCGCAACCGGCTCGGTCGGGACGACTGCCTGATGCTCTACAACGTCTCGGCCGAGTTCGCCGACAGCCTCGACAGGCGCACCCTGCCCGACCGGGCGCGCAGCGCGGTGTTCTCCTCGGTGCCCGACGCGGTGCTTGTCTCGGGCCAGATCACCGGCGAGGCGGCCGCGCTTTCAGACCTCGAAGCGGTCAAAGCGGTGCTGCCCGAGACGCCGGTACTGGCCAATACCGGCGTCCGGCACGACACTGTGTCGGAGGTGTTGAGCGTTGCGGACGGCTGCGTCGTCGGCTCGGCGCTAAAGGTGGACGGCAATACCTGGAACCCGGTCGACCCGGAGCGGGTGATCGACTTCATGGCGCGGGCCCGCGCCGCCAGGGGGGAGACATGAACGATGCGCTGCGCGCGGTTCTGACGGACTTGATGGAGACCCCTGGGCTCGCCGGTCACGAGGACCGCGTGCGCGCTAGGATCGCCGGATGGCTGCGCCGGACTGCCGACGTCGAGGCAGAGACAGACCGGATGGGGAACCTTTGGACGACATTTCCCGGTGAGGCCGGCACGCCGTCGGTGCTGCTCTTCACTCACATGGACCAACTCGGCTTCGTCGTGCGCAAGATCGAGTCTGACGGGTTCCTGCGGCTGGAGCGGCTTGGCGGCGTGCCGGAACGGGCGCTGGCGGCGCAAGCAGTGCTGATCTGCGTTGGTGGCGGGCACGACCTGCGCGGCGTGATCGCCAACAAGAGCCATCATGCCACCGGCCCAGAGGAGAAATACCAGGTAGTCCGCTATCGCGATCTCTATGTCGATGCCGGATTCGACTCGGAGGCCGAAGCGGCGGACGCAGGAGTGCAGATCGGAACGCCGGTGGTCTACGCCCCGCGTGCAATGGCGATTGGGCGGAACCGCGTCGCCGGCACCAGCGTCGACGACCGCGCCGGCTGTGCCGCCCTGATCGCATTGGCGCAGCGGTTGGCCGCGCGGGATGGCGGGCCAACCGTGCACCTCGCCTTCACCACTCAGGAAGAATTCAACCTGCGCGGAGCGCTGCCGCTGGCACAACGGCTCCAGCCCGACATCGCGCTTCAGATCGACCTGATGCTCGCCTCCGACACGCCGGATGCCGGCGACCTCGGCGACATGCGCCTCGGCGCCGGGCCGGGCATGAGCCTCTATTCCTTCCACGGGCGCGGCACCCTTAACGGCGTCATCCCCCACCCCGCACTGGTCCGCCTTGCCGAGGCGGCGGCGGCGGCGCGAGACCTTACGCTGCAACGCTCGGCCCAGACCGGCGTGCTGACCGATCTCTCCTATGTCCAGCTGGTCGGCGCGGGCGTCGCCGCGCTCGATCTGGGCTATCCGATGCGATACTCGCACTCCGCGCTCGAGGTCTGCGACTTGCGCGACCTCGACGGGCTGGCGATCCTGCTCGAAGAAATGCTCGCGCGCATCACGCCCGGGTTTAGCCTCTCCCGTGACGGGGGCGCGGCTTGAGCTACACCCTCGGCGTCGATATCGGAACCTTCGAATCCAAAGGCGTGCTGGTCGATGGCGAGGGCCGGATCGTCGCCCATGCGACCCGGCCGCACGAGATGTTGGTGCCGCGCCCCGGATGGGCAGAGCACCGGCCGGAAGAAGACTGGTGGGGCGATTTAGTCGCCATTTCACGAGCCCTGCTCACTGAAACGCGAATCGATCCGGCCGGGATCGCCTGCGTCGCCGTCAGTGCCATCGGCCCCTGCATGCTGCCTGTCGACGGTGCCGGCCGTCCGCTCATGAACGGGGTGCTTTACGGCGTCGACACAAGAGCGACAGCGGAGATCGAGGAACTGACTGCGCGGATCGGGGCAGAGACCATTCTCGAGCGCTGCGGCAATGCCCTCACCTCGCAGTCGGTTGGACCCAAGATCCGGTGGCTGAAACGAAACCGGCCGGAGATTTTCGCCGAGGCGAGGAAGTTCCTCACCTCAACCAGCTTCCTCGTGCACCGTCTGACCAGCGAATACGTGATCGACCACTACACCGCCGCCAATTTCAGCCCGCTCTACGACGTCGCGACGCTCGACTGGACGACCGAGTTCGCGGGCGACATCGTCGGCCCAGACAGGCTTCCGCGCCTGCTCTGGTCGGCTGAGATCGCGGGCCAGGTCACCCACGCGGCCGCCGCCGCAACTGGCCTCGCTGCCGGCACGCCGGTCACCACGGGCACCATCGACGCGGCGGCCGAGGCGGTGAGCGTCGGTGTGCGCCATGGCGGCGACATGATGATGATGTACGGCTCAACCATTTTCATCATCCAAGTGACCGACGAGCGGGTGCGTGACGCCCGGCTATGGTACGCGCCCTGGCTCACTCCAGGCAGCCATGCCTCGATGGCCGGGCTCTCAACTTCGGGCACCCTGGCGCACTGGTTCCGAGACCAGTTCGCCCGGGACCTGCCGCGCGAGACCGCCTTCGCCATGCTCGCCGAGGAAGCCGCCGCCTCGCCGCCCGGCGCCAAGGGGCTGCTGTTCCTGCCCTATTTCTCGGGCGAGCGTACGCCGATCCACGACCCGCGCGCAAAGGGCGCCTTCTTCGGCCTCAACCTCACGCATAGCCGGGGCGACCTCTACCGCGCCATGATCGAAGGTATTGCCAACGGGACCGGCCACGTCATCGAGACTTACCGCGATCTCGGCCAGGCCCCGCGCCGCATCCTCGCGGTCGGCGGCGGCACGAAGAACCCGACATGGCTCCAGGCCATTTCCGACATCGGCGGCGTGCCGCAGATCATCTGCGAGGAGACCGTCGGCGCGTCCTACGGCGATGCCTTTCTCGCTGCCTGCGCGGCGGGACACGCGCGGCCGGAGGATATCGAGCACTGGAATCCGGCGGTGCGCGAGGTCACACCCGAACGGCATGCGGCCTTGGAGCGGCAATACCGCCTCTTCCGCAAGCTCTATGAACAGACCAAGGACATCGCCCATGAGTTGGGATAGTGCGAGGAGGCCGGACATGACTGATGCATTCGACGCCGCCGCGGGGGAACTGCGCGCTGCGGCCGCCGGGATCGCACCGGTCGAGATTGACACCGCCTGCGCCATTATCGCCGCAGCAAACCGGATCGTCCTTTATGGCTGCGGACGGGAGGGCCTTCAATTGCGCGGCTTCGCCATGAGGCTCCACCATCTGGGGCGCGATGTCGCCATGCAGGGCGACATGGCCGCGCCGCCGGTGGGTCCCGGCGATCTCTTCGTCGCCTCAGCCGGGCCGGGCGAACTGGCAACGGTCACTGCTCTGATGAAGGTGGCCCGGGCGGCGGGTGCCGACATTCTCTTTCTGACCGCCGAACCCGACGCCCCCACCACCGCGCTGGCCACCCATCGCCTCGTCATCCCGGCGCAGACCATGGCCCGCGACCTCGGGCCGGATTCCAGCGCCGTGCTGCCGATGGGGTCGGTCTATGAAGGCGCTCTCTTCCTGCTCTTCGAAATCATGGTGCTGCGGCTGCGCGCGGACCTCGGCATTACGCCCGAAAGGATGCGCGCAAACCACACCAACCTGGAATAGCCAGGCCGCTACTTCACCGCGCCTGCCGCCATCCCCTTGATGATGAAGCGCTCGAGGAAGATGCCGATAACGATAAGCGGCAGGATCGCGGCCGAAGAGAGCGCCGCCATCGACCACCAGGAGATACCCTGCGAACCGGTCTGGCTCGCGACCATCACCGGCAGCGTCTTGGCATTGGTTGATGTGAGCAGCGCGGCAAAGAAATACTCGTTCCAGGTCAGCACAAGTGACAGGATGAACGCCGCCACCATGCCGGGCAGCGCGATCGGGACAATGATTGTCAGGAAGGCGCCCCAGACCGAAAGCCCGTCGACCAGAGCCGCCTCCTCGAGCTCGGTCGGGATCGAGCCGAACTGGTCGCGCATGATCCAGATGACAATTGGCAGGACCGTTAGGGTGTAGAGCAGGATCAACCCGATCCGGGTGTCGAGCAGCGCGAGCTCCTTGTAAAGCACGAGGAAGGGCAGCGCGAGCACCACCGGCGGCAGGATCAGTTGAGACAGGAAGAAGAATGACAGGTCCGAATTGCGCATGAACCCGAACCGGTAATCGAAGCGGCTGAGCCCGTAGGCGGCGCAACTTCCGAGGATCAGCGCGAGCAGGGACGAGGACACGGCAACCACTGTCGAATTCCAGAACCGCTTGAGGAACTCTTCGCGTACCGTTGACTCCGCGAAGATCGCTTCGGGCGAAAAGCCGAGCGATCGCATACCGAGCCATTTCGGCGTAAAATCGACCCAGGGCACCATGTTGCCCTGCATCACGTCGGGCGCCGCCTTGAAGGATGTTGTTATCGTCCAATAGATCGGAAAGAGGCAGATTAAGGCCCACAGAAGCAGCACCGCGTAGATCGCCACGCGGCTGACCTGCCAGCTCGGCCGGTAGGAAAGGTCGCTCTCTCGATCGTGAAATATCTGCTGGCTCATCTCAATACCTCGGTTTCATCCAGCGGTCCGCAATTTTCATCAGGGCCGTCATAGCGATCACGATGAGCACGAGGTAGACGATCGCCAGCAACGTTCCGTAACCGACATTCGAGCGGTCGCGATACTCGCGGAAGATGAAGCTGGTGACGGAATCCGTCGCTCCACCGGGACCGCCGGAGGTGACGTTGATGATGACGTCGGCTAGCTTTAGCTTGAAGATGATCCGGATCAGGATCGCGGTGACCGAAACCGGGAGCATCAACGGAAAGGTGATCTCCCAGAACCGCCGCCAGGCAGGGGCGCCATCGACTTCCGCCGCTTCCCGAAGCTCACGGGGGATGGCCTGGAGGCCGGCGAGGATCATGATCATCATGAAGGGGATGAAGGTCCAGGCATCCATTATCATGATCATCGCTCGAGCCATCTCGGGCGACCCGAAAAATGACGGGCTGCTCCAGCCGAGTTCTCGCGCGAGGCGCGCGATCGGCCCGAAGCGGATTTCCAGCATCGACTTGCCGATCATCCAGCTTACGGCAACCGGGCTCAGCATCAGCGGCAGCAGGAACGCCACGCGGAAGAACTTTCGTGCCCGGATCTGCGAGTTCAGAAGCAGCGCAAGCCCGAAGGCGATGGCGTATTCGACGACGATCGCCAGGACGTACCAAACCATGTTGCGCAGCGCGTTCCAGTAGAACGGATCGCCCCACATCTGGCGGACATTGTCGAGCCCGTTGAACTGCCGGCCGTCGGGCGATGACAAGTTCCAGTTCGAGAAGGCAATACCGAGGGCGAAGATCAGTGGAAACACCACCATCGAGATGACGAAGAGCGCCGCCGGCAGGATGAACAGCGACCGCTTTCCGTGCTCCCCGTGGAGGATCACCTGTCCCCAACACACACATCCGGCCCAAAGAACGTAAGCGTAAAGCGTGGGCCGCCAAGTCTCGAACCCGAGCGCGACCCGGCCGCTCTGGTCGGCAATCTGGAGCGCGATGATGAGCACAAGCAGCGCAGCCGATCCCCAGATCAGCGACTTGCCAAAGAGACGTCTGCGGTCCGAGATATTGTCGGCCGTCACGACGTGGAGCTGGTCCCCCTCGGTACGGATCACTCTTGCACGTATCCTGCTGATTCACCGTATCTGCGGACCGGCAGCCATGCTGCCGGTCCGACATTTTCGATCACATCCCCAGCGACGCCTTGTAGAGCGCAATCTGGCTCTCGCGGCCGATCTGGTCGGTGATTTTCTCCCATGCCGCGGCAATGGCGTCGGCGGTTTCTTGGGCCGAGCTGTATTGACCGGCAAAGCCTTTGGCAAGTTCGTCCTCGGCCACCGAGTAGTACTGGAAGATGCCCGGGATTCGAGGTTCGATCGCCGCATTTGGGTGGTTGTAGCTGTCGAGGTTCGAGCCGAGATAATCCTCGACATAGGCCCGGTCGTAACCCGCAGCTTCCCATTCCTCATATTGGAAATGCGAATTGCGGTATGGCTGGAAGCCCGAGGGATAGGCCGACATCCAGAGCGAGATGTCTTTGCCCCCGAGATGTGCCGCCGCCGACCACGCTGCCTTGCGCGTCTTTTCGTCGCTCGCTGCGCGGGTGGTGACGTAGACGCCCCAACCGATATAGGCCATGTTCGGTGCTTCGTTGTAGGTATCTTCCCATTCTCCGGTGGCGCTGTTGTAGCGGCGGTCCGAGCCGGGGTTGATGCCGAAGCCTACCACGTCGCCAACCACCGAGGTGTCGGAGGTGCGCGCGCTGGAGCCCACGTCGCCCCACCACATCAACATGGAGCCGGTGCCCGCGAGGAATTGCTGGAACGCGGTGGTACCGGGGTCGGCGTTGATCTGATCGGCGGGATAGGCGCCCTCGGTGCCGATCAGGTCCATCACGTCTTGGATCGCCTGCACCCAGCCGGGGTTATTGACCCTTGGCTTCATTGTGTCAGGATCGAACAGCCAGGCCGGATCATCGGGATGCTTGACGTACGCGGTGGCACGGTTCTCGATGAAATAGAAGCCGAAGCCGCCCCAGCCCTTCAGCGGGTCAAGGTAACCATGCGCCGGCAGGCCGGTGAGCGGGTCGGTCTTGCCGGCCAGTTCCTTGGAAATCTCGTTGACTTCCTGCCAGGTTTTCGGTGGCTCCGCCCGGCCAGTGATCGAACCGTCACCGAAATAGTCCTTGCGATAAGCGAAGGTGTGGCAGTCGCCGTCGATGGTCACCCGGAAAGTCTTGCCGTCCCAGGTGCCGACAGGCGGCTGGAGATACCCCACGAGATCTTCGGCCTCGATCTGCTCCTTGACCCAGTCGGGCATCTCGTCCAGCAGGCCGCGGCCTGCAGTGTCTCCCTCGAAAGGCGCACCCATCTCGATGATGTCGAAGTCAACAGTCCCAGTTGCAATCGACTGCTGGAGCCGGGCATTGTAATCCGCCTGCGCCAAATCGATCCAGTTGATCTTGGCGCCGGTATAGGCCTCCCACGGTTTCAGGAAGCCACGGAACAGGAAGTTGTGCAGGTTCTGGTTGTTGAGCCCCATGAAGGTGAGTTCCACCCCGTCGAACTCGCCTTCGGCGACGCGCTCCCTGGTCGGGCCAAGACACAGTTCACCCACCTTCTGCCAGTCGGCATCAGTCGGCGAGCCCATTCCCACACCGGGAATTTTCAGGATTTCGGATCGCAGGTTGTCCTCGCCTGCTGCCAGAGCCGGGCGCATCGCGACGCCCGTCGACACGCCTCCGATTGCCGCCATCGCGCCGACGCTGGCCGCGCCCTTTAGCATCCGGCGGCGGCTCATCTTCTGGCGTTGCATAATCGCATTGTAGATTTCGACTTTCACGAAATTGTCCTCCCTTGTGCCGTGCCCGACGTGATGCAGGCATCGGCGCATGAACGTCATGCTTGGTCACCTCACGCCCCGTTCGGGCTTTGCCTCTCTTGATCGGTCGGAACGCGAAGATAGCCGACTGTCTCAGCGAACCCGTGACCTGTCAACAATGCTGCACGCCGGCATGACAGGCCCGTGGACAGATGCCCTCTGCTCGGCTACTCGTCTGAAAAGTTAAAACATCCGGAATGGATTGGGACGGGATGGCGGAAGTCAGGGTCAGGACGCTCAGGAAATCCTACGGCGCCATGGAAGTGATACATGGCCTCGACGTCGACATCGCCGACGGTGAGTTCGTCGTCCTAGTGGGGCCGTCCGGCTGCGGCAAGTCCACTCTCCTGCGCATGATTGCCGGCCTCGAAGGCATTACATCGGGAACCATCCACATCGGCGACCGCCTAGTGAACAACCTGCCCCCGGCAGAGCGCGACATCGCCATGGTGTTCCAGAACTACGCGCTCTACCCGCACAAGACCGTGGCGGCCAACATGGCCTTCTCGTTGCGGATGCGGAAAATGGACAAGGCCGAGATCGCCACGCGCGTCGGGCGCGCGGCCGAGGTGCTCGGCCTGACCGACTATCTGGACCGCTACCCGCGCGCATTGTCCGGCGGTCAGCGCCAGCGCGTTGCCATGGGTCGGGCCATCGTGCGCGACCCGCAGGTCTTCCTGTTCGACGAACCGCTCTCCAACCTCGATGCCAAGCTGCGGGTGGCGATGCGGGTGGAGATCAAGGAACTCCACAACCGGCTCGAAACCACCATCGTGTACGTGACGCACGACCAGATTGAAGCGATGACGATGGCGGACAAGATCGTCGTCATGCAGGGCGGCAACATCGAGCAGGTCGGATCGCCGCTCGAAATCTACGATCGGCCGGCCAATACCTTTGTCGCGGGATTCATCGGGTCCCCCTCGATGAACATCCTCGACGCGGTCCTTCGCAAGACCGACGGGTCCGTCCATGCCGAGGTCGGCGATGTGCGGTTCGCCGTCGGCGGCGCTGAAGGGCTCGACGACGGACGCGACGTGCTGCTTGGCGTACGCCCCGAGCATCTCCTGGTGGGCGACGAAGGGCTGAAGGGCGAGGTCGTCGTGATAGAACCCACGGGCTCGGAGACCCATGTCGTCGTGCGCGCGAACGGACGCGAACTGACCACGATCGTCCGGGAACGCCGCGAGTTCCGCACGGGTCAGCACGTCCGGCTGTCGCCGCAGCCGGGCATGGTGCACCTGTTCGACCGCGCCACCGGAGTCCGCATCGCATGAGCCCCTCTCCCGACCGCACAATCCTCTGCTTCGGCGACTCCAACACGCATGGCACTGTGCCCATGACCGGACCGGACGATCTCGCGCGGTATTCGCGTAGCGGGCGGTGGCCAGGCGTGTTGGCGACGGAACTGGGCCCCGGATGGCACGTGATCGAAGAGGGCCACCCCGGGCGCACGACCGTCCATGATGATCCGATCGACGGGGCGCACAAGAACGGCCTCACGATGCTGCCCGCGCTGCTCGAAAGCCACCGGCCGATCGACCTCGTCCTGGTTATGCTGGGAACAAACGACCTGAAGGCGCGTTTTTCGGTGCCGCCGGAAGACATCGCGCGGTCTGTGGAACGGCTCGCGCGCATGGTGCAGGCCTCCAACGCCGGCCCCAACGGGCAACCGCCCGGCCTGATACTCATTGCGCCGACACCGATCGAGGAGACGGGCTGGCTTGCCGCTATGTTCGCCGGCGGCGCTGCCAAGTCGCGCTCGCTGGGCGCCGCGATCGCGAATGCCGCCTCCAGGGTCGGGGCCGGATTTGTCGACGCCGGCGAACTTGCCGCCGTCCACCCGCTTGACGGGATACACCTGACGGCAGACGGTCACCGGACACTGGGTATGGCGCTTGCCGCCGCGGTCGCCGAATGGTCCGAGGCGAATGAACAAGGGAGGGAAACATGCTGAAGGGGATCGACAACCGGCTGAACGCCGACGTTCTCTATGTGCTGCGGTCAATGGGCCACGGCGATGCCTTGGTGATCGCGGACACCAACTTTCCGTCCGACTCGGTCGCCCGTCACACCGTCTATGGAGAGTTGCTGCGGATGGAGAACCTTCGCGCGGCCGAGGCGGTCAGCGCCATCCTGTCGGTCATGCCGCTCGACACCTTCGTCGACGATTTCGCCGGGCGGATGGAGATGGTCGGCGAACCGGAAACGGTGCCGCCGGTGCAGGCCGAGGTCCAGGCCGAGATCGACCGGGCCGAGGGGAAGGCCCGGCCGATGATCGGCATCGAGCGCTTCGATTTCTACGACCAGGCGCGCGAAAGCTATGCCGTGATCCAGACCGGCGAGCGCCGGTTCTACGGCTGTTTTCTGTTCCGCAAGGGCGTGATTCCGCCGGCAGGGTGAGGAAATAGACATGAGCGGAAAGATCGTCATCCTCGGGATTTTCGTCGCCGACACTGCCTATCGCGCGGAACGCCAGCCCCGCATGGGCGAAACCATCCTCGGCCACTCCTTTGCCCTCGGTCCCGGAGGCAAGGGGTCGAACCAGGCCGTGGCGGCGGCCATGGCCGGTGGGGAGGTCCATTTCGTGAGCCGCCTGGGCATCGATCCCTTCGCCGAAATGGCCCGTGCGATCTGGGCGAAGGCAGGCGTGATACCGGAGATTACCGAGGATGCCGAAAGCTATACCGGTGCGGCTTATATCTTTGTCGAGCAGAGTTCGGGCAACAATGCAATCATCGTCGCGCCCGGTGCTGCCGGGCGTATCGCTGTGAGCGACATCGAGGCGCGCGCCGACCTGATCAGCGGTGCCGACGTCTTCGTCACGCAGCTCGAACAGCCCATTGCGGCCGCACATCGAGCGTTGGAGATCGCGCGGGCAGCCGGGGTGCGGACGATCCTCAATCCTGCTCCGGCCGCCAATATACCGTCGGAAATGCTGGCGCTGTGCGACTTCGTCACGCCGAACGAATCCGAGGCAGAAGGTATCACCGGTATCGCCGTCACCTCGATCCCGGAAGCAGAACGCGCTGCGGACGCGCTCCTTTCGAGCGGTGTCGGCACCGCGATCATTACCCTGGGAGAGAATGGCGCGCTTTATCGCGACCCGCGGCAATCCGTTCACGTTCCGGCCTTCAGAGTCGGCGACGTGGTCGAGACCACCGGTGCCGGCGATGCCTTCAACGGAGCCTTCGCGGCAGCCCTCGCGCGCCGGTCCGACGCGATCGATGCCGTGCGTTTCGGCTGTGCGGCGGCAGGAATTTCGGTCACCCGCCCCGGCACCGCGCCCTCAATGCCGTCGCTGTCGGAAGTACAATCTCTCGTCTTGGGAAACTGATCCTATTAGGGGAGGAGTCAGACGGGGCTCCGTGACAAGAGACGCGACACCAAGAACTCGATCGGTCCAAGGCGACCCCAGACAATAGGGTCTTGTGGTGATTTTGGTTAAGGGGGCTCGATACCAACGATACTTATGCGGCTTGGCAGCTTCACATGCTCCACCGATACTCGGGAGCTGATTGTCCGGCCCTCATTTGTCCGAGACTCCCGTTTGCGTCTATCGACTGGCTCAAAGCCGGTCCCGCCAGATCAAGCAGAAATCCTGAGCTGAGCCATCGTTTTGGTCCCGGCGTGCCAAGGCGCCTCGGCAAACGCCAACTACATGGGAAGCGCGTTTGCTAGGGCGCCGTTCACGCCTAGTGCTCAGTCCAAGTGCAGGTGCAGGTGTGTGAAATGCAGATGGGCAACCGTCATTCAACAATCGCATTCACTGCGAGGCGGAGAATGACCCTCGTGTCAATTGGTGTACGAGACGCTCGGCTCGTCTCGCTCGGATCTCCGCGGCCGAACATCGGTCCGAACCGCAGCCACCAGAACCGCACGGATTCGTGGCTGACCTCGATGCCGCGTTCGTGCAGCGGAATTATTCACGCACCTCCCGAGAACATGGCAGTCTACCCAGTCTCCCGATCAACCGAACCATGCCCCCATTGCACCCGCGAAATCTCTGGCAGTTGCAGCGGCGGCCGATCCCGGCTTGCCTTCAACTCCTCCAGAGACGCCTTCAACTGCTCCAGTTCGAGATACCCCTGCATGCCTCCCCGACGCTCAAGGAGCGCCACGTAGGCCTTTGCCTCGGACATGCTGACCTCACACCCCTGCCAGCAGCCAGAATGGCCTCTCTGGCGGCTTCCACGGCCTCCTGTGGGGTCGTGGTCGATGGTCTGGTTGCCCGCTGGTCAGGATTGAAGGATAGGCTCCCTCCACCGCGTTATTGGACTGGGCTTCAGGCCATGCATTTCCGGACTGCTCCGACGTCCTCCAAGGGTCACCGCGACCGGCAGGTTGGCGCACCAGCGTTTCTCTGGTGGCTGGTTGGGGTCATGGCCCTGATTGAGTTCACCCTCAGCGCTGCAGACGCCGGTATTGTCGGGTCACCTTCGTGGCGTTGGGTTGCCTACGGGTTCGGAGCATTTTGGCAGCCATTGATTTCTGGGGACGTCTCGCCGATTTTTCCCGGCCAAACCGCAACGATGTTCGTAACACACGCTTTCTTGCACGGAGGACCAATGCACTTGGTCCTGAACAGCGTCATCCTTCTCGCCCTTGGAAAATACATTTCCGCACGTATTGGTCCCGCCAAGACTATGTTGGTTTTTCTGCTTTCAGCTGTAGGAGGTGGGGTCGCCTTTGGATTTATCTCTACAAGCAGCGCTCCCATGGTTGGAGCCTCTGGAGCGGTTTTTGGTCTGATCGGCGTCTGGCAGACTTGGGACTATCTCAGCCGCCGAAGGCTTCGACTGTCGATCCAACCCGTTGTGAGCGCAATGTTGGGCTTAATCTTCGCGAACTTTGTCCTTTTTGCCTTTCTCGACGGTGGGCTCGCATGGCAAGCACATCTCGGGGGCTGGGTTGTCGGATGCATCTCGGCGACCACTTTTGTCCGAAACTGAGGGCCAGTCGTCAGGGCTCGGATGACGGCTTCGCGCTCGCAAGCCGCCCTCCATGCCGACCGCAGCATCGGTCAGGGAGGGCGGATTGCCGACCTTCGCTGCATGAAACACCAAAGTCCTCTACTCGAACCCGCCGGCATTACTATACGAATAAGAGCTCAAATCAGATCGTCTGGTCAGGGCAATTTGCTTGATCACGTTGGCTTCATCACAGGATATCTCACGATCAACATTGCCGCCCCCGTCCTTCACCGTAAGAGCGCAGCATGCGGGCCGAAGAATGAGTTGCTGTCCAATTGACAGCGGAACGCTTACTTCTCAATCCCGTTCAGGTGTAGTGAAAGCCGGACGCCGCCGCTACCTGGTGTAGGAAAGGCAGGCCGATGTCGACCACGTCGTCCGGGTTCGCGGCCACTGGGTGCCAGATCGCCAGAGCGGAGGCGATTGCGGGATGAACGTGGTTCATGCTCTCCAGCGTAGTGATGCCGTCGAAACCGACCTCGACAAGAGCCCCATATACTTGCTCCCAGTCGATTGTCCCGGCTCCCGGCGCGCCACGGTTGCTCTCCGACAGATGAACGTAGCCGAGGAACGGGCCGCAATCGCGGAAGCCCTGGGCGTAGGACACCTCCTCGATGTTCATGTGGTAGGTGTCGATGTGGATGAAAACGTTGTTGGCACCGACCGCCTCACAATAAGTGCGGCCGTCGGCACCGGTGTTCATGATGTGGGTCTCGTAGCGATTGCAGGGCTCGAGCCCGAGCTTCAGCCCATGTGATTTGGCTCTTTTCGCCGCGCGTTCGATGAATCGGGCGGTGCCGTCGAATTCCTGAATGGAACGTGGCGCACCGGAGGTCTTGCCGATCGTGCCGTAGGTAACACCGGCAAGCGCGAAGGCGCCGACGCCGCTCGCCACCTCGAATGCTGGCTCAAGGAAGGCGAGGCCGGCGTCTGGATCTGTGATCACGTCGATTTGCGGCGGCAGACCAAGGGAGCAAACCGGCGCGATGCCGGTCTCCTCGCAGAAGGCCCGGGTCTCACCCACGTCGATTTCAGCCGGGTCGAGAAGCGGGATCTCAAGCACACGGACCTTATGTTTCCGGAACTTGTCGAGAAGTCCGCGCATTCCGGCTAGGTCCCACTTTGGCGCCGCCGCGAAAGTGTGAAGGCCAAGCTGAGCCATGTCTATCCTCTTGCTTCGTGCGCGGCCGCGTGATCCATATCGGCGCTGCCGACGATGGCGGAGACGACCTCGGTCATGTTGGTCTCTGTTGTGGTGAGGTTGGCGGCGGCGCGGCCGTGGTTCAGCACCACGATCCGATCCGTCACAGAAAGCACGTCATTCAGCCGATGCGAGATCAGGATCACCCCAATCCCCTCCGACTTGAGCTGGCGGATGAGATCGAGCACGCCTTGGACCTCCCGAACTGCGAGCGCCGCCGTCGGTTCGTCCATAATGACGAGCTTCGGATCGAAGGTAAGCGCCCGGGCGATTGCGACGGACTGCTGCTGGCCGCCCGAAAACGAGCCTACCGGCCGGTTGATCGCGGGGAGTCGCGCGCCCAGCCGGTCGATCATTGCCTGGGCCTCCCGCCGCATGGTGGCTCGGTCCACGAAGTTCATCCCGAGCACCTTCCGCTGCGGCTCCCGGCCAAGGAAGATATTGGCGGAGACATCCTGCTGCCGGGCCAGGGCGAGATCCTGGTAGATCATCTCGATCCCCATCCGGCGCCGTTCGCCGGGATTGTCGTCGAGAATGTTCTGGCCGTCGAGCGTGATCTCGCCCGCGTCAGCCGTGTACATGCCGGTGACGATCTTCATCAGCGTCGATTTTCCGGCACCGTTGTCACCCACGAGGCCGACCACTTCGCCGCGGTCGACACTCATGTCGACGCCGTGCAGCACGCTGACCGGACCGAAAGCCTTGGAGACTTTGCTAATTTTGAGAAGGGTCATACCCGGCTCTCCTTCCGGACCTGCCATTGGTCGATAAAGACCGCGAGGATCAGCACGGCGCCGATGGCCATCTGCTGGTAGTAGCTCTGCACCGCGAGCAGGTTGAGGCCGTTTTGCAATACGCCCATGATGAGCGCGCCGATCATCGTGCCGAGGATCGAGGCGCGACCGCCGAAGAGGTTGGTGCCGCCGATGATGGCCGCCGTGATGGCAGTGAGTTCGTAGGTCAGGCCGGCGGTCGGGTCGCCCGCATTCACCCGGGTCGCGAAAATCAGCCCGGCGAGGCCGGCGAGCGCGCCCGAGAGCGTATAGAGCGACAGCCGCAGGCGCGAGACGTTAATGCCCGCCGTGCGCGCCGCGTTCTCGCTGTCGCCGATGGCGAGCGTGTGGCGGCCGTAGCGGGTGTAGGCGAGAAGGATATGCATCACGATGGCGGTGCCGATAAAGATGATCACCGGCATCGGGATGCCCATGGGGCGGCCCTGGCCGAGATAGACCATCGCAGGCGGCAGGCCGTAGATCGCCGCGCCGTTGTTGATCACCAGCGCCAGACCGCGGGCGATACCGAGCATCCCCAGCGTGACGATGAACGCGGGCACGAAGGCGCGGGTGATGATGATGCCGTTGACGAAGCCTGCGAGGGCGCCGGCTCCGATGGTTGCCACGACCGCGATCCCTGTCGGAAGCCCAGCCGTGACGGCCACCCAGGCACCGACGACACCGGCGAAGCCCATGACCGATCCCAGCGAAAGGTCGAGCCCGCCCGACCCCAAAATGAAGGTCGCGGCGATGGCAAGCACCCCGATCGTGGCGGTCGCCAGGAAGATGTTCATGAAGTTGCTGACCGACAGGAAATACGGGCTGAGCACCGACATGATGGCGCCGAGCACGAGAAGCACGATCAGGCTTTCGAGGCGGATGTGAAGCTGCTCGATGGCGCTCGACTGTACCCTTGCCCAGAGGCTCGTGCCAGGTTTGGCGGGTCCGGATTCGGATTGCGTCATTGGCTGGTCGTCTCCGGCATTGCTGGCAGTGGCCGCGGCGCGTGTCAGGCCGTCTGGAATGCCGGCAGGGCCCGAAGGCCCCACCGGCGGGAAGATCACTTGACGTATTCGAGCAACGGCTCGGTGCCGGCGTCCATCACCTCCTTGGTGAGCACGAGTGTGGGCACGATGATCTCGCTCTCGACAGAGCCGCCCTCGACGGCGACCTTCACGTTCTCGACCGCTTGCTTGCCGACTAGGTAGGGCAATTGCGCCACCGATGCCGTAAGCCGACCCTCGTTAATCGACTTCACCGCATCGGAGTTGCCGTCGACACCGACGATGACGACGTCACCACCTTTTCCGGCGGCGAAGACGCTCTCGACAGCGCCCAGAGCCATGCCATCGTTCGCGGCGAAGATAGCGACGAGGTCCGGGTTGCGGGTGAGGATGTCGTTGGTGATGTTGGCGGCCTTGCCACGGTCCCAGTCGCCCGGCAGCGAGGCGACGATCTCAAGCCCCGGCGCGAGTTCCGCGAGCTTGTCGGCAAACCCCTGAGCGCGTTTCTGGCCGGTGATGTTGCCCGAGAGCCCCTCGATTACCAGCACCGGACCGGTGGCATCGGCGCCAAGCTGGCCGACCACGTATTCGGCGCCCTGGGCACCGGCCAGCATGTTGTCGGAGCCGATCCGGAAGGTGATCTCGATACCTTCTGCATCCAGGATCGCCTGATCGAGGTTGCCATCGAGGTCTACAACCTTGATTCCCGCTTCCTGCGCGGTCTTCAGGCAGGGCAGCAGGTTGGTCGAGTTGATCGCGGCCGTGATCATCGCCACCGGTTGGCGTTCCAACATTGTGTTGCAGACGTTGAGCTGGCTCTCGGCCGCCTGGTCGCTCTCGACTGCCTGCATATAGTACTCGACTCCCGCTTCCGTGGCGCCGTCCTCGACCCCCTGGCCCATCGCGCCCCAGAACGGGTTGGCGAGCGTTTTCATCAATACGCCATATTCCCCCTCGGCCATTGCTGGCGTGACTGCGAGCGATGCCGCGAGCGCGGCTCCGAGTTTCAGGGCGGTTTTCAGTTTCGACATGGTTTCCTCCTCCTCCTGGACCATTTCGTTGGATTATCCGCTCCGGCCTGACCAGCGCGGCCGTTCCGTCTTCGTCTGCCCGGCCGACTGCCGGATGAGCAATGCGCAGGTTTCCAAGTATTGGACTGGAAACCCGGTGTGGTCTCCCTCGACACGTGCAAGCAACGCCGTCAAAGCGCGCTCAGCGATGGCCGATACGGGTTGCGCGACGGCAGTAATCGAGGGCCAGGTGGTTTGCATCCAATCCGCATCGTCGAATCCGACGAGCGCCACATCCTCTGGAATCCTGAGGCCCATCCTGCGGATCTCGGAGAGGACAAGCAGGGTCGAATGCTGAGACAGAGAAAAGATAGCAGTCGGCCTATGGCCGTCTGCCTGGCCGTCGAAATAGTACCGGATAGCGGCACGCTGGGTTTCGAGCGGATCGTCGGACAGGAGTTCGTCAATAACGACACCCGGGTCGATCGCCCGGGCCCGATCCCCGAATCCCGCGAGCCGGTTTCGGATGGCTTTGGAGATCCGCGTCGCGCCGTGCAGCAGGATGTGTTTGTGGCCTTGTTGGCCGATCAGAAAATCCGCCACAGACGCCGAAGCTTCATGATTGTCGGCGGAGACCGTGTCGAAGCGCTCGTCAGCCGAAACCCGGTCGACGAGCACCGCCGTCATGCCGAAATCAAGGAGTTTCTCCGCCCCCGGTCCGCGTTCGGAGCGCACCGGCACCAAAACGCAGCCGGCGACGCGCCAATCGTTCATCCGTGCGGCGAGATCGGCCTCGCGTGCCTCACTCTCGCGCGACGAGGCGACAATCATGTGATAGCCTGCCGCCTCGGCGAGGCTTTCCAGTTCCGTAACGAGCTTGCCGAAGAAGGGGCTTTCCAGATCCGGGACCACGGTGCCAATGATCCGGCGCTGTTCGCCGCGCAGGCCCGAGGCGAGGGGGTCCATCCGGTAATGCAACTCGCTCACAGCCTTGCGCACCCGCTCGGCGTTGTCGGCCCGAACGGTCTTCACGCCGCGCAGCACTTTCGACACCGTCGCCGCCGACACTCGGGCGGTTCGGGCGACGTCGTGTATCGTCGCGCGTCTGTGCTTGTCCTCAGGCCGCATCTTCCTCCCCTGAGTCCCCTTTTCGGGCCTCGAATCCGAAGATAAATCGGTTTATTCTGCAAGTAAATCGATTCATTTCCGATTGGAGGAGCCAATATGACTGCGACATCAAAACCCTTCGTGATCTGCGCTCCGGAGCCGCGCAGCCTCGATCTGATCTTCACGCCGAAAAAACTGACCGAATTGCGGGACCGGTACGAACTCTTCGAGACCGATGCCGATTCCGTCGCCGGGCTAGACGATACCAATCTCGCCAAGGCGCGCTACGTGCTTGGCCAGCCTCCGATCCCGGCCGAAACCCTCGCCAAGATGACGTCGCTTCGGGCGGTGCTGAACGTCGAATCGAACCTTCTGGACAATATGCCTTACGATGAGGTTTTCGCCCGCGGGATCCACGTCGTCACGACCGGTGCCGTCTTTGCCGTGCCGGTCGCCGAGATTGGTCTCGGTTTCGCGCTCGACCTTGCCCGGCAGATCAGCGCCGCGGATGTCGATTTCCAGGCCGGGCGAGAACTGTGGGGGGGCGATGGCAACCTGTCGGCACGCCTGCTTACCGGCGCCGACGTCGGCATCATCGGCTTTGGCGACCTGGGGCGGGCGCTCAACCGGTTGCTGACTGGCTTCCGCTGCAACGTGAAGGTCCACGATCCCTGGCTGCCACCGTCGATCCTCGAAGACCATCAGGTCGCGCCGGCGGGCCTCGCCGAGGTGCTCTCGGAGTCCGACTTCGTCTTCGTCATGGCCGCTGTCACGACTCAAAACCGCGGGTTTCTTGGGGCCGAGGAATTCGCAGAGATGCGTCCCGGCGCCGCCTTCATTCTCCTGAGCCGCGCGGATGTGGTCGATTTCGAGGCCCTGCTAGATGCGGTGGAGCGGGGCCATATCGTTGCCGCGTCCGATGTCTGGCCCGAGGAGCCGCTGCCGCCCGACCACCGGGCCCGCAGGCTTCCCGGTCTTATCCACTCGGCGCACCGCGCGGGTGCGATGGACGTGGCATTCAAGCAGATGGGCGACATGGTCCTGGAAGATATGGCGCTGATGGATAAGGGGCTGCCGCCCATGCGCTGCAAGCGCGCCGAACGGGAAACCGCGGGTCGTATGCGGTCGAAGCCGGTGGATACGAATTGAGCCAGAAAATTGGTGAAAGTGCTCGCCCAGCAGAGCAGAAAAAGAAGCCTCCCTTCAGGGCACCGCGAAAGCATTTCAGCCCCAATTTCCCAAGTGATCCGACGATTTTGCTGCGCTGATGGCCGCATTTCTGTTATTCTTCAGAGAGTTGGGCGGCGTGAAGGTGGTGTTGGATGGCTCACCCATCGGGTGCAGGGTCGCGGGAC
>NZ_SELO01000040.1 GCF_004146235.1 Tropicimonas sp. IMCC6043 | reverse complement strand
GGGGGCTAAATCGCCACCCTGGCAGCACTCACATGGGCACCGTGCCCAGCAGAGAGCATTCGAAGCGGCAACAAACCGGATCCATCGGTCCGGGGAGTTGCTGTGAATGCTCTCTCCGTATCCCCGACGCGATCCATTCTGACCTTCGCCGTTCCCACGGCATCTATGAATGGAGACGTAAATGCGTGCCCGTCCCACAAAACCCGCTGCCCCGGCATCGACCAAACCCATCTGGATGGCTGACAAGGTCACCCAGACCCGGGTCGCCGACCTCAAACCCTATGCAAACAACAACCGTATCCACACGGCGAAGAACGTCGGCAAGCTGAAAGCCTCGGTGGCCAAGTTCGGCTTTGTCATGCCGATCCTGGTGGATTCCGACGGCGTCATCATTGCTGGCCACGGTCGCCTGGAAGCTGCCAAGGCGCTCGGCCTCACCACGGTTCCGACCGTGGTCGCTGATCACCTGAGCCCGGCCGAGGTGCGGGCGCTGCGGATCGCCGATAACAGGCTGGCCGAACTCTCCGACTGGAACGAAGAGGCGCTGCAGATCGAGTTCGCCGACCTGATGGATCTGAGTCTCGATGGTGACCTCGACTTCAGCCTCGACATCACCGGCTTCGAGACGCCGGAAATCGACATTATCATTGGTGGGGTTGGCGAAGCTGAATCCACTCCTTCGGAAACCGTCGAAGAGCCCGATCCGGCGAAACCTGTCATCACGCAGGCTGGCGATCTCTGGGTCCTTGGCGATCACCGCATCCTCTGCGGCAATTCGCTGGAGGAAGCCAGCTACGCCCGTGTCCTTGATGGCGAGATGGCCGGGATGGTCTTCACAGACCCGCCGTACAACGTCTCGGTGAACGGTCATGTCCGCTCGGGCAATGGTGGCGATCATCGCGAGTTCGCCATGGCGTCCGGCGAGATGTCGGACAGCGAATTCCGCACCTTCCTTGCGACCTTCCTTGCGGAAACTTGGGAAAAGATGGCCGAGGGCGCCATCGCCATGGTCTGCATGGACTGGCGGCACATCGAGGAGCTGATCGCGACCGGCAAGTCCGGCGGCTTCGAGCTGATCAACCTCTGCGTCTGGAACAAGACCAATGGCGGCATGGGCAGCCTCTACCGTTCCAAGCACGAGATGGTCTGCGTCTTCAAGAAACCTGGGGCGCCGCACATCAACAATGTCGAGCTGGGCAAGCACTGTCGCAACCGGACCAATGTCTGGGACTATGCCGGCGTCAACAGCTTCGGCAAAGGTCGCGAGGCGGATCTCGCCGATCACCCGACCGTCAAGCCGACGGCGCTGGTCGCCGACGCAATCATGGATGTGAGTCACCGCGGAGACGTCGTGCTGGACGCTTTCGGCGGCTCCGGTGCGACGCTGCTGGCCGCCGAGAAAACCGGTCGCCGGGCGCGGCTGATCGAACTCGACCCGGCCTATGTCGATGTTGCCATCCGCCGCTGGCAGGAGATGACCGGGAGGACGGCGGCGCACGCCGAGACGGGAGAGACGTTCAACGAGCGTGCCGCGGTTGTCGGTACCACTAACCCGATGGAGGCGAGCAATGTCTGATCCCGGGAAAGACTACGAGGTCGGCTACGGCCGGCCTCCGAAGCACACGCAGTTCAAGAAGGGTCAGTCGGGCAACCCGAAGGGCCGGCCGAAAGGCTCGAAGAACGTGGACACGATGCTTCGTGAGACGCTTCTTCGACCGGTGGTGATCACCGAGAACGGCAAGCGCCGGAAGATCACCGCGCTCGAAGCCTTCTTTCGGCAGACGCTGAAGAGCGCGCTCGAGGGGGACGCGCGCGCCTCGGACAAACTTCTGAAGCTCCTGCCGATGCTGCAGAATGCCCTGGAACGGGAGGCGATCGAGACAGAAGCAGCGGCGGCGGAAGCGGCGCGCGACGATCGGCCTGTGCTTGCCGCCCTTGCGGCGATGATGGGGGGGGCGGTCGATGACCTGTTCCTCGCAAACCAGTTGGAGGCGTCCGATGACTGACGTGCTTTCCTTCTCGAAGGGTGACATTACTGACTTCGCCTGCAGACAGAACCTGTACCTCTTCCTGATCGAGGCCTTCGAGGTTCTCCATCCGGGCAAGACGCTGGCGCAGGCCCCCTATCTCGAGGCGATGTGCTTCGCCCTGCAAGAAGTGGTGAACGGGCGGTCTCCGCGCCTGATGATCTCCATTGCCCCGCGGCATCTGAAGTCGGTCTGCGGATCGGTGTTGTTTCCGGCCTTCCTGCTCGGACATCGTCCTGAAATGAAGATCATGGTGGTGAGCTACGGCGGCGAACTTGCCCGGGAGCAGGCGACGCTCTTCCGCCGCCTCATCGAAAGCCCGCTCTATCGACGGCTCTTCCCGGAGATGCGGATCGACCCGCGCCACGCGCGGGTCGACCATATGAAGACCACGCGGGGTGGCGGCCGACATGCCGTCTCCCTTGGAGGGTCGGTCACCGGGTTCGGAGCCGATGTCATCGTCATCGATGACCTTGCCAAGGCGGCTGACGTCCAGTCGGAGGTCATCCGGGAGCAGGCGAGAACCTTTTTCGACGAGTCGCTGTTCTCGCGTCTGGACAACAAGGGCGACGCGAGGATCGTCTCGATCCAGCAGCGCCTCCACGAGGACGATTTTGCAGCCTACCTGATCGAAAAGGGCACGTTTCGGCACCTGTGCCTTCCGTCGATCGCTCAGACCCGCCAGGAGATTCCCCTCTTTGGCGGAAGGCCGTGGATTCGCGAAATCGGTGACATCCTGAGCCCGGATCGCGAGCCGAAGGAAGTACTCGATCAGATCCGGGCCGAGATCGGCAATTATGCCTACCAGGCCCAGTACCTGCAGGATCCCTCGCCGGGCATGGGTGAGTTCCTCTCGATGGAGGACCTTCACCTCGTTGACGAGATCCCTGACCCTCACCTGATTTTGCGCCATGTCCAGAGCTGGGATACCGCCGTCAAGGACGGCCCCACTTCCGCGTACTCGGCCGGACTGACCTTTGGTTGGCACGACGGCGAGGAACGCTGGTACCTGGTCGATGCCATGAGGGGGAAGTTCAAGTTCCCGGACCTGCTTGACCGGATCCGAGCATTGCGCCGTCAATGGAGAGCAGACCGTGTTCTTATTGAGAATACCAATCTGGGGTCCGGCGCGCTCGACATTTTGCGCAAGGAGGCCAGTGGCGTCTACCGCGGTGTGCAGCCGATTGACGGAAAGATCGAGCGCTTTGTCATTGAGACAGACTGGATCAAGTCGGGGAAGCTGGTAATCCCCACGAACCGACCCTGGTCCGACACCTTCCTTCGCGAACTCCTGCAGTTTCCGAATTCGACCAAGAAAGACCAGGTCGATGCGCTGACTCAGTTCGTGGATCATATTCGGCGCCGGCAAGGCACCTACCTCGATACCGATCCTGAGACCGGCGAAAGACGTGGTCTCTATCGGCCGGAACGACCCCGCAGGGAGGACCGGATGCGTTTATGAGGCGGTCGCGCTTCCCGTTTCGTCAGGCTCATAACCTGAAGGTCGTAGGTTCAAATCCTACCCACGCAACCAGAAATCCTACACGATATCAAATACTTGAAGTCGGCCTCGGCCGATCAAGTTTTTGATGTCGCGTTTTACATCAACGCCACCTCAACGTTTGACGAGTCCACTATTCGGAACCGTAGGAATCGTCGCTTAGCAGGTGCAAATGTGCTGTTGCAGGCCTGTTCGGACGCCGACGCTATCACTTAAACGTTGGTAGGATGCTCGGCCCTTCGACCGACCGACTGGATCCCGTCCGAACGACTCGAAGCGGACTCCCGGGGCTACAGATCGCTCGGACAAAGTCCGTTTTGGTTGCGACGCGACCGGCCCACTCCGGCCGTTCATTGAATTGTCCCAGCTACAATGCGGCGTCTCCAGACCGGTGCCGCGAAAGCAGCGTCACACGGCCAAGCGGATCTTCGAACGGCTCCGTGACGAGCATGGGTTCACAGGCGGCTACAGATGTTCGCGGCCATCCAGGCCTCGGTCTTCAACCATTTCAACTCGGAGCGCAGCCTCTCCTCCAGAGCCAACTTCAAGAAGAACCGCGCCGCCGCCCTCGACGAGTGGCGTCAACTCGGCGCGGAATAAAGGGCAAGCTCACTGTCCATTCAGAGACCGGTTCGAATTCGTCTGATGGTGTGGACGGCCCCACCCGAACGGCATCGCATTGTGCCATGTTGGTACTGTGTGAAAGCCAACAAAGGAGAGGAGCCGACCACATGGAGATTACAACACTCGGGATCGATCTGGCCAAGTCTGTGTTTCAGCTTCACGGGGTGGATGCTGATGGCGCTGTCGTTTTGCAGAAGAAGCTGCGGCGGGGCGCGGTGCTCGTTTTTCTCGGCAAGCTTGAGCCCTGCCTGATCGGCATGGAAGCCTGCCCGACCTCACATTTTTGGGCGCGGGAGATCGCCGCTCTCGGTCATGAGGTCCGGTTGATCCCGCCCGCGTACGTGAAACCATACGTAAAGAGGCAGAAAAACGATGCGGCAGACGCCGAGGCGATCTGCGAGGCCGTCACGCGGCCAAACATGCGCTTCGTGCCTGCCAAGAACGAAGAGCAGCAGAGTGTCCTTGTCCTGCATCGGTCGCGCGACCTGCTGATGCGGCAGCGGACCATGATCCTCAATGCGATCCGGGCACAGCTTGCGGAATTCGGGATCGTTGCGGCCCAGGGGCCCGCAAGGGTTTTCGCCCTCGTCAGGCGCCTGAGTGAGCCGGGTGATTTGACCTTGCCGGCGATCGCCCGCTCCGCGCTTCTGGAACTGGGGTCGCAACTCGAGAACCTGGCCGAAGGGATCCGAAACATCGAACAACAGTTGCTTGCCTGGCACCGGCAGAACGAGGCAAGCCAGCGGCTCGAGACGATCCCCGGTGTGGGCATCATCACCGCCACGGCGCTCGCGGCCAGCGTGCCGGATCCGACCGTCTTCCGTTCCGGTCGACAGTTTGCGGCCTGGCTGGGGCTCGTGCCAAGACAGAACTCATCCGGTGGAAGGGACCGGCTTGGGCGCGTTTCGAAGATGGGCAACGGCTACCTGCGCCGATTGCTGGTCGTGGGTGCGACGTCGTTGACGCGGCGCGCCGACACCAACCAGACGCGGAATGGCGCCTGGGTCCGATCCCTTCTGGAACGCAAGCCAACGAGGCTCGTCACTGTGGCTATCGCCAACAAGACCGCCCGAACCGCATGGGCACTGCTTGCGAAGGGCGAAATCTACAGGGCCGAACCGGTCATCTGACATAAGGAGACACATGCGGCCGCCAAGTGTCGCCGCGAAGGAATGCAAGGGCAAACGTGAGTGATGATGATCGAACGGAACCGCTGCAGGGATACCCCGAGGTGCTGTCGGGGCTTTAAAGCTCGTCTGTCTGATTGGGACCCGGCACGCGGACTTCATCAAGGCCAGCGGTCATATGCACCGCTTCAACAGGCCGGACAAATGACCGCAACCTGCTTCGATCACTGTATCTCACAAAATCCCTTGCAAAACCGGGGCCGTCCACAAATGACAGCACCGTCAGAGTGTTGCTCGGAAGCGCAGCCGACGACCTGCAGCGAGTCGTTTACTGAAACCGAAAGGAAACGTCCGATAATATGCGGGATCGAAATTCCCTTTGGTGACAGGCGTCAATCGACAAGGATCGCGCGGAAATCGTTGACATTGGTCAGCGTGGGGCCGGTGATGACCTGGTCGCCGAGCGCTTCGAAAAAGCCGTGGCCATCGTTGCTTTCCAGGCTTGCTCGCGGCGAGATCCCTGCTTTCCGAGCCTTGGCGAGTGTTTCGGGGCCGATCACGGCGCCCGCCACTTCGGTCGCGCCGTCCACGCCATCGGTGTCCCCAGCCAGCGCATAGACACCGGGCGCTCCACCAAGAGCCACGGCAAGGGACAGCAGGAATTCCACGTTGCGCCCGCCACGGCCATCGCCGCGCACGGTGACCGTCGTTTCCCCGCCGGAGAGCAGGACACAGGGGCGTCGAAAAGGCTGTGCGTGCTGCAGAACCTGCTGCGTGATCCCGGACATTACGATGGCCACTTCGCGGGCCTCGCCCTCGATAGAATCTCCGAGGATACGCACCGCATAGCCCGAGTCGCGCGCGACTTTCTCTGCAGCAAGAAGCGACTGCTGGGGCGTGGCAACAAGATGCGTCTCGACACGGGCGAGACGTGGGTCGTCCGGCTTCACGCTCTCGCAACGGTCCGATGCGAGCGCCTCGCGGACAGTATCGGGCACTTCGAGACGGTAACGGTTGACGATCTCCAGCGCATCGCCGCGCGTCGTCGGGTCGCCCACCGTCGGGCCGGAGGCGATGTTGACCGGATCGTCGCCCGGCACGTCGGAGATCAACAGGTTGATCACCCGCGCCGGGGCACATGCGGCGGCCAGGCGCCCGCCCTTGATTGCCGAGAGATGCCGACGCAGGCAGTTCATTTCGTCAATCGTCGCGCCGCATTTCAGCAACTCGCGGTTGACGGCCTGCTTCTCGGCCAGCGTGATCCCGTCGAGCGGGGAGGGGAGCAGCGCGGATCCCCCGCCGGAAATCAGGCAGAGAACCGTGTCTTCTTCTGTCAGGCCCTGCACCAGCGACAGCATCCGCCGCGCGGCGTCCAGGCCCGGCTCATCGGGAACGGGGTGGGCGGCCTCGACGATCTCGATCCCCTCGCAGGGAACGGCATGGCCGTAACGGGTAACGACCAGCCCCTCCAGGGGCTGGCCGTAATGGCGCTCGGCGGCCTGCGCCATGGCGGCGGAGGCCTTTCCGGCGCCGATCACCACGAGGCGCCCCTGCGCGGGCATGGCAGGGAGAACGGGTGGAACACAGAGGTCGGGCTGAGCCGCCGCGACCGCCGCATCGAACATGCTCCGCAGGAGCGCCTCGGGAGCCGCCATGGCTCAGGCGACCTCGTGATTGGCCAGCATTTCCAGCGCCTTGACCATCGCCGAATGGTCCCAGGCGGAACCGCCATTCGCGGCGCAAGCATTGAAAAGCTCCTGCGCGGTGGCGGTGTTCGGTAGGCTGAGGCCCATCTGGCGCGCATTGGACAGCGCGAGGTTGAGATCCTTTTGGTGCAACTCGATGCGGAAGCCCGGATCGAAGGTGCGCTTGACCATGCGGTCGCCGTGGATTTCGAGGATCTTGGAGGACGCGAAACCGCCCATCAACGCCTCGCGCACCCGGGCCGGATCGGCGCCCATCTTGGAGGCAAAGAGCAGCGCCTCGCCCACGGCCTCGATATTCAGCGCCACGATGATCTGGTTGGCGACCTTGCAGGTCTGCCCGTCACCATTGCCGCCAACCAGCGTGACGTTTCCGCCCATCAGGTCCAGCAGCGGCTTCACCTTGGCGAAAGTCTCCTCGGAGCCGCCGCACATGATGGAGAGCGTCCCGTTCTTTGCGCCGACCTCGCCGCCGGAGACCGGCCCGTCGAGGTAGTCACAGCCAAGCTCGTTGATCTTCGCCGCGAATTCCTTGGTGGCCATTGGCGAGATCGAGCTGTTGTCGACCACGGTTTTTCCCTGTGTCAGGCCCTCAGCGACGCCGTTCTCTCCGAACAGAACCGCCTCGACATGCGGTGTGTCCGGCACCATGACGAAGATGATGTCCGACTTTTCCGCGACTTCCTTGCCGGTCGCGCAGGCGATCCCGCCCGCCTCAACCAATTCCGCGGGAACCGCCGGGATCGAGTTGAGGTAAAGCTCGTGGCCCGCCGCGATAAGGTGCCCCGCCATGGGCTTGCCCATGATGCCGAGGCCGATGAATCCGAGTTTGCTCATTGTGATATCTCCAGTTGCATTTCAGTAGCCGCCCACATCACCTTTGGGTTTGCCGGCGCGCATCTTGCCGAGAACCTGCTGCGAGCCCGCGGCCATCAGCCTGGCGTCAGAGGATATGGTCACGAAACGGAACCCCATCTCGATCCGCTTGAGCGCGAATTCGGGGGTGCCGTTGTGAATGGCGGGGATCTTGCCGGCCTCGGTGGCCTTGCGGACGATCAGTTCGATGGCCTCGGCGACCGGCTTGTCGACCTCGTCGAAGGTGGGCGTGCATCCGAGGGCGAGCGACAGATCGGAGGGGCCGATATAGACGGCGTCGAGCCCTTCGACCTTCAGGATCTCGTCGAGATTGTCGAGCCCTTGCCGCGTCTCGATCATGGCGAAGGTGACGATGGTGTCATTCGCGTGCTGCGGATAGTCCGGCCCGCCATAGAGCAGCCCGCGGATCGGGCCGAAGCTCCGGGTGCCCATCGGCGGGTAATGGGTGTAGCTCACCAGCTTCTCGGCATCTTCGGCGGAGTTGATCATCGGGCAGATCACCGCATAGGCGCCGGCATCGATGATCTTCATCAGGTGCGCCGGGTCGAGCCAGGGCACGCGCGCCATCGGTACGGTATCGGTGGTCGAGATCGCCTGGAACATCGAGACGGCGGCCTGGTAATCCACGACGCCGTGCTGAAGGTCCACGGTCAGGGAATCCCAGCCCTGATGGGCCATGGTCTCGGCGGAAAACCCGGAAGGCACAGCCAGCCAGCCGTTCACCGCGGCTTCGCCGCGAGCCCAGATCTCGCGAAGTCTGTTGGGGCGCATTGTCTGTCCTCCTTACCGCACCAGGCACGGGCGCTTGTTGTCGAATTTCCAGTCGGGAATCAGGAACTGCATCGCGGCGGCATCGTCTCGCGCGCCAAGGCCCTTCTTCCTGTAAAGCTCGTGCGCGGCCTCGATCCGGCCCATGTCGGGCTCGATGCCGAGGCCCGGCCCGGTCACGGCGACCATCGAGTCGACGATCTTCGGCGGCTCCTTGGTAAGTTGCTGGCCGTCCTGCCAGATCCAGTGCGTGTCGAGCGAAGCGATCTCGCCCGGGGCGGCACCGCCGGCATGGGTGAACATCGCCAACGAGATGTCGAAATGGTTGTTGGAATGCGAGCCCCAGGTCAGCCCCCAGTCGCGGCACATCTGGGCGACGCGGACGGTGCCGGCCATGGTCCAGAAATGCGGGTCGGCGAGCGGGATGTCGACTGATTGCAGCAGCACTGAATGGCCCATCTGCCGCCAGTCCGTTGCGACCATGTTGGTCGCCGTCCGCAGCTCGGTGGCGCGGCGGAACTCGGCCATGATTTCGCGCCCTGAATAGCCGTCCTCGGCTCCGCAGGGGTCCTCGGCATAGGCGAGGATGTTGCCCTTCCCCTTGCAAAGCCGGATTGCCTGGTCCAGCGACCAGGCGCCGTTCGGGTCAATATTGACGGCTGCTTGTGGGAAGCGACTCTTGATTGCCTCGATGGCCAGCATCTCGTCCTCGCCGGCAAGAACGCCGCCCTTGAGTTTGAACTCGGTGAAGCCGTAGCGTGCCTCCGCTGCCTCGGCCAGTCGCACCACGGTCTCGGGCGTCAGCGCTTCCTCGTTGCGCAGGCGGTCCCAGTCGTCGGTCGCACCGCTTTCGTCGCGATAGTCCAGCGTCGTCTTGTTGCGGTCACCGACATAGAAGAGATAGCCCAGCATGCGCACGGCATCCCGTTGCTGGCCTTCGCCCAGCAGGGCCGCGACCGGCAATTCGAGGAACTGACCGAACAAGTCCAGCATTGCCGCTTCAACGGCGGTGACGGCATGGATCGTTGTGCGGAGATCGAACGTTTGCAACCCGCGCCCGCCCGCATCGCGGTCGGCGAATTCCTTGCGCATGGCGTTGAGCGCAGCATTATAGTCGCCAATTCCACGTCCAACGACGAAGGGAATGGCATCCTCCAGTGTCTTTCGGATCTTTTCGCCACCGGGAACCTCGCCCAGCCCCGTGTGTCCGGCGGAATCGGTCAAGATCACGATGTTGCGGGTGAAATAGGGGCCATGCGCGCCGCTGAGATTGAGCAGCATGCTGTCCCGTCCCGCAACCGGGACAACCCGCATGGCCGTCACCTTCGGTGCGCTGGTGCCTGTGGTTTCGATCTTGGACATGGCGTCACGTTCCTCCCCGGTCGCCGGCGGAGCCTTGAGCGCTCCGATTGCAGAAAGACATCACTGTCGCGCAGAATACATATGACAACTACGTCGCGACCGTTGGAAAATCCTATATCCAATCATACAGATTGACGCAAGAAAAAGCTGACTTGCAGTTTTCCGAGATGGAGAGAGGTGATGAATAGAGCCTGTATCTCGATGTCCGTGCCGGATCGGCGCGGCGGAAAACAAGTTCCCCCAGCGAGTCACATTAGCGTCGGGACAAAAGAACTATCGGGTCTCTCAGAAAAAAGAACGTAAGGATGCTCCGAGGATCGGGCCCCGCGATCCGATAGGTTGCGGCGGTCAGATTCCGCGGCGAAGGAAGCTTCTGTAGCGTGCCTGGCTCGCCCGAAGGTGATCGCGCATGCTTGATCGCGCGCCTTCCTCGTTCCCCTCGAGAATGGCATTCACTATTGCTTCGTGCTGGTCGCACAATTCGCGACGATACTTCGCCAGGTCACTTTCGGATGCGTCTGGCCTCAGCGTTCGGCGCGGAATCGCCTCGGGACCGAACAGCGAAAGGAATTCCGGGAAGCGAGAATTGTTCGCTGCCTTGGCGATCGCAAGGTGGAGCCGGAAGTCCGTTTCCGTTGTGTGCTCTCCCGCCTCTGCCCGCGCCCTGAACTCCCGAAAGGCAGCAATGATCTCCTCTTCCTGCGCGGGAGAGCGACGCACCGCAGCCAATGCAGCCGCCTCGCTCTCCAGAGCCATTCGAACCTCAAGAATCTCAAGAATCGAAGACACCTTTCCGGGGTCGACATTTCGGAAGGGCAAATGCTCTGCCTTAATGGGCGCGAGCACAAAGACACCCGATCCACGTCGCGAATCGACAATGCGATCAGCCCGCAGAGAAGCGACAGCTTCGCGGATCACGGTGCGGCTGACGGAGAACTCTTCCGTGAGTAGGGCCTCGCTCGGAAGCTTGTCGCCCGGCTTGTATTTTCCTTCCTCGATTTGATCGAGAAGGGCCGCGGTGACCGTCGCGACGAGCGTCTTGCCTGCGCCGCGCCCGGACCGTGCGGCAAGATGTCCTTCTGCTGACGCCATGATTTCTCGCGATCCTTTGTTTGTTATAATACAAGTAGCACCAAGTGCCGACGGGTCAATCCCAAACTTCATCCGCATATCTCGATCTGGCAAAGCCAATGCGCAAAAAAATCCACTTTCTTCGCGAGATTGCCGTACATCAGCGCGGGGGTTTCGGTAAATTTGTATGATATATATTGACCAAGAGCATGACTCTCTCTACACAAAGGTCGCATGTGCCGGATGCTGCCATACGGGAGGGGGCGACTAAACCGACTGCCCGTATGGAGAAACGGCGCGGAACGACCGGGAGCAACCCGGTTCAAGTCTGATGGAGTGACACGCGCCGGGAGGGCGGTGTCGAAAAAAGGGAGACCAGAATGCTCAAGAACCTGACAAAGACACTGTGCCTTGCGGCGACCTGTGCGGCGGTTGCGATGCCGGCGCTGGCCGCTGACGGGCCGCTGCGCGGTAATCTTCGCGTGGTGATCGGGTCGAAATCGACCGGTGGCGACACATACCAGAACTCCGCCATTGTCGCCGAGGCACTGGCGGAGAATATCGGCATCAATGTCAAGGTCGATGCGGTCGGCGCCAGCGAAGCCTTCAATGTGTTGGGCCGGGTCTCCAACGGTTCCGTGGTCATGATCTTCCATGACCAGTCCTATCTGGGCAATCTTTACGGCGTGAAGGGTTATGACGACATCTTTGCGGAATACACCGTGGGTCCGACCGTCGCGATCAACCCGGGCAACGCCTATCTCGTACCCAAGAGCTCACCTTATCAGACCATCGGTGACATCATCGACGCAGCGGGAAATGGCGAGAAAATTCGCGTCGCGATCCAACCTGGCGGCGTTTCCGAGATCGGCTTCTCGGCGCTGAAAAACGCGGTGAAGATCCAGCATCCCGGCTCCGAGGAAAACATCGTCGCGGTGAATACCGGTTCGCAATCCGACAAGAACCAGTTGCTCTTCGATGGTCAGGCCGACCTGATCAACGGTTCCGTGCAGGCCAACGAGCAATATACGCGCCTGCCCGAGGACGACCAGAAAGCGATGCGCTTCGTCTGGCTGACCGCCCGCAAGGAGACCATCGAGCAGGCCAACCCCGAGGGCATGGGCGAGACCTCGCGTGAAGACCTTCTGCAATACGTCACCCCGAACGCGTCGGTCACGCAGGATGGCGAGAAGGACTTCACCTTCGACAAGGAATTCTTCTTCCTTTACAACAAGGACATGGATCCGGCGATTATCGAGCAGATCGACGCCAGCCTGCAAGAGATCTTCGACGCGGGCGAGATCCAGGAAACCCAGAAGAAATCCTTCTTCATACCGAACTTCAAACCTTCGGAGGAGGCACAGTCCTACTTGATGGAAAAGCGTGGCCAGTATGAAGTGATAATCGACTCCATCCGTTGAGAATGTGAAATCTGCGGCCCTGCCCCAGACGGGTGGGGCCACGCCAAGCTCAGGTCGGCGCCAGAAAAAACCGGATCATATCTTCCGGACAGACAAGACGGGCCGCCGAAACCGACGCAGGATCCATGGGAGGAGGCCCACATGGAACAGGAAACCGGTCTGTTCAGTGTCTCGATCGATTTCAGCCAGTCGCATCTGTTCTTTCCGCATATCATCCATTGGGTTCTGTTCCTTCTCGCCCTTTCCATCGTCCTCGTGCATGGGCGCGAGATCGTCCGGCATGTGCAGGGCTGGTCGGAGAGCTACCGTGAGCACGGCCTAGACTACGACCGGCTACGCCTGCTTGGAACGCTTGTGCTTGTGGTTGCCTATTTTCTGCTGATGAACTGGGTGGGCCAGCTCTTCCCAAATACTGGCATGGGTTTCCTTCTCGTGTCGATCCCTTTCATGGCGCTGATGTCGTTGCTCTATGTGCACGACCTCAATCGCAGGAAGCTTGTGGCCATCCTCGCCAATGCGATCATCGCGCCGCTGTTGGCGTGGTACGTGCTGGCGCAGCTCTTCTTCATCACCCTTCCCTGAACACTGGCCGACGGGTCTGACCGAAATGGAAATATTCTCATACCTCTCCCCGATGTTCTTCGCGCTTACGGCCTTCGGCGTCATGGTGGGGATCGTCTTCGGCGCCATTCCGGGGATGACCGCTACGATGGCGCTCGCTGTCTGCCTGCCGATGACCTATGGCCTCGATCTCACCAACGGGCTGGCACTGTTGCTGGGCCTTTACGTTGGCGGCATTTCCGGCGGTCTCGTGCCGGCGATTCTGCTCAACATCCCCGGCACGCCATCCTCGATTACCACGACATTCGACGGCTACCCGATGACCCAGAAAGGTCAGGGGGAGCGCGCGCTCAAGACCGGCATCACTGCTTCGCTCTTTGGCGGGCTGTTTTCCGCGGCAGTCCTTTTCCTCTTTGCGCCGACGCTCGCCGATGTCGCCATCAAGTTCTCTTATATCGAGAAGTTCCTGATCATCCTTTTCGCGCTGACCGTTATTGCATCGCTCTCTCAGCGGTTGCTTGTCGGGCTCTTCAGCGGCGCATTGGGGATCTGGTTCGCGTTGATCGGAACCTATGACATCTCGGTGGGCGGCAATGGCGAATACCGCCTGATGCCGGAATTCCTCACCGACTATCTCGAGAGCGGCTTCTCGCTGCTGCCAGTCCTGATCGGCATGTTCGGACTCGGCACAATCCTTCAGGAAGCGGAGAGGGGCGTTCACGAGGAATCCCTCGACAGTGTGAAATATCAGAAGGGCGCGACGTTCTCCTTCTCCATATTCAAGGGACAGTTCGTAAACCTGACGCGTTCGGGCGCCATCGGCACATTTGTCGGCATGCTGCCCGGCGTCGGTGGCAGCGCCGCCTCGGTGCTCTCCTATACGCAGGCCAAGAACTTCTCGAAGGACCCGGACAAGCTCGGCACCGGCGCGCCGGAGGGTGTCATCGCCTCTGAATCCGCCAATAATGGGCTCACGGGCGGCGCTCTGATCCCACTCTTGTCGCTCGGCATCCCGGGTGATAGCACCACGGCGGTCCTGATCGGCGCCTTCACGCTGCAAGGGATCCAGCTCGGTCCGCTCTTTATCGGCGAGAACCTCGACACTTGGAACGTGATGATGGTCTCGCTCATCTTCGCCAACCTTGTGATGTTCCTGGTGATGTTCTTCGCCATCCGGCATATCGCCAAGGTGGTAACGGTGCCGAAATACCTGCTCTATCCCGGCATCCTGATGATGTGCGTCGTGGGCGCCTACGCGATCAATTACGGCGTGATGTTCGATGTCTGGACCCTGCTGATCTTCGGTGTCTTCACCTGGCTCGGACAGAAGGTCGGGCTCGAGGTCGCGCCCTTCATCATCGGCTTCATCCTGGGCGGGCAGGCCGAGGTCTATTTCGTCAAAAGCCTCGAAAGCTTCGGCACGCTGACGATCTTCTTCACCAAGAGCCCGATTGCGGTGTTCCTCTGGGTGCTGATCGCGATCTCCGTTGCATATTCGGTCCACCACACGATCCGGGCCGTGAAGCGGAAGAAGGCAGGAAACGGATCATGACCGGGCCGAAAATCCCCGCATTGAAGATCCACGGCGCGGACAATGTATCGGTGGTTCTCGCGGAAGGTGGGCTTGAGGCCGGAGCCGTGCTTGACGACGGCACCGAGCTACGCGAAGCGGTACCTGTCGGCCACAAGGTCGCGCTGGAGAATATTCCGCGCGACGGGGAGGTTACGCGCTACGGTGTGACCATCGGGATCGCGTCGGAGGATCTGCTCCGGGGCGCTTGGGTGAACGAACACCGTATCCGCTTGCCGGAACCTCCCGAGTTGGACGAGTTGCCACCACCTGCACCGCAACCTGAGGCGCCCGCGCCGTTGGACGGGTTCACCTTCGAAGGCTATCGCAATGCCGATGGCAGCGTCGGGACGCGGAACATCCTCGCGATTTCGACCAGCGTGCAGTGCGTCGCTGGCGTGGTCGATCACGTGGTGGACCGGGTGACGAAAGAGCTTCTGCCACGCTATCCGAATGTCGATGGTGTCGTGGCGCTCAACCATGCCTATGGCTGTGGTGTGGCGATCAACGCGCCGGATGCCGCCATCCCGATCCGTACCGTGCAGAACTTGGCGAAGAACCCAAATTTCGGCGGCGAGGTGATGATCATTGGCCTTGGCTGCGAAAAGCTGAGGCCGGAATGGCTCCTGCCCGAGGGCGATCCGTCAGCCTCGATGCTCATCCTGCAGGACCCGGCGCTCACCGGGTTTTCGGCGATGATCGAGGCAATCCTGAAACAGGCCGAAGGCCATCTGGAACGTTTGAACCGGCGTACGCGGCAGACCTGCCCCGCTTCCGATCTCGTGATCGGCGTCCAATGCGGCGGCAGCGACGCCTTTTCCGGCGTCACCGCCAACCCGGTGATCGGCTGCGCGGCGGATTTGATCGTGCGGGCCGGCGGCTCGGTCATGTTTTCGGAAGTCACCGAGGTGCGCGATGCCGTGCACCTGTTGGCACCCCGCTGCGCCGATGCAGAAGTCTCGGCGTCGCTCGCACGGGAAATGGCGTGGTACGACGCCTATCTCGCCCGTGGAGGTGCCGACCGCAGCGCAAACACGACGCCTGGAAACAAGGCTGGCGGCCTCTCCGGCATCGTTGAGAAATCGCTCGGCTCCGTTGCGAAATCAGGCACTTCGCCACTGGTTGACGTGACCGGCCCCGGCGAACGGATCCGCCGCAAGGGCCTGACCTTCGCCGCGACTCCGGCGGGAGATTTTGTCTGCGGCACGCTTCAGCTCGCCGCCGGCATGAACCTGCATGTCTTCTCCACCGGACGCGGAACGCCCTACAACCTCCCGGCCGTTCCAACGCTCAAAGTGGTGACGCACTCGGCTCTAGCCGCGCGCTGGTTCGATTTGGTGGACCTCGATACCGGCCGTGCGGCGACCGGAGAGACGACGATTGAGGATCTCGGCGTTGAGCTCTTCCAGCTCATTCTCGACACCGCCAGCGGAAAACATGTGACCGCCGCAGACCGTCTCGGGATCGTCAACGACTTGGTTTTGTTCAACCCCGCGCCGGTGACCTGATCCGGCGCGTCGCTCTCAATTCGGCTTTCCGGTCGGGCGCCGTCGAGGAGTCCGGCATCCATCAGGCGCAGCGGCCCTGGCATGAGACTTGGCCTTTCTTCCCGGCATATTCAGGCGTGGCCGTCGCTTGCGGGAACGGATCGGGGGGCGGTGTCAGAAGAACGTGGCTTGAGATGGGGCAGGGGGCTGAGTAGCGTCCCCGGATGACGAAACGCAAACCGTTCAAATACTTCAAGACCAGCCCTGAGATCATCCGCCTGGCGGTGATGCTCTACGTGCGCTTCCCTTTGTCGCTCAGGAATGTCGAGGATCTGCTGCACGAGCGCGGCATCGACATCAGCCATGAATCCGTTCGGTTCTGGTGGAACAGGTTCGGGCCGATGTTCGCCGCGGAGATCCGCATGAATTGCGCCGAGCGGCTGCGTTCCGGGCCGCAATGGTATTGGCATCTCGACGAAAGTGTGCCGCGAGGCTCCTGCATCTGATGCGGGTGCCGAGCTGCACGAAAGATGAGGGTAGGCCCCTCGGAGCCGGCCGTCAGGGGCGGGCTTCAAACCACTGCAAGCTGCGACGGTAAAGAGCCGTGGTGGTGAGCGTTGCAGAAAAGGCGGGCTTCGAGCCCGTCAGGTACGGTCTGGAGAGACGAGCGCAAGCGAACCGCTGATGACGTGTCGAAAAGTGCAAGATGATGTCGAAACCGGGGGGAACTCGTTAACCCGGGACGAGTCTGGGAGGCGGCCTGATTTCTGCCCAGATGGCATCCGGCATGAAGGCGGCGTGACTCCGGGTCAGGCTTTCGTGTGGAACGCGGGAACCTGTCGCCACGATGACAAGGGAGAAACCCAAGCAGGCGGTCCCTGTGAGGGTGAGAGTACCGATGCGAGGCACAGGGGCGGAGCAACCCGTAGTAGTGATGAAGGTTCTGTAATGGGGCTGGAGCGAAGGGGTTGCGTTGTTCAGCTCTGGAGCGGGGACAACCGGCGACGGGAGGAACCTCGTGGGTAGGGCAAAGCCATATGCCATTCCGAAAAGGGAGGTATGGAACGCATACAAGCGGGTTAGAGCCAACCAGGGAGCGGCTGGCGTTGACGGCCAGACGATTGCGGACTTCGAGGCTGATCTTTCGAACAATCTCTACAAGCTCTGGAATCGGCTGTCGTCGGGCAGTTACTTTCCGCCGCCGGTGCGGCGGGTCGATATACCCAAGAGCGATGGCAAAACACGGCCGCTGGGCATACCCACGGTCGCGGATCGCATCGCGCAGATGGTGGTCAAACAACATCTGGAACCGAGGGTGGAGCCGAGATTCCATCCGAATTCCTATGGATACCGGCCCGGCAAATCGGCACTCGATGCAGTCGGCGTGGCGCGGCAGCGATGCTGGCGTTACGACTGGGTTCTTGATCTCGACATCAAGGCTTTCTTCGACAGCATCGAGCCGGACCTTCTGATGCGGGCAGTGCGTCAGCACACCAATTGCCCATGGGTGCTTTTGTACATCGAAAGATGGCTGAAGGCGCCGGTGCAGATGCCGGACGGAAGTATCGTCGGAAGGGAACGAGGCACACCGCAGGGTGGGGTAATCAGCCCTCTGCTGGCAAACCTCTTTCTCCACTATGCGTTCGACAGGCCGTGTCCCAACGCTTGGTGTAGGAGGCCGCGCGCGGAGCCCCCGGCGTAGCGCAGCGCGCGGCCGGTGGTGACGCTGGTGGCCACCGTCGAGCTTCGGAGAAGGTTCGGGTTGCGAAACCTTGAACCGAACACGGAGACGACGATGACCGATGAAAGAATGGCGCTGATCGAGCTGATCGAAAACCAGGCCGATACTGACCTTGTCCGCGACATGCTGTCGTTCGCGGCCGACAGGATCATGGAGGTGGAAGTCGAAGCGCGCACCGGCGCCATGAAAGGCGCTCGCTCGCCCCTGCGCGAGGTTCAACGCAACGGATACCGACAACGGGACTGGGACACCCGAGCGGGCCGGATCGAGCTTGCGATCCCGAGGCTGCGCAAGGGCAGCTATCTCCCAAGCTTCCTCGAGCCGCGGCGGACGGCGGAGAAGGCTCTGGTCGCCGTCATCCAGGAAGCCTACGTGCACGGCGTCTCGACGCGCTCGGTCGACGATCTGGTGAAGGCGATGGGCGCCGGCGGGATGTCGAAGAGCCAGGTCAGCCGGCTCTGCGCCGAGATCGACGAGCGCGTGCAGGCTTTCCTCACCCGGCCACTGGAGGGCGCCTGGCCCTACCTCTGGCTCGATGCCACCTATCTCAAGGTCCGCGAGAGCGGACGGATCGTCAGCCGTGCCGTGATAGTGGCCGTGGCAGTGAACGAGGACGGCAAGCGCGAGGTTCTGGGCATCGCCACAGGCCCTTCCGAGGCCGAGACCTTCTGGACGGACTTCCTGCGCTCGCTGGCCGACCGCGGCCTGCGCGGCGTGAAGCTGGTGATTGCCGACGACCACAAGGGTCTGCGGGCTGCTGCGCGCCGGGTCTTCAACGCAACCCATCAGAGATGTCGCGTTCACTGGATGAGGAACGCGCTGGCACACGCCCCGGCCAAGCAGCGCACGGCCGTGGCGGCGATGTTGAAGACGATCTTCGCCCAGGAGAGCAAGGCCGACGCCGAGGCCCAGTGGGACGTGGTCGCCGACGCGTTACGCGAGAAGATTGAAAAGCTCGGCATCTTCATGGACGCCTCCCGCGACGACGTCCTCGCCTACATGGACTTTCCCCGCGAGCACTGGGCCCAGATCGCTTCCACGAACCCACTTGAACGGGTGAACCGCGAGATCAAACGGCGTGCCGACGTGATCGGGATCTTTCCAAACGACGGAGCCATAGTTCGCCTCGTGTGTGCTCTGATGCTGGAGACCAACGACGAGTGGACCGTCGCGCGGCGCTACATGAGTCTTGAAACCCTCGCGCGCGTCACTGACAATCCAACCGTCAGGTTGCCCGCCGTGGCGACCTGATCAGCCTTGGACCTCTCCGAAGGTCGGCGCTCCTACACCATCCGGTGGGACACTATCGTTCGACATGTGGATGTGCCGGAACTTCCCGGACATTCCGTTCGAACGGTATGCCGACGACGCGATCTGTCACTGCGGAAGCGAGGATCAGGCGACGGCGCTTCGGGCAGCTTTGGACGCGCGTTTGACTGAGTGCGGACTGACGCTTCATCCAGACAAGACGAAAATCGTCTATTGCAAGGATGAGAGCCGACGGGGCGCTTACCCGACCTTCAAGTTCGACTTTCTCGGCTACACATTCCGGCCGCGACTGGTGAGCAAGAAGAGCGGGGGCATGGGCGTCTCTTTCAGTCCTGCCGCCAGTCCGAAGGCGCTCAAGGCTATCCGGGGAACCATCCGTCGATGGTCATTGCATCTTCGCAGCGACAAGGCTCTGGATGATCTGGCGCGGATGTTCAACGCGTACATCCGGGGCTGGATCAACTACTACGGTCGGTTCTGCCCATCCGCTCTGTATCCCACCCTTTGGAACATCGAGCGATATCTCGCGCGATGGGCTTCCGGAAAGTATAAAGCCCTGCGTGGTCACAAACGGCGTTCCCGGCACTGGCTCCTGCGCATTGCGCAACGCCAACCCCGGATGTTCGCCCACTGGCCGCTGTTGCACGGATATGGCTGAACAATGGGAGCCGGATGATGCGAGAGTATCACGTCCGGTTCTGAGAGAGCGCGGGGGTGCAGGTCCCCCGCGCCACTCGCCTGTTCGTGAAGATCAACGGTGAACGGCACTACTTGTGGCGGGCCGTCGACCAGGAGGGCGAGGTCCTCGAAAGCTATGTGACGAAGACACGCGACAAGAAGGCCGCATTGAAATTCTTGAAGAAAACAATGAAACGCTATGGTCGGCCGCACGTCTTCGTCACCGACAAGCTGCGGTCCTACTGTGCTGCGCTGCGGGAGGTCGGCGCGGTGGACCGGCAGGAAACTGGGCGCTGGCTCAACAACCGGGCGGAGAACTCGCACCTGCCATTCCGACGACGAGAACGGGCGATGCAACGCTTCCGGCGGATGCGAAGTTTACAAATGTTTGCATCCGTCCACGCCTCGGTTTTCAACCATTTCAATTCGGAGCGCAGCCTCTCCTCCAGGGCCAACTTCAAGAAGAACCGCGCCGCCGCTCTCGACGAGTGGCGTCAACTCTGCGCGTCATAAGGGACAGGCTCACTGTCCATTCGGAGACTGGTTAGAATTTGTCTGATGGTGTGGACGGCCCCACCCGAACGGCATCGCATTGTGCCATGTTGGTACTGTGTGAAAGCCAACAAAGGAGAGGAGCCGACCACATGGAGATTACAACACTCGGGATCGATCTGGCCAAGTCTGTGTTTCAGCTTCACGGGGTGGATGCGGATGGCGTTGTTTTTTTGCAGAAGAAGCTGCGGCGGGGCGCGGTGCTCGTTTTTCTCGGCAAGCTTGAGCCCTGCCTGATCGGCATGGAAGCCTGCCCGACCTCGCATTACTGGGCTCGGGAGATCGCGGCGCTCGGCCATGAGGTCCGGCTGATTCCGCCCGCATACGTGAAGCCCTATGTAAAGCGGCAGAAAAACGATGCGGCGGATGCCGAGGCGATCTGCGAGGCCGTTACGCGGCCGAACATGCGCTTCGTGCCCGCCAAGACCGAAGAGCAGCAGAGCGTCCTGGTCCTGCATCGATCACGCGATCTTCTGATGCGACAGCGAACGATGATCCTGAATGCGATCCGGGCGCAGCTTGTGGAGTTCGGGATCGTCGCGGCCCAGGGTCCCGCAAGGATTGTCGCCCTGGTCAGGCGCCTTCGAGAGCCGGATGATCTGACCCTTCCGGCGATCGCCCGTTGCGCACTTCTGGCATTGGGGGTGCAACTCGAGCACCTGGCCGAAGAGATCCGAAGCATCGAGCGACAGTTGCTGGTCTGGCACCGGCAGAACGCAGCAAGCCAGCGGCTCGAAACGATCCCGGGCGTGGGCATCATCACTGCCACGGCGCTTGCCGCCAGCGTTCCCGATCCGGCAGTCTTCAAATCCGGTCGGCAATTCGCAGCTTGGCTGGGGCTCGTGCCGCGACAGAACTCATCCGGCGGCAAAGACCGGTTAGGACGCGTTTCGAAGATGGGCAACGGCTACCTCCGCCGCCTGCTGGTCGTGGGTGCCACATCGGTGACGCGGCGCGCTGAAACCACTCACACACGAACCGGGGCCTGGGTCCGATCCCTTCTTGAACGCAAACCAACGAGGCTCGTCACTGTGGCTATCGCCAACAAGACCGCCCGAACCGCATGGGCCCTGCTTGCGAAGGGAGAAACCTACAGGGCCGAACCGGTCATTTGAACAAAGTAACGACACGCGGCGCAAACATCGCCGCGAAGAGATGCAAGGGCGAATGTGAGTGATGATGATCAAATGGATCCGCTGCTGGGACACCCCGAGGTGGTGTCAGGGCTTCGAAGCTCGCTGGTCTGATCGGGACCCGGCACGCGGACTTCATCAAGGCCAGCGGTCAATGGTGCCGCGCATAAAGGCCGGACAAATGACTGCAGCTTGCTTCGACCAAAGTCACACAAGAAATCCCTTGCAAAACCGGGGTCGTCCACAAATGACACCACCCTATTGGCGCACCGGCAAGCTGGCGGTGGCAAGTTCGGTGATCTCGTCGGTGATCTCCTCCTGGCGCAACCGCCGGGACTGCGCAACGAGGTGGGACAGAGACTGGCTCACGTTGTCATGCGCGGCGATCATGGCCCGCATCCTTGCCTCGTTCTCGGCCGCGAAGGAGAGCAACACCGCCTCGGCCACCTCCGAGAAAACGTACTCTTCGGCAAGGCGGGCGAGAAGGTCCTCCGGTTTCAAGTTGATGCGCGGAGCGACGCCATGGGCCGGGAGCGGGAAGCGAGCATAGTCGAACGGCACCAGCTGACGGACCACGACCTCGGTGGCGGTGGCGACCGCCGGGACGGTGTAGACGATCGTGACGCGCGTGACACCGCCCGTCGCGAGACGAGCATAGATCGCCTCGGTGATCCGAGCTGCGAGCGTCGCGGCCTGGCCGGGATGGGCGATCATCGGTATGGACCAGCCGACGGCCAGGTCACGCTCCATCGCCACCTGCAATCCGCGGTCACCGCCGAGCAGGAGATCGTGCGTGTTTTCCAGGAGCGGTGCTGCGGCGTCGATCACCCGCTCGCTGAAGGCGCCGGCGAAGCCCTGCTCGGCGGCAAGCAGCACCACGGCCATCCGTCCGGCGCCCTCGCTCGATGCGGCCAGTCCGGTATCCGGCACTAGGGCGAGGGATTGCGCGATCGCGGCGCCGATCGTGTCCGCGAAGGTGCGAATGCCGATGACGCCTCCCCGGGCCTCCCGTGCCCTCGAGGCGGCGATGCCGCGCATGGCGGAGATCACGGCGGCCAGCTTGTGGACCGTGCCGATCCGGGCCTCGACATCGGCGAGCCGGCCGCTCATGACACGTCCCCTGCCTGCGCCAGGGCAGCGACAGCGGCGACGAGCGCCAGGCGTGTCTCGTCGGTGAGCGTACCGGTCTCCTGCACCGCGGCCACCGCGGCGGGCGCGTGCGCGTCGAGCCAGCCCGGCAGTCGCCGGCGCATGTCCGGGATCGCCTGCGGGTCCAGCACATCGAGCGCCCCATCGGCCAGCGCTGCGAGCAGGGCCACCTGGTCGGCAAGTCTCAGGCCCGCGTAGCGCGGCTGGGTGAGGAGCGCCCGGATCCGCTCGCCGCGGGCGATCTGCGCCGTGACCCGGGCGTTGGAGATCCCGCCGAAACGAGTGAACATCTCGAGTTCCTGGAACTGCGCGTAATCGAGCCGCACCCGCCCCGAGACGGCGCGCAGGGCGGATGCCTGCGCCTTGCCGCCGACGCGGCTGACCGAGAGCCCCACATCCACCGCAGGCCGCTGGTTGGCGGCAAAAAGGTGGCTGTTCAGAACGATCTGGCCGTCGGTGATCGAGATGAGGTTGGTCGGGATGTAGGCCGAGAGGTTGCCGGCGTCCGTCTCGGCGATGGGGAGCGCGGTGAGCGATCCGCCGCCAAGATCGGGCGCGAGCTTCGCCGCGCGTTCCAGCAAGCGCGCGTGGAGGTAGAAGACGTCGCCGGGATAGGCTTCGCGCCCCGGCGGCTCGCGGGTCAGCAAGGCCAGTTCCCGATGGGTGGCCGCGTGACGGGTGAGATCGTCGAGCACGATCAGGGCGTGTCCGCCCCGGTCGCGGAAATGCTCGGCCATGGTCATGCCGGCGAAGGGGGCGATCCATTGCAGGCCCGGGGCATCGGCGGAACCGCCGACCACGAAGATGCAGCGTCCGGGGTCGCCGCGTTCGCGCACCGCGGCGATCACCCGCTCGACCGCCGTGGCCCGCTGGCCGATGGCGACGTAGACGGAGATCACGTCGGAGGTTTTCTGGTTGATGATCGCGTCGACGGCGAGGGCGGTCTTGCCGGAGGCACGGTCGCCGACGATGAGCTCACGCTGGCCGCGCCCGAGCGCGAAAAGGCTGTCGATGACGAGCACGCCGGTTTCCACCGGAGCGGAGACGAGATCGCGTTCGATGATCGTCGGCGCAGGGCGCTCGACCGGGCGCGCCTCGGCCGCATCGATCGGAGGGCCCCCGTCCAGCGGGCGGCCGAGCGGGTCGACGACGCGGCCCAGAAGAGCGTCCCCCACTGGCACCTGCAACACCTCGCCGGTGTCGCTCGCCCGGTCTCCCGCTTCCACGGTGGTGGCGTCTTCGAGCATCACCACGTCGATCGCGTCGCGGTCGAGCGATTGTGCGAATCCGTACTGGCCGCGTTCGAAACGCAGGAGAGCACCAAGCGGAGCATCCGGCAGGCCGGTCACCCGGGCGATTCCGTCAGCCAGCTTCGCCACCCGCCCCACCGTTTCCGCTTCCGGAGCGAGGCTAATGGCCGCCACGCGCGCACGGGTTTTGTCGAGCCAATCGGGGGCGAGCGGGCGATCAGTCATGGTTGGCAAGCTCCGACTTGATCCGGTCGAGATCGGCACGGAAATGGTTGCGGACGATCGCGTGCCGGGCGTCGAGTTCGAGCCCGGCGATGAGCTCCGGGGCCTCCTCGATCTCCAGCGTCACGGTGCGTCCGAGAAGGTCCGCGAGGCGGGTTTCGAGCACGGTCCGCTCGTCGCCGGTGAGCGCCCGGGCCGCACGCAGGGATACCGGGCCTGCGGCGCCGATGCCGGTGCGCGTGGCCTCGGGCAGTTCGGATACGGCCCCGACGAGGCCATCCATGAAACCATCGATCTTCACCGTGTCCGGCAGCCGCCCGACGAGCCGCCCGGCGATATCGGCCGCGAGCGCCCCGGCTTCCTCAGCCACCATCTCCTTCTGGGCTTCGCGCAACCGGGCGAGTTCCGCACGGGTTTCGGCCCGGGCCTTCTCCGCCTCGGCGCGTGCGGTTTCCAGGAGATGCGCGCGCTCGTGCTTGGCATCCTCCTGCGCCCGGGAAAGCAGCTCCGCCCGGATGCGGGCGATTTCAGCGGTCTCGGTCTTCGCGGTGGCTCGGGCGGCCTCCGCCTCCTCTCGTGCAGCGCGGGCCTCGTCAAGGGCCGCATGCGTCGCCGCCTGCCGCTCCGCGATGATTCTCGCAACCGGCCTGAACAGGTAACGCGCGAGGATCCATATCAGGATCAGCAGGTTGACGGTCTGAAGACCCAGTGTCCACCAGTCGATGGTCATGGGCGTCACGGCCTCACACGAACGGGTTGGCGAAGAGCACCAGGAGCGCGATCACCAGCGTGTAGATGGCCATGGTCTCGATCATCGCGAGGCCGACGAAGAGCGTGCGGCTGAGCGTGCCGGCGGCCTCGGGTTGGCGGGCGATGGCGTCCATCGCAGCGGCCACCGCGCGGCCTTCGCCAAGCGCGGGACCGATGGCGCCGAAGCCCACCGCAAGGGCTGCCGAGAGGATGGAGACGATAGGGACAAGGTTATCGGTCATGAGGGCTTGTTCTCCTTTTCGGAGGGAGCGTCGCCGGAGGTTTCCCCGGCAGCCGCGCCGATGAAGACGGTGGCGAGCACCGCAAAGATGTAGGCCTGCACCGCGCCGGTCAGCAGATCGAGCGCCATCAGCGGGATCGGCACGAAGAGGCCGGCGAGCGAGAGCACGATGCCGACGACGAAGACGCCGCTCATCACATTTCCGAACAGGCGGACGATAAGCGAGAAAGTGCGGGTGATCTGCTCGACGAGATTGAGCGGGATCATCACCCAGGACGGCTCGGCGAAGGTTGCGAGGTAGCCCTTGATCCCGCGATTGGCGATGCCGTAGGCGATTGTGGCGACGAAGACGACGAGCGCCAGAGCTGCGTCGGTTTCAAGATGCGCGGTAGGCGGTTCGACTGCCGGGATCAGCGACGTCCAGTTCGCGACCAGCACGAACAGGAAGATCGTGCCAATGAGCGCCCGGAACGGCGCCGGGTCACGGTTCATCGTGTCGCGGATCTGGCCGTCGACGGTCGTGGCAAGGAGTTCCAGCACGGTCTGGGTTTTTGACGGTGTGAGCGACAGTCGGCGGGTTGCGAGCCAGGCGAAGAGCCCGAGCGCCAGGATGATGACCCAGCTCACCACGACCGGCGCCGAGATCGGGACGGGGCCGATGTTGAACAGGGTTTCAAGGGTCAGAGGACTGTCCATTATTCGTCCTTTCGTGCCTGGCGAAGGACGATTTCCCGACCGAGCACCACGCCGAGTGCGCCGGTGACGAGGGCGGGAGCCCCGAGAAGGGCGAGCGCCACCATGAGGCACGCGAGAAGTGCGAGACGCAGGATCTGGAGGGTGACCGCCCGGGCAGGAGCGTCGCCGAGATAGAGCGCGGTGACGCGGCGGAGCGTCGCGAAATGGAAGATCCCGAGGGCGAGACCGAACGCGAGGCCGAGAGCAGCAATGACGAACGAGTGTGTCATTGCTTGTGCATCCATTTCCAGGCGGCGTGGAAGCCGATGATTGCGCCGACAAAGATCGCCGCGGCGGTGAGGTCGATCCCGGTCCCGAAATACTGATCCGCCATCCGCCCCAGCACGATCCCGAGCAGAATCGGCGTGACGATGGCCCAGCCGAGGATGCCGATCTGCCCGAGCCGTGCGCCGAGCGAGGGCTCCGGTTCTTCGAGGCTCAACCGCTCGCGCCGCTCAGTGCGGCGGGCGGCCTCTGCGAGATGGTCCTTGTTGGTGCGGTCCTCAGTCATCTCCCGCCTCCGTCCCTGCCACGGGCGATCTGCGGCGGATGGTCGAGACCGCCGGGACTGCCGGGCCGCAGGTGGCGCATAAGTTGCCGAACGGCGCTGGCATGCAGCCGCATGTGTTCGACGCGCGCCCGCCGGTCGATATCGGCCTCTTCGGTACGAAGCCTTCCCACCTCTGCCTCGAGCGCCGCGAGATCGTCGCCGAGGATCCCCTCGCGGCAGGCAACGGCCACCCGGTTGCCGCCGGACACGTTCATGAGCCCGGCGCGGAGTGCGCAGAAATGCAGGATGCCGTCATCCCCGCGCCAGCGCAGCACCGAGGCCGGCAGCGCGGTGAGAAAGTCGATATGGCCAGGCAGGATGCCGAATCCGCCGCTTGTATCCTCCGCGCGCACCGAGGTGACCGCTTGCTCGTCCACCAGGACAGTCATCGGTGTCGTGACGGTGAGATGCAGTCTACCGCTCATGTCGCCGCCTGCCGTTCCCGGGCAGCCTCCTCTTTCGCGCGCGCCTCCTCGAAGCTGCCGACCATGTAGAGCGCGGCCTCGTCCCAATCGTCCGCTTCGCCCGCGAGGATCGCCTTGCAACCGGCGATAGTGCCTTCCAGAGGCACGCTGCGCCCCTTCATGCCGGTGAACGCTTCCGTGACGGCAAAGGGCTGGGTGAGGAAACGCATCAGCCTTCGGGCGCGCTCGACGATCTGGCGGTCGGCGCGGCCGAGCTCTTCCATCCCGAGAAGCGAGATCACGTCCTGCAACTCGCGATAATGCTCGATGGCGCTGCGCACCGCATTGGCGACCGCGACATGCTCCTCGCCGACGACGAGAGGATCGAGCAGGACCGAGGAGGAGGCGATCGGGTCGACCGCCGGATAGATCCCGTCCGCCGCCATGGCGCGCGAAAGCACGACCATCGAATCGACGTGGGACGCGATGGTCACCACGGCCGGGTCGGTGAAGTCGTCGGCGGGAACGTAAACGGCCTCGATGGCCGTCACGGAGGTGTCTCCGACGGAAGCGATACGCTCCTGCAGCTCCGCCACCTCGGTCGCGAGCGTCGGCTGGTAGCCGACACGGGAGGGCAGCCGACCGAGCAGCCCTGAGACCTCGCTGCCCGCCTGGACGAAGCGGAAAACATTGTCCATGAGCAGAAGGACGTTCTTGTGCTGCTCGTCGCGGAAATACTCGGCGATGGCAAGCGCCGTCATGGGCACCCGCCAGCGCGCTCCGGGTGGCTCGTTCATCTGACCGTAGATCAGCACGGTGCGGCCGAGCACGCCGGCCCCGGTCATGTCGCGGAGCATCTCGTGCCCCTCGCGCGAGCGCTCGCCGACGCCGGCGAAGACCGATATCCCCTGGTAGCCCGCAACCATCGCGTGGATGAGTTCCATCACCAGAACCGTCTTGCCGACGCCCGCGCCGCCGAACATCGCCGCCTTGCCGCCCTGAGCGAGCGGCGCGAGGAGGTCGATCACCTTGATCCCGGTTCGAAAGAGCTCCGATGCCGCGCCCTTGCCCCGGAACGGCGGCGGCGCGCGGTGGATCGGGCGGCTCGGTGCGTCCTTGGGAAGCGGCCCGCGACCATCGCCGATCTCACCGGCCACATCGAGCAGCCTGCCGAGCACCACATCGCCCACGGGCACCTCAAGCGGGCCGCCCCTGCGCCGAACAGTTGCGCCTCGCCGAAGGCCGGTCGTCGATTGCAGGGCAATGCTGCGCACCGTCCGCTCGTCGAGATGCGCTTGCACTTCGACCAGCACCGGTGGACGATCGCCGCTCTCAATTTCGAGAGAGTCGTTGATGGCAGGAAGCCGGCCTTCGGAGAAGGCAACGTCGATCACAGCCCCGCTGATCGCGACAATCATTCCATGCGTAGCAATTCCGGGCGCCAAGTGCTGAACTCCGGAAAAACGATCTGAATGGATATGGTACCTGATTGGTGCGGGATTTCACACGATGCAAATCAAACTGCGGCCATGTTCATGCGAATCCGGTTGAGCGGGTCTGTCGCCCTCTGTTGCCCCACCGCTGTTTGTCGTTGTCTGAAAAGCGTTCTGATTCGGCTTAGGGATTGATCTGAATCGTGTCGTTCATTTCGGTCACACGCTACCATGACCGCAGGGCACTAGGGGACGGCCACATGATGGCAGGAGAGTTTCTGGTGATCCGACGGGCAACGCATCAAGTGCCGAAATTGTCGAATTGTCCTAGCTGACCCGTCAGGGTGGTGCTCCGATCGAGGGCCCCCGGCTCATAGTCGGCAAATTCCGGCGTTGGTCTTGCCGCTCAGGTTTCCGAGCGTGCCTTTGGGAATTCGCCAGCCGGTTGATGAGAAAATTGAGGATTCTGCATGGATAGACGCGGCTCCGATCCCACCCGAAAGCCCCATCCGGCGCACACGACGCAACGAGCCGCGGACCTTCCTTGGTGCGCTCCCAAACCTGGCCACGAAGACGACCGCGCGCCGGATCTGGTGCGTGAAATCATGGCGAGCCTAACCTACGCGCGCGCGGACGAAGACATGACGTTTCTCAATCGAGACGACATGCGCGGCACACGACTGCTGCTCGACTACCAGAGGGCCGAAACTCTGCTCGAGGGACATGGCATTGCCCATTCCATCGTTTTTTTTGCGCCACGCGCATCGGGGAGCCTGCGCATGCCGACGCCAGGGTCGTGGAACTGGAGACTGAGCTCGCCCGCGCGCCCAGCAACCCCGATCTTGAGCGTCGCCTTGCTATCGCGGCGACTACGCGCAACCAGCGCCGCCGGTCTCGAACGGTTGCCGGAGCCGCTCCGGCGCCTGACGGCCGGCGCGCGCTTTCCGGTCGAGATCGCGCCCGCACTTGTCGAGCTCGCGCAGGAAGCCGACCGGATCCTCAATCGCACTTAGAATGTAGCGGCAGCCGATTCACACCCGCCCACCAGAGAGAAGAACGTTGATGGCGGAGAGCGCTTCCGACAGGGGGCAGGTGGTCGGCACTCGCGCCCAGCGAATGGGGCCGGTATCACGGGCCAACTGGGCTTCCAGAACCTCAACTGTGGCATCGGAGACGCCGTCGCGTGGCATCGAGACTCTTTGCCGTAGAAGCGCCGGATCGGCCTCAAGCCAGATCCCGACGAAGGGTACCCCTGCAGCCTCGGCGGCCTTCTCCAGCTCGGCCCGGCGCTCCGGACGGTCGTAGACCGCATCCGTCACAACCGTACAGCCCGCCTCGAGCAGCCTGCGCGTCCGCTCGGCAAGGTCGGCGTAGACTGTGTCCGAGACACCGCTGGCATAAGCTTGCTCCGGCAGGCGCTCTTCCGGCCGCGTCCTAAACATGGCCTTGCGCAGGTGATCGCTCTCCAACAGGCGCGCACCGGGCGGCGCGCCGAGCCATGGCGCCAGGGCCTCCGCAATGGTGGATTTTCCGCTACCGCTCAGCCCCCCGATGGCAACGAGCCTGGCAGGGCGTGGAGTCAGGATGTCGAGCGCACGATCGTAGTAAGCCCGTGCCGCCACACGAGCTGTCTCGCCCCTCTCGCCCGTCATGGCCGCGGCCTGGGTCGCTGTGACATGCGCACGCACCGCCGCGCGAAGCGCTGTGAAATAGGGAAGAAGCGGCACACCGTCCTCCTGCCCCGCCATGTCCAGGTATCGATTGATCACGAAATTCGCGTCGCTCTGCAACTCACGGTGCCAGAGGTCCATGGCCAGGTATGAGAGGTCGTAGAGAATGTCGACCGTGGCTATCCGGTCGTTGAAATCGATACAGTCGAACAGGGTCGGCCGACCCCGGAACAGGCACACATTGCGCAGGTGCAAGTCGCCATGGCACAGCCGGATTGCCCCAGCCTCCCCACGTGCGTCGAGAAGCGGGGCGTGACGTTTCAACCCTTCTCTGAAGGCGTCATCGATCCGGGCGACCTCAGCCGCGTCGAACACCTTGCTCTCGCCGAAACCGGCGCGGTTGATGTCGAGAACTGCGGCGACGTTCTCCGAGCCGCGCTCGCCCCGGATGACACGGGCGCCGGCATGGGCGGAGACGATCGCTCCTACAAGCTCAACCAGAAGTGGCCGGGTCAGCTCGCCGCGCAACGCCAGTTCGTCGAATAGGCCATCCTGTGGAAAGCGTTCCATTTCGACCACAGCGTCGACGAGCGCGCCAGCCCCATCGAAAGCAAGTCCCCGGGGCTCGCGTGTGATCCTACGCACGCCGTGGTAGAGTTCAGGCGTGGTGGCTCGGTTCAGGGCGACTTCCTTCTCGCACCCGGCGAGCCGGATGCCGGCGGTCGAGAAATCCACGTAAGGCAGATGCACGGCCTTCTTCAGTTTGTAGGCCGTACGCCCAACAAGAAAGACCGCTGAAATGTGGGTCTGGATGACCTCCACCGGCCCGACTCCGCCGTGGCTGTCGGTATCCGACAGGAAGGCAATGATTTGGCTCTGGTCCTCGATGATCAACTCGGTCTCGCTTCGCCGATAACCTATCTAGATTCACGCTACAGCCACGGGTCGTTATCCGCCTTGATCGACGCCAACTTCCAACCGAGGCAAGACTATTCGTCGACGGCGCGCCGAGCGTCTTCGTTGTGGGCCGCGGTGGTATTGTCCTCTCGCAAGGTTGCTGCTGGTCCTTCCACAGAACAGGCGCCGACCGCTATCGGCAAAATACGTCCTGCGGCTTGTCTTCCACCCGCCTGTGGAGGGCTCGTTCCGCGACGTTCTCGGGGCGTAAGGAAACCAGTGTCGGGGAGCAGTCGGCAACGTCGACGGCCCTCAAACTCCTGAAGAATCGGGCACCGACCGATGACTATTGGCGGCAAGCCGATGCAACGAGCGAAAATCGCAAAACGCTGCCTTGCGTCGAAGATGCGGTGCTTGTGATTCTGTTCTGCTCCCGCGACGTCCGCGGGAGGAACAAGTATAAATAGTTTCAACGTGTTGGGAAGCAGAGAACGTTCGCCCCCGGTCCCGTCCGCTCCATGTCGAGCGCGGCAAAGAGCGAGGTGGTCCCGTTGCGGATGTACGTGTGCGTCCGCCGTTCCGCCATCCCGGGGCTCATGGGCAGGACGGGCTGCTCGCGATCGAGCGCTTGGATTTGGGATTTTTCGTCTACACACAACACGATAGCCCGGTTAGGCGGGGACATGTAGAGACCGACTACGTCCTGCACCTTGTCCACGAACAGGGGATCGGTTGACAGCTTGAATGTCTCGGCGCGATGTGGCTGCAGGCCGAAGGCGTTCCAGATGCGCCGAACGGTCGTGTGCGACAGTCCTGTCTCCGCCGCCATCGAGCGGATCGACCAATGGGTCGCATCCTTTGGCGTCGTCTCCAGCGTCCGCTTGATCACGTCGGCAACCCGTGCGTCGGAAATCGTTCGTGGGCGGCCTGCACGGTATTCGTCCGAGAGGCCTTCGATTCTGTGCTCGGCAAACCGCCGTCGCCACTTGCCGACAGTATGCTCTGAATGGTCGAGCTCGGCGGCAATCTCCTTGCTGGTCAAACCGGCAGCGCATCGCAGCACGATCCGACACCTGTCCGACAGCGACCGCGCCGCCTTGTGCCTGCGCAATGGCTTTGTTGCACAAATCGTCTGAAGGATTCATCTCATGAATCCAGCATGATAGCTGGGAGGCATGAGCAGTTGGTCCCCTACGAAGTACAAGACCAGGAACTGGCCTTCGTACAACACGGCGCTGAAGGAGCGCGGTTCGCTATCGATCTGGTTTGATCCTGAGATGTCTTGGCACGCGCGTCGGAAAGGCAAGCGCGGGCGTCAGCCTGAGTTCAGCGACGCGGCGATCCAGGTTTGCCTGACGATGAAGGTGCTTTTTGGCATGCCCCTTCGTCAGACGACCGGTTTTGTCGAAAGCCTGCTGCGTCTGGCAGGGCTCGACTGGAAAGTCCCGGACTTCAGCACTCTGTGCCGCCGACAGAAGACGTTGAATGTCTCCATCCCTTACCGCGGTGGAACTGGACCGTTGCATCTTCTGATCGATGCGACAGGGATCAAAGCCGAGGGCGAAGGGGAGTGGAACGCACGCAAGCATGGCGGGAGCAAGAAACGCCTGTGGCGCAAGCTTCACCTTGGTATGGACGAGGAAACGCTGGAGATCCGCGCGGTCGGCGTCACGACCAGCAATGTCGGTGATGCACCTATGCTGCCTGACCTGCTGGAACAGATCCCACCCGACCAGGAAATTGCCACCGTCACCGCTGATGGCGCCTATGATACTCGAAGATGTCACAATGTGATCGCGGCTCGGGGAGCTGCCGCCATTATCCCTCCGCGTAAAAATGCCCAACCCTGGAAGCCAACCACAGCGGGCGCTATCGCGCGAAACGAAGCTGTGAGAGCCTGCAAATATCTCGGACGGGCACTCTGGCGAAAGCTGACCGGATATCACCGCCGGAGCCGCGCAGAGACAAAGACGAACTGCTCAAACTACTCGGCCGAGGCCTCATGGCGAAGGACTTCGACCGGCAGGTCGCTGAGCTGCAGGTCCGGATCGCGGTGCTCAACCGCTACACGGCCCTCGGCATACCCGTAACTGAGCCCGTAGGATAGGTATGTCTCGGGAAAGGGGACGTCCGTTCACACCCTGATTTGTGCAACAGAGCCGTCCGACGCCGCCGACAATGGCCTTCGTCGGATGACGTTGGCCTCCAGATGCCGATCGATTGCAGACTGCGGACGCACTCAGTGTTTCCCCATTGCGGACCGTTTCGTCAGCTCATGTCATGCGGGCAAATCCACCCTGGTTCCCGCGTAAATCCTACGCCGCGTTGCTGAGCCGGAGCGCATTCGTCACCGAGGGACGGGAGGGAAAGGCGGCGTCTGCGACGTCCCCAATACGATACCTTTTGCCTTGGCAGCCTTAATCTGGTCGGCCTCATCAATCTCGCAGACCCCGTAGTTCCCTTGGGAATCGGTCGCCGTCACCCAGATCATAAAACGGTCGCGATCGAACTTGGTGAACCCCGTCGCCTTGCTGCGCGCATAGTTGGGCGCATAATTCTTTTCACAGGCCAGAAGTATATTGTGTGCTGGGGTCCTGCCTCCAGAGGTTTCGCCGACCGTGTCGAGCGCACCGGCATATAGCTTTCCGTTGACCTCGCAGGTGCCCTCACCTTCATTGATCGCATACCGATACCATCCCTCGGCCTTCTGAGCTTCGCTGGTCCGGGTGTATCCGAAGGTCATCATCAGATGTTCCTTTCCGTGGTGCGCACAGCTGCGGGTCTCGAACCGCGCATCGCCTGATTGCGTATGACCTTCATAGCTCAGTTGTTTCTCGATCCCCTGCACTGTGGACGCGGCGCGAATATGTTTCTGCAATGCCGGAATTCCGAGGAGCCGGTTCATCATCTCCATCAGATAGGAGAATTCCGCGCATTGTCCCTTCGTCCTTCCCCCCGGCAATAGGCCCCAGAGTTGCCCGCCGTCGCCCCCCTGACTGTAGGTGACGTTCGTGAGCATATTCAGCGCATGCTGATTTACGTATTTGTGGATGGCACTGGCGATGCTATCCAGATCAGCTTTCCCACCGGCCACCTTAGTGTCCGTCAGCAATCTGAGTCGGTCATAGGTCAGGTGGTTTGACATCTTCCAGTAAGAGGACGTTGTGATTGGCTTACTATAGGAACATCTGATCAACACGTTCGGCTTCGCCGAGAAGTCCGGCTGAATGTTCTGGGGCGCCGCGGCCCGTCCGAAGGTCCCAGGATTGGCGGTTTCGGGGCCGTCTGCGTGGCGTCGCAGGCCACTTTGGACGGACTCGTCCTCATGCCATCAGCCGCCGTCGAACCAGATAGAGGTTGCCGAGC